>CAZXXZ010000023.1:0-36982 GCA_964644505.1 uncultured Treponemataceae bacterium | reverse complement strand
ACCCGGTTGGTTTTTAGCGCTTCCTTGCAATTCCCGAAAGGGAATTAATTCTCTTTCGGGAATTGCATTTTTATAAGGTTGACCTCGAAAAACTGAAGTTTTTCGAGGTCCCCTAATGATATTCCGCTGAGAGGCGCAGCCGTGCGGAACACTACACCCACAGGGGAGAGATTGTATGGCGGAAAAGAAGCTTCGATGCGCGACCGGAAGCTGTTTGACAGCGGCAGCCGTCCTCGCAGCGGCTGAAATCGCGGCGGCGTTTTTCCTGCCATTGCCGCTCCGCAGCCTCGTACAGATGATCGTGGCCGTCGTTCTTCTCGCCGTGATCCTCGCGGCGCGATTCTTCTACTCGATCAAGTTGACAGCATCCATCGACGACTTGAGCAAGTTTTGCGCAGCGGCCAAGGAAAGCATGAGCACCCTGACCGCGGCGATCGCACGGCTGTCGACCGGCGATCTGACCTCCTCGGTACCCGTACCGAAGTTCCCGGAAGTGACAAAGGCGCAGTCCACCTTCCCCGCGCTCTCGAAGGCCATGGAAGGTCTCGCCGAGGCGGTCAGGCAGAGTTTCGACGGCTTCGATGAAATAACCAACGAGCCCTGTCTGCGAACGTTCTATGTAGGCTCTGACACCTTCGAGGAAGGCCTCGCCGCGGGCGAGGCGATCGGCAGGCTTGTCGGCAGGGGAAGAGTTTGCGCGATCATCGGGGACTACAACTCGGTTGTCTACAAGCTCAGGGTCAAGGGCGTCACGGCCAAGTTGGCGGAAAAGTATCCCGGACTCGAGGTCGTTGAGACAAAAGAGTGCTTCGAATCGGGCGAAAAGGTCTACGCGACTGTGATCGAGTTTCTGAAAAAACACCGCGGCCTCGAATGCGTCTATGTCGCCGAGGGCAGTACGCCGCAGTACGCAGCCAAGGCCGTCGTCGACTCGGGTCGCGCGGGGAAGACCGTCGTCGTGGCCCATGACACGACTGATGCGACGATGAAATATGTCTCGAAGGGCGTGATCGGGGCTACTATTTCGCAGGACCCCTACGCACAGGGGCACGATTCGGCGATAAGATTATATAATTGTATTGCCGCCGGCTGGAGGCCGACGCTACCGCGCCTCCTCACCCACCTTGAAACAGTGACGATCGACAATTTCCGCCGTTTCTGGGATCCCGCATCCGGCGCCGTCTATCTCGATCGAAGCCACCTGGCTTCGATCCTCGAATCAAAATCGAAAGTCGAAACCGGATCTCTACGCATCGCCGTCGTCTGCACGAGCGGCTCGGGCTTCTGGGAACCGGTCCGCCAGGGGGCCCTGGACGCGAAACAAGAACTCGCATCGCATGGAGCGATCGTCGAATGGATCACCCCACCCCCGGAACTGGAAAACAGCCATTCCGCGTCGACCTTCATTCCGATCGTCGAGCGGCTCATCGCGGAAGGCTACAATGGTATCGCCATCCCGATTTTCGAACGGAGCATGATCCCCACCCTCAATAAGGCCATTCGGGCGGGAATTGTCGTGGGGACATACAACTCGGAACCGATGAGCCTCCGCGAGATGGTCTCCTCGGTAAGGACGCACACCGAGTCGCTCATCGGACTCAGCCAGGAGCTCGCGGCCTCCGCGGAAGAATCGGGACGTTCGACGGAACGCATCGGCGAGACCATGGACAAGATCGGTGCGGGCATCGATTCTCAGCTCGCCGAGGTATCCCGTACCGGAGAAGAGCTCAAGACCCTCGTTTCGGACATACGGACCGTGAACAAAACGACCGAAGAGAGCTCGTTGTCGGCGCGAAGCGTCGCCGAGGCCTCGGCGAAAGGCTTCAAGTCGGTTTCGGAAATGATGACGACGGTCCAGTCGCTCGAAGAGGCATCCTCGCTCGCCGAGGCTGCGATCGCGAGCCTCGAACAGGACACCGCCGAGATCGGAAGTATTTCCGCAGCGATAGCCGACATCGCCAACCGCACGAACGTGCTCGCCATCAACGCTTCGATTCAGGCGGCCAGGGCCGGAGAGCGCGGCAAGGGTTTCGCCGTCATCGCTTCGGAGATCAGGAAACTTGCCGACCAGTCGAGTCAGTCCACCAAAGAGATAGCCCGTCTCATTTCGCAGATCGGCGAGCGTGTCGCGGCCGCCAGCGAGGCGACGCGGCGCGGCCTGGCTCGGGCGAAAGAAAACTCGGCTTTCGCGGAAATGTCGGAGAAAAGTCTCCGCGACATCAGCAGCATGGCGGCCGACAACGAGCGGAGAATGGAAATAATTCGGACGGCCCTGGGCGACATGACCAAATTCTCGAGCCGCATAGAAGAGACGGTCCGCTCTTTGTCCGAGATCAATCGCGCGAACGAGGACGCCTCCATCGAGGTACGTTTGTCTACAAAAGAAATGTCGGCACAGGCGACGGACGTCGCCGCGACCGCCCAGGCCCTCTCGCAGATGGCCAAGGATCAACAGGTGATACTGTCGCAGTTCAGAATCGACAATGAAACATGAACACAATCAGTCGAGCGCGCATATCCTGACGAACGGAGTCACCGACAAGGGCGGAATCGGGCAGCCGACTGCGACTTCACAACGAAGTACGAAATCGAGGGCAAGTCTTCCGCCCGGCTCAAAGGGAAGAGGCATATCGATGAGCCGTATTCCCGCATAGATCCGCGCGATAAAACCGAGTGAACGTTGTATAAGCTCGCTTCGCCGGAGATCGGCGCTGACCAGATTGTCTTGACGCAGTCCCGCGGCCAGACCCGCGAAGGCCGCGAATCTCGCTATCGAGGGGAAACCCTTCGCGAACACTTCGGCCGAAAGCGCGATTTCTTGGTAATGCGGGCATCCGACCTCGTCCCAGACAAATCTCGAACCTCCCGATACCGCCTCGATGCCTGTATGGAGTTCTATTCCAGGCTCGAATACGATAAACCGCGCGGTGGAGAGGGCCGGTTCGATCAAGGACGCTCCAAGAATCAATTCTTGTCGCAGACCGTCGGCACTAGACGCGGCACGAAAGTCTCCAAAGCGCAGCGATAGTATCGCGAGGGCGAAATCCGTATCCAGGTTGAGCGCATTTTCGATCGAGAAGAGCCCGGTCGCGGCTGAACAGACAAACCACCATCCTTCTTCATAGCCGGCGACGAGGTCGTCGTTGTTATCTAAATATCCTTTTCTGTCCTGTCTCGAAATTCCGATACGGTTCACCGACGCTCCATCACAGCATGCGGCAAAAACCGCGATCGAGCTTTCAAGCCCGCCCGAGCCGATGACAAGCTCATGGACGGCAAGCTCGAGACTGATCGCGGCGGGAAAGGTCAACTTCGCGTCAAGGGACGCATAGCAACAGGGACGGAAAAAAGAATTCGTCTGTATGGTTGGGTAAGGTCGTATGACACCGAGCATGGAATGCCACAGTTCTTGAATCGCCTGATAACCGAAGTCGCCCCATGCGCGCAGACCCCCGCCAAAACCGAAGCGCATGGATGCAATTTCGGATTCAAGCACAGGCAGATGCAGGGCAGTGGATAATGAAAGCTCGTCGGAACGCGTCGCATCGACACTTCCGTCGCCCCGGAAGGTAAAGCCATCGTAGCAAAGACCAAGGGCCCAGTCGTGTAAATAGAAATAAGCTCGGAAACCGAAGCTGCGGATGTCGTCGGTTTCGACTTCGTTCAGAGCCGTTGCGATGGAGTCATTGATCGTTTCGACAGCCACCCTCGGGTCACCGGACGTCAAGCTCGTTGAAGGGATGAGGCCGAAGGGTTCAAGGCATAGCCCCGAGGGTGCAAGCGTAAAAATAAAAATGTACAGTGTAATACATTTTTGATATAACCGCCCGAAGATCATGGCTCAGCCGCCATGGAGCGGAGCTCATCGCGAAACAAGCGTGCGCGAGACAGCATCATCTCGATCCCTACCCCGACAAAGCATAATGCATAATCTCACCGTTCGCCGGAGTCTTCGTCGTCTATGCCCGAATCCGGTAAAAGCGCCGAGGCCGACATCTCGGGCAGCTCTTCGACGTTGCGCAGCTTCGACTGTATTGTCCTCGTCTTCGTCGTCGCCGAATCGATCGTATCCCCGGCTTCCTGAATTTTCTTCTTTGTCTTCTCCAACAGCTCGCCGAATTTGCCGAACTCGGTCTTCACCGCGCCGAGGATCTGCCATACCTCGCTCGAGCGTTTTTCTATCGCTAGGGTGCGGAAGCCCATCTGAAGGCTGTTGACGATCGCGGCCAAGGTGGTCGGCCCCGTGACGATCACTCTGAATTCCTTCTGCAAGGACTCGATAAAACCGCTCTTGCGCAGGCTTTCGGCATAGAGACTCTCGGAGGGCAGGAACATGATGCCGAAGTCGGTCGTCGCCGGGGGGTTGAGGTACTTGTCGCGAATGTCCTTGGCGCTCGCCTTAAGTCGCGCGAGGAGCGCCTTGGAGGCTTCCTCGGCCGCGGACGCGTCGCCCGCCTCCTGGGCCGAGAGCAATCGTTCGTAGTCCTCCTTGGGGAACTTCGCGTCGATGGGAAGATACACCTTGTCGTTCCCCTTCTCGCCGCGGCCGGGCAGAATGATCGCGAACTCGACCCGCTCCTGGCTTCCCTTCTTCGTGGCGACATTCTCGACATATTGCGAGGGCGTGAGGATGTCCTCGATGATGGCCTTGAGCGCGACCTCGCCCCAGGTCCCGCGCGTCTTGACATTTGTCAACACACGCTTGAGGTCGCCGACCCCGGTCGCGAGGCCCTGCATCTCCCCCAGGCCCTTCTGCACCTGTTCGAGACGCTCGCTGACCAGCTTGAACGATTCGCCGAGCCGCGTCTCGAGCGTCTGGTGCAGTTTCTCGTCCACGGTCGCCCTCATCTTCTCGAGCTTCTCGGCGTTGTCGGCCTGGATGAGTCTGAGTTTTTCGTCGATGCTCTGTCGGAGTTTTTCGAAGCGAGTCTCGTTCCCCTCGGTCAGGGCGCGAAGCTGCTCGATGAGGCTCGACCGGAAGAGCTCTAGAGTCCTGATCATCTCCGAACGTCCCTGAAGCTGGACCTTGCCCGACTCATCGCGGCTGAGCGACATCTCCTCCCGCAAACTCTTGTCGAGGCGGTTCTGCGCCGATTCGATCAAGGCGAGCCTCTCTTCGAGCCGGGGATTCCCGCCCCTCCTCGAGACGATCACCACCACAAGGATGATGATATCGAGGACGATGAGAACCGTGAGACAGGCTACAAGGGCGAAACTCATATTGTTCCTCCGGCTGAAGATGAAGCAATCACGTAAAAACCGCCTCGGTCGATGGCCGCGTCTTCGGTATACAATTTTAACAGGTTGTTGGCAAGCATCGAGTTTGTCGCCACTCGCGTGCGCCCCGCTGCGTTCAACTTCCCGATACGGTGACGACGACCGTCGCGCTCTCGACGAAGGCGTGGGGAAACGCGGCTCTGATCGTGTGGGTACCGGGTGAAATCGGCCAACGCGCCTCGTAGGGGAAGCCCACGCGGGCGAACTCCCTCTCGTCGACGTACCATACGATCTCGGAAACCGCCGGATTGACGCTGGCCCGCAAGGCCAATGTCTGAAAGCGCGGCGGTATTTCGGGGTCGATGATCACCCTGGTCCCGTCGACCGGGGAGGTCAGCGAGACCGAAGCGGCAGCGATGTCCGGACTTTGAAGCCCCGGAGCCCCGTAGCCCCGCGCGAGCGAAAACGCCGCGTACTCGGGGCCGAGCACGGTGACGACGCGGGAGGCGGTGAAAGCCGCCGGTGTCGCCGTTCCCGCCTCGGAGCCCGTTCGCGTGTCGACGACAAGCCTCTTATGCACCTCGCAGCTGCGCTTCGGCTCGGTTCCCGGAGCGAATCGCTCGAGCACGACGTGAGGGCAGATGTCGGTTGCGAGCATCCCCGACTCGGGGCAGATTTTTACCGCGCTCCAGCCGCGGGGAGGGGGGAAAAGCTCCTCGCCGACTCCCTCGACAGCCTCGGGTTGGAGCCGGGTGAAGAGCTTCAAAAGGAGTTCGGCCGCAGTCGAACCCGCGACACGGTTCATGCGCTGAAAACCGGAATGCCCTATCCACATGCCGGCCACAAAACGGCGCGAATACCCGATCGCCCAGGCGTCCCGAAAGCCGTTCGACGTGCCGGTCTTGACGGCCACGGGGAAGGGGAAGTGGGTCAACGCCGTTCCCGCGAAACTCGGAAGCCTGGCCTCGGTATCGGAGAGGAAAAGCGAAATCATGCGCGCGCTCGATTCGGAGAGCAGAGCCGCTCCTTCGGATGCAGGCGTGTCCGCGAACCAGCGGAGCGGAAGTTGTCGGCCCTCGTTCGCCAGGCAGGCGTAGGCTTCGACAAGGCGGTCGAGGCTCGTGTAAATGCCGCCGACCGCCATGCCGTAGCCGTAAAAATCAGCATTACGCTCGAAATCGTGCAGACCTAAAAGTCCCAAACGGGCGTAACACTCCTCGAGCCCCACGCCCTCCAGCACCCGTATCGCCGGCACGTTGCGCGAATTACCCAGCGCAGCCCTATAGAGCATGGGTCCGAGATACGAGTCGTCGAAGTCGGTGAGCGTGTACTCGCCGCCCGAGTCCTTCATCCGAAGCGGCATGTCGGCGAGAATCGACGAAGGTCCGAAGGCGCCCGTCTCCAAACCGAAGGCGTAAAAGAATGGCTTGAGCGTTGAGCCCGAGGATCGCGGCACCCGGCAGTAGTCGATCGAGCCATTGTTCGCCTCGTCGAAGTAATTCGCCGATCCGACATAGGCGAGCACATTCCCGTTTCTGGCGTCGACGACCATGAGGGCCATGTTGTCGGCGCCCAGGCGCCGATACTCCGCAATAGCCTCGAGCGCGAGATCTGTCGCGAGGGACTGCACTTCGGGGTCCAGGGTGGTCCGCACGGGCCGATTCCGGTCGCCGACCGGCTGCTTCGCGAACTCGCTCATCACGCGTAGAATATAATGATAACTTTCCGGCGGTCTCTTCTCGCGCGAGACCGGATCCTTCGACTCGAGGTCGTAAAGCGCGGCTTCATAGTCCTCGGCGCCGATCACATTCTGCGCATACAGCTGTCCCAGGATGACTCGGCCGCGAGAGCGCGCGGAATAAAAGCCCTCCCGCGTGAAGAGCGCGCGGCCATTGGGATTCTGGGGCACCGCCATGAGCAGAGCGCACTCGGCCCAGGACAAATCCTGAACCGGCTTGAAAAAGCACCTCCGCGCGGAATACGCCAGGCCGTACATATTACCGCCCTGGGGCAAAAGCCTCAGATAGCGCTCGAGCACCGCCTCCCTGCCGTAGGCCAATGTCGCGACGATCGCGGCCGCCGACTCCTCGAGCTTGGCGAAGAGGGTGCGCGGCCTCGGATGCGCGAGCCTCACCGCCTGCATCGCGATCGTCGAACCGCCCTGGAGACGGCCGCCCAGAGTGCGCACAAGAGCCCTCGCCATGCCGACAGGATCGACGCCGGGATGATGATCGAAGCGGCGGTCCTCGACGGCGATTACCGTGGCGCGCACGCGTTCGGGCAGGGGCGAGGGCAGGGACCAAAAGCCGAGGGCGTTGTAGACCGCCTGGCCGTCGGAAAGAAATGAGCCCGAAGAATCCTCGAAAAGGGGCGTCGGCCTCGGAAAAACAGGAAGCGCCGAAGTCATGACGACCATAGAGCGCCATGACACAAGGCCCGCGGCGATAAAGACAGGCACAAGAGAAAGCAGGCGGCGCAGGACCCACGCTCGGCGCGAGCCCGCCCGCCTTATGTCTTCTTCAAGACAGGATTCTATCACGCGACTCACCGGCCCCCTTTTTCCTCTTTCGCGAGAACGATGGCGCCGTCGCTCGATCCCTGCACGCCGAGCTCGTACAGGCACTGCACGAGCACAGGCGGCAGCGTGGCCTCGCCCTCGAAGTTGACCCGCGCGCGGAAGTAAAAATCATACGTTCCCGCGGGCAGTGAATCATAATAGAAGGTAACCTGATCGTCCTCGTAATCGGTGTATGTCGGCATCAAGCTGATCTTCCCCACGGGTTTCGCCTCGGCAGGCGAGGTGGCGAGCTCGGGATTCATCGGCTCGAACAACGCGGCCAGGGGCACGCGGATCGCGACAAACTGGCGGTTCTGCGGATTGTAGACCTGGACGTGATCCTCGACCACGGTTCCGACATCGAGGAACATCGAGAGCCCGGCCGATGCGCTCATCTTGCGCGACAGCGCCGCGCCCCTGCCATAGTCGAGCAGTTCGCGCGTCACCGCGAAACCCTCGTTGACCGCGCGCGTCTTCGATCCGGGAGTCGCGGGCACATACTCGGTCTTAAGGTAGAGGGTGAGGCCTTGGGCCGGGGAGCCTTTCAGTCTCGCCTTGAGCCGCTCGTCGGATTCGACCGTGATACCCGCCGCGATCTTGCCCTTCAAATCGACGCTTCTCCAGCTCTTGCCGTCCCAAATCTCGGCCGAGCCCGAACTCTTGTTCCTGCTCTTGATCGTCTCGACGAGGCTCATGACGACAGAGGTCGTCGTGTAGGTGTCGCCCCAGCCGTTATTGCCCGCGGCTGAGAGCAGATAGTCGAGAACGGCCTTCGTCTCCGCGGCCTTCGGCTTATCGCTCATGTAGACCGAATAGACGGCGGCCATCGTCCTATAGTCGCTGTAGAGGAAGGGATTGCCGAACCAGGACCGTTTTTCCTGAAGCCCCGCCACGACAAGGCCTCCGCCCTCCCGCTTGAAGACAACGCTCTGCTGAACGCTGTCCAGCAACTTCGAGAGCTGCGAGGCATTGACTCCTTTCTTGCCTTTCAGAGTCATATAGATTCGGGCTTTCGTGTACGCGTCGGCGGACTGCGCCAATTCGAGAAGGAGCTGCGCGTATGAGGGATCGTAGTAACCGGCCCTATCCAGGGCGCAGAGCGCCATGCTCCGCTCGAGGACACTGTAGCCGCTGACGAATTTCCCGTAATCCGAACGAAGCGCCTCCTTGAGGGCCTGAACTGGTTTCGAAAGAAGCACATTCGGCACCACATAGCCCGCCGCCTTCACATCCGAGAGGAACTCGACGACATAGGCGGTCAGATAGACCCTGCCCTCGGAGCCGGGATAGAAGGCATACAAACCGCTCTCGGTGATCGCGGATTCGAGATAGGTAAAGAGGCTCTTGAGCAGAGCCGCCGAGACGCGCAGATCGTCCGGCAAAGCGGCCTCGCCCAGAGCCGCGTTCAGGGCGACAAGCGCGTGCACCTTGGCGATACGTTGCTCGGTACAGGCGTAAGGATAGGCGGCCTGGAAGTGGAGGGAGTTCAGTATCTGAACGAATTCGGGCATCGCGGTTAGATAGAGCGTCTGCTTGGTAGAGGCTTTGCGGACATCCTCCTTGGGCCAGGGGAAGTCGTAGCTCTGACCCGCTTTCGGCTCGATCACCGATTCGAGGCTTCTGGAGACGGTATCGCTGCGGACCGGCAGTTCGATCATGAAGGCGTCCTTCGCGCCGTCGGAAAGCCGCTGTGCGCCCAGGGTCACCGACACCGACGAGCCGATCTTCGATGCGAGCGCAAGCGGGGCTTTCAAGGGGAAATACAGCCGCGTCGGGAGCTTCGTGTCGAGTTCGGCTTTGAGACTTTTCTTCGTCGCCCCGTCAGAGAGCGTCAGTCCTCCGCCGAGTTCGAGCTGGGCCTGAGCCCCGCCCCCCGAGCCCTCGACGACGCGCGCCATGCCTCCCGCTACAATTTCATCACCCGGACGCACGAAGCGCGGCAGCGCCTCCTGCACGACGACCGGCAGCCGCATCGCGACCGTGGACTTCGCGATTCCGAATTTATCGACGTCGGAGGTGGCGATGGCGCGGATGGCGAACTCGGTCAGATTGTCGGGCATGTCGATGGTGACACTGCCCTTCCCTCCCTTCACCTCGATCGCCGGATTGAAGTACGGCACCGTTTGGAAGTTCTTGCGCACGGTGTTCTTGTCGAGAATATCGCCGAAGCGCATCGACTCGGCCTTGTCGCCTCCTGCGAGTTCCTCGAAGGGAAGATTGCCGACGCTCAGGTTGCGCGTGTCGGAAATGCGTATCTCCGAGGTCACGTCGGTGATGAAGGCCGAGAGGGGCGAGGCGAATCTCTCCTGCGCGAGAGCGAGGACGGCGCGGTCCACGAGCCAGAGCGCCACGGTGCCGTCGACAGGCTTCCCGTCCCGATCGACCAGGGTCATGTTGACGGTGAATTTCGCCCCCGGCGAAGATTTAGGCTCGTGCTGAAGCTGGAGCTCGACGCGGTTCGACGAGGGATCGACCGTGATCCAGGTCGTGTTCGCCATCGAAAGCGGCTTGAGCCGGTCCGTCGATCCGTCGAAGGACGGCGATCCGGGCAGCCTCCCCCGCATGAGGATGATGTGCACGGGGAAGCGCGGCACGAGGTCCGGGGTGACGGCGAGCTCGATCATGCCCTGTCCGTTCGCGACCTCGACCCAGCGATAGAGGTTTCCGGCCGGCCGCTCCACGACGACGAAGGCCATGGCCGACTGGAAGGGGCTCTGGATGAGCACGCGGGCGGTATCGCCGCTCTGGTAGCTTTTCTTGTCGAGGCTGGTCTCGAAGACGGCGGCCGTCGTGCGCTTCCATGCGACGGGTGTCGGACCTGCGATATAAAGATCGCTTTTTACCGACTGCAAGCGGCCCACGGCGTCCCGGCCTTGAATCTCCACGATGTATACGCCCGCGTTCTCCACTGGAATGTTGAAGGAGACGGCCTCCGATTTCGAAACCAGGTTCTGTTCGAGAACAAAACGGTCGACGACATCGGAGACATACTTCGCCTGCCCCGTCGTGATGTCGCTTTCGGATAGATACGAATGCCATTGACGCTCGTACAGCCTGAGCGTCAAGTTCTTTCCTGCGAGCGTACGCTCGAGATGATCGAGCACGATGACCGAGCCCTTCACCGCCATCGAGTCGGTCTCGAAGCGCGGGAGCTTGAGCCCGATGGAGAAGGGCGGCAGAGCCAGGACCCGCTTCGACTGGGAGACCGTCTGCGCGTCGGCTCCGCGGACCGAGGCTTGTATCAGGTAATACCGACTCTGAATCGATTGAGCCGTGCGGGGATCGATGGTCAACGTTGCCCGCCCGTTGTCGTCGGTGACGTCCTCGGTCTCCGAGGCCGAGACGCCCTCCTCGCGGTAGGCGCCCGAGACATTGAGATATGTCGAGAAGACATAATCGGGCCAGGCTGCCGGCGAGATGCGCCAGACACCTTCCGAAACGGACCACTCGACGCTCTGCCCCGCGACCTTTCCGCCGGCGTAGTAGGCCGCGTCGAGTTCGACGGTGAACTTCTCGTCGAAGGGCACTCGATCCGGGCCGTTCAAGTTCACTTCGAAACTCGGAACTCTGTACTCTTCCTTGCGGAAACTCACGGTCGCGAGGGCCGCGTCGTTCGCATCCAGGAGCACCGCGCTGTAGTCTCCCGTCGGAAGGTCCTTCTCGTCGAAAGCATGATAAAAATATCCCGTACCTTTCAGCTCAACCTTGTATTTGAACTGCTTGCCGTCCGGGCAGTTTACGGCGAGGAAACGCTTGGCCGTCGGATCGTCGCGCTTTATGAGTCCCTTGTCCCTGATACGGACGAAGCCTTGAATATGAACCACCTCGGCGGAACGGTAGATCGGCCGCTCGGTGAACAAATACGCGAGGTGCTTGGCTGCGACGGCCTGTTCGTCCTTCTTCATCGTGAGCCAGCCGAGCCAGCGCGACTGAGCTCCGTACCAGTGATTATTGTGGAAATAGGGCGGGGCCTGATTCGTATCGATGACGAGGGTGTCGCCCTGCGAAGAAACCACGACCCTCTTCACTTCCTCGTCGAGCGGCTTGTCGTGGGTATATGTGAACTTTCCCTCACGATCCGTCTTGCCCGACACCAGAGTTTTCGCCGAGAAAGACCCGTCGGAGTTCTGATAGACCGAGTCGAGCGATATCGAGGCGCCGGAGACCGGCTTGCCGGTGGACAGGGAGGTCACCGCGAACACGAGGCCGTATCGCTCCTCGACCACCGTGAGCGAAAGGTCGGTGATCTGTATCCGCATGTAGTTTCGGGCGCTGTCAGAGCCCAGGCGGCGGTACCCGACCACATAGGTCCCCGGGGCGCCCGTGCGTCCCATTTTCTTCATGATGGGCGAAAGGTCCAGGCCGAAGGAAGCGGCTCCGCCCTTTTCTTTGGTCGGGAGGCTCACGATTTCGGAAAAATCCGGGCTGCCGACAAGCCGCAGCTGCTTGACGAGTTCGGCCCCATACGCCGGTTCCTCGCCCGGCATGGGAGGGGCCTGCTTCTCGTCAACGACAACGACCGATTCGGGGAAGGGCCAGAAGTTCAAATCGAGCGGATCGATCGAATGGATGCGCAGATCGACCTTGTCGACGCCCCGCGCCTCCATGGGTAGGCTCTGCGGCCCGTAGCGTTCGAGAATCGCCTGTCCTCCGGTCCATTTGATATAGGGCGAAAGCGCCTTGTAATAGAAATGGAACGACGAGGGGGCGAACATGGAAAGCTTCCGACCCGAGGCGCTCTTTAAGGCCTGATACCTGAGTTCGAGCGTATAATCCGTGTCGGTGTCTCGGTCGAAGTAAAGGAGGAGGCGTTGACCGGAAATCTCGAACCGCAGGTTCTTGACGGCGGGCGTAAAAGCCGCGAAGGCCTTGAGCGAGGCTATGGGAGTACTGCTGTCCAGGGCTTCTGAAAATTGAATGACGAGGGGGTTCGTACCGGTTCCGCAGTTTATCGCCTGATCCGCGGGATACACCGATCCGGAGACCGACACCGGATAGCTCGTCGAAGCGGCGCCGAACGAAAGGACCCTGAAATCGGTCCGTGTCGTGTATTCATATACCGCGGCCGAGCCGGGTATGCCCTCGTCGAGCGAAAGACGCACGCGCAAGGTCACCGCCTTGCCGTCGCCGATCGCCGAATTCAGCCGGACGATATACCGAGCGTTCGACTTGCGATCGACGCGGTCGAGTTCCTTGATCGTAAAATCGCGCCTGCCGAGCAACGTGGGCGATTGCGAACCGAGGCCCGGAAGGCTCCGCACCTCGAGCACGATCATTTCGGCCAAAGACTCGAGCGGAATCGGAGTCGGGAAACTGAGTGTTATGTCTTGAATCGACGAAAGATTCGTCGAACCGTGAGAGGGCGTCACCGAAACGGGCGGCGAAAGAAGGGTCGAGCGGGTGAAACTGCCCGCGGGCGTTTTGAACGTGAAGGCGCGAAGCGCGGGCCAGGGCTCGGCGGGAAGGAACTGAAGGGTTTTCGAATCGAGCCAGCGGTATTCGCCGGGATGGGCGGGCGATATGGCGAGCAGCTTCGAAGCGTCGTCGCCCGGACCGCCGTTACGCGGGCCGCGGTCCTGCGCGAAGAAGACGGTCACAGGATCATACTCCCGCAGGAACCGCTCGGGCAGAAGCCTTTCGGCCTGCGTCTTCGCCCCCTGCGCATTGGCGTTCTGAGCCGTAACAACCCGCGCCGGCATTACGGCACACAGCACAAGGGCGAGGAAGAGAAAGACGGGACGGTTCGAAGCGAATCCGCCTCGAACCGATAGTCCAGTTGTCGCTATATTTTTATTAGTCACCGTAGTACTCCTCGCCTTCGTACTCGTCATCGTAATACCCTTCGTCGTCTTCATAATAGTCTTCGTCTTCATAATACTCTTCATCTTCGTAGTACTCTTCGTCGTCCGAAGAAGCTTCGCTGTCGCCGTTATCGCGTTCGCCTCTCGACTGAGCTGCGGAACGCGGCAGCCTCATCGGCACCACAACAGACGCCGCCGAACCGCTCTCGGTCTTGTACTCGTCGATGACATCCTGCGGAACCCCGGTCCGAGAACCCTCGAGACCCACAAGCACGAGTTCGTACTCGATGGGGACCGAGTCGAGTCCCTTGACGACAAACAAGTAATTACCGACCTCGAGTTTCGGGAACGAGAGCGGCCCCGAAGCGACCAGGCCCTGCCGCATGTCGTAGACAAAGCCTTGGAGTCCGTCGGCCTCGGCCTTGACGCCGATCCCCACCTTTCCCGCGGCCTTGACTTCAAAGGTCCAGGCCTGGTATTCCCGTGCGCCGATGAAGGCCGAACGCCCGACGGCCTCTTCGGCGGGCCGGGTCTCGATCTTGTCGATTCGGATAAGGCCGCCGGCCGGCCCGCCCCGCGCCGGCCTCTGCCATATCGAGTACTCGCCGGCCGACAGCCAGGTGAACAGATGCATGTCGTCGCGCGAACCCGAGAACAGGATTCTGCGCTCGATACTCGATCCGCTCACCGCGAGCACACCGGGGCCGGGACAAGATATGTCGACGAATCCCGCCTGTTCCATTTTGAAGCGGAACGCGTCTCCCTTGCCCGAGAGCGCGGCGACATCGCTTAAGTTTTTCGCCGACGAAGTTTCCTGTTCCAAGAGGCCCTCGATCTCCCTGCCCTTCTTGGCGAGATACGCGCGCATGAGTCCTCCCGACGCGGAGCGCAGCCTGAGCGTACCGGAGGCGGCGGGCATCGTGCTTACGAGCTTCGAAGCAGGATCATGGATAAGTTTCGCATACCGGCCGTTGGAGCTTTCGAGCTCGGCCTCGCATGCGTCGCCGGCAAGACACAGAAGATCGCCCTCGGATGCCTTGACGACGAGCGTGACTCCCTCGGGAGGCGCAGAGACCGTTTCGTAGGGGCGAGACATGGACAGCTCGTCCTCGGAGAGCAATCTCGGAGGAAGGAGGGACAGCCGCAGATTCGCCTCGGCGCCGCCGACATTGGCCGCGATGAGGGTACAGGCCGAGAGCGCGATTGTGTCGGCTGCCCTGCCGTCGCGGCTTGTTCGGGCGAGGAGTGCTTCTCCGCCCTTCCAGGCCGACACAATCAGGTCCTTGCCCATCAGCATCGAGACCGTGGATGCGGGAACCTCGACAAGGACGGCGGAGTCCGGAGCAATGGAAATCGTTTCCCGGGCTCCCAGTTTCAGCGCGGGAAGTGTTTTACACGGCAGGGTCTTAAGACCGACACCGACGGGGCGAATGATACCGGAGCCTGCGGAGAGGTTTCCGCGTTCGCCGTCCCATACTCTCAGCTTCCAATTCCCGGGCGGAAGAAGGGCGATGCTCCCCTGCGACCACGCGGCCGCGGCGCCCCAGGATACTGCGGCCGCGCCGGAAGAAGCCGCCGGCTTTGCGGAGACTCCGCAGCGGAACTGCCCCCTGGTGTCGAGCGAAACGACAAGGACCTTGTCGGCATCCTGAGCGGTGAAGCCCTGACCGATATCGGAAAGGCCGAGCGTAAAGCCCTCGCCTTCGCGGAGCACGAGATTCTTGATCGAGACTTCCGAATCAGGAGCCCAGATCCAGCCTCCCCCCTCCGATGTCGAGAAGGCAGCCGTTCCAGGTTCATAACAGGGCTGTTCGATCCCGGGAGACACTAAAATCCTGCCCGTCTCGGCGAAGGCGGATAGGGCCTCGGTATTCCGTATCCGCACGGCCTCGCCGGACTTGAGCGACAATGGCGATGCAAGCGAAGCCTCCCTTTCGGCCGACTTCCTGATGCTGATCGTCGGCTCGGAGGCGAGGGAGGCCCAGGCGTACAAGGAATAGCGAGCACCGGCGCGCAGGGGCACGGCGATCTCGCCCCGGCCGGATGCTATGAACTCATCACCTCGATAGAGCCGCAGATCGACCGGCGCGGGTGCACTCTGATCCGCTGCCGCGCTGATAAGGTAAAGGCCCTCGCCCGGCTTCGTGTCGAAGGGAAGGACGACACCGTCGGTGTCCATGCGCAGCCTGCCCGAGAAGGGCGCGGCGGCGACGACCGCGCTTTTCGCGTTGCGCGACGTCATACGCAGTTCGACCGCTTCGTTGATCCCGGCCAGCGTATCGACATCAAGTCGATAGTAGCCCGCCTTGAGGCGCCGCACGATGTCGAAATTCCAGTCGGGGCCGTTGTCGTCCGACTCGGCTATCAAGGAATCATCGGCTTCCGAATACAGACGCGCCGAAATATCGCTCCGGCCCAGGCTCCACAGTTCGTAGAAACCGTCCTCCGGAACGCTTACCCGCGTCGACGAAGGCGAGGAGCCGGGCACCGTTATGCCCGAGAGGCCCGGAGCCAGGACCGAGGTATAGACCGCTATCGAATACTGCAGCTGGTTCGCCGCATCCCGGGGGCGGACGGACAACGTATATGCTCCACGGACAAGCTCGAGCGAACTGCGCGCTTTTTGATCGAGGTTCCGCGTCCCGCCCGGGCCATCGAGGACGGCGTCGAAGGATTCGGGCAATTCGAGACGGGCGCTCAGCGCCGAAGGAACCGAGAAGGACCATCGATCGGGCTGCGTCCCCTCCTTCCACAGGGCCGTTGCGGCAGTATTGAGCACAAGAGCCTTCGTACCTGCGACGGGCGGCGAGACCGAAGCGGCCGAGGACATGCTCCGTATCCAGGTGAGTCTGTTCGTATCGATCGAGGAGGGCAGTGAATACACGGTGTAGCGACCCGAGCCGAGCTTGAGTCGCACGCGTCCTTCGCCGCGGTATACGATAAAGCCTTCCTTGTCTTCGATCCTTATTCCGAAACTCCCTGCGAGCGCGACCGATCGCAGCTCGATCTCGTCCTCGCCGGAAAGCGAGAACGAAAAGCGCGCGGCCGCGTCCGCCGGAACCGACCTGCGATCGACGACGCCGAACTCCAGCGGAGTATCCGCCGCGAGCGGCACCCGGTCGATCCTGACCCCCGCCCTTCCCGTAGAGCGATCGACGGTCGAAACCGCAAGATAATACTGTCCCGGTCTGAGCCATGCGCGGATCGCGGCGTTCCGTCCGTAGCCGTTCGCCTGCGCGGTAAAGATACCCAGACGCGACGCGGTTCGAAGCGTCATCGAAGTCGCGAGCCTGCCGATCGACTCGAGGACATAGACGGCGCTCTCCTTTACCTCGAAGGAGTAGAAGACCGTCTCGGCTCTGCCGAAATCCCTCCAATCGACCGAACCGGCGGTCATGGTCTTGGTGCCCGAGCCGAAGGTCGTCACGGAAGGAGATCCGAGATCGTCAAAGGTCTCGGTTATCGAGAAGGCGCTTGAAAGAAGCCCCGGAGTTGTATTGTCGAGCGCCAAGGTCCGGCGCCCGGGGCTTATCGCGCCGCCTTCGACGGGCACCTGCCCCCCCATGCTCAGATTCCCGGGCTTGGAAGTCCAGCCGAAAACGCCCCGAATCGTGACCACGGACGGGAACTCGAGCGACTCCCTCGGGCCCAGATCGAGCGACATGCCACCGTCGATATTGACGGGATATGGTATAAAGTTATAACCTATGCCTCCGCCCCCGCCGCACATAACAAAGTAACGGCGGCCCGAGGTATCCTGATCGAGCGACAGGCACAGTGATTGCCTGTTCTGCGGCGGCTCCTTGGCGAGGGCGGCCGAGGTTTTCCCGAGCCCCGCCTTCTGGAAGGCGAAATCGAGCACGCCCAAGCGCTGCGGAACAAAGCTTAATATATAATAACCTTTTGTGAGTTCATAACGCTGCTCCCACGCGGGGGCCGCTTTACTGTTCAACAAAACTTCCCTATCGGCGAAGCCGACCGACTTAAGCGTGTAGAGGGCCTTGCCCTGAGTCGCGCCCTCGCCTTCTGCTATTTGATACGTACCCACCTCGTCCACGCGGAGAATCACCGAATACTCCGTGTTGCCGGAGAGATTGCACCGCGCCCTGAAAGGCTGGGTCCCCGAGATCCCTGCGGCGAAATCTTTCGCGAGCGTGTACTCGTTTTTGATGACACGGAATACCAAGGCGGTGACGGGGAGCGTCGGCTCAGTCGAACTTGCGGATTGAATGGTCAGAAGCCCGCCCTTTGTTGGATCGATCTCCGCGACTCCGCCCGCGGTTAAGGAGCGGAAGACATCGATCCTGAGATTCTGCCCGGGCTCGGCCTCGACGAGTAAAAGCGCCTTCCCCGAAGGAACTTCGACGTTGCAGGATCGTTCGGCCTTGTCTTTTTTGAGCACGGAACGATTCGATGCAGCGAGCCGGTTCCCGCCCGCCGCGTAGCCGAGCGCGGCGATCGATGCGTTTATCTTCGCCGTGCTCGAAAGCCAGGCCCTGTCGACTGCCTCGACCATGACGAAATCGCGGCCGAAGGGCGATACGGTCAGATCGAGCCTTCCTCCGACCGGCATCGCGGTGAAACCGGAGCGGACATACAAAGGCACGCGGCCGTCGTCTTTCTTCCAGGAGCGGGCCGGTCCTCCATAGGCTTTTACAAGGTATCTGCCCGCCTTGGCCGGCACCGAGGCGAAGGCGTAGCCCATGGGCCTCGCCTCCTCGACCTGCCTCTCCTCGCACACCGGATACGACCCGACGAGGTACTGCCCTTCGCGCCAGATTTCGATCACCGCAAGACATCGGCCCAGGGCCTCGACCTCGATCGCCCCGTCTTCGCGCAGTTCAAGCCAATATGAGGCGGATTCGAGGTCCTTGAGCTGGGCGCCCACGACCTTGCCGGGCACGAGCCTCGACCAGGCAGAGCTTTTCGGACCGTTCACTTCGGAGAAAGTACGCACCGAAAGACGACTTTTATCGAGGCCTGCCGCATCCCCTTCGAGCCGTACCCGGTACTCGCCCGCATCGAGGCTGATATCGATACGACCGTCCGAGGAGCCCGTCGTACCGCTTCGCGCCAGTTCGCCTTCCATCTTGTCATGCAGGCTGATAGCCCTTCCGGTCGGCGATTGGACGATCACGCTCACTCGGGCCGCCTGCGAAAGCCGCAACAACGCGGCCCCTCCCTCGACAGGGCCCAGCGTCGGTCCCGCGGCAGACTGAGCGGCGAGCATTGTAGCGCAAAGTGCAAAGCATAAGGCGAAGAGCTTTCTCATACTGACCTCGATCGTATCGCCATAGAAATGTGTTTGAAATATCGAAGCATTATAATCCATCGCCACTATAAAAACTGTCAATATAAGGAATACTATCGGAAAATACGGACTTGGGTTTTTATGCGCTCATCCACAACAAGGTTCGAGGAACTACCTACAAAACCTGGCAGATCGGACAAATGTTCAGTATATTAGTAAATAGGTGGCCAGGACATCTCGGATAAGGTCTTATTAAATACGATAATCTGAGAGCGTCGCCAATGGGGGTACTATCTTGAAAGAACTGAACGAATCGAATTTCGATACCGAAATCCGCGATGGTCTCGTCCTCATCGATTTTTGGGCGCCTTGGTGCGGTCCATGCAGAATGCAGGCTCCGATTCTGGAATCTGTGGACAGGAAAATCGGTTCAAAAGTAAAAATCTGCAAGCTCAACGTCGACGAATCGCCGAACGTGGCTGCGCGCTACGGCATTCAAAGTATTCCAACGCTTCTCATTTTCAAAGACGGCCGGCTCGATCAAACGCTCGTCGGCCTGCAATCCGAAGCGTCCCTTGTCTCGATTCTCGAAGGCTTGAGTAAGTAACCTCGCTTGAGTTAACAGGCGGTAATCAAGAATGTCCGACTCCGACCGTCTCCGGGACCGAGTTCGATTCGGAGACCTACGTACATAAGTTCGTCTCCTCCGAAGATCTGCAGGGATCCAGCCTGTGAGCCGCAGATGGATACTTTGTAGTCGACCTCGGGATCAAGTCCCTTGAGGCGGAGAATCGGCGAAGCGACATTGGCCTGGGCTCTCGGCCTGAAGTATGAAGCCCAGGCCTTCGACTTGTCACGCGATACGAAAATCCAAGCGGCCTCGTCACTTTCAAAAGGACTGAGTATCCTGAAAAAATCGCCGAATTGGACGAGATCGCGTATGCTCTTGTAAAAGGCGACTTGGCGCGCGACTTCTTTTTTTTCTTCATCGCCGAGCGCGCCAAGGTCGAGTTCGTATCCCAGGTTTCCCGACATCGCGACATCGCCCCGGAATTCGAGAGGAGTCGAACGCCCTGTCTGATGGTTGGGAACCGCGGAGACGTGGGCTCCCATGCTCGACGGAGGATACACAAGACTTGTTCCGTACTGTATGCGCAGTCTCGAGACGGCGTCGGTGTTATCGCTTGTCCAGACTTGCGGCATATACGCGAGGATACCGGGATCGAAACGTCCTCCTCCACCCGAACATCCCTCGAACAATACCTCGGGGAAAGTACGTGTAAGCTCATCCATCGCCGCGTACACGCCCAGGATGTAACGATGCAGTGTCTCCTTTTGGCGTTCGGGCGGCAAAGCGGCGGAGCCTGCCTCGGTGATATGACGATTCATGTCCCACTTCACATATGAAATCGGGGCTGAGCGAAGTATGGCCGATACCGCATCGATCACGTAGCGCCGGACTTCAGCTCGTCCCATATCGAGCACGAGTTGGTTTCTACCTTCGGTACGCGGACGACCGGATACATGAATACACCAATCGGGATGAGCGCGATACAGATCGCTGTCGGGGCTCACCATCTCCGGCTCGAACCAAAGACCGAAGCGTAGACCGCTCTTTGCAAGGCGCGAGGCAAGAGAGCCGAGTCCCAAGGGCAGTTTGCGCCGATCGACGACCCAGTCTCCAAGAGAACTTCGGTCATTATCGCGATGTCCGAACCAGCCGTCATCGAGTACGAGAAGTTCGATACCGAGCTTGCCCGCCTCTTCACCCAAAGCCGCGATCTTGTCGGCGTCGAAATCGAAATACGTCGCTTCCCAGTTATTGATGAGGATAGGTCTTCGGCCATCACGATAGGCCCCGCGACAGAGACGCTCGCGGTACAGCGGATGAAAACACGCCGACATCCCGCCCAGTCCCTTGCATGAGTGTACAAGCACCGCCTCGGGACATTGAAAATCTTCGCCCGGTTCGAGAAGCCAACTGAACTCGAAGGGGTTGATTCCGATGGAAAGCCGCGTTCCTCCCTTCTGATCCACTTCAGCTTGAGCCAGAAAGTTGCCCGAGTACACAAGATTCATCGCAAATACTTCTCCCCGGTCTTCGTCGGTGCCGGGTTCAAGTAGAGCGATAAAAGGATTATGTTGATGGCTCGAAGCTCCACGCCGGCTCGATACGGATTGAATCCCGGGTGCGAGGGGACGGCGGTATATCGAACGTTCGCGCCCCCAGTCGCCGGAAAGATGAAGCATTTCGAAATCCGAACGCGGCAGATCGACGCTCGCGCTGAGGGCGGAGAGAAGTTTAAACGGGCGGTCACCGCAGTTACGGAACAAAACCGACCGCGTGATCGCGTCGTATGCAGGAAACACTGAATACATGAGGAGAATCTCGAGCCCGATAAGATCATCCCTAAGTTCGATTGTCAGTGTTTCGACATTGTCACCGGGCTCGGCATAGGTCGAGGGCAGACCTGCAAGACCGATCTTCCCCGGGCTTATCCGATACCCGCGGTACGCTGCATCTACGATCGTCGATCCATCCATCTGGAGAACCTGAAAGGCAGGAGATCTGAAATCCGAGTTGCCGAATGCGGGGTACTCCCGCGGAAGCGAATCCAGCGAGACCGGGGCAAGGGCGGGATCGGGTTTCGCGTCAAAGGCATGCTCGCCGGCGAACCTGCATAAAGCGTCACGCCACTGTCTCAGACGGGATCCCCAGTATACCGATGCGACATGCTTGCCGCCCTGGAGCCCGATTACATAACTCGTTGTCTTTGTTTTGAGGTGAAAAACAGCCGCAGCTTCGTCGTACTCGATACTCATACACACGCATCATGATCCAAGAACGGCTTGAGTTCCAGCCCTTCATGTGTAATCCGGACATCTGAACCATAAATCCTAAGATCGACAGGACCGCCTTCGAGCACCTTGAACAGAGCCTTTCCACATTCGACTTCGATCGATATGAGCGAACCTGAGTAAAAAATCTTGAAGCGATATGACTTCCATCTGTCTGGAATCGAAGGATTGAAGATGAGCTTTTCGGCGTCGGTTCTCATACCGCCGAAGCCCGAGACGACACCAGCCCAGACACCGGCCGCCGACGAAGAGTGTATGCCCTGTTCGGTATTACGGTTATAATTGTCCAGGTCGAGGCGTGCGGCATACGCGAGAAAATCGTAAGCCTCCTGCTTTTTTCCGAGTTCGGCCGCCAGGATCGCGTGGAGCGAGGGCGAAAGCGATGACTCGTGGCTTGTGCGCGCCTCGTAATATTCGTAATTGATCCGCTTTTCTTCAATCGTGAAATCCTGGCTGAAAAAATACGGAAGGTTCAAAAAATCGGGCTGTTTGAGCATGTCGAGACGGAAAATTTTTATGTATGCCCAGTTCTTGTAAATAGGCACCTGCGACATCGGAATCGACTTTACATCGACATGGGGCAGGTCGAAGTATCCAGCGTGCTGCTCATAGATTCCGGTTGTTTCGTCTTTCGGTATGCGCATTTTCTGCGCCATGCGCCTCCATTCGACCGGTTCTTCGGGCTTTAGCCCTACTTTTGCGACAACCGCCCGTCGTTGTTCAGGCGCCCTTGTTTCCATTTCATCCAAAACACTCAAGGTGTATTCGAACATCTTCTTCCCAAGATAATTGGTATAGCAATTATGGTTCACCATCATATGAAACTCGTCCGGGCCCATGACGCCGTAAAAACCGAAATCTCCCTTGACCGGGCTCCAACCGCCCGCACTCGCCATACAGCGGCACATCTGCAAGAGCATCTCGATGCCCTCGCGGTAAAGAAAGTCTTTATCCTTGCAGACACGATCATAGTGCCAGATCGCGTAGAAAATCGCACAGTTCTGGTGTATTTCAAGATCAACATGTTGCCATGTGCCTGAATCTTCATAGCCGGTTATAGTCGAGAAAGGATATCGCGCACCTTCAAGATCGAGACGCCGCGCATTCTCGATGGCGCGTGGCAGGTAACGGTAGCGGTACATAAGGAGCTTTCGCGCGATTCGGGGATCAAAAAACATATACATACGGTGGCAGTACACCTCGGTATCCCAGAAATTCACACCCGAGTAGACTTCTCCGCCGAGCTTGCACAATACATTACGCCGTTCGCTCTCTCCGTGATAATTTATGTACATAGCGAAGAGAGAATAGCGTATTCCCTGCTGAAGCTCGGGGTCGCCGTCGATCTCGATGTCCATACGGTCCCAGAAACGTTTCCATTCGCGGCGATGAGCTTCGAAGGCGTTTTCGAATCCTATAGTGTCAAGGCTTTCAGCACGTGTCATTCCGTTTGCCCATATCGATTCGGCATCGACGCCCTGTTCCCAATGGTTGATCACTATCTTGTCAAAAACGATCTTCAAGCCCTTGGTCAATTTGAGTTTCGTTTCAAGCCCGATAAACTTGTCGCGTTCGACAAGTGTCTGTGCAGCAGGTTGACTCGTTTTTATCCTGAAACTTGAAAAAAGACGGCACTCCGATCTACGTGTCCTGGCCTGGATGGCGCAAACACCATCCGTTCGCCCTCGTCGCTCTTCAGTCCAAAAGTTTGTTCTGTGCAAAACATCATCTCGTGCGGCATCAGCACTCGCACCCACAGCCTGAGTCTGATCCCAGCCTGCGGCGAGTTCGTATCTAGTATTGAAATCCGCTCCCGATACAATCGTCACTTCGCCAGTACAATCGATAGGCTCGATCACAATGCGTTGACAACCGACGGCGGTGTCATGGAGGCATAGAAAACGTATAAAGCTGAGCTTGAGTTTTTTTCCGCTCTTCGTGATCCATACGAACTCACGGGTCAGGGTCGCCTCGCGCAGATCGAGAGTGCGCTTGAAGTCTGAAAATTCCGATGTCGCCAAATCGAGTGTTTCGCCGTCGACGAAAATCCGCGTATACAACCAGTCGACAGCCGTGATCATCGCGGCGACTTCTCGTACGAATCCCTTGAAAACCTGGGGGTACTGTACGTCGAGGATATCATACAGCTGGCTGAAGTAAGATCCTAAAAGATGATCGCCCGAATACCCTTCCTCAAAGTAACCGCGCACACACATAAACTCGTTTGCCAACGAGAAAATCGATTCAGATAGTCTTTGTTTTGAAGGATCGAAACCCTCCTCGACTACCAGCCAAGGATCGACTTTGTAGTATTTATCAGATGTCTTGAACAAGTGCATTTCTTACTCCTCTTATAGTCCGAGACGGGCATCTTTTCCTGACCGTCGATGCCGAACTCGATGATCGTCGACGTCCAACTAACCTTTGACGGCACCTGCTGTCACGCCGAGCGTTATGTATTTTTGAAAAACGAAGAAGACGATCATGGGTACGGCCATGGCAATCACGAGAGCCGCGCTGAGAATAGGCACACGCAGCCCGTACTGGCCCCTCAATACAGCTATTCCCACCGTAACTGTACGCATAGACTCTTTTTGGAGGATAAGCATCGAAAACGGCAGTTCATTCCATATTGACTGAAAACCGATTATGGCGAGAGTCGCTATCATGGGCATAGCCATCGGAGCCATGACACGGACCAGGATGCAGGTCTGCGAGGCTCCGTCGATACGGGCAGCCTCGATCAAATCGTAGGGCATTTCGGAGAAATACGTAGTCATGACATAGGTCCCAAAAGGCGCAAAGTAAGCCACCCAGGCAAGAACCGCCCCTGTTCCCGTATTCGTAAGCCCCATGATCGAAACAAGCTTCGAGACCTGCGTCGCAAGAAGAAGTTGAGGAAAGATGGACATAAAGAGCACTAGAAGAAACAAGGGACGCCTGAGTGCAAAACGAAGTTTCCCGAAGGCATAGCCTGCCGCTACACAGACTATGAGATACAAAATCATGGCAATTGAGACATAGAGAAGTGAATTGAGCGTAAATCTGAGCAGTTTTCCGCTGACGGCGGCGTATCGGTAATTGTCATACGTAACCGTTTCAGGAAGCAGAACCGTATTCGTGGGGTACTCATCGATCGATTTGAAGCTTGAACTTATGATATTATACAACGGTAGAAGCGAAGCGAAGACGAGAATCAACAGTAATACTTGAATGACCACGCGGCCGTATGGGCTGAAAGCCTGTATTTTCTTCATGCATCTCTCCTCTTCATAAGCTGTATCTGAACGACCGAGATGACGGCACAGAAGAAAAAGAGAACTACCGACCAGGCTCCCGAGTATCCAACCTTGAATTTCGAGAAACCGGTTATATAGATTCCATATTCCAATGTAAATGTACTATAACCCGGTCCACCTTGTGTAAGGGTATGTATAAACGAAAACATACGCGCGAAAACCTCGATAAAGTTGAAAACAATCCAGAACTCTATCGCAAAACGGACACTCGGCACCGTGACTTTCCGAAATGTTCTCCAAAAACCGGCGCCGTCTATAAGCGCGGCTTCATATACTGTCTTTTCAATTCCATTCATCGCCGCAAGGAAGTAGATAAGACCGAATCCAAGGTGAAGCCATACCACGAAAATAAAGCCCACCATATTTACAGCAACAGTCGAATTGATAAGGAAATGTACCGTAGGGACGGAAAGAAATTTCAGTAAAGTGTTCACTATTCCGTCATCACGCAGATAGATAGAAAAAATAACGCCCATGAGGACATAGCCTAAAAGGTTTGGAATGTACAGGATTGCACGGTATGCTCTCCATCCGGCAATACCTTCGCGCAGAAAGGCGGCGATGCACACGGTAGCAACCGTACTGATGGGGATATAGAGGATCATAAGACCCGTATTTTTGATCGAGGTCCAAAATTGCTCGTCGGAAAACATGGCTTTATAGTTCGCCAACCCGATCCATTTTTTTGGACCATAGCCTTTCCATTCGGTGAAACTGATCACGAAGTTCATCACAACAGGATAGATGATGAACAATGCAAGCAGGACCAAAAGCGGCGAAAGAAAGACATACGGCGCAATTCCGTCTTTCTCCAATCCTCTACGCTTCATGTCGAATCTCCGCAACAATAATGTACCTACCAGTCACTCTTTCGATTTTCGAGCGTGCCTTATGGTAAAGCGGCTGCCGACAGGGGCCTTGTCACCTCTGTCAGCAGCCTTACAGGTTCCCCGAAGACCGGCTTACTTTGAAATGAGTTTCTGATACTCGGTTATGAACTGATCGATTGTGATTTCTCCAGTAACAAATACACGGTCGCACAGTCTGTTACAGTCGTCCTCGTAACCGTTATAGAATAGATTGATGTAATCCTTTGCGCTGTTATTGAGGTATTGCTGAATGACCGCGAGCACCGGATACTTGGCGTCCTTACCTCCAGCCTTGGTGTTGGGCGAAAGCGCTCCTGTCATCGAAGCATAGGTCTTGGCGCCCTCGCCTGTGGTGACGAACTTGACATATTCAGCGGCGAGTTTTTGATTCTTCGACCACTTCATGACGCCGTACCCGATGCCGGCGCCTTGCGCAACCTGCTGATCCTTGTATTTGCTCGACGGGAAATTGATAGCCGGAAAATACCCTACATTGTTTGCACCGAGCTTGTCGGTGAATATTTTCCAGTTTCCGACATCGGAAAGCAGACCGACGAATATGGCGCCGCCACCCGCCGCGAATTTGTCGATACCGTCCATGAAGTAGGGCCGGGAAAGCCCTTCTTTTTCGAAATAACCCTTATCGATTAGGGTTTTCATAAATACCACGGCATCTTTAAACGCGGCATTGTTGAACTTCTGAGAACCATCCTTGAGACCTGCAACATTAGGACCATAGGCATTCGCTGCGGCACAGCGAAGGAAGAAATCGATAGTGTAGGTCTGTCCGGTCGTGATGGGTACGATACCGGCGGCTTTGAGCTTCTCGCAGGCGGCCAGGAACTCAGTGGGGGTTTTGGGAGCCTTCTCCGGATCAAGACCGGCCTTCTTGAAGTAGGCCTTGTTGTAGTAGATTCCGAAGCCCTGCATGGTAAGCGGAAGAACCTTGACGGGATTGCCGAGTTTCTGGTTCAGAGAGCACATCTCGATGCTGTCATTCGAGAACTGACTCTTAACGTCCTTGATGTAAGGATCAAGGTCCACGATTATATCCGCGAATCCGTCTACACGGGCGCCGGGATGGAACATAACTACGTCCGGGCCGTCATTCGCCGTAGCCGCGCTCTGAATAATCTGATAATACTGCGTAGAATCGGTGGGTTGGGCGACGTGCTCGATTTTGACGCCGGGGTGAGCTTTCTCGAAGGCTGCGTCATTGAGCTTCATCGGCGCCTGAGCGCCGGTTGCGCTGACTTCGCTGTACTTAAAGTCCCAGACGGTGAGTGTCACCGTTTTCTGGGCGAAGAGGGCCGCCTGCGCACAGATCAGCGCGAGGGCGATTACTAAAACTTTCCTCATCTCGATCCTCCTTTGGCCGAAAAGCATTCGACACTATTGCGGCCGTTTTTCAAATCCGTAAATGGACTGGATTGCGCATGATTATGGACAAAATTCCAGGAGCGCCGGGCGAGGAGCCGTGATATCATCGTACGTGTCGCGCCTTAGAACCGTACGGGGATCGATTTTTATCTCGGTGTCCCTCCTCCTCACCAGCGTACTCCTAGCGTTCTCGCTCGTGATGTACGATTCCGCTTCATCGATCGCCAAAGAGCGTTTTTCCGAAACTCTGGCCTCTTTGTCGCGGGCCGTGCTGTCGAACCTCGATTCTCGCGTCGGGGAAATGAACAGGCTAAGCCTTACCGTGGTGTATTCGGAAGTTTTTCAGGATCTCTACAAGCGACATCTCGAACTACCCCGCTCTCCAAGCTCATCAGAACAACGAATCGCCAAACTCTCGAACACCGAGGCCTTGATCGAAATTTGCGACACTATTCTCGGTCCCTCACAAGCCGCCCCGCAGGTGAACATCTTCGATCCGGAAGGCCAGATGATTGGAGCCGGATACTACAGCCGGCTTATCGAACGCGACGCGAAACGTGAATCATGGTTTTCCGAGGTCGAGAATGCACGCGGGGATCGCGTCATCCTGCCCCCACACAGCGACCCACTGCTCGACGACACCTCGGTAATCGTAAAGGGCAAGCTCTATGTTTCTCTTATCCGGAGCTTTCAGGATTCGCTGCGATCTACCAGAGGGATTATTGAAGTCAAACAATACTGCGAATCTTTGTTCGGCGATCTCGATACGCTTGGAGGCACCTCGGCCTCCGTTTTCGTCATCGATGGCTCGGGAAGAACTCTCTACCCTTATGAGGGAGCAGAAACAGAGGGACCGTCGATTCTGGAACTCTCACGGAAAGCCGCCGCGGGTCCAATAACTACAAACACACTACCCGGTAAAAGCGAGGCCCAGGTGGTCGCGGCGGCGTCTTCAGTAGACACAGGATGGATCGTCCTCATAGGAGAACCTGCTGCCGGGCTCTCAACCAGTATCATGCAGTACGCAGTTCGAATTTTCCTCTTCACAATTGCGGCGATTTTTTGCTCCATGGTAGCCTCCTACTACATCGCCCGGCGAGTGACAATACCGATCAAGGCCTTGCACAAGGAAATCGAGGGGCTCGATATCGAAAATCTCGATTACGACGCGGCAGGAGGCCGAAGCACGGCGCTTGGCGAAATCGATTCGCTCAGAATCGCCTTCCACGAAATGCGACTGAAACTCAATGATTCCATACGCGAGGCTGTTTCGCTCCGCGCCCACGAAAAAGAAGCGCAGCTTGTAGCTTTACAGTCACAGATCAATCCTCATTTCATCCACAATATGCTGCAGACCATTTCGATAATGGCGGAAGAACGAGAAACGACTGCGATACAAAATCTCATCGTCAATCTGTCGAAAGTGCTTCGCTATGTTTCGTCGACTGACGAGAGAACCGCGACACTCGGAATGGAATGCGAGTACGCCGAAAGCTATTTAGCAGCAATGCGCGCACGCTTCGGAGACAGCCTCGAATTCCTGGTCGATATACCGGCGGTGATGCGCGACATTGAAGTTCCCAGGCTCGTGTTTCAGCCTTTTATAGAGAATTGCTTCAAGTACGCTACATCCTCCCGCCCGCCCTGGCGTATCGAAGTCCGCGGCCGCATCGTTGACGACCGATGGGAAGTCGAAATCATGGACAACGGCCCCGGATTCCCAGACGAAACACTGACAAGCGTAAAACAACGCATCGCAGAGCGTGAACAAGAAGGCAAGGGATTGCCCTCACTCTCGATTTCTGGCATGGGCGTAGTCAACTCGTATGAACGGCTCAAACTGAGCCTCGGCAGTAGTGTGTTTTTTGAAGTCGGAAACCGTCCCGAAGGGGGGGCGCGCGTCTGTATAGGAGCGAAAAACGATGTCTGACCGCAAATATCGGTATGTCGTCGCGGAAGACGAAGAAAGAACACGGGAGTACCTGGCCCGAAAAATCGCCGAACTCGACCCTGCTTTTGTACATCTTGCGTCGGCCTCCGACGGCGAAGAGGCTGTCGAATATATCGAGCGCTACATCCCCGATCTTCTTGTCACCGACATAAAGATGCCCCTGCTTGACGGCCTGGCTCTCATCGAAAGGATACGCTCGACAAATGCCGATATGAGAGTCTTAATCGTGTCAGGATACAGCGAATTCGAATACGCACGCCGAGCCATCGAACTCGGCGTCGACGATTATCTCTTAAAACCTATAGATCTCGAGCTTTTACGCGAAAAGCTCAGGGCGATCCGCATCAAACTGGAAGCCTCGGCACAAATCGTCGACAGGGAATACGGCCTCGGCTCGATAGGTTCGAGAGAAGAGGAACTGGTCAAGGCGATCAATCTCTACCTTAAAGAACACTTGCGGCAGAATTACTCGCTCGAGAAATTGGCTTCTTCTTTCGGCTGTAAAGCCGCCTACCTTTTGCGACTGTACAACCGGATCACCGGAAGCACCCCAACCCAGGAAATCATCAAACTCAGAATCGAAAAAGCCAAACGAATGCTTGTCAGCCATCCCGATCTCGAGATCAAACAGATCGCCTTCGCCGTCGGCTATGAGGATCCGCTTTATTTCTCAAGGCTTTTCAGACGCGAGACAGGTCAGGCGCCCACCGCCTTCAGGGATTCAATGACTAAGGCCTAGTTTTGGATTTTTTCCAGTACGGGTCCCCTGCCGCAGCGGCCATGTTGGCCCGTCGTTCGTCGATTCTCTCAAGAAAACGCTCGCTTGTCATGGCGCCCGCCAACATTACCTCAAAATCCGCTTCGATCTCCATCCATTGCGTCATAATATACTTGACCCCGCCTTGGAACGGTTCACCCCCCAGGCGTACACTGTCGAGAAATGCTTTCTCATTTTTAAGAAGAGGGACGCTCTTTGTCGGGAAGGAAAGACTCAGCCCCTCCGGCTGACCTTCTGCATAACGGTCAAGATTGTCCTGCCGCGTGAGAAAACGAAAAAATTCGAGCACGGCTTCTTTGTTACGGCTTTTTGCATTACCGAACCAGGCAGGCGCGGAGCGTTCGATACTGACCATTTCGTTGTCCAGCCAGGGAATCGGGAACATACCCCAGGACTCGGCGCCGGAATCAGGATTTGTCTTGAGCACGCTTCGCGCAAAACCGATTTTATTCAACGTCATCGCCGCCTGGCCCGAGATCAGCGCGTTTTTGGAACCTTCGATCGTATTCGCCATGAAGTCCTGGCCGAAGTAGCCGGAGCGCATCGCTGCGTTGATTTGGTCGAGAGCCGCTAAAAATGGACCATAGCCGGCGAATGTCTGTTGATTCGTGTTCAAACGATCATACAGACCTGGATCACGCTCATTGAATGTAGAACCCATTTCAAAAAAAGTGAGCGAGGAGTGCCACCTGCTGGCTCCTGGTTCATAAATCGGCAGGATGCCGGCTGCCTTGATCTTTTCACAGGCGGCCATAAAAGCTTTCGTCGTTCTCGGCGGTTCGATGCCGAGCCGTTTAAAAATCTTATCATTATATGTATATACCCAACCCGTCAGGTCGTCCCAGACAACGAGTCCGTATACCTTCCCGCCGCTCGAGACGGTGGGCAACCATTCCGGTTTGAGTCGATGCGTCCATTCCTCTCCGGACACGTCGATGCAGTACTTGAGCGGATCGATTTCGTTGCCCAGATAGTATCTCGTCGACTGCATCATAAAGACATCCGAGGCCTCGCCCGCTTCGAGCGATGTTTTCAACGCCCTGAAATATGTATGAGGTGCATAGATCGAAAACTGAACCTTGATTCCAGTCTCTTTTTCGAAGCGCTTGACGTTCTCCCCCATGACGTCATAGATCCAGCCGTCCGAAGCCATCACACGGATAGATCGGTCGACGCGCTGTGAAGAATTTTGGCTTTTAAAGAAGCCGCACGACAGAAGACAAGCCGAACACAGGAGGGCCGCGAAAACAGTCCTGCCGTAAGAGGCTGTGCACAATACAGCCGCCTTGGGAAAGAGAGAAGAGAACAAACCGTTCCCTGAAAACCGAAAGAGCTGTTTCACTGCTCTGCTACTATAGCACGATTCAGCCCAGGGGGATGACGCCTTTCTTAAGAATTATGTTCCCGTACTTTACAGTCTCCCCGCTCATCACGACGGCAAAGGCTTTTCGCGCGCGTTCGTAAAAGGCGAAACGTTCGATGCGCTCGGGTGGCGGGGTTGTGGGCCACCTACGAGTGATGAACGCCATGTATTCCCCCTCAACCGCAGGATCGAGTTCGTCTCCGGGGGAGGCCGCCATCATGGCGAGGGGCGTTTCAACGTAAGTATCAAGATTTATGAGCGCGAGAATCCCATCGAGCAATACGGGGATTCTGATTCCGTCAGCCCGTACAACATGCCGTCCGACACTATCGCCCGGGAAAAAGGCGTCGGCAAGGACGAGCTCGTCGCCATGACCCATCCGATACAAAACCGACAGAAGTTCGGCCGAAATGCACGGGGAGATTCCGATCAGCATACTCACCTCCTCCACAGACACTCATACCGCACCCTTGCGGAGCCGATTCAAAAAAACCTCAGCCCCCCGGACTCATGTATACCGACCGCCTGCGTACGGCAGTACTTTTTCATATAGATTTTTTAACTCATCTGCCTTTATCTTCGGACAGACGAGCGTAGCGTCGCGGGTATGCACAATGACAAGATCCTCACACCCGAGGCAGGCGACAAGATGCCCTTCCTCGAAAGACGCGACCACATCGCCGCGGCATTCGACCATGACAGTCTCTCCCGTCCTCGAGTTTCCCTCGCGGTCCTTTGGCAAAAGAAGCCCGTACGCCGTCCACGAACCAATATCGAACCAATTGAGCGACATAGGCAAGGCGACGATACTCGCGTCGTCATCCACGGAGGCCCGCATCATAACGCCGTAATCTACGCTAATTTTCTTGAGCGAAGGGTAGATAGACGCAGTTACTTCCCCAAATTCCGGAGAGCCTGACATCGAGGCCGCTCGCGTTACAGCCTTTGCCAATTCCGGCTCGTAACGCTCGGCCAACTCAAGAAAACGTGAGACACTCCACACGAAGAGCCCCGAATTCCACAGGTACCGATCCGGCCCCGAAACGAAAAAGGCTTTAGCGCTTTCGGCGTCAGGCTTCTCAAGATATCGGACAACCTTCCATACGCCCTCCGCCTCTTGCGGACCTAGTTCAAGGTAGCCGAAGCCGGTAGAAGGCCTATTCGGCTTTACACCGAAGGTAACCAGCATCTGCGGCTTTTCCTCGACGATCCTGTATGCCATATCGACTAGAGCACGCAACTCCGCTTCGGGCCGTATGACATGATCCGCGGTAAAGACCGCGATAACAGCATCCGGATCCTCATGGGCGATGACTGCCGAAGACAGGACGAGGGCGGCGAGCGTATCACGCCCCTCGCTCTCACCGAGGTATCTGTCAAGGCCGGAAGCCGAAGGACGCGATAATTCAGGCACACAGGCAAGCGAAATACTTCGATGCTGTTTGGAGCCGCAGACAAAACGCCGTTCATCGGGCACAAGGCCGTCGAGCCTGCGGTAAGCCTCTTCAAGCAGACTTCGGCCGCCTGAAAGTGGCACAAGCTGTTTAGGTAAAGCAGTACGCGAGAGCGGCCACAATCGAGTTCCCGTGCCCCCTGCGAGAATCAGAGCGTATCGCATTTCAGAAACCCCGCAAGTCAGTACTGCTCCGGCGCGGCAGGCCGGGTTTTGGAGTGCGCTTGAGAACGATGTACTCGATCCCGTTCATTTCGCAGAATTTCCTTTTCTCCGGCTTGTCTCCATCTTCATTGACGATATAGCGTTCGGCTCCGAGGGCTTTTATCTCGGGCTCGGCATCCAGCCATCCCGAGCCCGTCGATACAAGACAACGAGTCACATATCGGCAGGCTCCTACAATAAATCTCCTTTGCTCCTGGGGGAAAAGCGGATGCCCTTCGCCTTTAAGAAGACGCACATTAGCATCAGATCCAATAATGACGTTGAGCTCGCCGTATTCCGAGGCTTCTTCAAAAAATCGCATATGTCCCGTATGAAAAAAATCAAAACAACCGGTCACGACGACTCGCTTTACCTCCGGCGGTTTCGGCGCCGTCACGGGAGGGGCATCGTAATAAAAATCTCTTGGCACTATTCCTGACATGTCGAAGGTCGTGATATTGGCGGCCGCAAGATCTTCGGGGGCCTCTCGCACATGCTCGACAAAACGTATGCCTTCAAAAAAGTAGCGACGTTCCGCGAATGACATAAGAGGAGGCTTTCCCGTTTTACACTCTATCGAAGCATCGCTCGAAAGAAGAAGCGTAAGACTTCCGTATCGCGAGGCTTCCTGTAAAAGCCTAATATCCTCAGGTCCAGGATTGTCGAAAGAACCGGCGACATATACCGTCTTCACGGCTTCCTCCGCGATCGACGAACCCTGAAACCGAAAGAACCGGGGACATCCTCATTCGTAGCGACAAAAAGATAACCACCGCCGCATCCAGAGTACATGGCTCCGCCGTAGCGCAGGCGATATTGATCGAGAAGCGCGACAAGATCGACCGATAGAAGCGGATGCCGTAGCGTGTGCGGAAGAAGCTTTTCCCAGGCCGACATGCACTCGTGCATGGACTTCTGGAGAGCCGCAAGATCGCGCGCCAAAATAGCGTCATAGCAATCGCGGCCCGAGGCGCCGAGACGGCGTACCCAGGCCGGATCGATCCTTTTTTCGCCCAAGGGGGAGTATCCTTTCGGACGGGGAGCGACAGGCACTATCTTGAGTATACGCTCGATCCACTCGATAGCCGCCTCATCCTCGGTGCTTTCCACCATGGCGGGGAAGATCCCGCCGCCGACGGAAGCGTCAAAATCCATGCGCGTTATTCCAGGATAACAAATACCGACCATGTCCTGAGCGCCAGAGGGTTCGTCCTTCCCCCTATTCTCCTCGGCGTACAACTCACGCACCAGTTCAAAGGGAGAACGATCAGGCAGGCTGGGTCCCCAGATCCGAGCAGCTGCCTTTCGGGTACTGGTGGCCATCCCGGCCATATCCATAAACATATGATCCGGTTCGATCGACACCACCGTCATTGAACCTGGCGGCGAAGGATCCTGCGCCGAGATAAAAGGCTGATCGATCCAGCCCCCGCAAAGCGCAAGCCGGTACGGAAGCACGTTGCCCGCTTCTACTTTGACATCGAACATGTTGTTTTTAATCAGTCCACAACACGCTTACCGGAGGCCCGGGCGGCCCGTTGAGTCGCAATCCAGTCATAAGTCTTTTTTAGACCGACTTTGAAGGGCGTCGAAGGTTCCCAACCCAGGACCTGCTTGATAAACGTGTTGTCGGAGTTTCGGCCGGCGACACCTTTTGGAGCGTCGAGATTGTAACTCCGCTCGAGCTTGACGCCACCAATCTCCTCGGCGATGCTGACAAGCTGGTTGATCTCGATAAGCTCGGAAGAACCGAGATTGACGGGCGTAGCAACAAGCTCATCGCAGTGCGTGATCATGTCGATACCCTTTACGCAATCGTCGATGTACATGAAACTGCGGGTCTGAGTTCCGTCACCCCAGATTTCAATCGTTCCGCTATTCGATTCGACAGCCTCCAAAACCTTGCGACAAATGGCCGCAGGTGCCTTTTCACGGCCGCCGATCCAAGTGCCGTAGGGACCATATACATTATGAAAACGAGCGATAAATGTAGCCAGTCCTCGTTCGGCCCAGTATTCCTGACAAAACATCTCCGAAATGAGTTTTTCCCAACCGTAACCGCGTTCTGCCATTGCAGGATATGCGTCTGATTCCTTCAAGGCCCGCACATGAGGATCTTTCTGAAGATCGGTGTTGTACGCACAGGCGGAGCTGGAATAAAAGTATCGCTTCGCTCCGGCGCGCCAGGAGTGTTCGATCAAGTGTGTATTGATCAGAATCGAACGAAGACAATCGACACGGTGGGTTTCGATAAAACCCATACCGCCCATATCGGCCGCAAGATTGTATACCTCAAACGCGCCCTCGACGGCTCGTTTGCAATTCTCCTCGATGGACAGATCGAGACACAAACTCTCGACACCCGGGACCGTCTGGTACCATTCATACAGCGGCTTTTTGTCGATCGCACGGATACGGTTAAATCCCTTGCTTTTGAAGTAAGCGGCCAGATTACCTGCGATAAATCCTCCCGCACCCGCTATCACTATAAGATCGTCTTTCCCGGCTTTTGGTATCGACTCCTTTGCCTTTGGAAACGTGTATTCCATATCCGCCCTCCTTTATCCTTCGGCGATCGCCGGACAATCCGGTGTTTCGGTATCGAGCCTAGACAGGGACGGCTTGCTCAACAATACGCAAAATGCGTACTATTTATCCAATTATGCGCAAAGTCGCCCTCTACATGGGTTTATCGGACTATTACGAGCACGGAATCGCCCGGGGCGTGGTCCGTTATGCGCGGACAAAAAAAGATTGGCGCATTTTCGGCTCAGGCTGGATGTTCAGCCGTCTCGAAGACATTCTCACCTGGAAAGGCGACGGTGTTATCGCCCGGATCGAAGACAGCCTGACGGCAGATCGACTCGCGGCTTTGAAAATACCCGTCATAGATGTCGCTGGGGCTTATGAGAGGCCGACTATAGCTAAGGTTACCAATGACGACTACACAACAGGGTATAATGCAGCCCTGCACCTCATTGGCTGCGGGCTTTCCAATTTCGCTTTTCTTGGAGTTGCAGGAACCCGCTGGTCGGACTTGCGGCGCGAAGGGTTTATTCGGGCTATTTCAGAACACCGAGCCGCTCTTAGCCTAGGCAAAACCACTCGCCACGAATCACAGATCAATCTGCCTATCTTCGAGAAATCTCTACAGTGGTGGGAAAACTGTGGCGACCACGAAAGAAACAAGGCGAAAAATCGGAAGTCACTCGAAAGTTTCCTCTTACAACTCACAAGGCCATTCGGCCTATTCGCCTGTAATGACACCACAGGACTTCGTGCCGCCGAGACGGCAAATCGACTCGGCATTCCCATACCCGAATCCATGGCCGTGCTCGGTGTGGACAATGAGGACATTCTCTGCGAACTTGCAGGCCCAGGCCTTTCAAGCATCATGCTCGACTGCGAGGCGATAGGTTTTAGAGCCGCTCAGGCCTTGGAAGCGGCGTTTAACGGCCATACGCCCGCCACTCGTACTACAGTTGTTCAACCCAAAGAAGTAGTCGAACGCGCATCCACCCGGATCTACGCCTGTGACGACGCCCTAGTCTCGCAGGCTGTGACATTTATCCGCACAAAAGCCGAAGAGGGTATAGATGTATCGGACATTCTCGAGGTCGTCCCTGCATCGAGGCGTACCCTGGAAAAACGATTCAAGGCCGCTCTCGGAATCGGCATCCATGATGAAATTCTCAGATTCAGGCTTGCAAAAGCCAAGCGCCTCTTGCGAGAAACAGATTACACAATCGAAGATGTGGCATCAGCATCGGGCTTTGGAACAACTCAGCGATTTTATGAGGTATTCCGCTCCCATGAAGGAATGCCGCCGGGGAAATGGAGAAAAACATGGAACTATCTGAACGGAGGCAACCCTTTGCCGGTCCGACTCGATCTTTCCGCAAAAAAAGTACTACAGAGGTAATATCTTGGTAATGTTTGAGAATAAATCAGTAGTGTCCAAAACAATTTGAAATAAAAGCCTGATTTCCATGGTATGATT
>CAZXXZ010000022.1:0-37088 GCA_964644505.1 uncultured Treponemataceae bacterium | reverse complement strand
GCATGTAGTCCTCGGCCCTCGCCGCTTTTCTGAGCACGGGCAGAACCCGCTCCCGTCTTTGGTCCGGCTCGGCGCCGCGGGTCTGCGAACTCAAGGATTTTCCGAGAATGCGCGCCGCGAGATAGGCGGTCGTATACGGCTGACGCTCGACCTCGACGAGGAGCGCATCGACCGCCTCCGAACTCAACTGTCCCATGTTTTCGATAGCGAGCAGGGCCTCGGCACGCACATCGAAGCGCGGCGAGGAAAGATACTCGAGCAGGCTGTCCAAGGCTGCGTCGGAAGCGGATCCGCGGGCGTCCTCTCCGATCTCGTGGATAAGACCGATCTCCTCCTCGGGATCGCCCGATTTCTCCAGACGCGACAGGAGGTTAAAGGTGCGCAGGTCGCGAATCGAGAGCAGTACCCCGAGGGACTCACGCACGGAGACCGATCCGAGCCGCACAAGATGCGACATGCGGAACAAAACCGCGACAATGGCTGCACATACAAACCCGTAGAAAATACGGAAGGCAAGAGCCTCGGACAAACCTGCGTCGTACAACGCGTCGAGCGCGAGACCGCCGAGCGAGGAGCCGAGCGTCCCCCCGAGGCCGTAGACGAGGTAGTAGATAACCCCCAGATCGAGTGTCCGTTCCGGCCTGACGAGCGAAAAAAAGTAGGTTTGCGCCGCGTTCTCCTCGCCGGAAAAGCCGAAGCTCGAAAAGAAGTTCACAAAGCCGAGCATGAAGGCCGCCGCGAAGGGCCCTGCGAAAAAACCGAGCGGCCCGGGGGCCGCCAGTATGGGCACAAGGCTCAGGGCCGCGACTGCGGTGAAGATGACATATAGCGGTTTTGCGCCGAGCCTGTCCACAAGCAGCCTGGTGAGGAGTCCCATGGCGAGAGAACCTACGCTTCCGACGAGCGAATACGCCATGACCGCACCGTCGCCCTGGCCGAACACATTTTTCGCGTAGACGGGCAAAAACGAGCGCGCCATGCCGGCGGCGAAGGCGAGGAAGAAGAACACTTCGATGAAGACGCGGAAGGGTTTTTCCTTCAGAGCCTCACGGGCGTTTTTCCACAGTCCTTCCGAACGTTCGGGCCTATAGCCCTCCGGTTCGGGCACGGATTTCATGAGGATGAAGGTGCCGCAGAGGCCGAACACAATGCCGACGCCGACGGCGAGCGCGAAGGCCCAGGACGGTGCGTTCCTTCCGATGGACAGGGCGACGATGAGATTCGTGATCATGCCGGCGACCGAGGCGGCGATCTGTGCGTTGACCAAGAAGGCACCGCGGTCGGAGCGCTTTCCGCCGGGGCCGCCGTCGGCGAGATGCGCGAGCACGGGGTTGTTCCCGATCATGCCGACGCCGCGCAGCGCATTGAAGAGGGCGACGCCGACCAGTATCGTGGCGATCGCCGCGCCCTGTGCGCCTAGCCTCGACAAGAGGGGCGCGAGAAGGGCGGGGGCCATGGAAACATAGCGCCACAGCCAGGCGCGGCCGAACACCTCGATGATCGGCCTGTTGCGCACAAGGCGTTTTCCAAGGGGGAGGAGGAAGAAGGTGGCGGACGCGAAGGCGTTGAGCACGCCGATGACCGCGTTCGAGGCCCCGAGACTGAGGGCGTACAGCGTTATCAGACTTCCGGAAACGAGAAGAAATGAAACGGAATTGAGGGCGTTGAAAAAAAAGAAACTGCGCCGAGCCTTCTGAAGAACAGCGGGGGAAAGTGGAGGCATACACTCAAGTATAGGCGCGCGGGCAGGGTGCGAAAAGCGGTACGGCGCGGTTTTTGTGCGGAGATGCCCGTTACGACTATGGGAAATCCGAAAAACTGAAGTTTTTCGAGGTTCCCTTATGTGACTTGTGCCGCGCGCAGCAGAATCGGTCCTATCCCTTCACCGAGCCCACCGTCAGTCCGGAAATGAGGTACTTGGACGATGCGAGGAAGAGCACCATGACCGGGATGGAAACGATGAGCGAGGCCGAGGAATAGAGACCCCACTGCGTTCGGAAATTGTCCGCGAAAGTTCGGATACCCTGGGTCCAGAAGAACATCTCCTCGCGCTGCAGCATGATCCTGGCAAGAAGATAATCGTTCCAGACCTGGGTGAAGTTGAAAAGGAAGGCGATCGCGAGCGAGGGCGTCGAGAGGGGCAGGATGATCTTCAGGAAGGCCCCCATGCGGCTCGCGCCGTCGATCATCGCCGCCTCTTCCAACTCGGTCGGGATGGTGTCGTAATACCCCTTGAGAATCCAAATACTGAAGGGCACCGCGGTCACCGAATAGGCGATGACGAGGCCCCTCCAGGTGTTTATGAGGCCGAGGCGGGCTGCGAGAATGTACAAGGGGATCATCAGCATCGCCGCGGGGATCATCTGCGTCGCGAAGAGAAAGATGAGGCCGGCCTTCTTCCCCCTGAAATTCCAGCGCGAAAAGGCGTAGGCGCTGGTGGAGGCGATCATGACGCCGATAAAGGAGGTGGAAAGCGTGATGACGAGCGAGTTCCACAGCCAATTCGGGAACTTCGTGTCCTGAAGAACGGCGCGGTAATTATCGAGCGTCGCGTCGGGAGGTATGATCGAGAGGTCCGTCGACAAAAGACGATCGCCCGGCCTCAGCGAGACCGAGGCGACGCGGAGTATCGGATAGACGGCCGCGATACAGGCGAGGATAAGCACAAGATAGGTCATGGCGATTCCGATCGGACTGCCGTTCCGCGTCCGCTTGAAAAGCCAGGCAAGAGGATCGGTCTTCATCGTGCGCCTCCCTGAGTTTTTTTGCCGGAACGACGTCCCTCGCCTGCCGCAATCGAAAGCCCGGCTTTCATGACAGGTTTGAACTCGGTCACCTGCATATACAGAATGGTCAGCGCCAGGAGAATTACGAAGATCACGAGCGCGAAGGCCGCTGCGAAGCCATATCGGTTGTACTCGAAGGCCGCGCGGAAAAGCGCCGTCACCAGGATATCCGAAGTCTCGAGTTCGTTTTGATTGACCAGATACGGAACATTGAAGTTGTTGAATGTCCAGATCACACCGAGGATGACGACCGGCGTCATCACCGGTTTCAATAGAGGCAGCGTGATGGCGCGGAAACGCTGGAAGGAACTCGCGCCGTCGATCTCGGCCGCCTCATAGAAGGTCGAATCGATGCTCTGAAGCCCCCCGAGCAGCGTGACCATCATGAAGGGGACTCCGAGCCAGATGTTCACGATATTGACCGCGACATAGTTCCACACGGGATCGGTGAGCCATTGGGGGGGCGTCTCGACCCCCAGGCTCCTCAGAATAATATTTATATAACCATATTGGAAATTGAACTCGCCCCGCCAGGCGAGGACCGCAACGACCTGGGGCACGGCCCAGGGGAAGACGAGGAGGGTCCTGAAGAGGCCTCTGAACTTTATTTTCCGGTTCAGAAGAAGCGCGAGCCCGAGACCCAGCGTCACATGGAAAGTGACCTGAATGAAGGTCCACAGAAAGGTCCTGCCGAGGATGGGGAAAAATCTCGCCTGTTTCAACACCGGCTCGGTGAAAATGAGTTTAAGATTCTCCCAGCCCTGGGCCAGGCCGAAAGTCGGATTCTTGAAGCGGCGTATGGACATATTGCTGAAGGCGAGCCTGAGTTCGTACAAAAGCGGATACACGATGAGGACAGCGAGCCCGATCGCCGCCGGCGTTAGAAGCATAATCGGGAGCGCGTATCTGCTCTTGAGCCACTTGCCGAACACAAGCCAGAGCGCGACTTCGAGTACCAAGACGGCGAGGACGACCGCAAGAATCGTCGCACCGACATTGCCCAGGCTGTTTAAGACGAATTCCGGAGTGAGATTGGCCATCATGCCTCCGAATCGCGCCTGTATCTGGTGCATCCGCAGAGAAGCTTCCACCGTGGAAGCTCATGCGGATGCACCGGCACATCAGAAGAATACTACTTCAGAGCCTTGATTCCCGCCAGAGCCGCGGCCTGCATGGCCTTTGCCGCGGCGGCCGGCGTCGTCGAGTTGGCGAGCACCTTGATCATCTCGGGCTTCATGGCGTCCCATACCGCGCGCATCTCGATAACCGAGGGCATGCCGACGCCGACCGTCATCTGCTCGGCCGAGGCCTTGGTGATCGGATCGCTCGTCACCACCTTGTCGGCGGCTGCGGCCTTGAGCGCGGGCAGACGCGTGAGCCTGGTGAACATGAGCAGCTGATTCTCTTTGTTCGTCGCGTACTTGATGAAGTCCACGACCGCGGCGAGCTTCGCCTTGTCCAGGCCGGAGGGGATCATGAAGAACTTGCCCGCGGTGTAGGGGGCGGGCCATGTGCCGCCCTTGACCATCGGAATCCGCGCGACTCCGAGCTTGCTTCCCATGACCTTCTTGTAATCGCCCAGGGACCAGTCGCCGTTGATGATCATGGCGGCCTTTCCTTCCTTGAACGTCGCGTCGGCGGTGTCGTAGTTCGCTTCAGCCGGCAGAACCTTGTACTTGAACTTGAGGTCCTGCAGCAGCGTCAAGGCGCTGACCATGGCCGGCGTATCGAGGGTCGGGGTCTTGCCGTCTGCGGCGAAGACCGATCCCTTATAGCCGCCGAGCCAGGGCACGAGCCAGAAGGGCTCGGTCTGGTTGAAGGTAAGCGGGATTATGCCTTTCTTGTTGAGATCGGCCGCCATCTTGATAAGCTCGTCCGTGTCCTTCGGAGGCGTCTTCACCAGATCGGTGTTGTACAGAAGCATGAGGTGGTTGCCCGAACTGATGGGGATGCCCCAGGTTTTCCCGTCCAGCCGAACCGCGCTTGCATCCGCATACAGCTTCAGATCGACCAGCTTATCGACACTTTGGATGAGATCCGCAGCCACGAAGGGACCGGCATGATCGCTGACCGTCCAGAGAAGGTCCGGCGAATTGCCCGCAAGGGCGGCAGTCTGAAAGTCCTCGCGCAGAGCCTCGGTCTCCTTGTTCAATACTTCAATACTTACCTTCGGATTAGCCTTGCTGTAATTGGTGGCCAGCTCTTGTACGAATTGGAACGCATTCTCGGCCGTACCCTCCTGCGTCCAAATCGTCAGCTTCACTTGTGCGAAGCCGAGACCAGCCACAAGGGCAAGGCACAGAGCGATGGAGATAACCTTCTTCATCGTCAACCTCCTAAATTGAACCGGTTTAATTAACCGGTTTATTACTGTACTCTCTTTTTTGTTCCTGTCAAGAGCTTTTTTTGTATCCCGTACTGAAACCTTGAGGTCAAAGTATAGGCATTTCCATATAGCTTTCCAGAAGAAAAAAAGGATTCCTCGAACCTTGTTGGGTCATATCTGCAACAGTCTTCGAGGAACCGAAGGTGCACCTCACAATGCCTTCTTTCATCTTGAGCCACGTTCAAAAGTCGGTCGCGTTTGAACGTGGCTTTGCGATCGCTTGCGCTTGCGTTGCAAACGCTGCGCCAGATCGCGGTTTCCAAGGTAGCTCTTGAGAAGGACCGGCATCTTGAATAGTATGACGCAGGTATGATCCGCCTCGGTCTATGCTCCTCAGCCTTTCTCGCTTCTACTATCGACGAAGTCATCTCCATCGCACGTGATGCAGAACTCGACGCAGTCGAGTGGGCAGCGGACGCCCATATCCAGCCCGGCGACATAAAAACAGCGGAACGTGCGATGATGGCGACGCTGAGAGGGGGTTTGACCCTCTCGTCCTATGCCTCGCTCTATAAAGCCTGCTCGGAAAACAAAGAACTGAAACGCTTCGAAGTGATCCTAAAAACCGCGTCAGCCCTGTATGCGCCTGTCGTGCGAATCTACGGTCCTACGAAAGAACTTGTGAGGAGTTTTGATACCGCGCAGATCGCGGGCGAACTGCGCCGCCTCGGTGATTTTGCAGCTTCTTTTGGTATAACGATTTGCCTTTCTCTGGGCAAACACACCTCGGTCGACGATTACCCCTCGGCGCTCTCGCTCGCGACGGCGACAGATCATCCCTTTATCCGTCTCGCCTGGGAGGATGTCCCATCGGAAGCTCCGGAAACGGCAACGAAGGCTCTCGAAAATGCCAGTTCATACGCTGCTTTGCTTATCGCCCGTTGCATCGATCGAAGCGGACAGGCCGTCGGGATCGAGAAGTCCATAGCGGAATGGCGGAAAAGAATCGCCTTGTTCAAACAATCCGAACTTGACCCCAAAATGGGCAGTTTTGTCCTGATCGGCTCGGCCCAGGATCAGGCGGCCTTGAAGGCCGAAGTCCGGGCTCTGCGCGAGATAATCGACACAAACAAGATTGCCTAGCTTGAAACAAGCTTCGAGACAGGCTCAAGAACGCTCCGAACGCTTCGCTTCTTCCCAAAAACCGTCCATGAGGTCCATGTTTTCGGCCGAAAGAGCCTTACCCAGTTCGGCCATCCGCCTCTCGACATGGCGGAAGCGGCGAGAGAACTTCTCGACCGCGGAACTGAGCGCGATCGCGGGATCGACGTCGAGGAAACGCGCGAGGTTGACCGCTCCGAACAGAAGGTCGCCGAGTTCCTCTTCGAGCGCAGCCCTCTCCTTCTCATGGGCTGCTCGATCGCAGCTCTCCTCGGCCGATTTCAGTTCGCATTCGAGCGCTTCGAAGGCCGCGCGCGCCTCGCCGAGTTCCTCACGAACCTTGGCCCAGACCTCCCGAGGCCGCGACCAGTCGAAGCCGACCTTGGCCGCTTTTTTCTGTAGTTTATAGGCGCGCTCGAGCGGAGGCAGCGATCGCGGGACCTCGTCAACGAGAGAATCCTTTTTCCTCCTGCCCTCGACCTTCACCTTGATTTCGTTCCACTGTGCGATGACGGCTTCGGGAGTGTCGACGTCCGAATCGCCGAAGACATGGGGGTGACGGCGGATGAGCTTGTCGCAGAGCCCGTTGACCGCGTCGGCCACGGAAAAGTCGCCGCGCTCTTCATGCATGTACGCGATCATGGAAGCGAGAAGGGCGCTATCTCCGATCTCTTCGGCGATGTGAAGAGGGTCCTCCTCGTCGATTGCCTCGACGAGTTCATAGGCCTCCTCGAGGACTGCGCTCCTCAGGCTCTTGGGAGTCTGCTCCCGGTCCCAGGGGCAGCCCCCGGGGCCACGGAGCCGCGCGATGATCGAGTACAAACGGCCGTAGGCCCTGGCCGTGCGGTCGAGGGCTTCGGAGTCGGCCGCAGTCGTGCCGACTCCGGGCCTGGTTGCCTCAGGCATGGAGGAAACCCGCCCTGCCCCCTCCATCCGATCGGTATTTGAGCTCAGGCATCATCTCCGTTCAGAGCACTCTGCGCATTCATCTTGACCGAGTACTCGGCGATGCCGCGGATATCGGAGATCGGAATGAAGAAGCCCGCTTCGGCGCTCGATTCGTCGAGAACCGACAAATAAAAGTACCACGTGCTCAGGCCATCGATTTTTGCGAGCATAGCGGCTTCAGAGTCGGTCTCGCCCGTGGCTGAAGAAATTCCGGACAACATCTCGCCCAGCCTCGCCGCCGATATCGACAGGATGCAGACCGGTTTTTTCGGCAGCATCTTCGAGAATGCGGCGTATGAGGGGAGCGATACGAGGCTCGCAGGTGCGGCCTTGCGGGACATCAAGGTTTTGAGCGCCGCCACGTCGCCGATTGTCATAAAACATTTACCGCCCGAGACGGCGCAACGAATCTTGAACATAGATCCAATCGTCGTAACCAAGGTGTCGAACGCTTCCTTGTCGCTCTTCGACATGCTTTCGCCGAAGCCGAGCTTCGAAGGATCGTTTACCTTCATGGAGAAGCCGATTTCGATGTACGAGAAGGAACCGTCCTTTTTCTCCTCGCTGGTGAAGGCCAGATCCAGGCCGAACATGTTTGAATACAGTTTTGAGAAGGCATTCAGATCGGGGTCCTTCCCCAATCCGCGCATGAGCGTACGGTACGTCGCCTCGTCCTTCGCCTCCATGACAGCGCCGAGCTTGAAGGAGAACAGTTTTTTCATGAACTCAGCCAAGGCCTTGGTATCAGTAGAATCTAGCGAGCCGGCATTGGCGATGGTGGACATGTCGATATCGAGATCGAAGGACAAGGCGCCCCGATCGCCGACAACCTTGCTGTACTTGTCTTCGAACCTGAACAGAGCGTCGATAGTCGTCTTGTCGAAGCCCATCGATTCATATACGGGCCGCAAGTACTTCTTCAGCACTTCGATACTGTCGGCGTAGTTCATGGCCCAGGAAAGACCGTAGAGCGCTGATGAGTCCACCTGGGAGACCCAGTCGAGGGCCGAGCCTCCTTTGGCGGCCTTGGCCAAGAGCTTTTGGATATCTGAACCGTTTCCCGCCTTGGCCCCGCTGCGTATCGTCATGCCGTCGGCGTTCACGACGAGCGCCGCGTCGGCGCTGTCGATCTGATCAAACAGCTTCGTCAGCGAATCGATCATCGTTTTAACCATCTTATCGGGATCTTTCATGAGATCCGGAACGGATTTCGGCTTTGAAGGATCCGCGAGGTAATTTCGCATCGCGTCTTCGATCGGTGTGTAAGAATCCTTGAGGATGGCGGCAAGGCGTTTCACATCACCCCATAATTTCACCGAACCGGCCGGATAGCGCGCGAGAGCCTTGGTATCGATTGTCTTTGCGGCCGGGAATGCCGGGGTACTTTGGCCGTCGGAGAGCATGACATAGCTCTTGGCCTTGGCCGCGACCTTAAGCGGAGACGAAGAGCCGAGGAGGGTTGCCAGGAAGGATTCGGGATCCGAGCGGTAGGGGATGAAGAGCGAGTATTTTACGTCCTTCGGTGAATCCGAGGGAAGCAACACAAGGGCCCAGGGCCGCGCGAAGTCGAGGACCTTCGCCGCCTGCTCGGCATTCGGTACCACACTCTTCAGCAGATCCTCGAGTCCGAGGCCCGCAAGTGCGTCGAAGCCGCCGGCTTTCCAAAAAGCGTCGCAGGACGAGAAGAGCTTATAGGGCGACTCCACGATGACTGCCGCTACGGCGTCTGTCGGGACGAGGGGGATGACCGGGCCGGCCGGAACCGACTCGACACAGGCGACGACGACGAGGGCGCAAAGGAGAAGCGCCCCTATGATGCGCAGCATGGGTGGCATGCGCCGTTTCCCGTGCGGATTTCCGTTTGTTGAACTTTGAAGGACTTCGGTTGACATCGAACTACCGCCTTTCCTGCGCGCCGATGGAGCGCATTTCTGTATAAGATATCAAAATATATCAACTATTCACAAACCGATATCGATTTTCCTCGCCGCAGGATCGGGATGCTCTCGATACAGAAGCGCGACCTTGCCGATCACCCTGACGAGATCGCTCTTCGTGCGCGAGGCGAGATCCTCGGCCTGCATCCGACGTTCTTCGGCAGTATCGCCCGACAAGCGTATCTTAACAAGCTCGTGCTGATCGAGCAGAATGGAAATGCGCGACACCAGCGTCTCGGTAAGACCGGCTCGGCCCACCGAGGCGAGGCATGAGCTCTCGTGGGCGAGCGAGGACAGTCGACTGCGCTGCCGTGCGCTGAGCATCATCGAAACCCCTTCATAGTGGAAGCCTGAAAAGAAGGGCGACGACGAGCCCTATGAAAATGCGACCCAGGAAATACAGGGCGAGAAGAATGACTAGCCCCGTGATCAGACCCTGGAGGTAGGTCACGAACCGTCCTCGGTACAGGACACGGTTTATCCGGTAGAGGACGGGATTGAGCATCGCGTCGACGACCCGCCAGAGCGGGTGCAGGGAGTTCCACCGTGCTGCATAGGCGACGAGCCTCGCGAGGGCGCAGACCGCGAAAAAGGACAGGAAAAAAGCCAGCGCGGACCAGGCTGCGCTCACGATGAGTCCGAGCACGAGGCCGAGCGAAATGCCGAGCGAGACCGCGATCCGCGTCAGTAGATCGTTGGCGACGGCGAGCACCGCGATGGCCACGATGGGGCTGAAATCGAGGGCGCCTGCGGACAGGGCCTTGATTCTTCTGAACAAAGCGAGATAGGGCTCGGAGAGCGATCGGATGATCCTCCCCGCAGCGCCGGAATCGAGCTGCGGTATCCATGACATGAAGATCCGTGCGATGCAGACGAACATATAGACCAGCACCGCAACACTCAGAATCCGCGCGATCGTCGCAATCAAACACTCCCCCCTGGATTTTTATTCGCCGGGCTTGATCTTCATGAGCTCCGACATGGTCTGTTTCAATTGCATCGAGGCCTTCGCCGCGTCGCGGCTCTCGCGTGCGGGATCGAAATACGGGTCGAGGGCGAGGGCCTCGTTCCAGAGCGAGATCGCCTCGTCGACCGAACCTTTCGTATACGCCTCGAGCCCCGAAAGATACAAGGAATCGACACGTTTTAAAAGATCCGCCCTGCCCATGTCTCCGAGGGAGAAAACCGCTTGTATAGAGATGCGGTTGAGCGGCGCGAATTGGGTCGTCAGATCGAGCGTGTAATTCACGATTATCCGCGCGAGCTCTATGTCGAAACTCGATCCTACGGATATCCTCGGATTCCCGCCTTTGATCATGAGCCCGCCGTGAAAATCGAAAAAATCGGTTATCTGCAGAAGAGTCCCCGCCGCTATATACAGCGACTCGGACTTGGAGAGATCGACCAGATCGACGGGCTTGGAAACGTCAACCGCCACGACAAGAGGGCGGATGGGACGATACGAAAGCCCGAAAGTCGCGACGGTCGGCAAAGGATCCCCTTGAACCGGAGGTCCGAGGTTTTTTAGCGTCAGGCCGAGGGAGAAGTTCTTGGTTCTCGAAGAATAGAACTTGAGAAAGTTAAAGCGCGTGAGGAGGCCCAGGTCGAGCATGATGCCGAGAGCCGAATTGCCCTCGGTGTAGCCGGAGTCGATCGCGGGCATGGATCGGTACGCGATTTTGCCGGTCGCGCCAGCCGAGATTCCGCTGAAGTAAAACCCGGGTAAAAAGTTGTACGAAACGTTGAAGCCGGCCATCGATTCCGAGTAGTACCCGGCGCCCGAGGGATCGCCGTACTCGTCCATGGCGGTAAACGGGAGGTACAACCATTTGCCGCCCACGCCGAAGCCGAGGTTTTTGTATCGTATGGTATAGACGGCAGCCTCGATCTTGGTGTCGGCTATCCAGTTGTTGTGAAAGACCGATAGTTCCGTGAACTCGAGGCTGCTCGAGGCGGCGGGATTGACTTCGAAATACGAGGAGTCGGCGGCGACGGCGGTATAGGCCCCGCCCATGCCTTCGGCGAGGCCTCCCATGGGCACGAGGAGGGAGCGCATGGTCGTGCGCCCGGCGTTTTGATCGATGTTAAGTATATTGGAGATGATATAGTATATATCGGACGTTCCCTGGGCCCGGGCCGCAAAGAAAGCCGAGAGTATGAGAGCAGAAACGACGCTATACCGCTTCATCTTTGCTTAAAAGTATACTATGAGGCCCCGGGGATTTCTATATACCGGGGACCTCGAAAAACTTCAGTTTTTCGAGGTCGACCTTAGATAAAAGCAATTCCCATAAGGGAATTGTACGGAAGCTCTAAAAACCAACCGGGTTTTTAGAGCTTCCCTGGCGTCGATCTTCCTTCAATTAAGGGTGATTGGGGCCGAAAATAGAAGGAAGCTCGATTTGCCGATGCCGGCGGGCTCCATTGTATACCGAGAAGAAAGAGGAAGGTACCGGCCCATCCCCATGCCCAGAAAGTCGCTGATACTCGTCCTCGCGCTAATTCTCCTGGCGGCGGGACAGGCGCTGTGGTCCGCAGGACAGAGCGCGGATATCTTCGCCCCGGTCGATCTTCTCGTCGAGCAAAAACGCTTCGAAGAGGCCATAGACCTTCTACGCCGGCTTCTCATCTCGAATCCCAAGAAAACAGAGGCCATAAAAAGACGCATCGGCGATGTTCTCCTCAAAAAGGCCGACGATAATATTCAGAATCAAAGATACAACGAGGCTTTCGAGGACGCGACTCGATTCTGGCGGGAAAACCCTCAACGAGCCGATGAAGCGCAGAAACGCATAAAAAAAATCAACGAGGTTCGCGAAAAGTACAACGCGATGAGCCGCAAGCTCTACGACTACATCGTGGACGAGAAAAACCGCGCGGATCCCGCCTTCAACACCGAGGTCGTCAAAAGGCTTCAGGAACTCGACGAACTCGACCGGAACAACCCGGATTCGAAAAAAACGATCAATTATCTAAAAGAGACATCCCTCGCCCTGGTCAACCAGGATACCTTGAAACGCCTCATGAGCGAGGCCCGCGTCCTCATCGATTCGGGCCGCTACCTCCAGGCCATGAGAAAATACACAGAAGGCTTCGGACTTTTCAAACCAGAGTTCGACTATGCAGGTTATGATGAAATAACATTGAGCGCAGTCTCGCGCGAAGCGGGATTCGCCAAGGCGGCCCCGGACTCGTATGCGGCCTTGCAGAATCAGCTGGACAGTTCGATCAACGCGCTCAGACTCGCGCTCGAATCGGGGAAGATCGACAGCATCAACGCGGCTATCCCCGCCGCCGAATCGGCCCTGGCTCAGCTCGAAAACCTTCGATCGGGACTTTTTTCAGCAGCCGCGCGCATCAACGCCATCTATCAGACAATACCCAAGACCGATCACTCGCCGATCGAGTATCAGTACCTCGCCGTCCTCGACGTTCTTATCCGCGGGAGGTCCGACAATCTGAGCGCCGAGCGAAAACCGAGCGCCGAACACGGACTTCCCGAGGGATTGGGAGGAGTGTTGATCGCCCAGTGGGACGCGCTTCTCGGCGGTCTCGACGCGGCGGCCCAGGCCGGACTCGACGCAGCCTATGCCGCCGGCGAGACGGCCTATGCAGCCGGGGATCTTTCAAACGCGCGTTCGGCCTACGACAGGGCCGCGGCCCTGTACACTACGGCCTCCTACGTCCTCTCGTGGCGGAAGACCATGCCGCAGTCGGACTTCGTCCCGGATCTTTCCGCCATACGATCGCATATCGCGGCGGCTGCATCGGCCGATGCACGGCTCAAGCATGAGGCCCAGACGGCTCAGGCCGCGTCGAGACTCGCCTCGCTCATCGAGTCGCTCAGGAGTGTCGCGGCCAAATCCGCCGCATACGCCTCGGCCTATACGAGCGTCGCAGTCGCCGTCGCGAGTGAAACGACAAGCCCAGCCGAATCTTCGGCGAACGAGAAAGCGGTGGCGACTGCGCGCTCAAGCCTCGAGTCGTACCGTACCGAGATCCGTACAATCGAAGATGCGATAGCCGCCGAGGCCCGGCGCGAAAGCGAACTCGCGGCTCTTGCGAAAACGGCTGCCGCCGGAGGAGAGAGCCGGGCGGAAACGGTCCGCGCGGCCTACGCCGCCAAGCTCGCCGCGGCCCGCGACGAGGCGCTCGGGGCCGAGTATGACACCGCGACGGCGATATTCCGCATCGAGGGCGGCTTTTTGGAGCAGGAGATCGCCGCGCGCGAGAAAGCCGTGGCCGCGGCCGAGGCCCTCATCGAGGGGACGGTTTCGACAAGGCCGGACAGGGTCGGGTTCAAGGACCCCTCGCCGAGCACGGCATCGACTCTTCTGCAGGCGGAACTGCAACGGCTGCAGGCCCTTTCAAGCTGGGCCGGCGGAAGTCTCGCCCGGGCCGACGCTGAGAATTCGGCTCTCCGCGGACGAAGCGACTTCGCGGCCGCACGTACGAAAATCAAGGCCGTCGTCGACAGGACGAGCGCGCTTCAAAAGCGGCGCGAGGCATCCCTCGCCCGTGCCGAGGAACGGAAAAAGTACGCGCGAGACTCCCTTGAGAACGCGAAACGGAGCCTCGATTCGGCCGATTCGAAACTCGCGAACGCCAAAAACCTCATAAAGCTGGACAAGGGCACGGGCGCGCGGACCGCGGCCGTCCGCAAGGAATTCGCGGACGCCCTCTCGCTCGTCGGCGACGCGACCGAGCTTGTGCTTGCATCGGCCAACGCGGATTTCATCGCCGCAACCTGGGACGAGTATCAAAAAAGAATCAGCGAGACCAGAAACGCGATCAACCTGGCGCGAAACGATTTCGTGGTCGACGAGACCTTCCGCCTCCTCGGCGAGGGACAAAAATATTACGACCAGACCCTCTTCGATCTCGCCGCCGAATCTTTGAACAGCGCCCAGGAGATATGGTACGATGAGTTCAAGGCCGAACAGGAACAAGTGAAATACTGGCAGAACCTCGTGAGACAGGCGAGCGACACCAACAACAAGCGCGAAGTGCGACAGGGCGACGCGCTCTACTACGAGATATCGAATTATCTTTCCGAGGCGCGCAAGAGCTACCTCCGCGGCGCCGACTTGAAGAAATCCGGCGACGAGGCCGGTGCCGCCGCCGCGTTCAACACCGCCAAGCAGAACCTCGCCTTTGTCACGAGAGCCTTTCCCCTCAACGCCGAGGCGGGCCTATTGAATCTGCAGATACTCAAAGCGACCGATACGGAGGCGTATCGTTTGTCACTGCCGCGGCGCGTCTCGGAGGCCATCGCCCTCCTCGACACAGATCCCGCATCGGGGTATTCGAGAATCGCGGATTTGTACAAGATGGAACCGAGCTATCCGGGTCTCAAGGCAGCGCTCGAAAAAGCCGAGGTCGCGGTCGGACGCCGGCTTGCGCCCTTGTCGAAGGAGCAACTCGCGCAGGCCGCGTCCCTCGTCGCTCAGGCCGAGAAACTTCTGACTTCGGGACGCAAGGACGACCAGGCCGAAGCGGAAAAACGACTCAACGCCGCCCTGAACATCGACAAGACCAACAAAAAAGCCCTCGCCCTGCTTCGGGAAATCAATATCCTCAAGGGCAAGGAAGCGGATATCGTATTGGGCATCGCGGACCGCGCCATCCTCGATCAGGCGACGCGCGAGTACGCGGCGCGACGCTACAACCAGGCCCGGGATACGCTCAACAGGCTCCTTTCCGATCCGAACAAGCGCTCGCGCGAAGTTCTCAGGCTCGACAACGAGCTGAAAGTGCTGGGCTATCCGTGATCCGCATGAGAACTTTGCCGGCGGCTCGTGTGCTTGCGGCGGCCCTCCTCGGTTTATTATGCACCCTCCCCGTCGCGGCGGAATTCTGGGAACTCCCCCAGTCGCTCGGTGAAGGCCGCTTTCCCATTTTTTTCGCGGCGGCAAACGGCCCCGTCGCGATCTGGCAGGAATCCCGCATATCGGGAGACACGGGATCGGCGCAGATCCGATGCGCCCGCTTCGAGGGCGATGAATGGAAGACCGGTTCTGTCACATCATCGTCGTACACCTTCAGTATGACCGGTTCCACCCCGCCCATGATTTTCTCGGCCGCGATGGCACAGGACGGGCGGATCGCGGTGGCGGTTTCGGCCTCGGGCACCCGCATCGACGTGTTTCTGTCGCGCGACGGGGGAGCGAGCTTTTCATCCGCGGGCGCCATCGAGTCCCGGGTCACCTCGGTCGCGCCGCGCATCTATCCGAGCGCCAAGGGCGGGTGGATCGTGTTTGCCACCCAGGGCAAATCGAACACGTCGGAGGACTCCTCCTCGCTCCTTGGCGAGGCCTTGAGCAGTGTGAGCATCTATTCATCGACCAGCCGCGACGGAACTTCGTGGACCGACTTCGAACCGATAGTCGGTCCCGACGAGGGCCTTGTCATGAACTTCGCCCCCTTCTCGATACCGCGGGCTGGACGCGATATAGTCGTATTCCAGAGTTTCATCCTCGGTGATGAGAAATTATCATCCCGCTACGCGCTCATGACGAAGACCTCGGGCGACGGCGGCGTCTCCTGGTCGCCTGCCCGGACCATTACAGACTTCTCCGATCCCTCGGGGGGCGCCGAATCCGGCCCCGAGTATTACGACAACCAGCGGCCACAGCTTTTCGTCTCGGGGAGTAATCTTTATTTAGCATGGGAACGTCGTAAAACCAAGGCGACGCAGACCCGTGTCTGGGTCGCGACGATGGACAGTACGGGGCAGCTGAATCCTAAATCAGCCTCGGCCGTGGATACGGGCACGGGATCGTATCTTCTTTCCCAATGCGGGGACCTGGGCGGGGTTCCGGCGGTCGTCGCTCTGGAGGACCGACTCAAGTCGAATCGCACGGTCCTCGCCACGCTGCGCGACGGCGTCTGGCGAGCCGAAGACCTCGGCCTGTCGCTCCGATCCGGAACCGACAGCGCCGGTCTTGTGAATTTCGCGCGTGCGCTCATCTTCAAGTCGAGGGTCTACGCGCTCTGGCAGTACGAGACTGCGGGGAAAAGCACTGTCGTCGCCATGATCCCCGTACTGAAGGTCGGGAAGCCCGGGCTCACGCCGCTCAACTTCACCGTCGGGAAGCGTTCCCGCGATGAATTCGCACAGGCTCGTGTAGAACTCCCCAGGAGCGCCGCGGGGATCAACAACTACTCATTCATATGGAAGAAGACCTCCGATACGGCGGGGACCCAGCCTCCTTCTATCGCCGATCTGTGGAGAACGGGGACACAGCGCAGTCCCGACGAGACGACGCTTAGGCTCCCGGCGACTGAGGACGGTGCCTGGACTCTGTGGGTCTCGGTCGAGGACAGGGCCGGCAACCGCTCGCCCGTCGCCGAGCTGACGTATCTGCGTAAACGGAATCCGCCTCCGCCACCCGTCCTTATCGAACCTGCGAAGGACGATCGCGGCTTCCTTTCATCGAACACCTTCGACATCGAGTGGCGCCCTCCCGAGGGCGAGGACATAGCGGGATATACCTGGGACTTCGTATTCGCAGGCCGTCTCGAGCGGGACGAGACCGTGGTTCCGCCTGCACAGCAGCGCGGACTCGATGCGAAGAGCCTTGTCTCGGCTCTTTCATCATACGAGGAGGAGCTTGTCAAAAAGCTTGGTCGCCCAAGCCCGCCCGGGATGCTGCTCGGAACAACGACACGCTACTCTGCAAAGAACATCGACAACGGATACTATCTATTCTCTGTCGCCGCGATCGACACCACCGGAAATATATCGAGCCCGGCATACTTGTTCTTACGAGCTGACAAGTTCATTCCGTATACCACCGTCACCCTCTGGAACGCCGCAAGAGACGACTTCGGCAGAACGACCCTCAAGATCACAGGACGCGGCTTTACCGCGGAAGGCCTCATCCAACGCGTCGTCCTGGACCGCGACGGCAAGGCGCCCTACGACATCGAACGCGAGCTGTCGAGGAGCGATTATTCTATACCATCCGACCGGATGATCGAGGGCTTCTCGTTCGAAGACGCGGAGGCCGGGAACTATCGCATCGGACTTTTCCACGCGAAGCGGGGCTGGTACTGGACCTCGCCCAACGTTTCGATCGATCCTACGGGCACGATCAAGTACGGCCTGACGGTGACCTACGAAGGTCCCTCGACATTCGCCGTCTTGAAAACCTACAAATTCTCGATCTATGACCTGTTCGTTTTCATAGTTGTTCTCCTTGCGTCCCTCGGCATACTCCTCGCAGCGAGGCAGATCGCCGTGGTCGCTCGAGAGGGCGAGACGATCCGCAAGGAGGCGCTCGCGCTCATTACGGGAGGTCCCATGCCGATCGAAGACAGATCGCGCGCCGCCCGCGGCCTTCGCCGTCGCGGCCTCGGCCTGCGCATGAAGTTCACACTTACAATCACCTTCCTCGTCGTATCGGTGGTCGCGCTGCTGTCCACGACGCTGGGGATATACATGGTCGACAGGACGACGCGGGACCTCGGATCGGGCCTCGAGCAAAGAGCTCGCGTGCTCCTGGAAAGCGCCGCCCAGGGCGGCCGGTTCTTCCTCGACACGGAAGAGGCTGTGACCCAGCTCTCCTTCCTCCCCGACCAGAGCGCGGCCATGGAGGGCGCGGTTTCGATCACCATCACGGGCAACGGACAGGCCTCGCGGGACGTCGTCTTCGCGACCAACGACGCGAACATCAACGCGAAGCTCGAGTCGTCGACGCTGTCGCAGGGCTCCTATGTGCTCGGCAGATCCTTCTTCAAGAAAAAAGGAGAAGGCGCCGATCCCCTCGCCCCCCTGGTCGATTCGATCGCCGAGGAACTCGAACGAGAGGGACGGGCCGCAATCGCAGACGAACTCGAGCTCAGGACGCGACTCGCCGAAGAACGGGCCTCGCTCAAACCCGGGAAGGCCGGAGAAGAACGGCGCGCGGAGATCAACAGGGAATCCGATCAAATCGAAGTGAGAATCCGCGAAGCCCTGCTCAAGTTGTCGAATACGAAAGTCGGCTCGATCCCGGCCTTCGATCCCCGGTATATTACAACCTCGAGCACGGGCTACCTGTTCTATAAGCCCGTCCTCGACTGGCGTCCCAGCGACCGAATCCTGTATAGAGGCATGGTCAGGCTCGAGGTCAGCACCGACAAGATAATCTCGGAAGTCCGCGACTCAACTGTAAATATAATATTACGCGCGCTCATCATCGCCGCCATAGCCCTCGCGGCGGGCGTCATCGGCGCGTTCATCCTCTCGACGATCATCGTCACGCCGATCCGCAAACTCGTCGCCCAAATCGAGAAAATCCGCGACACCGAGGACAAAGAAGACCTCGAGGGTTCGACCATCGAGGTCGCTTCACACGACGAACTGTACACGCTCGCCGACACGGTCAATCAGATGACCGAGGGGCTCGTGAAGGCGGCCAAGGACTCGAAGGAACTCATCGTCGGAAAGGGCATCCAGAAGATGTTCATACCGCTCGATCCGGCCCCGGGCTCGAAGGTCAAACTTTCGACGGGAAGACGGGACGAGAAGACCTTCGAGGTCTACGGGTACTACGAGGGCGCGAAGGGCGTCTCGGGGGACTACTGGGACTTCAAGTCCATCAACGAGCGCTACCACTACTTCATCAAGTGCGACATATCCGGGAAAGGCGTGTCCGCAGCCCTTATCATGGTTCAAGTCGCTACGATGGTCATCAACTACTTCAACGAGTGGAAGAAGGCGATGCCGAAGACCATCGATCTGACCGATCTCGCGTACAAGATCAACGACTTCATAGAGGAGCGACAGTTCGTCGGCCGCTTCGCCGCCTTCACCCTCGGACTGTGGGATTCCCAGGAGGGTCTCGCCTATCTCTGCGAGGCCGGTGATCGGAAACTTCATGTCTGGGACGAGGACCAGGGGAGGCTCCTCGAAGAACTTCTGCCCGACTCGCCCGCAGCCGGCCCATTGGCGAGTTTCATGGTCCAGATGAAGAAACCCTTCGTGCAGGTGATTCGGAAACTCGATCACGGCGACGCCCTCATCCTGTACACCGACGGTATCGACGAAGCCAAACGCTTTTTCAGGGATTCCTCGTACAAAATCGTCCCCTGCCGGGAGGTTCCTGACGGCGAAAACCACGAAAACCATTCCGGCGGCCAGGACAACGAGGAATTCGGTTATGATCGTATAACATCCATCCTCGAAGCCGTCGCGTCGCGGGGGAGCTATACGCTCGTGAAGCAGCACAACCCGGTCCCCGGCGAGGTCTTGAGTTTCGACTTCTCCTCGTGTCGAGGCAGCCTCGAGGAGAAAGTCCTCGCCTTGGTCTCGGTGGAGAAGGTCTTCCGCATGTACCGCGATCCTGCGGCAGCCGGCAAGGGAACGGTCCTCGTCGATCAGAAAATCGACGCTTTTCTGGAGCGGCATTTCGACCAATATCGCCTATACTGCTCCGACAAGCGCCCCAATCCGGATCCGCAGAACGAGAATCCCGGTTATCTCATGTACCACGGGGTCCAGGAGGATCCGCAGTACGACGACCTGACGATCCTGGCGATCCGCCGCAAATAACGGAGGACGAGTTATTCGACCGCATTTATGGGGACCTCGAAAAACTGAAGTGTTTCGAGGTCCCCTTATCTCCTTCTCCGGTATGGCTGTAGCGCTATTTGACTCGTCGACGATTGCATCGTACAGTTATCTCCAGGTCAGGGATTGCGCGGCATCGGCGGTATCCATCCTGCCATCCCATGACTGTTTGTGGACTTTTCCGCTGTATTTTGCCGGAATGAGGAGGGGAGCATGGCAATCATCACTATCGCGCGGGAACTCGCCGCCCTTGGGGAGGACGTCGCCAGGGAGCTTTCCCGTATCAACGGTTACAAACTCATCGACCGCGAGTATCTCGATAAACGGCTTACGGATTTCGGGCTCAGCCCCGAAAAGCGCCAGAAGTACGACGAGAAAAAACCGGGGTTCTGGGCCTCGCTGTCGCAGGAACGCGACGACTATCTGCACTTTCTCAAAACGGCGCTGTTCGAGGAGACGGTCGGGGGCGATTGCATCATCGTAGGTCGAGGAGCGAACGCGATCTTCGCATCTGTTCCGAGCCTCGTCGCGGTCAAGGTTGTGGCCCCCTTGAGCGTCCGGACCGAACGCGTCATGAAATCCTACAGCTGCGACGAACGCCACGCACTTCAAATCGTCGAGGAAAGCGACCACAACAGGACGGGCTACAACAGGTATTTCTTCTCGAGCGACTGGAGCGATCCGCGAAGCTACGATATCACGATCAACACGGCGAAAATCGACGCCAGGCTCGCGGCCGTGCTGATCGACAGTTTCAGGAAAAACTATGTGAGCGAAGAGCTGGCGACCGCCGGAAAGCGGCGCATCTCCGAACTCCTCCTGGGACAGCGCATCGTGACCGAGATCGTCTACGCGAAGAAGATCCCCGTGCATTTTCTCGAAGCGACGGCATCCGAGGGCGGTCGCATCGTCCTGCACGGCGTGGCCAATTCCCAGGCTGCGATCGATTCTGCTCTCGCGGCGGCCCGCGCCCTGCCCGGGGTGAGCGAAGTCGAAAGCGCGATACAGGTGGTTCAGGAGTTCACCGTCATGCCATGATCCGCCTGACCGGCTTTCACGCGATAGAAGAGAAGCTCAGATCCTTAGCGAGCCGGCCGGGGCGGAGGGATTCGCCGTCGAGACGCCTGCTCGTCTCAGGCTCGGGGCCGCGCATCAAAACCATACTCGAGCTCGCGGACAAGCTCGCCGTGCCGATCTCCAAGCTGCCGCGCGCCGAACTCGACCGAATCGCGCCGGACAACCGGGGCGTCGTCCTCGAAACCGAGGATGCAGGTTCTACCGAGGCCGACCTCGACGGCTTTCTTCTCGATCCCCCCGAGGTATCCCTCGTCGTCGCCCTCGACCATATCGAGGATCCGCAGAACCTCGGCGCGATCCTCCGCTCGGCCGACGTCTTCGCCGCCGATCTCGTCATAGCCCCCCGAAGGAGGGCCGCGCCTCTCTCCGATGCCGCGCTGAAGGCATCGGCCGGGGCGGCCTCCTATGTGCCCTTCACGCAGGTTCCGAATCTCGCCGAGGCTCTGCGCCGCATCAAGAAAGCGGGCTTTTGGCTCTACGCAGCGGACATGGGGGGGGAAGCGATCGACAGGGCGGACATAAGCCCCCGCGCCGTCATCGTCATGGGCGGCGAGGGCTCGGGCCTGTCGCGCCTCGTCCGGGACGAATGCGATCTTTCGCTTTCGATACCGATGGCGGGCCACGTCGATTCGCTCAACGTGTCCGCGGCCTCGGCTGTCCTCATGTACGAATTCAGGCGCCGCTTCCCGAAGGCATAGTCCGACTAACGGTCAACTAACAAACTCGATACTTGTCGGCAGCCTGCTAGCGCACAAAGACGCTTTCGGGCGGGCCGAGGTAGGAATAGCGCCGCGGCCCCGTCCACACGATGATGCGCTGCAGAGGAAGAGCCGGGTCGAGCGCAGTGTACCTAAGGGTGTGCCAGCCCGATTTCAAGGGGCCGTGGTACGTGATGCCGCTCAACGCGTTGTCCGAAACCGAGGTCTCCCATTCCTCGCCGTCCGATTCGCCGCGGAAGCGGCGCGTCATCGGGACCTCATCGTCGAAGCCGACGGAATAGCGCAATCCTCCGGCCGCGAAGAGGTCCTGGGGAGGAGAAACGATGACCTCGACCTGGACCTCGCAGTCGCGGCGCAGCCACAGCCTGTACTCGAGACAGGGAGCCTCTGTCTCGCCCCCGGCGGACTGTGGACTCGCGATCTCGTGTGCCCCGGCGGACTTCCTCGCGGGAAGGGGGAAGACGGTCATGGCGGAAAGCGTCCGACCGAGACGCGGCACGGCCGTCCACGAAAGTCCGGCGCAGCCGACCGCGCGCGCGTAGTGCTCGGCCTCGATCGCGACGCAGCCATCGCCCTCGACGAAGCCGCCACCCTCCGGAATGGACAAGGCCGCGTACTTGTCGATGGGAACCATGACTTCGACGATCGTACCCTCGGAACCCGTAATCGCGATTCTCGGGCAGCTGAAATCCTCGGGAGCCTCGCTCCACTCGACGCTCACGCGGAGCCTCGTGTCTGTGCCTATTTCGCCCACGCTCGGCTCGACGCGGAGATACGGCGCGCTGGGGCGTGCCGTAAACGTGAAGGGCGAATGCCCGCGGTTGAAGATCTCGATCCAACGCTCTCGACCCGCGAAAGGATCGAGCGTCGGGAGGCTGGCGTTTTTCCGCCCTCCCGGCCAGGACGAGCTCGAGCCCTCGATGGCGACGCCCAGGGCCGCTTCTTTGGGGGCCTCGACCACAATGCGGGGCGGAGGCAGGTCTCGCGGGGGGTCGCGCCAATAGCCGTAGCCGATGTGCGTCTGGTCCATCAAGTGACGCCATTTGCCGCCTGCCAGCTTCTCGTTGTACTCGCGCGAGAATCCCGCGTCTTTCTCGAAACACAGCGCCGCGAGGTCGGCCTGCTTCTCCGCGGACGAGCGTCCCTGGGCCGCGTAGAGCGCGTTGCGGCCCCGTGCGAAATACAGCGCGTGAATATTCTCCAGGGCCCGCGCGGAGTGGAGGACGAGCTGGTAGTACGCGTCGGCGTATTCGGCTGGAAGACTCCTTCCGACGCGCTCTGCGCGCTCGAGAAGATCCGAAAGCTCGTCGTGCACCCGCTCGGCCTCGCGGTAATCGACCAGCGAATAACACTCCTCGGAGAGAAGCTCGGGCTTGCGGCGGCTCGAAATCCGCGCGTAATCCTCGAGGATCGACCCAATCTCTTGCGCGTACTCTTCGCCGAACTGCTGCGTGGCCCACTCCTCCGGGAAGCGCCCGAGCGCGGGGATGTCGAAGATGTCCGCGTCACGCGCGAGCCTGAGGAAGAAGTCGATCGAGTATTCGTAGGGCTTGAGATCCCCGACATTCAAGATCCAGATGCGGTCTATGCCGGACTCGTAGGCCTCGTGCATCTGCTCCCAGATTCTCGATATCTGCGCGGTCGCTATCCATTTATAACACCGCGGCCCGCCGACGTAGTCGAGATGATAGTACATGCCGTAGCCGCCTGATCGGCCGGTCTCCGAGCGCGGGGGAAGTCGGCGCATATTGCCCCAGTTGTCGTCCGCGAACACTATGGTCACATCGTCGGGGACACGCATCCCGCGGTCGTAGTATCCCTGCACTTCCTTGTAAACCGCCCAGGCCTGTGGTTGCTCGGCCGGATCGCCGCCCGAGACTTCCGCGATGATCGCCCGCTGATCGGAAACGATGCGCTCGAGCAGAGCGACGTTCTCCTCCTCGGACATGGGTTCGTCCCCGTCGCCGCGCATGCCGACGGTCGTAACCATTTCGGTACCGAATGACCGCGCGTATCCTTCACGCCAGAACTTTCTGAGAACCTCTTTGTTCTTCTCGTAATTCCACGGGCCCGTGCCGTGGCGCCGCCACTCGTCGTGGGCGCGGCACATGGGTTCGTGGTGCGAGGTGCCGATGACGACGCCCATTTCGTCGGCAAGGCCGAGGCTGGCAGGATCGTCTTCGAAGAAGGATTTCCCCCACATCGCGGGCCAGAGGAAATTGCCGCCGAGCCTCAGGATGAGTTCGAAGACCTTCTCGTAGAAGGCCGCGTTGAGGCCGCCGAATTTCTCGCGCGCCCAGACGCCCAGACAGGGCTCCTCGTCGTTGAGAAATATGCCGCGGTAGCGGACCGCGGGCTGGCGCGAAACGAACTCTGGACTGTTCAGCACGATGTCCGTACGGCGCCGCACGGGGACGTCGGCCCACCAGGCCCAGGGCGACACCCCGAGTTCGGCCGACAAATCCAAAAGCCCGTACACCGTACCGCGCCGGTCGCTCCCCGCAATAACGAGGGCGCTCGAAAGATCCGACAACGGCCCGGGCAGGGGGCCCTGGACGACGGCGCGCAGATAGCGCTCGCGGCCGCCTCGTATCCGCTCCGCAGCTATGCGGCCTGTTTCAGCCAACGCGTCGATAAGACCGCCCCGTCCGAGGGTACCGGCTATGACCGCGCGGGAACCGGGCGGAATCCGGACGGCCCTCTGGGATGCACCTAGGGCCAAGACAGCGGACGAACCGGTCAGGGCCTCGAGATCGCCTGCGAAGAGCCGCGCTGCCCGAAGGGCAGCAGGATAATCGTTCTCATCGATGTAGACGGCACAGGGCTTTCCGTCCTCGGCGAGGACGAACGTCGTTCGGGATTCGTTCATGATGCCTTCATTCTATATGAAAAGGCCTTCCGAGGCGACGGGAAGACCTCGATTCATGCAGGTCGTTTCCCGCCAGGAGGAGCTAGCCCACGGCCCCGAAGTTCATGATGACGTACTTGAGTCGGGCCTCGAGCAATTCGAACGAGAAATACTTTCTTCCAAGCTCGAAGTTGCGCTCCGTCACCGCCTCGCGCATAACTTTATCGTCGAGGAAGCGGCGGACCTCCTCGACCGTCGACTCGGTGACATAGTTGTCAATAAAGACAGCCTCGAAGCCGATCGGCTCGATGTCGCTCTCGAAAATCGAATAGCGGTTGACCATCATCGGTTTTTTGAAGAACAGGGCCTCGAGGAAGGCGTTGCCGAATCCCTCGAAGGTCGAGGGATAGGTTATGAAGTCGGCGTTCGCGTAACAATCCCACAAATCGTAGATTTTCCTGCCGTCGGCGGTTTTTCCGCGCGAGGTTCCGAGCAGTGGGCTCCCCGCGAGAAGATCGACGCCGAGCAGCTTGGCGTAGTCCACGATGCGCTTGTAGTAGTCCGAGCCCTCGTCGCGCTCCTGATGGCTGACGAGAAGCTTTATACGGCGTTCGGGCATCCGGCTGACAAGCTCGATCGCGTGCTCGATGCCCTTGCGGGCGATGATGCGCGTCGGCTGGAGGAACAAGAGCTCGTCCCCGCCCAGGCCGAGGTCCGCTTTGAGCGTTCGGTTGTACTCGTCTACGGGGCGCGGACTGGATGCGAAGTCGAAGACATTCGGGATCATGATGCTCGAAAGCCCCCGTCGGCGGCCGAGCTGGGAGCGGGCCTCGGTGTTGATGACGACATGGTTCATCGCATGAAGGCGCGGGGGGAAGGCGGTGTCCAGATAATCATCGACGCCGCTCATAATGTACCTCTGCCGCTCCCAGTAGAAATCGTGATGGTGTCCGATCGAGGGCATCCCGGTCTCGGCCAGGACCTCGGTGATCGCGAGACCAAGCGGTATGTTCATCGGTATGGAGAGTGCGTTCTCGACGATCACAAGATCGACGGCGAAGCGCTCGATGAACTCGTAAAGGCTCTTCTTCAAAATCTGCCTGAGCCTGTGTATCTCGCCGGTGATCCATTCGTCCCGGTGCGTCCGCCCGAAACAGCGCTCCTGAAGGGCGGACACTTCGGGGTGGCCGAAAAAGGCCCTCTCTTCGAGCACAGTCCGATCGGAGGGCCGGTCCGAGGCTCCGCAGAAATAGAAACACTCGAAGCCCATCCGCCCGAGCACCGCGGCCCACTTCGCGGTCTCGAGCGAGACGCCGTCGAAGCCCATGAACCGCGTGGACACAAAGCCGATGTTTTTTATTCTGAGTGTTTTTGTCAGATACATGAGCTCAGTCCCCCTTCCAGTCGCCGTCCAGCCACAGCGTGCCGTACGGAGGCAGGATCACGCGGTTATTCGAACAAGAGCCAGAAGAGTATGTCGCATAATTCGTCGGATCGAAGGGGCGGCCCGTCGCGGCGAAACCGCGCGGAATCATGCAGGCCGCCTCGGCATTCGATACGTTGACCAGGGCGAGGACGGAAGCGCTCCCCCTCCCCCGCACAATGCCGAACACGGGGCCGGCCGATCGTGCGCCGCTTAACGCATCGACGCCCCTGGAAACAATGCCGCCGGAGCCGTCGGCTTCGAGCACGGCCTGAGGCGAATCCGGATCGAATGCCGGTCGCCGCGAGCGCGATCCGAGCAGCGCCGCGATGCCGTCGTACACGCGACGGCGCAGGGAAGAGCCGTCTTCAAGTTCGCGTTCGAGGGCCGCTTTGTCGAGACGCTCGCGGTGTATCGAGCGCTTCGAAGAAGTGAGAACGGGGCCCTCGGTCCAATTCCTCGACCCCACGAGGCTGTGGAACCAGAAGGCCGGAAGCCCCGCGAGCGAGACCATCAGGGCGTGCGCCGAAAGGAAAGCCCGGATCCGATCGGCTTCGGTAGCTCCGGCTTCCGTTAGTACGTCGAGGAAGGTGCTGTTCAGTTCGTAAGGCGCCTCCCCCTCGGGCGTCGAGCGCGTGGAGACCAAAGTCCCGCGTCTTCGCGCCTCGGAAACAAGAAATTCGAATTCCTCCGCAGGCAGTATATCGCGCGCGGGCGTCACGCCGATTCCGTCGTGGCTTGATAAAAAGTTCACGTACGCTCGATCCCGGACCGGCGCGGGAAGGCCTGCGGCCCAGGCTGCGAGGTGATCCGCTTTTCCGCGCATGAAGGCGTGCAGGACGAGCGGGGGGAGAGGGAAGTTGTAGACCAGATGGGCCTCATCCCCCTGTCCGAAATACGAATCGTTTATCGCACGGGGAAGATTCGTCTCGGAAAGCAGCTTCGCGCCCGGGGCGATCTCGTCGAAAAGGGCGCGGAAGAATCGCAGCAAAGCATGGACGGGGGGGCGGTCGAGACAGTCTGTTCCGTCCTCCTTCCAGACATAGGCGATCGCGTCGAGCCTGAGCATCGTCGCGCCATGCGCGATATACGAAAGGGCGACCTCGGTCATGGCGATCAGAACCTCGGGTTCGGAAAAGTCGAGATCGACTTGATCGGCGCTGAAGGTCGTCCACACATGCACCACGGAGCCGTCGTTATGCGTGAATGCGGTCAAAAGCGGATGGGTACGGGGCCTGAATACTTTGGATACATCGCATCCTGCGTCCCTGGTTATAAAAAAACGACAATAGGGCTCACGCCCTGCGAGGAACGAGTGGAACCATCCGCCCTGAGCCGAGGCGTGATTGAGCACGAGATCGAAAACCAGACCGAAGCGCCTTCCGATTCGTGCAATATCGTCCCAGGATCCCAGTCTCGGATCGACCGAGAGATAGTCCATCACGGAGTATCCCTCGTCCGAGGAGGAGGGGAAGAAGGGCAGGATATGCACGAGGCTGAACAGCCCTTCGGCCCGCCGTTCAAGGAAGTCGTCGAGGAGGCGAAGGGGGCTGCGATTTTCCGAGTGGAGCATGTCGGCGTAGGTGATGAGGATGGCGTCGCGCGAGTTGAGTTCCGTCGAACTGCGCGGCGATGTCCGGCGAGCGATGCCCGCGAGAGTTTCGAGTCTCGACAGGAGGGCCGAGCCGCGATCCGGATACAGTTCCTCGAGGCTGCGCGCGAGGCGCTTTCGGCCCTCGGCACTGAAGACACTCATGCCGAATCCGAATCGCCGGGGAAGTCCTGAACAATGACCGTCATACCTCAACTATCGAGCCTTACGGAGCGTGAAGTCAACACATGCTTCGGTATTGGAAGCATGAGGCCGGTCGGTTATGCTTACGTCCATGAACGTGGCGATATTGCATTTTCATCTGCGGCGCGGAGGCGTCACCACGGTCATGCGACGACAGGCTTCCTGCCTCGCGGCCCACGCTCACTCGATCTCGGTCGCCTTCATCTCGGGATCGAAACCAGAAATGGAACTCCCGGCTCCCGTCTTCGTCGTTCCCGGTCTCGACTACGACAGTATTACCGGTGCGGTCCAAAGCGATCCGGGTTCGGGGGCGGCGGACCTCGCCCGGGCGATCGATGATGGACTCAGACGAGCCTTCCCCGAGGGCTGCGATCTTATACATGTTCACAATCCCCTACTGAACAAAAACGCCCGGCTTCTGGGGGCGCTCAGGATACTTCAGGACAAGGGCCACGCCCTCCTCATTCAGGAACACGATTTCGCCGAAGACTTCAGACCCGAGGTATACGACGCCCGCTGGCCCTATCCCGAGAATTGCACATACGCGACGATAAACAGCCGTGACAGGAACAACCTCGTCGCAGCGGGACTTAAGCCCGCCCAGGTATGGCTCTTGCCGAATCCCGTGAGCGATCCGCGCGATACTTCACCTGATAGAACCCTGCCACAGAACTCCGCTACGATCCGACGGACCGCGCTCTATCCCGTCCGCGCGATCAAGCGCAAGAATATCGGCGAGGCTCTGCTGTTATCCCGTTTTTTACCGGAGAAGACCGAACTCGTCGTGACGCTGCCGCCGACAAGCGCTTCCGATTATCCGCAGTACACGGCATGGAAAACATTCGCGTCCGAGGGCGGCTTCCCGCTCCGTTTCGACGCTGGCCTGAACAGCCCCCTGTCGAAATTGTATGAAGGCGCATTTACAGCCCTCAGTACCTCGGTCAAGGAAGGTTTCGGCTATTCCTTCCTCGAGCCCCTCGTGCACGGACTCAAGGTCGTCGGCAGGGGGATTCCTCATATCATGGAGGATTTCAAAGAACGCGGGATACTCCTCGACGATCTCTACCGCGGTATCATGGTTCCTTCCGACGCAGTCGACAAAGAACAGCTTCGAGCTTCGGTGTCGGCTGTGCTGTCGCAGTTCCGCTCGGCCTTCGGATCAAGCTTCACCGGAATTCATAAAGACCGTTTCGAATCCATTCTCGAAAAGCTGGGCGGGAGATTCGAAGAGGATGAATTGGACTTCGGCTCGCTCGATCACATAGCACAAAAAAAAATTCTTCACCGGATCGACAAGGACAGCGGATTCAGGACTCGGGTTCTGGAACGCAACCCCTTGCTGACGACGATTTTCAAGAACACTACCTGCGATGAATCCGCCGTCGAAGCCGCCAAAAAAGCCGCTCTGGAGCATTACTCGGAGCGCGCCTACGCTCCCCTCCTCGCCGCCGCCTACGAATCTGCCCTCTCGAACAGCGCATCGGGATCCGTCGACAAGGCCATCCTCCTCGAGCGCTTTCTCGCTCCGGCTGATTTTTACCTGGTCGCCGTATGAAGAAAGTCGGGGACTTTGCCGGGATGGACCGGGACGAGAAAGCTTATCTCGTTGCCCTCATCCGGATGCTCTCTCCCACGGGCATGGAGCCCGAGTCGGCGACTCTTGATACCGGTTTCGCACAACGTATCCGTTCTCGGCTCCCCCGCCCCCCCCGGGCCGTCTTGTTCGACGTGTACGGCACCCTCCTCAGAAGCGATGCGGGGGCTGAACCGGCCGGTAACAGCCCCATACCGGAGGGAGAAAACCGAGCACGCGACATGCTCATCCCCATACTTGATGCATGGGGTTTCACCCTCACGCCGGAGGCATTCGCCTGCGAAGTCGATCGAGCGATCAGGGAACGTCGCATGGAGCTGTTAGCACGCACGCCTCATCCCGAAGTCGATATTAGACAAATCATTTCACGTCTCCTGCCCTCAGCCCTAGAAGCGGAAATCAGAAGACTCGCCGTTCTTCTCGAAGCCTGGCGCAATCCCTGCTCCCCGATGCCGGGGGCCGCCGAACTTCTGCGAAGGCTCAAGAAAAGAGGATTGCGGCTCGGAATAGTTTCGAACGCGCAATTCTACACCCCCCTTGCCCTCGAGGCGCTGGTGGGGTATTCGCCGGAGGACCTCGGCTTCGAGCGCGACCTTTGCGTCTATTCCTACGAGCTACAGAAGGCGAAGCCGGACACTTCGCTCTTCGAAAAGGCGATACAGCCCCTCATCCGCTTTGGCCTTAAAGCCGACCAGATCGTAGTCGTCGGCAACAGTTGGAAAAACGACATCGAAAGCTCACAGAAGCTCGGCTGCATGACCGTCCTCTTCGCGGGCGACGCGCGATCCTTCAGGCCACCGGACCAGGGATCGGTCTTCACACCCCCCGACTCAATACTCACGAACCTTCTCGACTTCGAGTCCGTCATTTTTTAGTTATAATTTTTTCCGTGTGAGCCGGATGGAACTTCGCGCGGTATTCCGCGACGCTCATCATGGGAGGCCGCTCGACAAGCGGTATCTCCGTGGGCGAAAGCTTAAGCGATTCGGCCTCGGAGACTAGGGCTATGTGGCGCGGTCCGAGTTCCTTTTCTATTCTGATCTCGCTGTATTTTTCCAATCGATCGAGGAAGGTGGCGAGAATACCGTAGGACATTCTGCTCAAGGCCTCGATGCTCTGATTGCGGTGTATACGCTCGTCCATGTCGACCTGGGCGATGATCCCGGGTCCGAACATATGGTACAGGTCGATGAGGTGCCCGACCTCGACGCCGTAGCCCACGGAAAACGAAAGCTGTTCGAGAATGCTCCGCCTGCCCGCGTATTCGCCGCTCAAGGGCTGCACGAGTTCGGCGAGCTCGGGATAAAAAAGCGAGAAGAGGGGTCGTATCAAGAGTTCAGTAACGCGGCCCCCGCCGGAAGGTATGAGGCCCGAGGCCGATCGTATGGGCCGCCTGTAGAAGGCCTTCACATAGCCGATGTCCTCGTTTTCAAGCAGGGGGCCGACGAGACCGTACAGGAACTTCGGGTTTATGTTCGAAATATCCGCGTCGATCCAGACGATGATATCGCCCTTGAGGACGAACAGACTTTTCCAAAGATTCTCGCCCTTGCCCCGGTAGCTTCCGTGCTTCTCTAGGATCGACGATGAAGAGAAGACCGCGGCGCCGAACTTTTTCGCGATCTCGCGCGTTTTATCGCTCGAACCCGAATCGATGACGACGATCTCGTCGACAAGGGGGAAGCGGTCCATGAGCTCGGTCTTGAGCACCAGTATCTCCTTGGCGATGGTCGCTTCCTCGTTCAAGGTCGGAAAGGCGAGCGATATCGAAACTCCCTTCTGCATTTTCAGATCGACGAGCCTTCGCTTGTCGCGGTAGGCGCTCGAATGGAACGACTGAGAGAGTATCGCGGAACCCGTCCTCGATTCGCCCCGATCCTTCATAGCTCGTCCCTTTCACGATCATCCGTGTACCCTTCGACGACCATGAGGAGCTGTCTGAAGCCTGAGGCGATGGGCTCGAGATCGATTTCTTCGGTGTCGGGGAGCGCCTTCCCCGTGGTTATGCCGAGCGCTATGGCGGGAATGCCCTGTTCGTTCAGTATCGACACTTTCTCCGACACGAAGGCGGGCTGTGATTTTATCTTGAGTTTTCCGAGCGCCGTGCGGAGCGCCGCGGTGAGGGGCTCGTTGAGACGGGGGTCGCCGACCGACCTTCGAAACCGGACGAGCGTCTCTATCCTCGCATCGTTTCCGGCCGATGCGTTCGAGATCGTGCCCGAGACTACGTTCTTGATCGTCTCCAGCATCTTCTCGTCCTCGGCGAAAATCTCCATGTCCAGTTCGCCCTGTGAGGCCCAGTGCCCGTATCCTGTGCCGGCTTCCATACGGGCGATGTTGACCATGGCCGTCCGCTTCTCGTCCCAGGAAAGACCGCCGAGCTGCGATGCGATGGTGCCCAGTATCGATGCCGCCGACGAACTCGCGTTCGGAGCGAGGATCTCGTGGCTGCCCGTCTGTACCGTAACGGAAAGCCTGTACGAACCGACATGCCTCGTTTCGACGAGACCGAGCCCCGTCCCGCGGACAATGACGGCGCAGGCGATTCGGTCCTTCCAACCGTCGAGGAAATGCCTGAAAGACTCCTCCCTCTCATCGACGGATGAAGATGTCGTAAAAAGCACGAGGAGGTTTTTATCGAGATGAAAGCCCGTCGCCTGGGCGAATTCCGCGAATACGAGAAGCGCCGCCGCGCCGAGACTGCGCTCGCCGAGTCCCTGGCCGGAAGCGCTTGAGCTGGACAATCGAACGGCATTACCGAGCGGCGAATAATTGGCATCCCCCACTTCGGCCGCGAGAAGAAAAAAGTCGCGCTTGGCGCCATAGGCCGGGAAAAGCGCGATCGTGTTGCCCTTCTCGTCGGAGAAGACGTTCGAGATCCCGAATTCCTCGAGCCTCTCGCGGATGAACTTCATGCGCATCTCTTCGCCCGAGCTCGGAGAGGGGATGTCGTTCATAAGAACGGCGTCCGAGACGATGCGGCTCGCATAGCTCGAAACGTCGAATCGCTTGAGCTCGTCGAGCGCCGCCCGCGTACGGCGGCCTCCGAACACGAGTCCGAAAAAACCGGCGATCCGGCGAAGAAAAAGGTAGACTCTTCTCATCACAAGACAGAAGTATAAACTACACAGAACCCGGGCGCGACTGTGTTCCAAGCCGCTGCAGAAAAAAGAAAGGGCCGCGGAAGCGGCCCTTTCAACATAACAAAACTACGTTGTTTTACTTCATTGCGGCGAGCTTCGCCCTGCGCTCGTCGATGATAGCCTGGACACCGGAAGCGAGAATGTCCTTGAGACCGGCGTCGAAGACTTTGTCGAAGTCCTTTGTCTTGGCAACGACAGCCTGAGTCAGGAGGTTGTTTCTCTTCTCGCTCTCGACCGGTCCCATACCCTCTTCCGAAGCGATCTTGCCGACATTGAAGACCTTGGCCACGCGGCCGTCGGTGCGCTGGGTCAGGTAGGACTTCTCGATGTACTTGGGATCGATTCCCGCGTAGCTCATGGCGAGAGACTTTGCGGTCAGCTTCGCATCGCCGAGGTCAAGGCCGTTGAGAACGATGGTGTAATCGATGTTATTCGGCGAGTTCATGATCTTCTCGCCCTTGACCGCGATCATCTTGATCGATCCATCGGGATTCTTCTGGTGCGTGACACCCTCTTCGCCGATCTGCAGGAACTTGCGATTATCGAGCTTCGCAAGCCAGTTGAGGTACAAAAGCGACGCAACCGGCTCGTCGTTGGTGGCGGGGAAGAAAATCTTGCGGTCCGAGGTCGTCGCTCCAAGATACTTGCGATACTTGCCCGCGTCGTTCTTGAAGCAGTCCACGGCGATGAAGGCCGCATCAGCTCCCTGCATCTTCTTCATCGAAAGCTGGATGCTGTTGTCGCCGTCGCGATAGGGAAAATCCCAGTTGCCGATGAACGCACCGACGTAGCCAGCCTTCATAAGATTTTCCATGGTCTTGTCGCCGATCGGATAGAGGGGGAAGTCCTTCCAGATAAGGCCGTCGTTGTACCACTTATTGAGGACGCGGATGCCTTCCTTGTAATTGGGCCACAGAAGGTGCCTGTCGTCGAAACCGTTGATATACAGTTCTTCGTCGGTCACTTTTTCGGGGATAAAGGACTCGGTCAGGTTGCGGGCGCCCCAGCCTACGTCGACACCGAGAGCGAAGGGGATCATCTTGTCGGCATCTTTGCCAAGAAGCGTCTTCGCGTTCTTCTTGAACGCGACGAGCATGGCCTCGAACTCCTTAAGCGTCGTCGGCTCCTTGAGCTTGAGCTTCTTGAGCCAGTCCTCGCGGACAAAGGTACTCGTCCGGTTATTCTGGAAGAGAAGCGCCTCAATAGCCCAGACAGTGCCGGTTTTGGGATCCCTGTCATAATAAATATTGGTGTCGCCGAGGAGCTTCCACAGATCGCCCAGCTGGCTCTTATACTTCGCGAGGAGCGGGCCCATGTCGAGCACACCGCCCATGTTCGCGTAGGTCTGGATGGTCGGATAATCGTAGGTTACGCAGACGTCCGGGGCGTCGCCCGCGGCGAGGAGGTTGTTCAAAGCCTGCACCTCGGTCCAGCGGGGCACGCGCACAAAGGTCACCTCGACGTTGTGGTCGCGGAGCATCCCTTCTTTGATGAAGTTCGTGTAGAAATTGTCCTCCGGCTTCGAGCCGCCGTCGTTCGAGCGGTCGTACACCTCGACGGTGATCGACTTCTTCGTCTTGAACTTGCCGTTGACCAGATCGTCATCAGCGGCGAAGACAAGGCCGACGACCGCCAGAAGACTTACAAGAACGAATAATGTCTTCTTCATGCATCTTCCTCCTTCGAAATATTCTCCAGACACCTCGTGTCCGAATTTCACGCTCATTCCTTGATCGCGCCCAAGGTGGCGCCCGCGATGAAGTACTTCTGCAGCCAGGGATACACCACCAAAATGGGCACCGTCGCAAACATGATCGCCGCCGCCTTCAGCGACTCGCTCAAACCAGGAGAAAAACCGCCCTCCACGGAAATCACATCGATGCTTTGAATGGCCGCAATCAGATTGTATAACAACAACTGAATAGGATAGTACTCGCGCACGTTCATGAACATAAGGGCGTCGGAAAACCCGTTCCACCGCCCCACCGCATAGAACAGCGCCAAGGTCGCGATGACCGGCTTGCACAAGGGCAGATAAATGCTTACCAACACCCGTATCGGCCCCGCCCCGTCGATCTCGGCCGACTCCCGCATGCTCACCGGCAGATCGGCCATGTAGCTGCGCATGATGATCATGTTGAACACCGACATGCAATACGGAACGATGAGAACAACCGGCTTATTGAGAAAACCAATATTCTTCAACAAAAGATACATCGGTATCGTGCCCGCGTTGAAAAACATCGTGAATATTATCAGCGTGTTGAAAAACTTACGCCCCTTGAGTTTGTCGTAGGTCAAGGGATACGCGCACATGGTCGTAATGATCAGCGACAGAATCGTCCCGATGAGCGTCAACAATGCCGTCCACCACAAGGCCCGCGTGAACTTCCCGTCCTCCAGCACGTGAACATAGGCCTCGAAGTTCCAGCCTATAGGCCACAGCCCCACTTCTCCCCGGATCAAGGCCTCCGTCGAACTCAGAGAGCGCGCCGCTATGTGCACCACCGGCAGAAGACAGACAAGAATGACAATGAGACAGATAAAAACAACAATCCAATCGCCGATCTTCGATCTTCGTGACGTGATCATGACCGCTCTCCCTTACACAATGCCGCGCTCGCCGACCTTCTTGGCGAAGCGATCGGCGATCAACAGAAATATGACGCCCACCACGGACTGGAACAGCCCGACGGCCGTCGTCAGGGAGAACTGCAATCCCCTGATCCCAAAATGATATATGAATGTCGCGATGACGCTTGAAACCGTATTGACCAGAGCGTTGCCCAGGGCGTAGGGCCGGTCGAACTCGCTCCCAAGAATGTACCCCAGCCGTATGATAAACAAAACAACAATCGTCGAGCGGATGCCCGGCAAGGTCACATGCCAGATCCGCCGGAGCCGTCCCGCCCCGTCCATCGCCGCCGCCTCATACAGCTCCGGGTTGATCGCCGTGATCGCCGCCAGGTAGATGATCGTGTTCCACCCCACGCTCTGCCAGATCCCCAGGAAGGTATAGGTCGCGATCCAATGCCCCGGCTCGTTCAAGAAAGGTACTGGTTTAAGCCCCAAGGACCTCAGCGCGTTATTCACCAAACCCGTCGACGGCGCGAATACCTGCAGCGCAAGCCCCGCGATGATAATCCACGACAGAAAGTGGGGCATGTACGCCACGGTCTGCGTAAAGCGCTTGAAGCGCTTAAACCGTAGCTCGTTCAGGATTATCGCCAGAATGATCGGCGCAGGAAAACCGAAGATGATATCCAACACGTTCAGGACGATCGTGTTCCGGAGCGCGAAGATAAAGTCCCGATTATTGAAAGCCTTGATAAAGTACTCGAAGCCGTAATTGTTGGCCCAGGGCATCTCCCAGACACTCTTGACGATGCTGTATTTCTTAAATGCAATTTGTATATACAGCATCGGGATGTACTTGAAAATGACAATGTAGGCTATCGGAGTGAGCAGAAGCAGATACAAAGTCCAGTAGCGGCCTAAGTAACTTGCCAGTTTCTGCCGCTTATTGAGAAGTGTCTGTGGTTGATCCATGCCGTCACACGCCCTGTAAAGAAAAATGACCCGCACCGCGCGCGGGAAATAGCGTTGTGATTGTACCACTACAGCGACACTCTGGTATCGGCAATATCACCTATTTACCACCCCTATATACAGACTTTTGCCTACAGGAGTTACAGTAATTCTTTTCTATTTTTTGTACTTTTTTTAGACCTTCCTCGAAGCTTGTTGTCACCGCCCGAAACAGCGTTCAGACATCCCAAATCTCGCGGTACTCGTGCTCCCGTTCGCAGTAGCGGCACACGAAGCGGGCGCCCGAGGTATTCCCCGGGTCGCTTTTCCGCACGAATTCGGTGGTCACGGCCTCGAGGTTTTTCGGGGCGGAAATGCAGTTCTCGTTCTTGCAGGAAATTTCGTCGAAGCCGTAAATCCGCGGCGGCATCGACAGGCGGTATTTTTTAACGACCTTATGATCACGGACGAGGTTGAGGGTGCAGCCGGGCGCGATCGCGGCGAGTTTTTTCAGTTCGCGCTCGTCGAAGCCCGTCACGTCGGGAAGGGAAATAATCCCCTTGAAGGTCCCCTGGTTGTTATGAAACACGCCGTGCCCGCCCCGGACATCGAGGGCGAGCGTGCGCCTGATGGCGTCTATGTGATCCCAGATCGCCGCGATCGGCTCCCCCGAGGAAATGTGGTCGATGACAATCCCGTTCTCGACCGGCTTTATGCCGACCTTGTACTCAGGCTTGGGCCGCTGGGTGACGGGAGCTTCGCGGATAAAATCGTCCTCGAATTCGGATGTACGGAGACTTTCGCCCTCGAAATCCAGGCCTATGAGACCCGAGACCATCGCCAATAGGGTGATGCGCGTCCAATAGCCGTTCGCGGACTGGCTGTCCCAGCCGTTGAGCGGCAGATCGTCGAGGAAGGTCGGATTCGTCGGGGCGGTCCGATCGCGGGGAAGTGGATGATAGAAGCGGCAGCCCTCGGGCAGAAGAGAGAGCATGTCCTTGCGGAAGGTCACCGCTTTTCGGAGCTGCGGGGCTTTCTCGAGGACCGATTCGCCCATGCGCTCGAGCTGCAAACGGGTGAAGTACCAGATGGGCGCCACCCTGCCCGAGGCAAGGTACTCGTCTAGGGACTCGTAAACTCGTACCTCGAAGCCGTTGTCTCGCATCCTGCGGACATAGTGTTCGGGCATGGCCAGAAGTTCGGGCGCGACCAGATCGACGACGACTTCGCGGAAGATCCGAAGGCCAT
>CAZXXZ010000021.1:0-37148 GCA_964644505.1 uncultured Treponemataceae bacterium | reverse complement strand
GCTTGATGTCAAAGATCGTGACGAATTATGTGACAACTATATTGACATATTCCGGCGGCGAGCCCGCGTATACTTCCGGCTTTTCGTTTTGCATAGCCGCGATCGAGCCCCGGGTCGATGACGAAATCGCCCAAGGTATCGTGTCGTACGAGGTGCGCGTAGACAGGGATACGTAGTTTTCTGTCCTTCGGTACAGTTGTTTTTGTATAGTCTATATCGATCATGCCCGAAAGCCGAACAATGAGTTCTCCGGTTGAACGTCGTTCGAGATCTGCCGGGCCGGGTTTGGAAAAAACGCTCTCCCACTCATTCGATGTGGCTTGCGGCGCAGTGTATGCTCGTCGCGGAATTCTCATCGTTTTACTCAGTTTTGAACTTGCCGATTTCACTGTCGAGGGTCGCGATGTTTTCCGAGTTCCGGCGCGAGAGTTCGGACAGTTTGTTCATCGATTCGGATATCTCGTGCACGCCCTTGACCATCTCTTCGATGCCCCGTTTGTTCTCTTCCGTTATCTCGATTATCCGTTTTATGGATTGGTCTATCTCGCGGGTGCCCTCGTGCATGCCCGCGCCCGAGGCTTTGACGTCCTCGGTCATCTTGTTGAGCGCGCCGAGGGATTCGATGATCTGCTGATTGCCGATGGACATTTCCTTGAGTCCGGAGAGAGTCTCGTTCATGCCGCCCGCGACGTCGCGGATTCCCTCTATGACCTCGGTGATCGTCGAGCCTGCCTCCCTTGTCACGCGGCCGGCTTTTTCTATACCGGCGATGACTCTGGTTATCGTCTCTCCTATGTTCTTGGCGTTGGCCGAGGTCTGCTCGGCGAGTTTGCGGATTTCGTCGGCGACGACCGAGAAGCCGCGGCCGTAGGCTCCGGCGTGGGCTGCCTCGATTGCGGCGTTCATGGCTAAAAGGTTCGTGCGGCTCGCGACATTGTTGATGACGCCGATCATCTCGGAAATGAGGTCGGTCGACTGGGATGACTCTTCCATGGCCTGGGCGTTCAATGCCGCGCCTTCTTCGAGTTTTTTCGCCTGTTCTTCGAGGCGTTTGACGAGTTCGAGCTTGCTCTCGGTCGATCGCTCGATGTTACCGACATTGGCGATCATCTCCTGCACCGCTGCCGAGGATTCGTTCACTGCGGCCGCCTGATCCTGGATCATGTCGACGACGCGGGAAATGAGGCCGTTGATGCGTTCGACGCTTTCGCTCGACTTGACGATTTCCTCGCCGAGGAACTCGACGCGCGAACCCATGGCCTGTGCCGAAGCCGATATCTGCGCGGCCGAGGCCGATGCGCTTTGGGCGCTCTCGGCCAGTTCCCCGCCGAGCTCGGCGCTCTTTTTGCCGACGTTCTTGAGGCTTATGACGATGGCCTTGAGCTTGTCGAGGAAGGTATTGAAGTAACCCGACAAGGTGGCGATCTCGTCGCTGCCGCGCGCGGGAATGCGCGCGGTCAGATCGCCCTCGCCCTCGGCCATGTCCTTCACTATGCCGGAGAGGTGATTGATCGGCCTCGCGACGCGGGTTGATATGAGCGTCACGATCAACGCGACGAGGGAGAAGAGTATGACCTCGACAACGACGATATTGACAATGAGCGACCGTGTCTTGGCGCGGATGTAATGGTCGGTGAATACGATCTTCGCCTTTCCCGATTTGATGCCGTCTCGAATGAGATCCGCTTCCCGAGTATACAAGGTGGGCAGGCTCGGCTTCTCGGCCTTTGCCAGCGGATCGCCGTTGAGGGCGAGAATCTCGATAGAGACGATCTGCGGGTTCTTGAGCATGGCCTCGATGCTCAGCTGGAGTCCGACGGTGTCGTAGGTCCAGACATAGGCGATGTTGGTCGTGGTCACGAGTTCGGTCTGGAGGTCCATCTCCTCCTTCATTTGACGGGCCGCTTCACCATTTTGGGTCGTTATCTGATGCAGAACAAAAAGTGAGAAGCCGGCGAACACGATGATGAGTGTAGGGATGAGGAGCTTGTTTCGCAGTTTCATAGTAGAAGCACCTCGTAATACCGGTAAACTCGACGAAGAGCCCACGAAATAAAAAGGCTTTCGCTTTTTATCATGTATTGGGCTTCGCCGGGCTTTCGATTATACACCACAAATCGTATTGTACACGATCTGTTAGACGCCTATACTCTATGCGCGGTCTTCCTGATGTTTCAATTTTCGTCGTCAGTTCGGAGTATATATCGAGGAAAGGTGTATGCAGAAAACCGATCAAAGACATACAGGTATTACCGGGGCCGTCCCGCCGGCGGTCGCCGACATGGAGGTCAGGGGCAAGACGCCCATACTCAGGGTCTTCCTCATCGTCATTCTCTTCGTGACCCCGATAGTCGGTATCAGCGATCTTATCAGCGGCGACTATCTTTCCGGCTGGGGGGAGCTGGGGATTCTCGCGTTCACGCTTCTGGCATTTCTGCTGTTACGGGGCGGTCGGTACAAGCTCGCTTCCCGCATCGCGGCCGTCATTTTTTTCGTTTCCATGGCGTTTCTCGGACTAAGCCACCCCGTAGAGGGGAGCGCCTCGGTGTTCCGCGTTGCGGTGTACATGACGGCTTCTTTGGGATTTGCGAGTTTTTTTCTCCTCGAGAATATTTGGCCGATGGTCATTGCGCCGATCAATACGGTGGTCGCCGTCGTCTATCTGATTGTCGGCTCCGCCGGCAGGTCCTTCGGCGATCTTTTTAACGATATCGTCGTGACTGTCGTTTTTTCGGGATTGCTGTCGTTCTTTATGATTATCCCGACGCGGATGGGTCGGGGCATCGCCGGCGAGCTCGCGCGCGAAAAAAAGGCGGGCGACGAGCGGATGGCCCTGCTCCGTGCGGCCGCTGAGCGGAGCGAGGCGAATCTCAGATCGATCGGGACGTTATCCGAACGAGTACGGGAGATCATCGCCGCATCCGAGGCCGCGCGCGAGTCGGTTTCGAGGATCGAGGCGAGTCTCGCCGATCTCGACGCCGCCTCGGACGCCGCTATTTCGGAGTCTTCGTCCATCGGCGAGCGCGTTGCCGATCTCAATCGGCACATAGAAACCGAGGTTGCCGCCCAGGAGGAGTCCGCGGCGGCCGTCAACGAGATGGTTTCCTCGATCGCGACCGTGGCGGATTCGGCGCGCTCCCGTCGCGAAGCGCTTCAAGGGCTCGGCGGCACCGCCGAGGAGGGCGAGCGCCGACTCGCCGCCCTTCTCGAGGCGATCGAGCGTATGGCGGGGAGTGTCGGCGCGATACGCGACATGATCGCGGTCATCAACAAGATCGCCAGTTCGACGAACCTTTTGGCCATGAACGCCTCCATCGAGGCTGCTCATGCGGGCGACGCGGGCCGGGGTTTCTCCGTTGTTGCAGACGAAATCAGGAATCTCGCCGAGGGATCGTCGCGCAATGCCAAGGATATCGGCGTCAAACTCAAGGAAGTCCTCGCGACCATCCGCGAGGCCTCTGAGGGCGGCGGAAGGGCGGGCGAATCCTTCAAGGCCATAAAGCGCGAGATCGAGCGGGCTATGGATTCCTTCGCCGAAATCGCAAGTGCGACCGAAGAGCTTTCGACCGGCGGCAGGCAGATCCTCGAGTCGATCGCGGCTTTGAACGAGGCATCGCAGGGTCTGAAGTCCTCGGGCGAGGCGATAGCACAGGCGCAGACTCACCTTCTCGAGCTTCAGGCCGAGGCCAAGGCGGGAGCGTCGCGGGTGCTCGGCGAGGCGAAGTCGGTCGCCGAGCGCGCAGCCGGGCTGCGTTCTTCGGCCGAGGCAGTGTCCGAGGTGGCGGAACGCGGTTCGCGGGACGCCGCCGAGCTGCACGAGAGCATGTCGCGAATTGTCTGATCCCGTCCTCGGGCTTTTTACCTATACCTCCGCTCCATGTTCGCCCTTACAATCGGCCGCGTAAGGGGGAAGACATGCCAAGAGCAAGCAGATTTTCGACGGCCCTGAGGATCGTTGCGGCCGTCACGGCGCTTTTTGCCCTGGTTCCCATGAGCGGCCTCGCTCAGGCGGCCTCGGACTTCAAGCCCTCGATCGTGGCTGAGTACGACTTCGAGAAGAACGGCACCCAGGGCTGGGGCCCGAGGGGCGACGGCACCAAGGTGGCGACATCGGCCGCGGCCGCGCATTCGGGTTCTCTCGGGCTTGTCGCTTCGAACCGCGGCGCCAATTGGCACGGCAGCGCGATCGAGATGGTCAATATCCTAAAAAAGGGCGCGACCTACGATTTCAACGCCTGGATAAGGCTCGGTTCGAAGCCGGGTTCTCCCAGCACCCTCAAGTTCACTATGGAAGAGAAAGCCGCCGGCAAGACGAACTGGGTCACGGTGGCGCAGGTCGAGGTCAAGGATGACTCGTGGGTTCAGGTGAGCGGCACCTATTCGTTCAGCACGGCGATGGACAGCCTGACCCTCTATGCCGAGAGCTCCTCCGCCTCCGACGTCATCTACACCGACGACATCGTCATCAAAATGATGACGCCGCCCGCTGCCCCGGTGGTGAGGATGCAGAAGGACATCAAGTCCCTCCAGGATGTCTTCAAGGGTTACTGGGCGGTGGGCACCTGTGTCGCTCCGTATAATATCCAGGGAGAGGTCGGCGACCTGGTCGCCAAGCACTTCAACAGCATCGTGGCCGAAAACGTCATGAAGCCCCTCTATGTCCATCCCGAGGAGGGAAGGTATTTCTGGGACGAGGCCGACCAGATCGTGAAGTTCGGGAAGAAGAACAACATGATCATGCGCTATCACACTTTGCTGTGGCACGAGCAGTGTCCGAACTGGTTCTTCCTGGACAAGAACGGCAAGGAGATGGTCGACGAGAAGGACCCGGTAAAACGTGAAGAAAACAAAAAATTACTATTAAAGAGGATAGAGGATCACGTCACGACCATCGTCTCGCGGTACAAGGACGATATTCGTTCCTGGGACGTCGTCAACGAGGTCATCGATCCGAGCCAGAGCGACGGGATGCGGAAGTCGAAGTGGTATCTCATCGCCGGCAAGGATTTTATCGAGACCGCTTTCCGCGCGGCGCGCGCCGCAGGCGGCCCCCGCGTGAAGCTGTATATCAACGATTACAGCACGCACGACCCCGCGAAACGCGACGCTCTGTTTAATTTCTGTAAAGAAATGATCGCGAAGGGCGTGCCCATAGACGGGGTCGGACATCAGATGCACATCAATATCAGGACCCCGATAAATCAGATCTCCGATTCGATCAAGCTCTTCGGTTCGATCGGCCTGGACAACATCATCACCGAACTCGATATGAGCATCTATACGGACGATCTCACGTCCTACGCGGCGGTGCCGGAGGACACGCTCATTCGTCAAGGCTATCGGTACAAGGAGCTTTTCGACGCATTCCGCGCTCTCAATAAGGAGATCAGCCTTGTGCTCTTCTGGGGGATCACCGACGGTGCCTCATGGCTCCAGAATAGACCGATAAAGCGCACTGACGCTCCGCTTCTCTTTAACGATGAGCTTCAGGCCAAGTATGCGTTCTGGGGCATTGTCGATCCGTCCAAGCTGCCGCCGGAGCCGAAAGCCGCCGCCCCGAAGGCGGAACCCAAGCTCGGAGAGGCTGTCTTCGGCAAGGCTGTCATCGACGGCAAGATCGAGGATGCATGGAACAAGGCGAAGGTGCTCGACGTGAGTATTCCCGTCGGGATCAAAAACCCCGCCTCGGCCAAGGCCCGAGTCATGTGGGATGCGGATTTCCTGTACGTCCTCATGGAGGTTACCGATCCCGTTCTCAACGACGCCAATTCCGCGGTACACGAGAAAGATTCCGTCGAGGTCTTCGTGGACGAGGACAACGCAAAAACCGAGACATACAAGGGCGACGACGCGCAGTATCGCGTCAATTACAAGAACGCCAAGAGTTTCGGCTCCAACGGCGAAGACAAGCGCATGCAGTCGGCGGTCAGCTTGACCGCGGGCGGCTATATCGTCGAAATGGCCATACCCTTCAGGACCATAAAGGGAGAGGCGAACAAGGTTATCGGCTTCGATCTTCAGGTCAACGACGCCGACGCGAGCGGCAAGCGGGTCGGTATGGCCAAGTGGAACGACGACACGAACGAAAGCTGGCGCAACACGGTCAACTGGGGTACGCTGAAATTAGTCAAGTAAAAATATTGTATTTATAGAACGCGGCGGCTAAGGCCGCCGCGTTTTTTTGGGATTAAGTCGATAAAGTAGAGCTAAAAAACAAAACGGGTAGTTAGAAATTCCCTGAAGTCAGGCGGTCCGGTCGACCGTTTTGAGTTGTTTTGTCGAGGCCGGCCCCGGCTTCTCGAGGTAGATGAGGCTGTACCGCGGGCTTACGGGAACGGCGGCGTACTGACGGTAACCGAGACGCTCGTACAATCGTATGGTGTCCGGGCTCGTAGATCCGGTGAAAAGCTCGAAGCGCTCGGCTTCTTTGAACTCGGCCTCTATCGCGCGGACCAGAGACGAGCCGCGCCCCGCACCGCGGTATTCGGGCAGAACCACGAGCCGCGCGAGTTTGCAGGTTGTTCCGTCCATGGTCGCGCGGACTGAGCCGATAATAGCCCCGTTTTCGACGCCTTTGAGGATCACGCTGTGCGCCGCTTCGGCGGTGAGTTCTTCGAGCGTTTGAACCATAGGCGGGATGCATGGATCGCCGGCCCGTTCCGCCTCGCGCGCAAAGCACAGTTTTTGGATCTCCAAAATTCGCGGCAGATCTTCGATCGCAGCCTTATAGATTTCCATAAGCCGATGATACTTCTACAGACTATCCATGTCGAGCTTTGTTTTCTTCATTTAAAAAAAACTATTAATTGTTATGGGAACCTCTTAAAAACCCGGTTGGTTTTTAGAGGTCCCCTTATGTGATTCCAACAAATACTCTCTGAATTTGAAAACGACTCGGACTATAGTAAAGTGGTTTTGGAGAAGCGACGTTTATGAAGCGTATATCCCTGACAGTCTGCGGTTCGGTGAAACCTATAGTAGCCGCTGTCGCGATCGCCGTAGGGACAGCTTTTTTAATGCTCTGTTATGAAGCCGTCAAGGAACTCGTCGCTCCATGGTTGAACAAATGGGGCTCTCATATAGTGACCGTAATTGTTTCCGGCATCTTTGCGGGATTTGCGGGTTTTATTGTTCTCAGGCGCTTGCATGCGGTAAACGTGAAACTCTGTACCGAGATAGCCGAACGTACAAAGGCCGAAGCAGATGCAAAAAAGCGGCTCGAAGAACGACAAATTCTGTTCCGAGAGCTCCAGCACCGTGTCAAGAACAGCTTTATGATGATCTCGAGTCTCATATCCTTGTCCGAGTCGGAGTGCTCGACGGACGAAGCGAAAAAGGCGCTGGATGCAATCGGGGACAGGGTATTCGCGATATCCGAAATGTACGACATGCTCTATTCTTCCGGATCGACGGACGAGGTCGATCTCGATTCCTATCTTGCGCGGATACTCGGACTTCTTAATCGTGATCCGCGTATATCCGTTCGAACGGATTTTTCGGCCGGAAAGGTCGTTACCGGAACCGCGGTCACTATCGGTCTTATTGTCACCGAACTCATGACCAACGCGATAAAGCACGCCTTCCCCGACGGCAGGGCGGGAGCGGTGACGATCAGCGTGTCGCGCGACAGTGAAGGCTTGAAGCTCGTTTTTATCGACGACGGAATCGGAATACAGAAGCATGAAGTTGAGACGGTATCGCATTCTTTAGGCTTAACTATACTGCGTTCGTTGGTGAGCCAGCTTGAAGGTGAATATAGTATTACAAGCCAAGGCGGAACGTCCTGGCGAATCCGGATACCCTCGTCTGTATTGTGATGTCGCCGAAGTGTCAGTATGTCTGCGGTGTGAAGGTGAAGCGGTAGCGAGTGCCGACTTCGGTTTCTGACTCCATTTTTGCACCGAGTTGAGTCGCGAAGGCCGAGACAAGGGCGAGCCCGAAGCCCCCTTGGCCTTTCGACCCGCCTTCGCGTCTGCCGATGCCGTTGTCGCCGACCGAAACCGAGACGGCGCCGTCTCCGCTTGTTTTTATCGACAAGGATATGATGCCCGGCCTGCCTTCGGGAAAGGCGTATTTCAGCGAGTTTATGACGAGCTCGTTGATGATGATGGCGAGGGGAACGAGGATGCGCGTGTCGAGCCTTATGTCCTCGACATGTGCTTTGAACTCTATTGGTCGGTCTTTCCCAAAATTGTTTCTTATTTCATTCATTAAGCTCTCGAAATACTCGCGGATGTTGACGGTTCTGAAATCCTGCGAACGATAGAGCTTGTCGTACAGGCCCATCATGCCGAGGATCCTGCTCCGCGCCTCGTTGATGGCGGAACAAGCGGTTTCATCGGCCAACGTGTCGCTCTGTAATGCGAGGAGGCTGTCTATGGTGACCATGTTGTTCTTGATTCGATGATGAACTTCTTTAAGGAGGAGTTCTTTTTCCTTCAAGAGCCGCTCGTTCTCCAGCTGTGTGCGCCGTGCATCGGTAACGTCGTGAATGATGGAATAGAGCAGGTTCTTTCCACCAACTGAAATCGGCCCCGAGTAAACCTCGACGTCCCGTATGCTCCCGTCGGCGATTTTGTGTTTGAAATTGAAATGGTTGCGTTTGAGTTCGGCGGCTGCGCGCATCTCCGCACGGACTTCCTGCTCGGAGAGCGTGTTGATCTGTTGAATACGCATCGATCTGAGATGTCGGCGGCTCCATCCATAGAATGCGGCAGCCGCCGAGTTTGCGTCTATGATGCGCCCGTCTTCCGGGTCGATGAGGAGCATCGGCGAGGTGTTGTCTTGAAACAGCGAACGATAACGACTCTCGCTTTCCGCCAATTCCGTTTCGGCGGCTTTTCTTACGGTTATGTCCTGAATGACACCGAATACTTTCCGCGTCGTGCGGTCGTATTCGGCGGTTGAATACAGATCGACGATCTTCCCGTCGTTTATTCGTTTGGCTTTGAACTCGACGGCGAAGGGGGCGACTCCTGCGATAAGGTCGTCGAGGGCCTGCTGAATCGCTATACGGTATTCCGGAATCGCCGCTTCCTGAAGTTGACGCCACAGATCGCCGCAGTGGGCAAGCCCCAGGATATCCCGCATCCCCTCCGAGCCGACTATCGCCCCGGTGGAGAGATCGAGTTCCCAACAGCCGATGCCCGCCGCACGCCCCACCCTTCTCAGCATGGATTCGTCTTGCAGGGGTTTAATACAGAAGGAAGTGCTTTGCCGCCTCGGCATGGCCTCCCTCCTCAGCAATAAAACAGCGTGCTTATACGGGCCATGCCCGTATATAACGACGTCTTCAACGTCGTTTTGTCAGGGAAGACGGAGTGCTTCGACCATGTAGCGTATACCCGGATCGCCTTTGTTCACCGTACGTTTTTCTACGATGAAGACGAGCGTTTTTTCATCCGGCGCGATAAAGAGCCTGCGGATGACATAGGAAGCGACGCCCGTTCTCTTGATGTCGGGATTGCCGCCGACGACTCGTTTGGTCTCGCCCTCTTTTGTCGTATACGAGACGGCGATGCCGAATGATGAGGTTACCGAGGATCCGCTTTTCGCAACACTCTGGGTGAGCGATATTTCGTAAGTAGCTCCGGTCTTGAAATCCCGGAACGACAGATTCGCAGGCGGCTCTTGACCGTCGATGAGCACATATAAAAGCCGTCCGGGCTTGAGACTGTCGATCTTGTATTTCCGCACGAGCTCGATCTGCTCGCCGTACAGCGCAAAGAGCGAACCCGATATCTCCTGTCCCGGTTCTATTACGTCATCGAATACTTTCCGAGCAACACCCTTGGGGACGAAGTCGTTTTTCTTGTTGTCGACAAGGTAGGTCTCGGCGTAAAGCTTCCCGCTCGCGGTATCGATGCCGTACTGGCCGAACATGAAGTAGGCGGAGTCAGCCGAGAAGCCGAGATTCACGAAGGTCGCGACATCGCCCGCTTCGGCCGAGGCCATAAGAGCGAGGCAAAAGGCTGTTGCGACGAGAAGCCTTCTCATCATGGGCATACTCCTGAGCATAGTATCGGCCGATCCATGACTATACATTATAATAGAATACAATAGGGTACGGCTCAAGGGAACCGGTCCGTCGCGTGTGAATCGGTTTGAGCGGGCTATTGCACGTTATCCGCCCGAGTTTCGTGATGGATGATCAGAGCGACCGTAAGGGCGAAAAAAAGCGTGATGACGGCGAAACTTCCCGGTACGAGATTCTTGCCGGGCCCGGATGCGCCGGTGAACCACATAAGGATGGACCAGGGCGCCCATTTCCCCCACTCAGTCGCTCCGAGGACGACCGCGAGCAGCATCGAGAAAATCACATATCCCAGGGGCGCAAGGTAGCCGCGCGTCATGACGGCGATCCATGCCGCGGCTGCGGAGCAGGTAAAACCTATAAGGGAGGCTCCCACGGCCTTAAGCGCCCACGAAGTAAAATATTCTGTCGTTAGTGGCCCGAGATCTACGAGTAGACCGGTGAAACTTGTCAATGCAAGTTCCCACAGTGTAAGCGCTCCACACCAGAGAAGAGCGATGAGCAGTTTCGCTGCGACGAAGTGCCACCTCGCCACGGGGAGGGCGAGCATATTCTTGGCCGTGCCCTCGACGTATTCGCGCCCGAATAGATACGTTAAAACGAAGGAACAGAGGACCAGTGCCGCGATACCGCTCATTTCCAGCACCAGCCCGAGGTAGGTTGACCAGCCTGCCGCCGCTCCTCCGACAACCAATTGGGCTTTCTGTCCGAGAAGACCGAGTTTTTCGGCCATACCGGGGTTTTTCAGCATCCACATGAAAAAGCCGGCGACTCCGACCAGAAAGATATAGACTGCGAACGATATCCAGGTTATTCCGCTTCTGCGAAGTTTTGCGAACTCTGTAGAAAGAACCGTCCGAAATGAGGCGGGTTTACCTGTCGATGGTCTTGAAATCATACTACTCCCCCTGTGAGTCTGATGAAATGACGTTCCAGGTCTTCCTCGACGGGCTTGAGCAGTCTGAGCGCAACGCCCGCGCCCACGAGTGTACGGGCGATATGTTCAGGTTTTACGTTGTTGTCGGTAATTGAGAGACGGGATTCTGTGAGACGGCGTAAACTCGCAAGACCAAGTTCATCCTTCAGCGCGCGCTCGGCTTTGAGCGGATCGTCGACCTCTATTTCGATTGAAGATGGGCTCTCGGAACGCAGATTTTCTACGTCCTTTTCCTCGACCAGCACGCCTTGGTGGATTATCCCGATCCGATCGGCAAGTTGTTCAACCTCGTCCAAGAGGTGGCTCGACATGAAAATCGTGACGCCTTCTTCGTCGGCAAGACGGCGTAGAAGACTACGTATTTCGATAATCCCTGCAGGATCGAGACCGTTGGCGGGTTCGTCGAGGATGAGCAGTTCGGGTCGGTGGAGCAGGGCCCTCGCGAGCGATAGTCTCTGCTTGTTGCCGAGCGAAAGCTTGCCCGCCCTTCGTCCTCGATATTCCTCGAGTCGGAGGAGAGAAATGACGCGGGCCGTTTCCTCTGAGGGGAGAGATCTCAGTTTTCGTTGAATTTCGAGGTTTTCTTCGACCGTAAGGTTGGGATATGCGCTTGCGGTTTCGACCAGGTACCCGATGCGCGACAATATATCGGCACGGTTGCTCTTCAAAGAGGAGCCGAAAAGCCTGATTTCGCCGGAACTCGGTGTTATCAGACCTAAGAGCATCCGGATGGTCGTCGTTTTGCCTGCGCCGTTGAGTCCCAGAAAGCCGTAGATTTCCCCTCGCCTGACCTCGAGATCGACGTTGCGAACCGCGCGCACCTCTCCGTATTTTTTTGCAAGCCCGCGGGCCGAGAGTACGACTTCATTTCTTTGTATCACCGCTTCGGTCATACAGTTTCTCCTCCTTGTGCTTCATCCGGGGCGATTCTCATGGCAAGGGCCTCGGCCAATAAACGGGATGCCGGACCAAAGGTTCCCGGCGGGAAGTCTTCTTTGTGTATGGCAATCGAAAAGAGCAGAGCTCCGATACCGCCGAGGGCGTCGAGGACCTCGGGATCGATAAAACCCCGCTGCGCCCAGTCGGCGAAGGTTTTTTCCAGCACCTGTTCGTCATTCGCCTTGTGTGCTGCGATGCGTTCAGGCGGTAAAGTCTCGATGAGTCGTTCGATTTCCTTGAAACCCAAACGCGACAGGCCGCTCTCGCGTTCGAGCATGCCGATAGCCTCGAGAAAAAAACGTGTAAGGCGTTCCCTGGGGCTTCCTCCGCCTTCCGATATTTGTCGTATCAGCGCGCTCCGGTGCTCGGCCTCCCAGGCCTCGAAAACAGAGAGGATAAACTCCTCCCTTGAAGGGAAAAACGAGTAAAAGCTGCCTTTCGAAATACCGGCTTCGCGCGCTATGTCATCGACAACAAGATTCTTGATACCGCTCCGGTTGATCGCCCGTTTCCCCGCCTCGATGAGCCGCTTTTTGATCCGTTCGCGTTCTTGTTCAGTGAATGCTCGTGGCATAAAACCTCAATGACCAAAAAAGTGAAAATGGTCATTGAGAGCCTACGCTTTTTTTCCTGATTCAGTCAAGAGAGTGGAGTACAGGATACCGGCAACAAGCTTCGAGGCAGTCTATACAGCTTCCCTTTTACTTCTTTTCTCTTCCGTAAAGAGCGTTGACGGAGTATTCTGCATACGTGACATTACTCGCCCGCCGCAGAATCCATTGGAGCCTGTTTATCACGGCCTGTCTCTGTCTCGCTCTGTCGATACCGCTGTTTTTTCTTCTTCCGAAGGCCGGGCCGAACCCGGGTTTCCTCCAGACAACGGGTTCGCTCAAGCTTTTTTCGCTCGGTAAACTGGAAGTCCCCTCCCACTATTTTATAGGAGCGGGGATTGTTCTGTGTTGCCTTTATTCGGCTCTGTCGCTCGGGCTTATCCTCTCATCTTTCCGAAAAACAGACTCGACAGAAGTGTTTTTTTTCTCGTTCTGGGTGCTCTCTGCGGGGCTTGAGGTCTTGAGACTCGGGGCCTTTGCCTTGGCCGCGGAGGGGGGGACGACATTCATGCATACAAGTGTGTCCCGGGCTCTGCTCTTCGCCCGTTACGCGGGCTGCCTGGCTCTGTTTATTTCAGGCTTGTATGCCGTCGGATTCAGAAACGAAAAGCTCGGTTCTGTCCTTGCCGTTCTTCTCGGAGTGTCATTCGGTCTCTCTCTTGCTATGCCTATAAACACGGGCTCCTACGCCGAGACGCTCGAACTCCGCTCGGGCTATGCAGGTTTGAACTCGCTTCTTTTTATCATCGTGGGGATTGTGACGACATTCAATTACTTGTACGCGGCGGTGTACAAGGGGGAACGGACGTACCGCCTCGTCGGCTTAGGCGCCGCCGCTTTCATTATCGGGCATCGCCTCATGGTCAGTTGCTGGAATCCTCTTTTGTTGTTGCTCGGCTTCGTTCTATTGGTCACCGGGACGTGGTTGTTTGTCTCGCGTTTACATGCCTATTACCTATGGCAGTAAGGGGTTTGAGTTGTACGAACACTGGGAGCTCAGCTAGAAGAGGAGAACTGCGGCTGCTCCGGTCATCATGGGTAGAATGATATTGTCGAGGTCCTTCGTGGGAATGGCTTCGATCACGGTGGCGATAAAGGCGACGGCCAAGGAGCGCTCCGCATCCTGGGTCACCGCTATAGATGACAGAAATACGGCGCTCAGGCAGGTGAGGCTTCCTTCAAGCGATTTGCCGTTGGTGAAGGGCAGTTTGATCGTCCCGATGGACTTGCCGACGAGGCTGGAAAGTCCGTCCCCGAATGCGAGCGCATAGATAGCGATGGTTGCTGCAGGATTCGGATACACAAGGAGAGCAAGGAGAGCCCCCAAGCCGAGCGTTACCGGCCCCAACACGAAGGAGTCCCCGTCCCTCTGTCTGGCGGCGAGGGATGTGATACGGGAAATGACCGGTACCGAGTATCCCGAGATGCGCAGACCTTCGCAGATGGTATAAAAAAGAACGCCGCTGCATAAAAGGCCGATGGTCAGGCCTTTGTTGTATCCTGCGAGCGTAGGCACGAATGCGATGAGAAGATGAATGCCTTTGCGAAGTATTTCGATACGGAGTTCTTCGTTGATCGAAAAGCGTCGTTCGATTCGTTCAATAATCGATAAGGGTGCTGTTGTCATGTTTTATTCCATCGTTTTATTTTACTGCAAATGGCGTGCCATTGAAAGAGACAAGGTGGTATCAAGTTAATTCTTTGCAGTATAATATGTTTTATATCTTTTTTCTCGGAGCCTCCGATAACTGTATACAATATAACACATATCTCCATGTTCGATCCACTATACCAAAGGGAATCGCAAAGCCGATTTCAAAAGAGACCAGCTTTCGAAATCGGCTCCGGTCGTTTTGAACACTCCCATACACCTTGACAGTACAAAAACGCGGGTGCTACGATCGCGCCGCTATTATCTAACATCGCGACGAGTCCTGCGGATGGGCGATTAACTCAGCGGGAGAGTGCTACCTTCACACGGTAGAAGTCATTGGTTCAAACCCAATATCGCCCATCCGCAGGATTTTTTTCGGCTGAACACCGTTGAAATCGTTCGCCGCATGTGGATGAGTTCACTGCTTAGGATATTTTGGATCCTTCTCGATATCGGCGAAAATCTCCAACTCTTCCGCCCTTCCTGTTTCGAGCAGCTTGTTCATGTTCACAAGGCCGAGATTGCGGGTCGGAGGAGACTCGAGGGCGTAGGGCGCCATCGACAATGAGTCGTAGAGTTTGATCGAACGGGCGAAGGCGTCCATCGCTTCGTTCCTCCGCCGCGCGTCCCCCGCGCGTGATGCCGTCCGGTAGATCGCCACGCCGAGGTTGTTCTGCGCCTTCAGGCCGAGCCGTAGGAGCTCGATTTCGGAGGCCCGCTCCTGAGGCATGGGCTGATCGATGTTCGCAAGAGCCTTTTCCATCCGCTCGGCCAGCGTCTTGAACTGGGCTTCAGCGGCGAAGAAGTCTCCGCGCGCGTACAGGGCGCAGCCGAAGGCGAAGAGCGTATAGGGGCTTTCCGCGCCGCCGCGCATCGATTGATAGAATTGCTCGAGCGATTCGGCGTACCGTTTTTTACGATATAAAATATTAGCTTTGCGGTAATATGTGGTTCCGGTCGAGTAGCCGTTTTTTTCGGCCCGTTCGTAATACCCGAGCGCGACGTCGAGATCGTCGCGCTGCCAGAACGCGACCTCGCCCAAGCCCGCGTAGGCTTCGCCGAAACGCGGACTTTTTTTAAGGCGCCTGAGCTCGAGACCTTTTTCGTATTCCGCGGCTGCCGCGGCGAAGTCGAGTTCGGCGCTGAGCCATTCTTCGGATTTGAGAAGATGGTTTCCGCGCCATATAAGGCTGTCGATGTACATTCCCGCCTGACGCGGCATCATGGCGCGCATGGCGGCGAAGCTACGGACCGCTTTATCCAAAGCCTTTCGCTCCTCGGCGGGAATGCCCGAAGTGCGGTAGTACCGCGAGAGCTGATAGTAGCCCTCCGCGAGGGAGGGGTCTTTTTGAACCGACTTGAGGAGGATCGGTCGAATGTCTTCGAGCATGCTTTTGTCGAGCAGATAACCGCCGAGCTCGGCGAGCGTCGAGGCGCCGAGTTGCGTCGTCTTCACGTCGGAGACGAGACTCTGCTTGAGCGACTTGACTTCCTCGAGCTTGTCCGTCCGGATGAAGTACAAAAGCATCCGCTCGAGGAACAAAGGCTTGTCGCCGTAGTGTTCGATGAGCGTTGCGTAGGCTTTACGCGCCTCGGCGAATTTCGATGGATCTTCGTCAGCCCAATCGAGATAGATGTCGCCAAGAAGTAAAAGGCCGTCTTTGTTGAAATAATCCCAAGAGAGCAGGCCGCTTTTCCCGCGCGTCGACTCGTCTCCGGGCCGGCGCGGTACGCCCTTGAGCACTTTGACGGCTTCCTCGTATTTCATCTGTTCCCGTTCCAGACGGGCCCATGCGAGTATGCCCTCGGTCTCGCGCGGATGACGTTCGATCAGTGTCGCGTATTTCCGCTCGGCGAGTATGTACTGCCGCTTCGCCGCGTAGGCTTCCGCGTATCGATAGTACCAGACGATATACTCTTTCGTCTTGACGGCCTTCGCGAAAGCCTCCTCGGCCTCGAGATACCGCTCCTCGGCGATTCTTTCATACCCTGTTCTATACAGGGAGTTGGCCGACAGTGGAATATAAATGAGCTTCCACCCGAGGTAGCCTACAAGTCCGGCCGCGGCCATGACAAAAAAACCGATTCGAAGAGCGGGTAGGAAGGTCTTTACAAAAGCGTAGGCGAGGGTGCCTTTCCTCGCCTCGAAGGCCGCTCCCGTTTTCTTCTGATACCCCTTTGGAACCTCGATGATGCGTTTTAGGATTTTTCCTGCAATTGCGGCGGCGTCCGCCGGCGAGGCCCCGTCGACCATCGCCCAGACAAGCTGGGATCTCTGCGATTCGCTTCCTTTTTCGTTTGCAAGGATGTCCTCTATAGCGACGCGGAGATTCAACGGGTAGGACAGCAGACTGTCCTGGAGGGCGTCGACCTCGGAATCGGAAAGCGATATGGGCTTGTAGGGTTCCTCGGCCTTCGCCGATTCCCGAGGCGCACGCTGCGGGCGCGGAGGTTCGGCCCGAGTCGGAGTCTGGCCTGGAAGCTCGAAACCGCCCCATTCCTGGTCGAGCTTGAAGGTGTCGGCTGGGGGGCTTTCTTCGCCCAAGGTGGAAATGTCTTCATCGATTCCGGCGACGTGTGACTCAATGTTCGGAAGCTCGAAGGACGATGCGCTCTCCGATTCTTCGAAACTGAAAGAATCAAATGCATCCTGTGGCGGAGGGGCGCTTTCTTCGGGACCTGCAGCTTCGGGAGCGGATGGGCCAGCTTCGGGCCCATACTCCCGTCCCACCTCGGGAATTGAAAAATCCTGCAGCTCGTTTAATGTTTCGGCTCGTACAGCGGCCGGCTCTTCGAATGCGGTCATCTGACCGCCGGATTCCTCACCGGTGCCAAAACTGAAGTCGCCCGGCTCCTCGAAGGCCACGGTCTCGGATTCGTCCGCCGAGACCTGCGGGGCGGCCCCTTCGGCCGGGGCGGCCTCGAAGTCGAGCGGGGAGGGAAGGGACTCTTCGGATGCTCCGGGGCCGGAAGGGGCTTCGAAGTCGAACGATTCTGCGGCGGGGCCTTGTTCCTCCGTAAATGCCTTGTCCGCTTCGGCGAAGGATCCAAGGTCGAACGAGAATTCCTCTTCGGGTTCCGCGGCCGCGCCTTCCGGCTCCTGCGGCATGGCGGCGCCTGCGGGGCTCTCGTCCGGAACTGCCTCGGTCTCGGGAATCGACTCCAGTTCGCCGATGTCCTCGACGGACGGCTCGGCAGGCTGCAAAAAATCGTCGAGATCGTCGGATACTGAAGAAGGGGGAGGGCCGCTTCGATCGGATTCGATGGGAAGATCGTCGAGGAGCTGGGCGAAGTCGGGCGGCATCCCCTCGTCCGCCGCCGGTGCGATCGTCGCGCTGGGTTTTTGGGCGATCTCGGGCTTTTCGCCCCAGCGGGCCAGCACCTCAGCCTCATGGGACAGGGCTGCGAGGTCGAGTTTGAATTGATCGATGTCCTGTTGCCGCGGCATGCTTTCCCTTGTCTTATATTAACGGACGATTTTACGCTTTGTATAGGAAATACGGCGATCTGTGAACACAGACACTTGAGGAGGAAGGCACCAGGAGCCGATACTCTATCCGTGAACAACTCGCTACGACTCGGATTGGTGGTGCTGATCTTAGCGGTAGCCCTTGTTCGGCCGGCGACGGCCCAACACGGGGCGGCCTCGGCCTCGGCTCCTGTTCAGGTCAAGCACGGGAACGTGCTCGTCGAGGACCTCGATCTCCACGTATTTCTCGCCGGGCTGCGGAGCGCCGTTCCGCCCCGGGTTTTCAACAATACGCTTGCGCTGACGGTTTCAGGGCCGTATCGCGTCGTTCTGGCGGCCTTCGCCCATGAGGGCTACGCCAAACTGCATCCGTTTGACCGCAACAAGCAGGGGGTCTTTGTCCTCGCGTATCCGGTGCCCCTTGCCAGGTCCGAGCCGCTTATGTACCGGCTCGTCATCGACGGGTCCTGGACGGTGGATCCACTTAACCCGAGAACAAGCATCGATACAGCGTCCCGAGCAGAAGTCTCGGTCGTCGATATTCCCTATCTCGATGACCGAAAGCTCGGTGCGTATAAAATTCTCGCCGACGACGGTAAAACCGCGCGCTTTCTCTTTCGGGCAGAAAGCGGTAAAACAGTCACCGTCTATGGCGACTTCGACAACTGGGACCCGTTCATTCACGAGCTCAGGGAAACCGAACCCGGAATATACACGCTCGAACTTCCTCTTCCCGAGGGAACTCATCGGTATGCCTTCGTCTACGGCGGCGATGTGCTTCCTGATCCGCTGAATCCCAAGCGGGAGAAAAACGCCGAGGGCAAGATAGTGTCGGTTCTTGTCGTCGGTTCAGGCTCCTTTGGCGTTCACTGAGCTTTTCTTCAGCCTCTTCGTTATTGTACTCGGCCCCGCTCCCTGAGGACGGCCAAGGCATTCTCGGCCGTGCGTCGTCGCAGATCGGCGATCGATTCGCGCGATGCGTATGCCGAGTGGTCGGTCATGACGAGGCCGCGGGTCGAGCGCAGCCGGCTTCCCGGCGGCAGGGGTTCGGCGGTGAATACATCCAGACCCGCGCCGGCCAGTCTATTCGTCGACAAGGCCTCGATAAGCGCTTCTTCGTCTACGACCGGGCCGCGTGAAATATTTATGAGGGTGGCATCCGGTTTCATGAGGCCGAGTTCGCGCCGACCGACGAGGCCGCGGGTCTCGGGTTTAAGGGGAATATGAATCGAAAGCCAGTCGGCGCGGGCGAAGACCTCGTCGAATTCCGCAGGCCGCACCGAAGTGCCGACCGCCGAAACCAGAGGCCCCAGCGCCTCGTCGATCCGAGCTTTGTTGATGTGCGGGCTCCAAATCAGTATTTCAGCGAAACCGAGACATAGGGAAGCCCGCGCGAGGGCCTTGGCGGTACCCCCGAAGCCGAGGATGCCCAGGATCGAACCCGAGAGCCGTCGGCCATGCGCATTGATATTCCATTTGCCCTCGCGGATCCCTCGATCGCGCGCCGAAATGCCGCGCGCGCAGTCGAGTATAAGACCGAGCGCATGCTCGGCCACTTCATGGTCGCAGTAACCCGGGACATTCGCGACGGCGATACCGCAGCGCTTGGCCGCTTCGACGTCGATATTGTCCAAGCCCACGCCGTAACGGGCGATGACGACGCAGCGTTCGAGCGCCTCTATAGCCGCCGCGTCGGTAGGCGCCATATTGACCAAGAGCGCGTCGGCCTCGCGTCCCGCCGCCGCGACATCCGACGAGCTTTTGCATGATGCGACCACGAGCTCGACGCCGGCTGCCTCCAAAATACTGCGTTCGATCAGATCTTCGCCGAAGCGGTTGTCGGTGATTACTGCGCGCGCTCTTCGTTCGTCCCGGCCGATACTCATCGCTATAGTTATCGGCTTAATAGACCTCGAAACTGATAAGGGAGGAATGTCGATGTTTCGGAGTTTACGCCGTGGTTAGGGGAACGCTATAGTTTTGCCCGACGGGAGGCTCCATGAAAATCGTCGGTGACAGGTGGAGAGACGAAGAAGGCAGACGACTTGTTTTACGGGGAGTCAATCTCGGCGGGGACTCGAAGGTCCCCGTCCGTCCCGATGGTTATACAGGTTTAAAAGAAGGTTTTTATGACTGGAAGAATGTCTCCTTTGTGGGCAGGCCCTTCCCCCTCGAGGAGGCGGACGAGCATTTCGAGCGGCTCAAACGCTGGGGCTTGGACTTTCTCCGCTTTCTGGTCACCTGGGAGGCGGTTGAGCACGAGGGCCCGGGTATATACGATGAAGCGTATCTCGACTATCTCGAAAAAATAGTGGCGAAGGCCGAGGAACATGGGCTGCGGCTCTTTGTCGACCCGCACCAGGATGCCTGGAGCCGCTGGACTGGCGGCGACGGCGCGCCCGCGTGGACGCTCGAGGCCGTCGGATTCGAGCCTTCGCGGCTGCACGCCTCGGGCGCGGCGATCCTCCACCAGGAGATGGGACAGTCGTATCCGAGAAAGATGATCTGGTTTTCCAACTACGACAGGCTCGCCTGCGCGACGATGTGGACTGTTTTTTTCGCGGGCGATCGGTACGCAGCGGGCATAGGACCTCTCGGTTTCGAGGGCGATTCGCTTCAGACTTTTCTCCAGGGCAGATACATCGCCGCCATGTCCGAAGTGGCGCGTCGCCTCGCGCGATTCGAATGCGTCCTCGGTTTCGGCAGCCTCAACGAACCGAGTCTGGGTTGGATCGGTCGGGACGACATGCGCAAGCTGGGCTCCATGGTTTCCATGGGCCCGACGCCTTCTCCCTGGGAAGCCGTGCTCGCAGGCGCAGGCTATCCTGTCAAGGCCGCGGTCATCGGCATCAGACTTCTCTCGCAGGCAGTCGTCGGGCGCGAGGAACTCGGTGTGCGGGGGCTTCGGGCCTGGAAAGACGGTGTCGATTGCCTGTGGCGCAGGGCCGGAGTCTGGGACGAGGAGGGCGGAGTTCCGACACTCAGGCGCCCCGATCACTTCGCCGCAGTCCCGGGCGGGGACCCCGTCGAGGCCTTTCTCAAGCCGTTTATGTCGCAGCTCGCGCGGGATATCCGCTCATCGACGGAGGCTGCGCGGCGTTTCGCGCTTTTCGTCGAGGGTGTGCCGAACGCGGAACGGCCGAGCTGGGGACCTTCCGATCCCGATAACGTCGTCGACGCCCAGCACTGGTACGATGATCTGACATTGGTCACGAAGAGCAAGCGACGCTATCTGGCCTACGACGCCCGACACGGCCGCGTCGTCATGGGCGTACGGAACGTTAGGCGCTACTTTATCGAGGCGCTTGCCGAGATCAAAACATGGGCGGTGGAGCGCATGGGTAAAGTACCCTCGCTTCTGGGCGAGTTCGGGCTTCCCTTCGATTTGCACGGCGGCAAGGCGTATCGCACAGGCCGGTACCGGAAACATGAAGAGGCGCTCTCGGCCTACTACGACGCGGTCGAAGCGAACCTCCTCGACTCGACGATATGGAACTACAGCGCGGGCAACCGTCACGAGCGCGGCGACCTATGGAACCGCGAGGACTTGTCGATTTTCTGCCGCGACGATTACGAGGCCGGCAGAACGGAGACTGACGACCCGGCGGACCGGGGCGGCCGCGCCCTACGCGGATTTGTCCGACCCTACGCGCGCGCGGTCGCGGGCGAGATACTCCACATGCGGTTCGACGCGCGTCGGGGCGTTTTTGTGCTGCGCTACGCGCCCGATCATGCAATCACGGCGCCGTCGGAGGTCTTCGTCCCGGAACTGCAGTTTCCGCGCGGCTTCGCGATCGAGACCGAGGGCTGCGATGCCGAGGTTCTTCGCGGCCTCGTGCTCCTTCGGCCGCGGCCCGGCGCGAGAGAGGCCGTCCTCGTTCTGCGACGTCTTGCCCTCGATCCTAAGGCGGGCTAGGATCGCTGCATGAAAGGCGTGATCATCGCGGCGGGCTACGGCACCCGCTTTCTTCCCATTACAAAGACTGTTCCCAAGGAGCTTTTGCCGATCGGCACGAAACCCTCGATCGCGTTCATTGTCGAGGAATTCGTCGCGTCCGGCATCGAAGAGATCATCGTCGTCACCTCGCGCCGGAAAAAAGCCCTCGAAGACTGGTTCGACCGCGAGATCGAACTCGAGGAGGTGTTCCGCCGCGAGGGCAGGACGGAGAAGCTTTCGCTGATCGAGTCGCCGCACGCGCGCGTGAGCTTTGTCCGGCAGACCGAGATGCGCGGCACGGGGCATGCACTTTTGCAAGTCAAGCCCTTTATCGGTAATGAGGCCTGTGTCGTCGCCTATCCGGACGACATTGTCATCGGCGAACCGCCCCTGACGCGCCAACTCGTCGATGTCTACGAGAAGACGGGGAAATCGGTGCTGGCGACGATCTTCGAGCCGGGCGATGTTTCGCGCTACGGGGTCGTCGATCCGGGGCCGGACGGAGTCTCGGTCAGGCTCTTCGTGGAAAAACCGGCGAAGGGCCGCGAACCCAGTCACGAAGTTTCGATCGGACGGTATCTCTACACACCAGACTTCTTCGACTATGTCGAGGAGGGCTGGGTCCAGCACAAGACAGGGGAGTATTTTCACACCTACGCCCTCGACCGGCTCATCGCCGCGGGTCGCGTCGCCTTCGTTCGCGCTTCGGGTCTGAGGCTCGATACGGGCGACCCAGCCGGATATTTCGAGGCGATTCTCAGAGACGCCGCCGCGAATCCCGCTCTTCGGCCGGTTCTCGAACGCTTTGCCTCTTCTTTGACATCGAAAGGAAACGAATCGTGAAAGTAGGGCTCGCTCTCGGTTCCGGAGGGGCGCGCGGCATCGCCCACATCGCCTATCTCGAAGTTCTCGATCAGCTCATGATCAAGGTGAGCGCCGTGTCGGGCTCCAGCATGGGCGCTCTGCTGGGGGCCCTGTACGCCGGGGGGATGAACGGCTCCCGCCTGCGCGAGCTTGCGACAAGCATGTCGATACGCGATATTCCCAGATTCCTCGATGCCCCCTCGATCAACGAGCCTATCGGATTGAAGGGGAAGAAGATCGAGGAATGGCTCCGGAGCATTCTGCCGGTAAAACGTTTCGAAGACCTGCCCATCCCGCTCAGAATAGTCGCGACGGACTATTGGAAGGCCGAGGAGGTCGTGTTCTCGAAGGGAGACATCGCGAGCGCGGTCAGGGCGAGCATCTCGATCCCCGGCGTGTTCCAGCCCTATGAACTCGAGGGCAGGATCTGCGTCGACGGCGGGGTGGTCAATCCCGTCCCCTTCGAGCGTCTCGAGGGACTGGCGGATTTCGTCGTGGCCATCGATGTGTCGGGCGAACCCGAGACAAGCGAGATGCGGATACCGGGTCCGCTCGAGGCCCTCCTCGGCTCCTATTCGATCATGGGCAAGGTCATCATGGAGCGCAGATCCGAGGACAAGCGAATCGCGATTTACCGAAAGCCGAAGCTCCGGGGCTTCAAAGTTGCGGATTTTCTCAAAGCTCATGAGATACTCGATTCCGTGCGCGGAGAGGCCGAGGAGTTTCGAAAACAACTTATCGCCGCCAGGGTCGATAGGAAGGCCCGCAAGGAATAGGGGAACCTCTAAAAACCCGGTTGGTTTTTAAGGTTCCCTCGCAATTCCCGTAAGGGAATTAATTTTCATTAAGGTTGACCTCGAAAAACTGAAGTTTTCCGAGGTCTCAATAAGGGACACCATGGAGTATGTCGAGCCCCTCACCATCGAATACCTCGTCCGCGGCTTCGACTGCGGCTACGGCGGGCCCCTGCGGCCCTTTGCGATCGCCAACTTTTTTCAGGAGGCCGCCGGAGTTCATGCGACGGTGCTCGGGGTCGGAATACCCGATCTTCTAGAGCGCCGCATGACCTGGATGCTCTCGCGCCTCGACATCCGCGTCGACGAATGCCCGCGCGAGGGCGAGCCTGTCTTCGTGTCCACCTGGCCCGCGGGGATCGATCGGCTTTTCGCCTTGCGCGACTTTTGCATGAAAGGATCGGACGGCCGCGTGCTTGCGCGCGCCGTCTACGCCTATCTCGTGGTCGACGCAGAGGCGCGCAAGCTCGTGCGGCCTCAGGCGGTCTTCGGCGAACGACAGATGCGCGGCGCGGATCCCCACCCCGTCGAAGACTATCGCTTCGATATCCCCGAAGCAGCTTCGCCGACAGTCTCGTTCGCGCAACGCGCCTGGGGGCGGCACATCGATTTGAACGGCCACGTCAACAACGCCTTCATCATCGATTGGCTTGCGGACGCGCCTCCGCCCGAATCGAGGGAGGGCAGACGGATTTCCTCGATCCGCGCGGAGTTCAAAGCGGAGATACTGTCGGGCGACGAACTCGTATGCTCGTACAGCCGCAGCGACGCAGTCTCTGCGTCTCCCGATCCCGGGTGCGAAGTTTTTGTAACGGAGTTGGCGCGCGGCACCGCTCCGGTGGCGCGCGCGCTGGTCGCCTGGAGCCTTTGTTAGTCCATGACGCGGTCGTCGTTGATGAGATACTTGGCCGCCACGGCCTGAATACTGACGGGCGAGGTCTTGCCCTCGATGATCGCGTGCATCGCCTCCAGATCGCTTTTCCAGACGATATCCCCGGGCGCGACGAGGCAGATGCTGCCATCTTCGTATGAAGTCGTCAGCTGCCCGTCCTTGAAGTAGAAATGACTGTCGGAGGGGATCGACTCATACACGCGCATGAGGGGCGGGATGTCCACCGGCCTGAACCAGAGTTTTATCTCGCGCTCCGCGTCTGATGCATTGGCCGATGCGTGAATGAGATTGTCCATGCGGTCCCCGAGGTTTTCCCCGGCAGGACTGCTCAGGGGAACGACCGTTCCCAGTGCGCGGATCGTTCCTGGTTTCTCGTCCCGGGCCCTATGTGGATTGGTGGGGCCGACGATATCCCTGATTTTCTGAACGGCATTGACACCGGAATAGACAAAGGCCACGACGCGGCGCTTTTCGGGATTCTCGGGGTAATGAATCTTGCCCTGCAGGTAATCTATGAGCGATTCGTAGAAACCCTTGCCCCTGTGCTCCGCATAGTGTTCTTCGGCGAGCATCCGGCTTACATGGACGATCTTCGTACCGGCGAAGCGTAGTCCCGTGTTGATCTCGGAAAGAAGGGATAATACATAGCCTGTCAGCGAGTTTTTGAGTGCATCCGGCTTGATGAGCACGAGAGTCTGTTCAAAATCGGTTGGTTTCATAATTGTTCTCTAAATAATGATATGGGGAAGCCGGGCAATCATCAAGACTGGCAGATTTACCTATAGGCACTCGGCTAGAGTTCCTCGGTGCGTCCTTGTTCCTAGATCCGTTCGCCCGGCGTATATATCAAATTTTCGGAGACATAGTGTAGGCGGAGTTTCCAGGCCTCGGCCACGGCCTTCGCATGCACGACCTCGCCGAGCACGATCGAAGACGAGCCCTCGGACACGGTTCTCAGATGCCTGCATTCGAGCCAGCCCGCGCAAGATTCGGGAATGCGCACGTCGATGACCTCGCTCGAAAAATAACCGATGGAAAAGGCCTTGAATTTGTCCGTATCGCGTCCCGATACCGAGCCTGTCCGTTTGACAAGTTCGCGCTGATCCGGGGTCGGCAGGGCGAGGGCGAAGGCTCTGCTGTCTTCTATATTTTTAAAAGTCTGATGATGGGGATCGCAGACAAAGAGCACTCTGGATGTCGGTTCGTAGTCCAAGGGACAGGTCCACGCGACAGGGGCGATGTCGTATCCGCCCCTGTCGTCCTTTGTGCACACGAGCACAAGACCGCCGCCGCAGATCAGCCTGTGGGCCTCGGGCGCGGGAATGTCGAGATAGTTCATTGCTGCACCCCCAGTTTACGGAGCCGCAATAACGCAAGTTCGCGGCTCGTCGCCTTGACGGCTCTGTTCGCCTCGATCCTTGTCTTCCGGTACGCCTCGACGGCCGTATCCTTGAGGCCGAAACTTTCGGCATAGAGCCCGAAGGCGAGCCAGGTGGCCGAGGATCGCGGATCGGTGTCATTAAATGACAGATACTTGCGGAAGGCCTCCTGGGCCTCCACGAAGCGTCCCGACTCGGCCAGAACGCAGGCTATGGTGTGGACTTCGGCCGAAGAGCCGTCCATAAGCCGTTGCACGGCGCCCTTCGACTCGAGAGCCGGGAAATCCGCCTCGTCGCTGAACAGCGAGTACCACGCCGCCTGGTTGAAGTCGCCGTCGCGGGAAAGCCCGCGATTTATTATATCTAAATAACATCGAACGGCTTCCGCGTACCTGCCGTTGTCCGCATGGTGCTCGGCGGCGATTCTCAGCCAACTGGCGGAATTCGGATTCTCGGCCAGTCCGGCAGAGATGTCCGCGTCGGCCTTTGCGCCTTCGCCCGCCGCGTCGAGACAGCGGATGCGGAGCTGGTTCGAGTAATCGTCCTTGGGCGCAAGCTTTCCGAGTTTCTCGGCTATTTTCGACGATTCTTTCCCGGCTCCCGTCTTCAAAAGGCACATGGCGGTGATCTGAACCGCCTGAGTCTGTAGCTCGGTATCGACGATCGAATCGATCGATTTTATCAAAACGGGAAGCGCGCGCAGACAGTCGCTCGCTGAAGACGACTTTGCGAGCGCAAGCGATGCCGCGAGCCTTATCCGGTTCTCGTCCGCCGTGGATGGATCCCCGCAGGCCTTTACAAGGATATTTTCCGATAACGAGGGGAAGCGTGAGTTGCGATTCGACTGGTAGCGGAGGAGCGAGAACCAGTCCCGCGCGGCTTCCAGGTCCCCTGCGTTAAGAAGATCGAGAATCTCCCTTCCGACATCGGTCAGGCCGGTGCCCACGTCGACGATTCTGAAAGCGCCGTCTTCGACCTTCATGTAGTAAACGACGGAATTGAGCGATGGAAAGGCCGGGAAGGAATGGAGAACTGCGATAGCCGGTCCCGATTCGAGTTTCGTTATCTCGGTAAATCCCGCAACGATGTCGGCGACGACCGCGGCCGGTATGTCATCCTCGCCCGAGATGTCGTTTGCCACGGATGCAAGGGAAGCGGAAAAAGAACGTACCGAGCCCTGCGATTCGAGGGAGGAGCGCGTACTTTTTGCATAGAACTGTAAAAACTTCTCTGTTGAAAGGCTCTGATCCAGGGCGGCTTTGGCGAAGGAAGCCAAGAACAGCTTGGCGTCAACCCCCGGAGAGCTAGGAATGTCGAGGGGTTTCAATTTTCCGAGCTTTTCCGCGAGCGCCAGAACTTGAGTCTGGCTTTTGCTCCCGCGCGCCCCAGCCGTCATGAGTTCCGCCGCTTCCGGGTAACGGCGGGATATGAGGAGCATGGACGCAGCCATGCTCAGGACCTCGCGACGCTCGTCCGCCGAAGGGCAGACTCTCACCGCTTCGCGCAAAGCCGTGGCTGAGCCGTCGATCGCCGCCGTCGAACACAGATACAGCGACTTCTGCTGTTTGTCCGATGGAGAGGTCTTGGTCGCGTCCTTGAGCTCTTTGAATCTGCCTAAACGCATAAGAAGAAAGAGGGCATTGTTCTCCCAGTCGCTGCCCTTCATCTCTTTTTTATACTTATCGTAAATCGACAGAGCCTTTTCGAAATCGGCACCGGCTCCGTAGCGGATACGGCCGTCACCGTACTCGGCAAGAATAGCCTGATTCATGACGTACCTCAGATTCGAGGTATCGAACTTCGCGGCCGCGGCATATTCCTGGGATGCCCGTTCGAGATCGCATCCTTCTTCGAAAGGTCGCGCGAAGGGCCCGATGATGTATGTCCATGCAAGTCGCGCGTGGGCGTCCGCCGAGCTCGGCTCGAGGCCGACGGCCGCCCTCGCTTCCTTTCTCGCTTCGCTTCCAAAGCCGGCGGCTTCCAAGGCCTTCGATAGTTGTATTCGATGAATCGCTTTTTTCGGGTAGAGGGACGCGAGCGATTGGAATTCTTGTAAGGCCTCATGGTATTTCCCTGCGGAGAGCAGGGATTCGCCCACCTGTTCGAAGCTTACCCGAGGAGCGTTTTCTTCGTAGTACTCCAAAATGGCGTTGCGCAGGGCCGACGCCTCGGCCGGCGAATAGCGGGTTTTCACAGGATCGAAGCGGAATAATGCCCTCACCTTCCCGTCGGGGTCGAGCGTGAACGAGGTATCGAGTGTGGCCGGACCAAGCTGACGCGAATGGGATTCGGGCAGGGGCGCGGCCTTGAAGCCAGGCGGGGGAACGATCTGAAACTCGAGTTCGGCGACATAGTAATACGGAAGCTCGACATCCAGTTTGCGTTGAGCTTTGGCCTTATCCGGTTCTTCGGTCAAGAACTCGGGCAGAAAGTTGAAGAGCGATCCGGATTGAAGAATGACGACCGAGGATGTATCGTCCGTATAACCTCGCGCCGCCTTCGAGGCCTTGATCTCGAGCGTAAAGGAACTACCGAGGTCGCGAAAACTCGAAGTGCTGTAGCTTTCGAGGGACTCGGCTTTATAAATATCCTTCACATACTTTTCCAGATGATCGCGAATCGATTTCGGGTTTCCCGAGGCGTAACTCGATCGGTAGTCCGCCTCGATCACGCCCGATACGGTCGTTCTCTCGATGACCGAGGCGGGACCTACATCAGCGAGTATGAAGGTCCTGGACTCGTGGTAGTGGCTTGGATTGGCTTGGACGCCGGGGGTGCGTGTCAGCCCTTCCGTGCCCGGGGCGATCACAAGAGCGTTCCGGCCCAAATCCTGAGGGGGGAGGTCGCCCGGGCGGAAATAGTTCGTCGTCGGATCGATCCAGATTTTATCGTCGGGCAGGTAGACAATCGCGTGATTGAAAAGTCCGAAGCCGGGCAGAGCCTCGAGAACATCCGAATCGATATCCGCGTTTAAAAGCGCGAGGCGGGCGTTGATGCCGAGCGATCGAAGCGAGGCTGCGAGAAGAACCGCCTGATCCTTGCAGTCGCCGTAGCCCCGAGCCACCGTGTCCGAGGGCGCGTGCGGAACAATGGCGTTTTCGCCGAAGTTGATGCCGGTATACCGGATATCACGGGCGATCTTGTCCATGAGCGCCGATATGGCCGCCTTGCGGTCGTTTTTCGGCCTGTCCCCCAAAGCCGCAAGGGCGAAACGTTCCGCCGATGCGTCGGATAAAAAGGGCTCGACAACGGCGGAATAGGCGTCGGCGACCGCTTTCCAGGATGAGGCGGTGGAAAAATCGACGCAGGCGACCACTACCTCGTCGCGGGGTATGTATTCCTCGACTTCGCGTATCGCTTTCAAGTCCTTGACCGTGAACGTGACGATTCGACGGTTGCCGGCCGTCCTCGTGTCGACGAGTATCGCCTCTGATCCGGGGCCGTGTTTAACGTACCGAAGCGGCATCGACGCGTCATAGTCCAGAGTCAGCGAACGATAGAGGATGGGTGCGGAAAACCCGAAACCTCTTCTGTATGCGCCGCCCGCAGAAAGCAGCGGGGCGCGATCCTGAAGCGTGATCTCGTACTCTACAACGGCCCCGACCTCGAGGCCCGGCAAGGGGGCCGTGAGAGTACGGCTGTCGCTGTAGACATCCTTGGTCTCGCGCGAGGTGCGGTCGGCGAGGGTGGATTGATCGAGCGTGTAGGTTTTGCCCGAGGGCGCGATGATGCGGGCGCGTATCTCCGGTTTATCTTGTCGCCAGGGCTGGTAGTTGCAGGAAACAGTCTTTAAGTCTTCGATACCGCTCTCATTCAAAAGTTTATATACCGTGCGGCAGTGGTAGAGGGCCCTGCCGTCGGTTTCGAAACGAAACGACTCCTCATCGAAGAGAAAGACTGCGACATCGTCTTTTTCGGTTTTCACCGAGGCGGCGAGCTTCAGAATCTCCTTCGGATCCATGGAAAAGGCCGGGCTGTTCCACGGCGCGGGGGCCTCGGCTCCTAGGGCTGCCGGTCCGAGGATCAGGATTGTGAAGGTAAATATCAGGCCGAAAAGACAATGGTTTTTTCGCGCATGCTGCATTGTCAGATAGTAGCAGATGATTCGATCCGCTGAAAAGAGCATAGGTAGTATTTCATGACAGAGTGGTAAAAAAGCTTCAACCCGACGTCCCGCTTCCGGTATTTGACAAGAAACACGTGCTTTGTATTGCAATCCTGTTTTCGATCGCTATTCTTTACACTACGGAGGAACGCGATGGGAAGGGGAAAGAAGATTGTCGATACCGATCTCGTCGTCGATGAGGCTGTAGCCCTTATCGAAGAAGGCGGCGTCGAGGAATTCTCCACCCGGCGCCTCGCGAGTCGGCTAGGTATTTCGGCCATGACCCTCTACAACTACTACGCCAACCGCGACGCCATTCTGGCGGCCGCCCTCGCCAAGGGCAGGAAAATGCTGTGGAGCGGGCTTCCCGAGGAGATCGACGAGCTGCGAAACGAGGGAGGCAATCCGCTCGGCGCTTTCCGTCTCTTCGCGGATCGTCTCCTCGTCTTCGCCCTCGAGCGTCCGAGGCTCTGCAGATTCATCCTCTCGGGCGGAGCCGAAGATTCCGCGAATGTCGGAGCCGGGCAGGTTCTCGAAAGCCTTATCGCCTTCGCCCAGAGTTCCGCTTTAATCGATACCGGTTGGCTCGATCTTCTGAAGCGGCATATTTTCCTATTCGAGATGCTCGCCGACTCGCTTGCCATGAAAGTCCTCGCCGGCTCGGTGAGCCCCGAGGAATACAAGGAATTGGCCGCCGAAAGCTACCAGCTCCTCCTGGGCTCGCACGAAAGCGGCATGGCGCAGGCCTTCGCCGGAACGTGATCGACGGATCGCAGTCATTCTTCCACGTAGATTCGCGGCACGCGTTCGGAAACCATGCAGGTCAACTCGTAGGGAATCGTGCCCATGAGTTCGCACAGTTCCTCGCCGGGCAGAACGCTGTTCCCGAGCGTTCCGAAGAGAAGGACTTCCTCGCCGACATCCTCATTCCCTTCGGGCCCGAGATCGACCATGAGCTGGTCCATGCAGATTCTTCCGACAATCGGAACACGGCGGCCCGCGACAAGTACCGACGCGCGATTCGAGAGCGAGCGGCTGTACCCGTCGCCGTAGCCGATGGGAATTGTCGCGATTCTGGTATCGCGCTCCGCAGTCCATGTTCCGCCGTAGCTCACGCGCGCGCCTGCGCGGACGGTCTTTACGAAGGCGATCTGCGAGACCAAGCGCATGACCGGCTCGAGCCCGACGCGGTGGAGCGGGGAGTTTTCGTATCCATAGAGGAAAATTCCGGGCCTGACCATGTCGAGCCTCGATTCCGGCACGGCGACCAGGGCGGCCGAGTTGGCGATATGGGCGAGGGCCGGTCTGCGCTTAGCCGCATCGAGGAATCCGAGTATCTCCAAGAACCGCGATAACTGCACCCGGGCGAAATCGATGTCGCAGTCCGATGTGGCGAAGTGCGAGTATATTCCGACTATTTCCAGATGCTTGAGCGAAAACACCGTATTAAAAAAACTTTCCACCGAGTACCAGTGCTCGCCGAGCCGTTCCATGCCCGTGTCGATTTTCAGATGCGCCTTGGCTCGTTTCGGACCGCCGGCAGCGGCCCTGTCAGCGGCGCGCGCTTTTTCCGCGGATGGAAGTGTGAACTCTATATCGCCCTCGATCAGGGCCGGCATGATCGAATCGGGAGGCGAGCCGAGCACCAGAACAGGCGCCGAGATCCCCGCCTCGCGCAGGGCGAGCGCCTCTTCGGCTATGGCGACGCCAAGATAGTCGACGCCTCGATCGAGCATTTCTATCGCCATGCGCGGCGAGCCGTGACCATAGGCGTTTGCCTTGACCACGCCCATGACCTTTACGCCGTTTCCTGCGAGTTTACGCGCGCGTTCTATGTTGCGAGCCAGGGCCCCGAGCCTTATTTCCGCGCGGGTGGGCCGCGTCGAAGTGCCTACGTCCGCAGTCATTGTTTTTTCGACAGCTCCCTCGAACGTTCGGCGGCCTTTATGACCGCATTCATGAGCGCCGTCCGAACCCCGCCTTTTTCGAGCTCGTACAGACCCTCGACGGTCGTGCCTGCGGGCGTAGTCACCATGTCCTTGAGCTTGGCGGGATGCTCGCCTGTTATAAGAACATTGCGCGCCGCGCCGAGGAGGGTCTGGGCGGCGAGTTCGAAGGCCGCCTCTCGGGGAAGGCCGAGTTTGAGGGCCGCGTCGGCGAGCGACTCGATCACGACATAGACATAGGCCGGCCCCGAGCCGGAGAGGCCGGTGACGGCATCCAGGTGGCGCTCTTCCAAAACCAATGCGCGTCCGACGGCGCGAAAGAGCTGCGCCGCCCAGTCGATATCATCCCGCGCCACAGAGGAGCCGGGCGACAACACGGACATGCCCTCGCCGATCGAAATGGCCATGTTGGGCATGACGCGTATGACAGGGGTATGCGGGGGCAGGGCCGATTCGAGCTGGTGTATGCCGATGCCCGCCGCAACAGATATTAGAAGCTTCGTCGGACCGAATTCCGCCCCGATTTCGTCCAGAACCGTCGATATGTCCTTCGGCTTTACCGCGAGTATGACGGCATTCGAAGCGCGTACCGCCTCACGATTGTCCGCCGTAACCTGTAAGCACTTGGCCTTCAGTTCGGAACGCCTGGAATCGAGGTGTTCCGCTATGAGAATGTCGGAGGCGGCGATAAAAGCCTTCGAAACAAGGCCCGCGGCGAGCGCTTCGCCGATCTTGCCCCCGCCGATGATTCCGAGCTTTTTGACCATGATATTCCTCCGCGGGCGAGTATAGCGCGCTCGAGTTCGGCGACGCCATGCCCTCGGGGAGTGCCTCGAAGCTTGTTGTTTTCCATAGCCGGCCCTGTAAGAGGCAAGATGAGTGTGAAAAATGAAGATTTCAACAAGGTTCGAGGCACTGATTATTTCGAAAGCATAGTCATTAAGTGAAATAGCTAAATCGAAATGTGAAATGAAAATAGAAAACTTCACATGAAATGTGAGAAAATCCTACGTATTTTCATATCCATGAGCAGGAACTTGCATAAATGTAGCTTTTTGGCAATACTAAGCCATGCGCGATGAACGACAAGCACTGTTGATCCCCGATCCCGCGGATTTGCCCGTACTCTTTGAAGCTTCGAGGCTTTTAGGCCGTCATGCGGATCTTTCAGAGGCCATGGGGCCTCTCCTTGTCCTGCTCGATGACAAGGCGGGGCTTCGGGGAGGCATCGCGGCCCTTGCCGATCCGGATGACGGATACGGGGATGTACGGATTGTCGCGGTCGCCGATCCCGGCGACGCCGCGCTTATCGGTAAGAGAGTGCCCCTCGGGGAAGGGTTGCTCGGCAAGGCTTTGGCCGCGGAATCTTCTGTTTTCGACGGCGAATCCTTCGCGGTGCCGGTGGTTGCCGGCGGAAGCGCCGCAGGCGCTCTGTCGTTTTCTCGAAGTTCGCGCGACCGCGACGCGACATTGGCTCTGGCCGTCGGCGCGGCGGCCCTGGTCGCCGAGGCGATCGGTCTGAGGCGACGTCTCGTACGCGAGCACAGCATCGATGAATCCTCGGTCAGAGGAAGATCGCTTCCCCTTGCGTCCGACAATGCCTGCCCGCCTGACGAGGGTTGGGCTCCCGCGACCATCGTCGGGCGTTCGGCGCCCATGCGGGAACTCTTTGCGATGATGGACCGGGTGGCCGCCACCGAAACCACGGTCCTCATCACCGGCGAAAGCGGGACGGGCAAAGAACTGGTCGCCCGGGCCCTCCACGAGCGATCCCGTCGTTCCCGAAAATGTTTCATTGCGGTGAACTGCGCCGCCCTGCCTGAATCCGTGATCGAAAGCGAGCTATTCGGTCATGAAAAAGGCAGTTTTACGGGCGCCCAGGAAATGCGGCGCGGTCGATTCGAGCTGGCCGACGGGGGCACGCTTTTCCTCGATGAAATCGGGGAACTGTCCCTCCCGGTCCAGGCGAAACTGCTCCGGGTGATTCAGGAAGGCGAGTTCCAGAGGGTGGGCGGATCGGCGACATTGAATGTCGATGTCCGCGTCATCGCGGCCACCAATCGCGACCTCGAGAAAGAAGTGGCCGAGGGCAGGTTCCGCTCCGATCTTTTCTGGCGTCTCAATGTCTTCCCGCTCCGCGTTCCGCCGCTCCGCGAACGGCGCAGCGACATTGTGCTTCTCGCGGATCATTTCGCTGAAAAACACGGCCGAAGGGCGGGAAAGCAGATTCTCAGAATATCCAGTCCGGCCATCGATCTTTTTATGACCTACCATTGGCCGGGCAATGTCCGTGAACTCGAGAATTGCATCGAGCGGGCGATTATTCTATCGACCGATTCGGTCATCCATTCCTATCACCTGCCGCCGAGTCTTCAATCGGCGGATTCGACCGGGACTGCGCCCGGTTCCACCCTCGATGCAGCGATAGCGCGGCTTGAGCGCGAATTGCTCGTCGAGTCCCTTAAAATGTGTCGAGGAAACTCGGCCGCGGCAGCCCGACGTCTCGGTATTACCGAACGACGTATGGGCCTGGCTTTGCATCGGTACGGCATCGATTGGCGAAGATTTCGTACGTCTATGTAGAGTTCTATAGATAACCTACAAAAATGTAGGAACATTGATTTGAGCCCTATATAACTTTTCTTTTCATTATAACGAGTTAGGATCACTCTCCTTCTGGCATGGTTCTAGCTATATATCACTAGCAATTCTTTGCGGAGGAGAGCATCATGTCCAACGGTTATGAGGTGAAGACACAGGGATTAGCCGATCTTTACGGGGCTAATTGTTTTTCGAATGCTGTGATGCGTGAACGTCTGCCGAAAAGCATCTATTCGGAAATGCTGAAGGTTCAGGCGGGCACCCGCGAGCTTACCCTCGATATTGCGGAAGTCGTCGCGAGCGCGATGCGCGACTGGGCGCTCGAGCGCGGCGCCACGCATTTTACGCATTGGTTCCATCCTCTTTCCGGCATTTCCGCCGAAAAGCATGACTCGTTCATCTCGCCTACCGGTGACGGAAGAATTCTCATCGAATTTTCGGGGAAGGAGCTTGTGAAAGGCGAGCCAGACGCCTCATCCTTCCCCTCGGGTGGTTTGCGGGCGACCTTCGAAGCGCGCGGATATACCGCGTGGGATGTGACCAGCCCCGCGTTTATAAAGCGAAACGGCGGCGCGGTCACGCTCTGCATCCCCACGGCCTTTGTCTCCTACTTCGGCCATGCCCTCGACAAGAAGGTCCCGCTCTTGCGGTCGATCGAAGCTCTGAACCGCCAGGCCCTGCGCGTTCTCCGCGCCCTCGGCATCGAGGATGCGAAGCGAGTCACTCCGACGGTCGGTCCCGAGCAGGAGTATTTCCTGGTTTCGCGCGAGCTGTATCAAAAGAGGCCCGATCTCGTGCTGACCGGACGGACGGTCTTCGGTTCCATGTCGGCGAAGGGCCAGGAGATGGAGGACCACTACTTCGGAGCCATTCCCGAGAAGGTGGCCGCGTTCATGCGCGAACTCAATGACGAACTGTGGATGATGGGCGTTTCCGCCAAGACTCAGCATAACGAGGTCGCCCCCAACCAGTTCGAGCTCGCATGTGTGTACGCCACTTCGAACGTGGCCGCGGATACGAACCAGTTGGTCATGGAAATGATCAACAAGGTCGCGGCGCGGCACGGTATGGCGGCTCTTCTGCATGAAAAGCCCTTCGCCGGCATAAACGGCTCGGGAAAGCATGTGAACTGGGCCCTGGGCACGGATACCGGTATCAACCTCCTCGAGCCGGGTTCCGATCCGGCCTCGAACGCGCGCTTCCTCCTTTTCATCACTGCGGTCATCGAGGCGGTCGATCGCTACGCCCCGCAGATGCGCGCATCGGTCGCGACCTCGGGCAACGACTTGCGGCTCGGCGGAAACGAGGCGCCCCCTGCGATCATCTCCGTCTTCCTGGGCGACGAACTCTCCGCGGTGCTGGACGCGGCCGCCGAAGGCAAGCCCTTTGTGTCGAAGGAAGGAGGACGACTCGAGATCGGCGCGGCCTCCCTGCCAAAACTGCCCCAGGACTTGACCGATCGTAACCGCACCAGTCCCTTCGCCTTCACCGGCAACAAGTTCGAGTTCCGGATGGTCGGTTCATCGCAGTCGGTCGCGACGCCCTCGGCCGTGCTGAATACCGCGGTCGCCGAAGTGCTCTCGCGTTTCGCCGACCGGCTCGAAGCGGCCGCGAAAAAAGGCGCGGATATGGCTGCGGAAGAACGCGCTCTCATCGCAGAGTCGTACAAGGCGCATCGCCGTGTCGTGTTCAACGGCAACGGTTATTCGGAGGAATGGCACCGCGAGGCCGAGCGCAGAGGCCTGCCGCGCTTCCGCGCCGCGGTGGAGGTTATCCCCGAGTTCGCCTCGAAGAGCGGCGTCGAGCTCTTTATCCGACACGGGGTTTTCTCGAAGGAAGAAGCCGAGAGCCGCTGCGTCATCTACCTGGAGAAGTACTCGAAGCAGGTCAACATCGAGGCCGGGATCATGATCGAGATGTGCAAGCGGTGCATCTTCCCGGCAGTCACCGCCTCGGCCGAAGATTTCGCCCGCGCGGCCTCGACGCTTGCTGCGGTTGGAGCCCAGTCCTCGCCCCAGGAGATGCGGGCCCGAAGGCTCGCCGAATTGGGAGCGGCGATCGCCGAGGAGACGGACAAGCTCGAAAAAGCTCTGGCGAGCGTCCAGGAGATCGAGGAGCCCTTGGCCGAGGCTCGCGCCTACCGCGAGAGCGTTCTGCCTCGCATGGTAGCCCTGCGCGAGAAGGTCGATGCTGCCGAAAAACTCGTCGAGCGCTCCCGCTGGCCGTATCCGACCTATCAGGACCTTCTCTTCACGTTGTAAAGTTGTTTTTCGTATACGGTATATAGAAATAGCCTGCCCGATGGACGGAGGTATCCGGATCGGGCAGGCGTTTTCTTCCATATATACCATTCGGCGGATGAATCCACTCTCCTCCTGACACAGGCACGGGTCGGCTCATGCTATAATGCCCGACAATGAAGGCTATACGGGTCATCCTGCCGTTCGTTGTCATTATCGGAGCCGCTCTTCTCGTTTTGTATTCGCCGGATATTGCGCCCGAGAAATACTCCGATCTCGCCTCCTTCTTCAAGGTCGAGCGCATGAGACAAGGGATATCAGGCTATGCGGTTGCGACCGTATCGAAGGGAGAGGTTCTCTACATCGACGGTTTCGGGAAAGACGGTGATGGAAATCCGATAAGCTCCAATTCGAAGCTCGTCGCGTCGGCTGTAGAAAAATCTTTTATTTCGCTCGCCCTGCTTTCGCTCGTACAGGACCGAGTCCTCAGCCTGGACGAGCCTGTCCGGAAATACCTTCCCTGGTTCTGCTTCCCTGACGGTTCCGGATCCGAGGTTACGATACGGAATCTTGTATCACACTCGGCCGGAGTCTCGGACACCGGCTTCGACGATCTTCATGAAGACGCTTCCGATCTGACGGCGGCTGCAAAAAAAATGATCTCCGTCCAGCCTTCGGCCCCTCCCGGCGAGCGTTTTTCGTACATCGATACAGGTTATCAAATGCTCGCTCTCGTCATAGAGTCCG
>CAZXXZ010000020.1:0-37152 GCA_964644505.1 uncultured Treponemataceae bacterium | reverse complement strand
TTTGAGAGCTTCTGTGTCTCCCAGTACTTTCCGAACAACATCCAGATTCTCGTCGGTTCGGACTCCCAGTATGTCTACCAGATCGACTACGCGACGATTCGGCGCAAGGGGCGGATGACGAAGGCGCAGAAGCTGCGTCGGGCCGAGCTTGAGGGTGAGTATCGGGCCGAACCGGACGCCGTGGAGCACTCGTTCTCGCGGCTTATGGAGACGAGTCTGCGGTTTCTGGCGGCTGCGGTTCGACCGCAGGTCGAGCTGTGGACGGATAAGCATTCGGCCTATCCGCGGGCAATCGCATCCTCGCCCTGCGCCCGAGGCCTGCTCGAGCAGGGCCGACTCCGCCACTACACCGTTTCCTCGCGGGCGGCCCGCACGATCCACAATCCCTTGTTCTCGGTGAACTACCTCGACCGGGAGATCCGCAAGGACCTGCACGAGCATGTGCGCGAGTCGGTGTGCTTCGGCCGGAATGTGAACCGGCAGATGGAGCGGCTGAGTCTGTACCGGTACTACCACAACATCGAGAAGGTGCACCGTGCGGCCTGGGGCTGTTTCAGTCACGCGGTGGTGGCGGGGATCAACGCGGCCGAGATCGAGCGGGCGAAGAAGCTACTCTGGAAGCGTCGAGCGTTTTTGTCGCTCATCGAGCTCGATCCGAGCGCCGAGGACACCTGGCTGAGGCGCTGGCAGACGCCCGTGCGTCAGGGGCCGGACTATTTGCCGGCGTACGCGGCCGCCTAGGGATGGGATGCAGGGCGCTTTGGTGCGGGGGGTGTGGTGGTTGTGGGGAGGTTTTGTTTAGTCGCAACAAGGTTCGAGGAACTTCGAATGTTTCACGTGAAACAAAAAACCAAACCATGCATTACATGGCACGCCAAGGGTTTATTGGTCAGAAGAATCAAGATTTGTAGTATCGCTTGATTCAGTTACTTCTTCGTCGTCGCTCGTCGTTGAAGGGGCGGTAGAAGGTGTATCGGCTTCATCTTCGCGTGCAACCCGATCCATACCAATGACAAAGTCCGGTTTTTCGATGTTGAGTACACGAACGCCCTTCGCTGATTTCCCTTGAATGCTCACCGAGTCTGCGTTGATCTTCAGTGTTTTCCCTTGGGATGTGATAATCACGACCTCGTCGGAATCAAAAACAGTGATCGCACCGACAATCTCTCCGGTCTTTTCCTCGGGTACATAGATCATCTGTCCCCGAGTCGCGCGTCCGTGCACTGAGAAATTGTCGAAATCAACACGTTTCCCGAAACCATATTCGGTCAGAATAAGCATCCGCTGCTTGGGTGTGACGCGCAGCATGGCGGTCAGCTCGTCATCATCCTCAAGTTTTATTCCACAGACGCCGCGAGATGCCCGTCCCATCACCCGAACATCGTCTTCCGTTATCCGAAGGGCCTGCCCTTTTCGAGTGATTAGCACTACCTCGTCGCTCCCATGGGTCAGACAGGCCGACACCAATCGGTCCCCTTCATCGAGATTGATCGCAATGATTCCTCGGGTTTTGGCGTTTTCGAAGGCGCTGGTCGACACCTTTTTAACGACGCCGCGGAGCGTCCCCATCAACAGGTATTCTGTTTCCTTGAAATCAGAAAGATCGACAATTGTGGTTATTTCCTCGTTTGGAGAAATCGCAAGCAGACCTTTAATATGCACACCTCGGGCCGCACGAGTGGCCTCGGGGATCTCATGAACCTTGAGCCAATACGCCTTGCCCTCGGTAGAAATAAAGAGAAGGTAGTCATGCGTGTTGGCGACAAATACCTGCTCGAGGAAATCGTCCTCGAGAAGAGCGGCGGTATTCGATCCCTTGCCGCCGCGCCCCTGGTTGCGATAGGCAGCCGCCGAGACACGCTTCATGAAGCCCTTATGAGAAATGAGGATGACCATCTCCTCGCGCTTTATGAGGTCTTCGATGTTTATTTGCTCAATCTCATCATTCACTATTTCTGTGCGCCGGGGATCCCCGTACTTTTGAGCTATTGCAAGCGTCTCTTCTTTTACCAACTCGCGAAGCCGGGTATCGCTTGCCAGGAGCTCCTTGAGATAGGCGATGCGAGCCTCGGTTTCGCGCAGCTCGGCTTCGACCTTTGTAGTTTCAAGACTGGTAAGCCGGGCGAGCCGCATGTCCAGAATCGCCTGCGACTGTATCGCATCGAGGCCGAAGCGCGTTTCGAGACGCTGCTTCGCGGTATCGGTATCCGCGCTCGTTTTGATGATCTGAACAACTTCATCGATGTTCGCGAGTGCTATGACAAGACCGCGGAGGATATGGGCCTTTTCCTCGGCCTTGCGGAGCTCGAATCGGGAACGCCGCGTTACCACATCGACCCGATGCGCAACAAAATGTGCAATTAGGTCTTTGAGATTGAGCAGTTTCGGTCTACCGTCGACGATGGCCATGTTGATGATGCCGAAGCTCGATTGTAGCGGCGTATGCGCAAACAAGCGGTTGAGCACGAGCTTCGGTATCGCGCCTTTTTTGAGTTCGAGCACGATGCGAAGGCCCTCGCGGTCCGACTCGTCACGGAGATCCGACACGCCGTCAAGGACCTTGTCCCTGATCAGATCGGCTACGCGCGTTATAAGGGAGGTCTTGTTCACGGCATAGGGTATTTCGGTGAATACGATTTGTTCGCGGCCGCCTTTTATGGTTTCGATCTGGAACTTGCCGCGCACTATCAGCTTTCCCCGTCCATTTACATAGGCCTCGCGAATACCGCGTTTGCCAAAAATGATTCCGCCGGTGGGGAAATCGGGGCCCGAAACGTGCTTCATGAGCCCATCGATGCTTATATCGGGATTGTCTATGTATGCTGCGATCGCGTTTCCGATCTCGGTAAGATTGTGCGGCGCCATGTTGGTAGCCATGCCGACCGCGATACCCGAAGAGCCGTTTACAAGGAGATTGGGCAGAGCGGAAGGAAGCACCGAAGGCTCTTTGAGCGTCTCGTCGTAGTTGGGGACAAAGGTCACGGTATCTTTGTCCAAATCGACGAGCATCTCGGCGCCGAGTTTCGACAGCTTGGCTTCGGTGTAGCGGCTCGCAGCCGGCGGATCGCCGTCTATCGAACCGAAGTTCCCCTGGCCCTGTACAAGAGGGTACCGAAGAGAAAAATCCTGGGCCATCCGCACCAAAGCGTCGTAGAGGGAAAAGTCGCCGTGGGGATGGTACTTTCCCATCGCGTCGCCGGTTATGCGCGCGCTTTTCTTTGTCGCGGCGTTGGGTTGCAGACCCAATTCGTCCATTGCATACAAAAGACGGCGATGCACCGGCTTAAGCCCGTCTCTGACATCCGGAAGGGCGCGAGCGACAATGACGGACATTGCATAGTTGAGGTAAGCGGTTTTCATCTCGTCCTCGATCGGGACGAGTATTGTCTTTCCGGTCAGCTCGGCCATCGAAACCTATTCCTTAAACATCGAGGTTTGAAACGTATACAGCATTCTCTTCGATAAACTTTCGACGCGGTTCGACCTGCTCCCCCATGAGGGTGGTGAAAACATCTTCGGCTTGAACTGCGTCTTCCATGGTGATCCTGGTTATATTTCTACGAGCTGGATCCATCGTCGTCTCCCAAAGCTGCTCGGGATTCATCTCGCCCAAGCCCTTGTACCGCTGAACCGCGATCTTTTCGGGATCCTTGCCGCTCGTCGATATGATTTTTTCTTTTTCAGCGTCATCGTACGCGTAGTATACCTGCTTGTCGATCGTTATCTTGTACAGCGGCGGCATCGCGAGATATACGTGCCCGTGCTCGATAAGCGGAGTCATATAGCGATAGAAAAAGGTCAACAGAAGGGTGCGAATGTGCGAGCCGTCGACGTCGGCATCGGCCATGACGATTACTTTATGATAACGTAGCTTCGAAAGATCGAATTCGGAACCGATACCGGCGCCCAGGCTTGAAATTACAGGCTGCAATTTATCGTTTCCGATGATTTTGTCGATCCGCGTCTTCTCGACATTGAGCATCTTGCCCCATAGGGGCAAAATCGCCTGGAAACTGCGGTCCCGGCCCATCTTGGCCGAGCCGCCGGCCGAATCGCCCTCGACGATATAGATTTCGCATTTCGAGGGGTCCTTTTCCTGGCAATCGGCGAGCTTTCCGGGAAGACCAGAACTCTCAAGAAATGATTTCCGTCTGGTAAGTTCGCGCGCCTGTCTCGCGGCGATTCTCGCCTTTGCGGCGAGGGCTGTCTTTTCGAGTATGGCCGAGATTATGTCCGGATTGGTTTCAAATATATAGCCAAGCTGTTCCGAACAGAATCCTTCGACGATGCCCTTGACCTCCGGGTTGCCGAGCTTGCCCTTGGTCTGCCCCTCGAACTGAGGCTCCATGACCTTGACCGATAAAACCGCGGTAAGGCCTTCCCGGACATCGTCTCCCGAGAGGGGCTCTTCGATTTTCTTTGCGAGTTTCGACTGTCCGAAAAATACGTTGATGGTCTTCGTAAGCGCGGTACGGAATCCGACAAGATGAGTACCGCCTTCGCGCGTGTTGATACCGTTTACGAAAGAGAACAATGTCTCGTTGAATCCGTCGTTATACTGGAGCCCGACTTCGATCTCGACATCGTCCCTGACGCCGTAAAAATAGATTGGCTCTTTGTGCAGCGTTGTCTTGTTTTTATTGAGGTGTTCGACGAACTGCTTGAGGCCTCCATCGAACTTGAACTCGAGAGAACGAGGAGTGGAAAGACGCTCGTCGATCAATACAATTTTTACGCCTTTATTGAGAAACGCGAGCTCTCTCAGTCTGTTCGACAGGACATCGAAGGAGTAGACCGTCTCCTCGAAAATCGTTGGATCCGCCTGAAACCGGGTGACCGTTCCACGGCGATCGGTCGTACCGACGATCGATACCGGCTTCTCGGGAATCCCTGTTTTATATCGTTGAAAGTAGATATGTCCGTCGATGTGGACATATACCTCGCACCAGGTCGAAAGCGCATTGACGACCGAAACGCCGACGCCGTGCAATCCACCGGATACTTTATAACTTTTTTTGTCGAATTTTCCGCCGGCGTGGAGCTTTGTCATCACAAGCTCGAGTGCGGAAACGCCTTCCTCGGGATGGATTCCAACAGGTATGCCGCGGCCGTTGTCTTCGACGCGGACTACATCGTTCTTTTCGAGAACGACGATAATGTCCGTACAGACACCGGCCAGCGCCTCGTCGATCGAGTTATCGACGACCTCGTACACCAAGTGATGAAGCCCGTCGATTCCCGTCGAACCGATGTACATTCCGGGACGCTTACGGACCGCCTCGAGACCTTTTAATACTTGGATACTATTAGCGGAATATGTTGAATCCATATACAATCCAATTGTTCTTTCAGAGGAGGACTCGCTTGCAACCCCAGGCATTCGGAGTATACTTGGATCGATTTAGAAAGTAAAGCCGAGTATGGATCATCACTATATTTATGGTAGAAGATGGATCTTGTGGATATCTTGTGCTTTGATCGTATCGGTGAGGGGCAGTAATAAATACTATATGTAGCAATACGTTTTAGAAGCATGGAGCTTGCGGGGATAAAAACTGCTATTTCTTTATTTATTAATAGTTTATGAGTTTGGTTATGATGAAAGGCCATGTTGTTTTTATTGGATTGGAGATATTTGATATAGAAAGCATATGAAAAAGAGTATGTAGCTACTTGTAGGACTGTGGATATGTTGTGTATATATCTGCCCTAAAACGAGGCTTTTTTAATGGACAACTGGAATTACAAGGTCTTTTGGGATGAGGCGATACACCAGGCGAAAACAGAGCTTGGAGAACACGAGTTCGCAATGTGGTTCAATATCCGCTACGACTCGTCCACAGAGAATTCTGTAATCGTCGCCGTTCCCTCGAATTTTTACCGGGACCAGCTCATTAAGCAGTATCAGAAATACCTCGAAAACAAACTTTTCGATATCACGGGAAAACGCCTTATTGTCGATTTCATCGTAAAAAAACCGAGTGAGGATTCTGCGTATCAAGAGGGTGCACATGACGCGGCACCCGAACAGACAGTAAAACAGCAGGTTAAGCAAAAACCAGAAGACACAGGATCGAAGAATCGGGGCAAGCATCCTCAGCTTCGTACGGATTATTGTTTCGAGAACTTCGTGATCGGCGACAATAACGGCTTCGCGGCAAACGCCGCCCTCGCCATATCAAAAAACCCTGGAACTGCATACAACCCCTTTCTTATTTACGGGGGCGTAGGCCTCGGTAAAACACACCTCATGCAATCCATAGGCAATCGTGTCTGGTCTGAGATGCCGAAGATGAAAATCATCTGTATCACGGCCGAAGACTTCACCAACGAGTTTATTCAGTCGATTCACGATAAGACCACGCAGAATTTCAAAAATAAATATCGCTATGTCGATGTCCTGTTGATCGACGACATTCATTTCCTCCAAAACAAACTCGGAAGCCAGGAGGAACTGTTTCACACATTCAACGCTCTTTACGACGCAAACAAACAGATGGTTTTCACCTGCGACCGGCCTGTTTCAGAACTCAAAAACTTATCCGACAGACTCAGAAGCCGCTTTGAACGGGGTCTCAATGTAGACTTGCAGCCGCCCAATTTCGAAACGCGCTGTGCCATTCTTAAAAAGAAAATCGAATCCCTGCGAATCAACGTACCCGATGATGTGGTGGAAATCATCGCAAAAAATATCTCGACCAATGTACGGGATCTCGAGGCTGCATTGACCAAGCTAGCCGCATATGCACAACTTGTCAGAAAAGACATCACCCTGGAAATAGCGCAGAACCAGCTGAAGGATGTTTTCAGCCAATCCAAACACGGAAATGTGACCATCGACAATATTCTTCGAGTCGTCGCGGACTACTTCAAACTTTCTTACAACGATCTCAAAGGTAAAAAACGAACGAAAAACATAGCCTTTCCACGACAGATAGCGATGTATATAGCCCGTGACATAACCGAGTATTCTACGACCGAGCTGGGATTCGAATTCGGCGGGCGCGATCATACGACCGTCATGCACGCCTGTCAGAAAATCGAAGAACGTCTTAAGCTCGATCCGAATTTGGAGTCCACAATCCAATCCTTGATACGGTCTATAAAGGATTACAGTTCTAAAGTGTAGTAGTTCTCTTACCTGTGCTTTGTACACCCTTTTCTGTGTATAACTGGTCATCGGTCGGAATTGTGCATCCCCGAATCATATTCCCATTCAACTGCTTTTTCTAATAACTCAATATAAAAAAAAGACTTAGAAAGATTTCCACATATCAACAGCCCTTATTATTTCTATTACTGTCTATATAACCATTTATTGTATATAGTAAGGACAATCCTTATCTGGTACACTCTGGCCAAGGGGGTAGGCATATGAAATTCGTCTGCGAAAAAAGTGCCATCGCTCGCGAAATCTCTTTCGCCCAGGAAATAATCGCGTCGAAAAACGCTCTGTCGGTAACCTCGAATGTTCTGCTCACCGCGAAGGACGGAGCTCTGACTATAAAAGCAACTGATATAAAAGTCAGTTTCGAGACAACGATTCCCGTAGACTGCACCGAATCCGGGGAAGTCACCGTTTTTTGCGACAAGCTTTCCGCGATTCTTTCTTCAATTCCGGAAGGAGAGGTGTCGTTCGAACAGGAAGATTCCAAAATCACAATAAAACCGACATTCAAGAAGGTGCGGTTTCAGGTAAAGACAATATCGAGCGAGAAGTACCCCGAGATTCCGACGGCGCAGGACACTCAATACTTTTCTCTTTCCGCGAAAGAGTTCACGCACATGATCGAGCAAACCATCTTTGCCGTCTCTGATGATGAAACCCGGTATTTCATGAACGGTGTGTATCTCGAAAATACGGATAAGGGAATTGTCTTTGTCGCCACCGATGGAAGAAGGCTTTCGTATGCCAGAATGGCGGTCGATTCGGCTATACCTGATTTTAAGGGAGCGATCATACCACCGAAGGTGCTTACGGTGCTTTTACGTCATGTTCCTTCCGAAGGACTTATCGATGTTGCGGTGACGGACAAGTGTGTTTTCTTCAAATTCGGAACATATAAGCTTTCGTCTGTCCTCATCGAAGGGCAGTTTCCAAACTACCAAAAAGTCATTCCGGAAAGCCAGCAGAACAGTCTCAAGGTATCGAAGGCAGATCTCGCCGAAGCTCTCCGACGGGTATCGGTTTTTGTAGAGCAGAAGTCCAGAAGAACATTTTTTGAATTGAGCCAGGGCCATCTCGTCATAGCTTCGGAGGAATCCGAACTCGGAACCGCGCGCGAAGAGCTCGAATGCGAATATGAGGGTCCCGAGGTTACAATTGCGCTCAATTACCGGTATATCGATGACCCCTTGAAGGTAATGGATACCGACGATGTGTGCATCGAGTTCACCGAACCGAACAGGGCGATAACGCTCTCGCCGATGCCGCGGAGTACGTATTTTCATGTCGTGATGCCGATGCAGCTCGAATAGCCGTACATCCGGACGGCTTTTTCCGGCCAGACTGTCGTCATGGCGTTTTCATCGATACGCGTGGCTTCATTCCGCAATCTCGAGGATGCCGAAATATTTGTCGGGGCCGATCGCGTGCTTCTCATCGGGGAAAACGGCCAGGGAAAAACGAACTTCCTCGAGGCCCTATATTTTCTGTCGTTTGGGACCAGTTTCAGAGGGGTGAGCGACCAGGCCGTGTCCCGTATCGGCACATCCTCGTTTTCTCTTTCAGGGCGGTTTCATGAGACCGAAGACTCGCCGGAACAGAGAATTTCGGTCCAGTGGGACACACAAGGCAAGACCATACGAATCGACGATAAAATCATCCGCGATCGGAAAGAGCTCGTAAACACAAACCCCGCAATCATTTTCTGCCACGAGGATTTCGTTTTCGCGTCCGGGGAGCCCGAGCGGCGCAGGTTTTTTTTCGACCAAACCGCGGGGCTTGTTTCGCTCGGCTATATCGATACGCTCCGCGAATATAAAAGGACGCTGAAACAGAGGAATGCTGCTCTCAAGGCGGCGCGCGAGGATTTGCTCGAGGTGTTCGACAGACAGCTTGCGGAAAAGGGACTCGAACTCATGGAAAGCCGCAGGCGCCTCGAGAGCGAGATTAGCGAGAAATTCTCGCTGCGCTTCGAAGCCGTTTCATTACTTGGAGAAAGAGTGCGTATTGCGTACCGCTCGAATTGGCCGCAGGAACTCACGCTCGATACCGTTCTGGAACGGCTTCGATCGAAACGAAACGAGGAACTCGCGCTGGGGACGAGCCTTTCCGGACCGCACCGGGACAGATGGAGTTTCGTGACCGATTCTTCCGACTTCGCGGCGAAGGCTTCGACCGGACAGCTCAGACTGATTTCCTTGACACTCAGGATGGTCCAGGCCGAGTATTATACAGAGCGTGTCGGACGCAGGCCGGTGCTTCTGCTGGACGATGTACTGCTCGAACTCGATCGTGCCCGGAGAAGACGTTTCCTCGATCTTCTGCCCGCCGCCGCACAGGCCTTTTTTACCTTTCTTCCCGGCGAAAGCTGGGAGGAGAATCGGATGGGCTCCTCGTTGGTGTATGAGGTGAAAAATGGACGAATCACGAATTAAGGACATGGGCACGCTCTTGGCCGCCTTTTTCGATAACGAAAAACTCAGACGCGGAGGGCGTTACGCGGCCGTCTTTGACTGCTGGCGGAGCGTCGTCGGGGAGAGGCTTGCGGCTCATTCCCGTATCATCGATCTCGAGAAGGGCATTTTGATCGTCGAAGCCGAGCATCCCGGATGGATTCAACTGCTTCAGGTTCGCCAGACACAGACCCTCGATGCCTTGAAAGAGCGTTTCCCGGACTTGGATATACGGGGTATTGCCTTTAAGCTTGCGGGAACCGAGTATCGAAGAATGCCGCCTGCGGCCGAAAGCGGATCTGAAGACACGCAAGAGCCGACGGCGCCCGAGGATGCTGAATTGCCCGGCGGCAGTGAAGCCGTCGCAAGCGCCGGGGAACACGACTCTGCATTTACCGCCGCGATCGAAAGCCTTCGGAAGGCAATTAATTCAAATATAAAGAAATAGCATCACTCTACCGCGGCGGATCCAGCATTGACGAGGAATGAGGGTTTTACTATACTCGGCATCCTGGTTATCTTACTGCAAACAGTATGTTTGCTGTCTGTTCGTACTGTTCGAATCGAGCGGCAGAACGATGAATTGAGCCGAGTGTTCGGTGATCTGCCGTCGCTCATATCCAAGGAGTCTGCATCATGAAACGCACGTATCAGCCCAGTAAAGTACGTCGAACCAGGAAATTCGGCTTCCGCGCCCGTATGAAGACAAAGGGTGGCCGGCTTGTTCTCAAGCGGCGACGGGCGAAGGGCCGGCTCAAGTTGACCGTTTCCGACGAAAAGAAGCCGTACTGAGAATTCTGTCGGGGACAGGAGGCCGCGATATCCCCGTATATGGGTTTCCCAAACGCGAACGAATAACGAAGCGCGCCGAGATCGAAGATCTGTTTCAAAGGGCCGCTCGTTACTCCTGCAAGGGGATGAGGATCCATGTGAAAAAAAGCTCTCATACTGAGAGCAGGATCCTCATAGCCCCCGTGCGATCATATCCGACCGCCGTCGCGCGCAACAAGGCGAAGAGGCTTGTGCGGGAATGCTGGCGTCTTGGAAAACAGGAGATCTGCGGCGGTTACGATGTCGCCGTGGTCGTATTTCCCGGATACGACGAGCTGGATCAACGTCGGGATCAGTTCGACTGTTTGTTCCGCCAGGCCGGCCTCAAGGTCAGACGCACATGAAGCGTTTACTGTCTTTGCCGTTTTTATTCTTGATAAGGGTGTATCAGAAGTTTATATCGCCCTTAAAACCGCCGTCGTGCCGTTTTTATCCAACTTGTTCGGAATATGCTTTCGAAGCGGTAAAAAAGTACGGACCGATAAAGGGGCTCTATCTCGCCGCACGACGCATTCTCCGCTGTAATCCTTGGAATCCGGGAGGCGTAGATCCAGTACCATGAGCATACTCGATAACGAAGATTCCCAGAGCGATAAAAGAACGATTATCGCGATTGTTTTATCGGTCGTCATAATTATTGTCGGCTTTGTAGTGCAGGATATGTTTATGCCGACAAAGGCAGTTCCTGCTCAAACGGGCGGCGCGGCTACGACGGCCGCAAGTTCACAATCTTCCGCTGCGACCAATCAGCCGGTCTCGAGCACCATAAACGCGCTGCCGGTTTCTAAGACCACATCGACAGTTTCTTCTGCACAGACTTCTTCGTCGATTCCGGTTCCTGAGGCCGAACGCAGATACACGATCAATACCGATTTATTCGAGGCGGTCCTTACGAACAAGGGCGGCGATCTCGTTTCTCTCAAACTTCGGAAGCATAAGGACAAGGAGGGCGCCGTCGATCTCGTCGTTCCCGACGCAGCAGGCAATGGCGGTCTGTCCCTGTCCTTCGGCGCAACGGCCGCAACGCCGGTCACCGACCTCATGCACACGGTTCAGATCGACAATACGATTATTTTTTCCCGAGCCTACGAGGTGCAGGTCCCCGGAAAGGCCGAAAAACAAGTATTTACGCTTAAAAAAACGTATACCTTCAAGAACGGCGATTATATGTTCGGAATGGCGGTCAGCCTCGAGAATTCCGCCAACGAGTATCTTCCCTTGAATATGGATGGATACGCGTACACGATTTCCTTCGGTCCGCAAATCGGTCCGAAGCTGACGGCCCAGCCGGGGAACGGGTATAGCGATACGCGGAACTTTATTAAACTCGTCGGAGGCAAAAGAAAAAACGAACAGCCGAAACCGGGAGTGCCCCTCGTTCTCAAAGATCAGCCGAGCTGGGTCGCTCTTGCGGGGAAGTATTTCGTGCTGATCGCGTATCCTGAGCAGAAAAACTTTAAGACAACCCTGTCGACAAGCAAGGACGCGTATTTATTCCAGAAAGATTCGTTTTCGCTTTCCCGACCCGTGATACAGGCGAGCAAGCAGACAGACGCCTATTATTTCTACTTCGGACCGAAGACGAGTACCGAACTGAAGAAATACACCTATGAACGGGACAACGCCTTCGGCCTGCAGGGGCTCGATCTAGAACAGGCGCTCGACGGCTCGAGTTTTTTCCGATGGATGTGGCTTGAAAACGGAATCAAGTTCATCCTCAATCTGTTTTATTCTCTTATCCCCAATTTCGGCGTCGCGATAATACTTGTGACCATCCTAGTCAAGGCGCTTTTGTTCCCGCTTACCAAAAAAGGTTCATTGTCGTCCGCGAGAATGCAGGAACTCCAGCCGAAGATGAAGGAGATACAGGAGAAGTACAAGAATAATCCGCAGAAGCTCAACATGGAGATGGCCGCGTTCTACAAAAAAGAGGGCTTCAATCCGATGTCGGGCTGTCTTCCGCTTTTGATTCAGGCCCCGATCTTTCTTGCGATGTACAACCTCTTTAATACGCATTTCGACCTACGCGGCGCCATGTTCATCCCCGGGTGGATATCCGATCTTTCGGTACCCGAGGCCATCCTGAGTTTCCCGAGGCTCAATTTCGTGATCTGGCAGGTCGATGCGCTGCGTCTGCTACCGATAATCTATGTTGTGAGCCAGCTTCTGTACGGCAAGTATACGCAGATGTCGACACCGACGCAGAGCCCGACGCAGATGAAGATCATGATGTACGGTCTGCCGATCTTCTTCTTCTTCATTTTGTACAACGCGCCGGCGGGACTGCTCGTGTACTGGATTGTCTCCAACATTCTGACGATCGGCCAGCAGGTGGTGATAAACAACTTGCTGAAGCAGCGGAAAATAGCCCTCGCCGCAGCCGCTTCGGCCGCTCCGGTGAAGACAATTCCGCAAAACAAGGGCGGCGGAAAGAAGAGACGCCGGTAGACGAGAGATGGGAACCTCGAAAAAGCCGCTTGGTTTTTTAAGGTTCCAAACAGGGTTCCATTTGTATATCTCTCTCTTAGGAGTGAATATATGGTTCAAGAATTCGAAGGACGTACTGAAAGAGAGGCCATAGATATTGCGGCCGCCGAGCTGGGCCTCGAGCGTGACGGGTTCGACGTCGAAGTGCTCGAGTCTCAGGCTGGAGGACTGTTTAAAAAAGGAAAAGTCAGAATACGTGTTCATACCCGCGACGAAATACCGACCGCCCAGCGCAAGCGGGTGTCGACGACGGCCCCGGTTCCATCGGACGAGTTCGAAGAGAAGATCGCGGAGTTCACAAAGCGCATCATCGAGGGCATGGGGTATTCGTGCACGGTTTCCGTCCTTTTCCGTGAGGAGAAAAAGCTGGGCCTTCGTATCGACAGCGAGAATACATCGATCATCATCGGAAAAAAAGGAAAGAACCTCGATGCTTTGCAACTGATCGTCAACGTCTACGCCGGAAGGCTCGGGCATGAAGACACGCGGATCATCCTCGATTCGGAGAATTACAGAATCAGGCGTGAGGAATCTTTGGTGCGACTTGCATACGAGACCGCCGAGCAGGTCCGTCGTACGCGGCAGTCCGTTCTTCTAGAACCTATGAATCCTTTCGAGCGGCGTATAGTCCATACGACGCTCAACGACATCGTCGACATCGAAACGAAGAGCGAAGGCGAGGGTTTATATAAACAGATACGGGTGACGTTCCGCGGAAAAATTTAGGCGCGATATGAGTACAACCAAAACCGATAATCGTTCGAGTACGGCCTGGCAGGTCATTATTGCCTTCGGGGTAGTCAGTCTTTTCGGAGACATCATCTACGAAGGAGCGCGGTCGGTGAACGGCCCCTACCTCAAGGCGCTCGGCGCGAGCGCGGCGATGGTGGGCCTTATCGCCGGAATCGGCGAGTTCCTCGGGTATATCACTCGGATTGCATCGGGATACTTCGCCGATCGGAAAAAGGCGTACTGGCTTTTTACGTTTATCGGTTACGGCTTATTGGCCAGCGTGCCTCTTCTCTCCCTCGCGGGGGGATGGAAACTCGCCGCCTTGTTCATTGTACTCGAGCGCTTCGGCAAGGCTGTGCGCGCTCCTGCGAAAGACACAATACTTTCCACCGCGACACGCCGGGTGGGCACCGGTATCGGCTTCGGCCTGCACGAAGCGATGGACCAAGCCGGCGCATTACTGGGCCCCCTGGTGTTTACGGCCGTCCTCGCGCTCGGCGCGGGATCGGATATTTCTCTTTTCAAATCAGGCTACAGCTGGATGTGGCTGCCTTTCGCGCTGCTCATGGTGAGTGTTCTATTCGCATTCTTTAAGGTTCCGGATCCCGAGAAACTCGAGCCGATTCCCGAAACGAAAATCGAAAGCGACAGGCTTTCGCGGGTATTCTGGTTGTATACGGTATTCACCTTCGTGACCACCTTGGGTTTCGTCGGCTGGCCTCTGTTGTCGTTTCATTATGCAGCGGTGGGGGTTCTACCCGGAGCTCAAATCGCGCTGTTTTACGCGATCGCCATGGCCGTCGACGGACTCGTGGCGCTGCTGATCGGCTTTGTGTATGACAAACTTAAAAAACGAAGTGGATCGGAAAATGGAGGCCTCGTCTCTCTCGTCGCGATTCCTCTCTTGACCATCCTCATACCCATAATCGGCTTCGGCGGAACAAAGACTGCGGCAATAATCGCGGCCGTAGTCTGGGGTATCGTAATGGGCACACACGAAACCATTATGAAGAGTGCGATCGCCGATATAACGCCGATCCACAAGCGGGGCACCGGTTACGGCATTTTCAATACCGCATACGGGCTCGCCATTTTAATCTCGAGCACCGTACTGGGTCTTTTATACGATATGAACCACAGCGTATTGATCGGCATCGCCGTAGCCGCGGAAGTCGCAGCAATACCTCTGTTTTTCATCATGAAACGCGAGGCGGGGAAGGCGTACCCTATTAAATAAAAAGTTTCTTTTCATTATACTCCCGGCAACAGCGTTTGCGTCTCAGCCAAGGAGTCGTGTCGTGTCGGTGATTATTGCTCTGAGTGTTATTCTGTTAGCGGTTCTTTTTCTACCGTTTTTCGTGCACTTCGTCGAAGAAAATCTCGAGATTTTTCTTTTCATTATGGGCGCCCTCGCGATAACGGTGACCTCTCAATGGCGGTGGTCGCTTGTCGAGGAGGCCCTCGTCGAGCCTATTAAAATAACTGCGGCGGTGTTTGTCGCAGGTTTTCTGTTCAGGTTGCTCCGCCCCAAAATGCGGAAGGCCATCGACGGGGCGATAGCGGCCGTCGGCGTCAAGGTGTTTGCTTTTATAGTGGTTGTTCTGCTCGGCCTTATATCGAGCGTCATCACAGCCATCATCGCCTCACTCATTCTCGTCGAGGTCATCGACTGTATGAAGCTCGACCGACGCGATGAAATCAAAATCGTCGTCATATCCTGTTTCGCCATCGGCATGGGGGCGGTCCTTACACCGCTCGGGGAACCGCTCGCGACGATCGCGATTTCCAAGCTCAAGGGCGAACCGTATAAAGCGGACTTCTGGTTCCTTGCGAAACAGTTTTGGTATTTCGTTGTTCCCGGCATCCTTGTATTTGGCGGTCTCGCCGCGCTTTTCGTAAAAAACGGGACTTCGGAAGCAACGAGTCTGAAGGAAGACAGAGCCGAAAACATGAAGGACATTGTGTTCAGGGCGGCAAAAACCTATTTGTTCGTCATGGCCTTGGTCTTTTTGGGGACGGGTTTCAAGCCGATCATCGATGCGTTTATCATTAAACTGCCGTCCCAAGGTTTGTATTGGATCAACTCGATTTCAGCAATTCTTGATAATGCCACGCTCGCCGCCGCAGAAGTCAGTCCCTCTATGAGTATCGGGCAGCTCACCTATGCTCTTCTCGGTCTTATTATCGCCGGCGGTATGCTCATCCCCGGAAACATCCCGAATATAATTTCCGCGGGCAAATTGAGCATCAAGAGCAAGGAATGGATTTCGGTCGGCGTACCCCTCGGCGCCGTGGTCATGGTTCTTTATTTTGTACTTCTTTTGTTTGTCAGATAAAAAAGCGAAATACGCTTCATGAGAGATGACCGACATCGCCGGAAAAAACGGCGATGTCGATCATCAAACCGGCGCCGACTGCGGATGCGGGAGTATGCCCTTCATCTCGGCCAATGTGCGAAGCTTAAGATATTCGGCGTTAAGCCTGACGGTCCGAGAATTGAGCCGAGCCAATCGTTGCGCGAGAAGCCGGGCGAGAAAGATGCCGTAGTGCGGATTCTCCTTGATCATATTCACGAAATCCTGTTTTGAAATGCGGATAAGCGTTGTATCGCCCTTCGCGACGACCGTCGCCGATCTGCGGTTCGATAGAAGGAAAGACATTTCCCCCATAAAGATGTCGTCGGGCGTCAGAGCGGATACGAGTTTCCCCTTCGAATACACATAGAGTGTGCCCGAGACAATGTAATACAGCGAGTCGGATTCTTCGCCCTCGGAGCAGACACGTTCGCCGTTTTTATACCGTATTTCCTCGGCCTTCTCGAAAATCTTCGGGATGACGTTCGATTCGCCCTTGCGATGCGTAATACTGAACGAGACCTCGTTGCCGCGTTCGTTATACGTAAGCGTGTCGACGTAGAGTCCCGCCATGCGTATGCCCATGCCGTGAAGACCGGGATCGTCCTCGCGGGAAGCCAGACGGGATCGCCAGTCGAATCCGGAGCCCTCGTCTTTTATCGTGAACGTCGAGCGTTCGGGACTTATTTTGTAAGAAAAATAAATTTTACGTTCCGCGATCGCCGGGATTTTGTTCTTCTCCTTTATGAGGTCCATGATGTTGCCGCCCTTTTGCAGCCAGGCGGTTTTCTCATCGTAGGTGATTCTGCAGTTTCCGTGCTCGATGCCGTTGATGAGAAGCTCCAGGAGGGCGACATGGAGACCCTCCCGTTCCTCGCTTCCGATCAAGTTTGCGTTGTACAGATAATTCGTGATCAGGTTGGTGTAGGTGGTGATATCGAGCGGATCGTTGTTGATGATGAAGGCGCCCGATATGTCTTTGATGAGATGCTGTTGTATCCCGCGTTGAAACAGTATCTGCTTGTTCTGGCGAATTATTCTAAGAAGCCGCGGGAAATCGGTCGGCAGGTCCCGTTTGCGGAGAAGGGCGACTATATTCGCGTCCTTCATCGATTCGAACTGTTCACGGTCTTCTTTATTATCGTGTATCCCGATAATGCCGCCGTAGTGAAGCCAGGGGTCTTTGCGGACTTCCTCGAGGATGCTGAGGCAGTCGAGGTTCTTGTCCGAGAAGTAGAACACCTTGATGTCAGGCAGTTCGTACTTCATGAATTCGATGACCTCGTTCGGGTCCGAGAAAAAAACCGGTACGATCTCGCCGTTGGAACGGGAGCACTCGGCCCGTACTATTTCGTTGAGATCTTCATCTGTTGATACGACAGGAATACTTCGCATAATCCCCTCTTGACCTGGTTACGGGGTATACGCCAATTTTCGGCTCAATTTGAAATTATACACAGGAATTGACTTTTTTTCGAGCCTATGTATTGATTATATCATTCCTTATAATGTGGGCCTATAGCTCAGTTGGTTAGAGCTGCGGACTCATAATCCGTCGGTCCCTGGTTCAAGTCCAGGTGGGCCCATGTCTGCCAGCGTGTATTATTGAATATCCACGCACAAGTTATGTACTCTATCGCTGGGATATCGCCCAATTCCACCGGCAGGACGGTCGAATCGGGCGTTCCGAGGAGTGCGGCATGAACAGCGGAATGTGGTCGGATCGGCAGTCGCCCGAATGGAGAACGAAAGTCGGGCTTGCCGAAATGCTGAAGGGCGGCGTCATCATGGACGTCACGAACGCCGAGCAGGCGAAGATCGCCGAAAAGGCCGGAGCGGTGGCTGTCATGGCCCTCGAGCGCGTTCCTGCGGACATCCGCGCATCGGGCGGCGTCGCCCGCATGTCGGATCCAAAAATTATAAAGTCCATTCAAGACGCGGTGAGCATTCCCGTGATGGCCAAGTGCCGTATCGGGCATTTTATGGAAGCGAGGATTTTGGAAGCCTTGGCCGTCGATTTTATAGACGAGTCCGAGGTTCTCACGCCGGCCGACGAGCGTTTCCACGTCAACAAACACGAGTTCAAGGTTCCTTTTGTCTGCGGTTGCCGCGATCTGGGAGAGGCCCTGAGGCGTATCGGAGAGGGCGCCGCCATGATCCGCACGAAGGGCGAGCCGGGCACCGGCGACGTGATCGAGGCGGTCCGCCACATGCGCGCCGTGACGGACGAAATCGCCCGTTTGACACGACTCCGGGACGAGGAGCTTATGACCGCCGCAAAGGAACTCGGAGCTCCCTACGAGCTCGTGGTCGAAGTTGCCAAGACGGGCAAGCTGCCGGTGCCGAATTTCTCCGCCGGCGGTATCGCGACGCCGGCCGACGCCGCCCTCATGATGGAACTGGGTGCGGAGACGGTTTTTGTCGGCTCGGGTATTTTCAAGTCGGGGGACCCTGTACGGCGTGCGACCGCCATTGTCGGGGCCGTTACCTACTACAAGGACCCGAAAAAACTCGCGGAACTTTCCGAAGACCTCGGCGAGCCCATGGTCGGTATCGGGCTTGGAGAGTTGAACGACGATCAGCGCATGGCGAAACGCGGCTGGTAATAGTAATGCGGAAAGTCGGAGTCCTCGCCCTGCAGGGGGACTATGCCGCCCACGGGGCTGCGTTGACGCGGGCAGGAGGCGAGTGGTTTGAAGTCAGAACGCCCGATGATATAGAAAAAGCGGAGGCATTCGTTCTTCCGGGCGGAGAAAGCACTGTCATAGGGAGCCTTTTGGTCCGTTTCGGTCTCCTCGACCCTCTTGTCGCGAAGATTAAAGACGGAGCGCCGGTCCTTGGCACCTGCGCAGGGCTGATCCTTCTCGCATCGGAAATCGAAGGCAGTGAACAGCCCGGCATACGACTCTTGAATGTCGCGGTAAAAAGGAACGCCTACGGTAGGCAGATCGACAGCTTTCGGGCCCTTGTATCGACCAGCGTCCCCGGCGTCGAGAGCATCGAGGCGGTTTTTATCCGCGCGCCTAAGATTACACAGGTCGGCAAGGGCGTCGACGTACTCGCCCGGCATAATGACGATCCAATTCTGGTTAAACAGGGCGCAATCGTCGGAGCGACTTTTCATCCCGAGTTGATCGAGAGCGCCGCGGTCCATCGATGGTTTCTCAGTCTATAATCTGGCCTTCGCTATCGCTGCTTTGTCGCCGGCTTATGATTATCTTGTCGATCCGATTTCCATCCATGTCGATGACTTCGAGGATGTAATCACCCCACATGCATTTGTCCCCTGTCTTGGGGATGGCGCCCATTCGATCTAATACGAGGCCCGCGACTGTATCGTATCCGCCGTCGCCGGGTATCTGATCGATGCCGAGTTCTTCCGCGAAGCGCTCGAGCCCGAGGGCGCCGTCTACAAGCCAGCTGCCGTCCGCCCGTTTTACGAGCGTGGGTTCATCTTCATTTCCCGTAGCGGCGATCGCGCCGACGATTGTCTCCACGAGATCCGAAAGCGAAACGAGACCCGATACACCCCCATACTCGTCCAAGATCAACGCGCTTTTCGTCCGGCCTTCGCGCAGGGCCGAAAAAACTTTGAGCGGCGAAACCGACTCAGGGACAAAAACCGCCGGGACGAGAAAATCTTTGAGATTGTTGAAAAGGTTCTTGGCGATCGCCGCAAGGCATTCCTTGACCGCAAACATCCCGACCACATGGTCTAGGTCTTCTTCGACTGCGGGTATGTATCCATAGCAGGAGTTTTCGAGAAGGGTGTTCCGGGCAGCATCGAGTCCGTCGTTCAAATCGATGTAGATCACCTCCGTCCTCGGAGTCATGAGCGTCGTGATGCGTCGGTCGTCGAGCGAAAGCACTCCCTCGACCATCTCCCGCTCGCTGGGCTCGAAAACGCCCGACTCGGCGCCGAGCGCTATGAGGACACGCACCTCTTCTTCGGTCACGGCAGGCTCCTGCCGTTTTTTTCCTCCAAACAAGGAAACAAGGAGATCGGTCGTCACCGATAAAAAACGCGATAGCGGAGCGAAAATCACGGCCAGAGCCCGGACCGGCCCTATGACTGCGGCGGCGATCGGTTCGGGGCGCGATAATGCGAGGTTTTTGGGTACGAGCTCGCCCAGGACAACCGAGATGAACGTCGTTATGATGACAACGACTCCGACGGCGATGGGTTGGGCATACCTTCCGACGAAGGGCAGGGCTGCGATGAGATCTTCAAGGCCGCGTGCGATGGTGACGCCGCCGAAAGCTCCCGTTAAAGTACCGATCAGCGTAATGACGACTTGTATTGTCGAAAGGAACTGAGACGGTTTCTCCGCAGTTTCTAGGGCAAGTCTATACTTTTTACTGCCACGATCGGCTTCATGCCGAAGTCTCGCTTTCCGGGACGAGACGACCGCCATCTCGGAAAGGGAGAAGAATCCGTTGAGCAGTATCAGTGCAAGAAGAATGAGGATTTCAGCGGCCATGGCCGATCCTCACACAAGGATGTATCGATCCGGCGCCGACCGGCGCCGGACTAGGGTATGGACTTTCGGAGTTTTCTGAAGAAGCATCGGAATCGTTTGCAATAGTCGGTATCATACATAAAAGTATACCAACTTCCTCGAAGCTTGTTGAGTCTGTTCTTATGGAGGGGATATGGGCTGTGTCTTTATCGATGGGGGGAATCGGCTCGAACGACAGTTCGATTCGGAAATTCTATGGATCGAAGCATGGGGCGGAAACGCCCTACGCGTGCGCGCGACACATCTTTCTCGAATGCCGGCCGAGGATTGGGCCTTGCTCGGCCCGACATCCGGCACTCCGCAGATAACCATCGATGGGGATGAGGCTTCCATACGCAACGGGAAGATCGAGGCGAGGGTCGATAGAACCGGCAGGATCAGCTTTTTCCGTGTTGACGGAAATGTCCTGACACGAGAGTACCAGAGAAACTGGGACAGTGTCGGAAGTCAGTGCGCGATCAGAGTGTTCAATCGCGAGTTCACGGCGATTCCAGGAGGTGACTGGAGCCTCTGTGCGCGATTTGAGGCCTTCGAGGACGAGAAGGTTTTTGGGCTGGGGCAGTATCAACACGATAGGATGAACATGAAGGGCTGTATTCTCGAACTTGCCCATCGCAACTCGCAAGTAAGCGTTCCATTTGCCCTATCCAGCCGGGGTTACGGAATACTGTGGAACAATCCCGCGATCGGCGAGGTTGTCTTCGGCGAGAATAGGACGGAATGGCGTGCGCGCTCGACAAAAGCACTGGACTACTGGATTGTCGCCGGGGATTCCCCCGAAGAGATCGAGGAATGTTATACGCGGGCGACCGGTACGGTTCCCATGATGCCGGAATATGGTTTGGGATTCTGGCAGTGCAAGCTCCGTTACCGCAGCCAGGATGAACTTCTCGCCGCGGCTCGGGAATACAAACGACGCGGTCTTCCGATCGACGTCATTGTCGTGGATTTTTTCCACTGGAGGAAACAAGGCGATTGGAGCTTCGACCCCGAGTATTGGCCTGATCCGGAGGCTATGGCGCGCGAATTGAAGGCCATGGGGATCGAGCTTATGGTTTCCATTTGGCCGACTGTAGAGAAGGGGTCTGCACATTATGATGAAATGCTGCGCCGAGGCTATCTGACGCGGGTCGATCGAGGTGTCCGCGTCACCATGCAATTCTGCGGGGATACGCTTTTCTATGACGCCACAAATCCCCAGGCGCGAGCTTATTTATGGACAGCGGCCAAAAACGGCTACTTCGACAAGGGGGTTAGGATTTTCTGGTTGGACGAGGCGGAGCCCGAGTTCTCCGCCTATGATTTTGACAATTACCGGTATTGGGCCGGTCCCGCCTTGCAAGTCGGCAATGCCTATCCGCTCTACCATGCCAGTGTCTTCTACGAGGGAATGCGTAAGGAAGGGATCGAATCGCCGCTCAATCTCGTACGCTGCGCATGGGCGGGCAGCCAGCGTTATGGCGCCCTGGTGTGGTCCGGGGACGTTCCTTCAACCTTCGCTTCGCTGCGCATGCAGCTCAAAGCCGGTCTTAATATGGCGATCGCGGGAATCCCCTGGTGGACGACGGATATCGGAGGATTTTTCGGCGCCGATGTTCGGGATCCCGCGTTTCATGAGCTTTTACTGAGATGGTTTCAGTATGGAGCCTTCTGCCCGGTATTCAGGCTGCACGGCGATCGGCAACCGGATAAACCTACGCTCTCGCCCGGCAGTATGGAATTCCGATCGGGTGCGGACCATGAGGTCTGGTGTTTTGGCGATGACGCGTACGAAATCATGAAAAAGTTTATGCTGTTACGCGAACGCCTGCGTCCGTACATCCGCAAGGCCATGCAAACGGCGCACGAAAGGGGGACGCCCCCCATGAGACCTCTTTTTTATGATTTCCCCCGCGATCCGAGGGCTTGGGAAATCGAGGACGAGTATTTATTCGGTCCGGATATTCTCGTCGCGCCCGTTCTGTTCGAGGGCGCGAGAAGGCGCGACGTGTATCTACCCGCCGGATGCGAGTGGATCGATGTATCGACCGGATCGGTAGTCGAGGGAGGACGGACTCTCGATTCGCCGGCTCCGATCGACAGAATCCCCCTCTTTCTGAAGCGCGGTTCTGTTCTCGATAGAACGATCTTTGGGGATCAAAAATAGTGGCCTCGAAAAAAATAAACTTTTCGAGCTCTCCGCATGATACTCTAGCTGCCATGATGGTTGGTGGAAAAACCCAAGTGTCGCGGACCCGTGTACTTGTAGTGCTGTTTTGTTGGCTTTCCTACACCGCAGCCGCGCAGGTGTTACCTTTTTATTCCGATGAAACGATTCTTTCGATAAATCGGCCGATTATCCTGGGCGGCGAAGGCTTTGAACAGCGTATCGCCGAAACCGAAGCGGAGAGGGGAAATGAATGCTTCGGCCTCGTGCTTTCCGGCGGCTCGGCCCGCGCATTCGCCCACATCGGCGTCCTCCAGGTCATGGAAGAGGAAGGTCTCCGCCCGGATTTTATCGTCGCAGATTCAATGGGGGCTGTCGCGGCCATTCTCTACTGCGCCGGGATAGCGCCCGACGATATTGCTCATTTGTTCGATTATTTCCCGGCCAACAGGTATTTCGATCCCCAGATACCCTTGTCGGGCGGCTTTCTGGATGCCGGACGTTTCATAGGACTCATACAAGCCCTTCTCGGCGATCTCGATCTCTCAAAGATGCCGATCCCCGTGCTTATAGTCTGCGAGGACCTTGTATCGCGCAGACAGGTGCTTCTCGCCGAGGGAGACGCGGCTACTGTCATGGCTGCGGCTATTGCATTACCGGCCGTTTTCGAACCGGTGAAAATGAAAGATCTTCTTTTGATCGACGGCGGGGTGACGAATCTTGTGCCGGTCGATGTCGCGTATCGGTATAGTACGAGGATTGCGGCCGCGACCGCGCTGTATAACCGGAATATGAACTTTGCAAGCCCCTTTGTCGTCATAAACAGAGCTATCGATATCGGGAAAACGAGGACGTCCGTTGCGCAGATACTCGATCATACTCCTCTGGTGATCCGCTGCGACGTCGAGGAGCTTTCCTACATGCAGTTTTCACGCCCAAGCGAAGTGATAGCGAGGGGCAGAGCTTCGACTCAAGGAGTACTATCTGAACTTCGTACGCTTGTGGGAACGCCTCGTGCTCTGTCTGCGGAGTTGAAAGAGAGTCGCGAGCGGTACAAGCGAAGGGTCGCCATGATGATCGCGGCGTCGCGTATGGGTGCGGCTTTCCCCGTTCGATCCGATATACTGACTGGAACAGACATACGATTGTTGGACGAGGCGAAGGGCGGTAGTACCGTATTTACAGGACGGCGCTGGGCGGGTCCCTCGATCGAACTGCGCGGCGGCCCCGCTCGCCTGGGGCTTTCGGTTTTAGCGGGACTCGAGGGAGACGAAAAACGCGCCTGGGGTTTCGCGGCGCGTACATCGTGCGACGGGTATTTGTTTCCGGACAAGGGTACCGGGCTGTCCGGCCTCGGATATTCGATCAGAGCCGATGCTCTTCTATCTGGTTCCGGTTCTTTCGCTGACGCCATAGATGATCTTTCCGTCCAGGAGCTTGCCTCCTGTGGTACGGCATCTTTATCATTCAACAGTTTCGGGACTTTGGTCATACGTCCTCTCGTACGGGCCGAACTGGACGTACCACTCGCGACAGACGACTCTGCCTGGACGCTGGCGGGGGGATTGAGTCTTGCGATACCGCGGACCTTGGCTTCCCCGCTTGTGGCGAGTTCCGCACTGGAAGTTGTTGTAGAGCTGGATTCGGACGGAAATCTCGGTCCCGCGGCAGCGCTCGAGTTTCAATTGACATGGGCGGATACCCTCGCCCTGCGTTCCCGAAGTATCTATCGCCAGGCTGTCGAGGGACCGGGGATGGAAGCCGCGGCCTCGGATCCATACCGAAGCGCTATGCTCGAGGGCCGCAGCACACAAAGATTTTTATCGAATCTTGAACTCGCGTGGATTGCGCATCCTCTTGAAATCGCATTTGGAGAACTTGTTATTATAGAACGACCCGAGATCGGCATGTATATCGATGTTTCCGGTATGAGAACCGAGACGGATGGGCTTATCACACGGACGACAGTCGGAGGCGCATTCACGACGGGTTTCTCGATCATGGGGCTCACGCCGATGAGTTTTTCTTGTTTCGTCGGAGCCGCGATGGACGGCTCGGGCTGGACAGTCGGGTTGCGTGCGGGGAGATACTTCGAATGACACGCTGTTCATGGTGCGGATCCGATCCGCTGTACATCGCGTACCACGACGAGGAGTGGGGAACTCCCGTACACGACGAAAGCCGTCATTTCGAGTTTCTTCTTCTGGAAACACAGCAGGCCGGGCTTTCATGGAGATGTATTCTTGGTAAACGAGAAGCCTTCCGCGCAGCCTATGCCGGATTCGATCCGAACAAGGTCGCGCGCTTCGGCCCTGCGCGCGTCGAGCGTCTTCTCGCAGATCCCGGTATCATTCGCAACAGACGCAAGATCGAAGCCGCGATACAAAATGCCCGAGCCTTTTTGGCGGTCGTCGAGGAGTTCGGTTCTTTCGACCGTTATATCTGGCGTTTCGTGGACGGTTCTCCGCTCGTTAATGCGTGGACATCGTTCGATCAAATCCCTGTTACGACATCGATCTCGGATACTCTCGCGAAAGACCTTAAAGCGAGGGGCTTCGCCTTCGTCGGATCGACGACGATGTACGCCCACATGCAGGCCATAGGTATGGTAAATGATCATCTGCGAAGCTGTTTCAGATGGGCCGAACTCGGAGGAAAGAAAAAAGGGGGGAGGGTGAGATGAAACTAACGCTTGATTCGATACGGAAGCGGCATTCAAGCAGAACATACGACGGTACAAGACTCGATGCCGAAGAAGAGATAAAACTCTGCTCCTCGTTTGCGGAGGCCGTCCCCGGTCCCTTTGGCCTGTCGCCTCGGTTTATCATGATCGAAAAAAACAAACTCGATTCGAGCACTGGAACAGGCGATGCGACAAAAAAGACAGGTACGCGTATAGGAACCTACGGGCTTATTGTCGGCCCGCCGGCATTTATTGCGGGAGTTGTCAGGCGCGTTCCCTTCGCCTGCGTCGATTTCGGGTATTGCATGGAAGGTATAATCCTCCGCGCGACGGAACTCGGCCTGGACACCTGTTGGATAGGCGGCGTCTTCGACCGTGGAGCCGTCGCTCGCGCCCTTGCGGCCGGAGACGACGAATTCGTTCCCGCGATCACGCCGGTGGGACATGCCGCGTCCAAGCCCTCGATCCAAGAAGTCCTGAGCACGGCAGGGATTAAGAAGGGTTCGCGAAAAAGTTTCGACGAACTGTTTTTCGCGGCCGGTCCGCGGGGAGAGTGGGGAAAGCTCGACAATCCGGGCCCATGGAACGAGGTGTTCGAGGCGGTTCGCTTGGGACCCTCGGCGCGCAACATGCAGCCCTGGCGCATCGTGCTCGATCGGCGTTCGGGCGAGGCTCTTCATCTTGTCATGGAAGAAGACAGGCTTTACAACAACATCCTCGGCGACACAAAACTGCAGGAACTCGATATGGGAATCGCGATGCGGCATGTCGATGTCGCGGCCGAGGAGCTTGGCATACAAGGCAGATGGAAACGGCTCGATCCGCCGCCGATCTCTATCGAGGCTCCGCGTCGATATATTGCGACATTTATCCGCATCTAAAGTCCTGCAACCGCTTCACCTACAAGCTTTTTTCAAGCTATCCTCGCTGTGGAGGATGCGATGTTGTACCGGAGTACTCGCTCAGATGCGAAGCCGATAGGCGCGGCCCAGGCGATCCTCGAGGGTATAGCGCCGGACGGCGGTCTGTATGTGCCAGTCGAACTGCCGCGGCTCGGCGAACGCGCTTTGAGCGAGACATATCTGTCCTATCCTGAGCTTGCGTTTGAAGTGTTGTCGCCCTTTTTCCCCGAGTTCTCGACCGAAGAACTGCGACGCGCCCTCGATGAATCGGCCTCGCGTTTTTCCCGGCCCGAAGTTGTTCCGCTCGTTCGCTTCGGGGACACGGCCTTTCTCGAACTGTTTCACGGACCGACCTGCGCCTTCAAAGACCTTGCGCTCAGTCTCATGGGAAGTCTCCTCGGTATGGCGCGGAATGCACGCGGTGCAAAAGAGGAAATACTGATTCTTGTCGCGACCTCCGGCGACACCGGGAAGGCCGCGCTCGAAGGCTTGGCCCCCCCCGGCCGAAGCGCCAAGGGCGTTCATGTGACGGTCTTCTATCCCGCCGAAGGCGTCAGTCCCGTTCAGCGGCTTCAGATGACCAGCCACGACTCGCCGGGCGCGACGGTCATCGGTGTGAAAGGGAATTTTGACGATGCCCAGAGGGGGGTAAAGACGATTTTTACAAGCGCCTCGGCACGGGCGCACGCGGCCGCTGCGGGCATGGTTTTCTCCTCCGCCAATTCGATCAATATCGCCCGTCTTCTTCCTCAGATCGTCTATTATGTCGCGGCCTGGCGCGCGATGCGCGATGCAGGATCTCTCGCCGAGGACGGGACACTAGATGTCGCAGTGCCCACCGGCAATTTCGGCAATATTCTCGCCGCATGGTACGCGAAGAGAATGGGCCTTCCCATAGGCCGTCTGATCTGCGCATCGAACAAGAACAATGTTCTCACCGACTTTTTCAGCGAGCGCACATACGACAGGAATCGTCCGTTCTATAAAACTGCGAGTCCCTCGATGGACATACTGATATCGAGCAACCTCGAGCGTTTGATATTCCACGCGACCGGCGGCGATCCCGTCCGAACGGCCCGGCTCATGAGGGATCTCGCCGAGAAGGGTTCGTACACATTGACCGAGGCCGAGGCCGAGATGCTAAAAGATTTCCGGGCGGGATGGGCCGATGAGGACAAATCGGCGGCCGCTCTGAACCGCGTTTTTAAATCGAAAGGCTACCTTTGCGATCCGCACACCGCCGTCGCCGTCGCCGTACTGGATCAACTGCGGGAGAAGGAGGGCTCGGCACGGCCGACGGTCGTGACGGCGACGGCAAGTCCCTTCAAGTTCCCTCTTCCCGTCGCCTCGGCGATTGGCTTCGATTACGGTGATCCTCGTGCAGTCGAGACCGTAGAGGGTCAACTTGCGCTCGACGAGCGGCTTGCTTCGATCGCCGGTCTCTCCGTGCCTGAGCCCATAACGGCGCTTCGTGGAGCCCGTGAGGTTCACACTATGGTTGTGGAGCCTAAAGACATGGAGGCGAGTTTGGGACAGTTTTTTGCTCATCGCCGCGTAGTCTGACTAAAAAAGCCACCACGAAGGGCGAAAAAGGTATAGAATTGTGTGCGTATGCGGTATTCCGTATGAACGCCCTTCGACAAGAACCGAGTGAGAATCGTTCATCCTTTCTCTCGCCGCTGAGAAAAAGCCAGATACGCCACAAGCTAGTTACCGGCAGTCTCAGACTCAGGCTTATGATGTATTTCCTCGTCATTATTCTTCTTCCGCTGCTGACACTCGGTGTTCTGGGCCCCTCGCTCTACGCGAGCTCCATCGAGCGGGAGACGACGGCGCATACGATCCGCATCATCGGACAAGTCACGAAAAACATCGAGCTCCATGTATTGGAGATGGAGCGTCTCATCGATTTGATCGCGATGAGCGAACCGGTGGCGTCGTTTCTGAATACCGGGTTTGCGTCGGCGGATAAGAAAAACGATATCAAAAAGACAATCGCTTCCGTCGCCCAGACCCATCCCGAGATAGCCGGAATTGTTGTGGTTACTGAGAAAAACGATTGGGAAAGCACCGGCTTTTCACTAACGACGCGCGATCCCTTGACTATGGAGCGCTGGTATGTAGAGGCTGGGGCTTCGCCCGGCATCGTTCGTCTTATCCCTCGTCCGGTTGGGCGCAATATAAGAAGCACGAGACGGTATGGGGCGGACGAGGTCGTCTCGGTCGTCAAGGCGATAGTCGGATCTTCCGATAGGAGAATACACGGCGCGATCCTTATCGACATGAAACTCGCCACTATAGAACAGCTTTTTACCAACACGACGATCGGCAAGGGTGGTTATCTATTTATTGCGGATTCCAAAGGGGAGATGGTCTACGCGCCTGTCAACAAGGGTGTTTATCGTGTTCCTATCGATACGGGAGCGGACATGGAAAGTTCCGCCCTGGTTCGAATCGCCGGAAATGATTATCAGGTCTTGTCGCAGAAATCGCCGTACACGGGATGGAGGACGCTCGGCGTATTTTCGCTGTCCGAGGCGCTCAGCGAGGTTTTCCTCATTCGATACTGGAGCTTCATCATCGGCGGATTGACCATGGCCTTCGCCATCGTCGTGGCTATAGTCTTTACCTCCTTTGTCGCCAGACCCGTTCTTGCGCTTAGGACATTGATGAAGCGGGTCGAACACGGGGATCTTTCGGTTCGGTATACGGGAGGCCGGAGCGACGAAATCGGAGAACTCGGACACGGTTTCAACGAGATGATCGGGCGTATCCAGACCTTGATCGATCAAGTCTACGCAGAACAGAAGTCGAAGCGCGAGGCGGAGCTCAGGATACTGCAGGAGCAGATAAAGCCTCATTTTCTTTATAATACGCTCGACACAATACAGTGGATGGCGCAGGAGCACCGCATCGACGATGTTGTACAGACAGTCGGCGCATTGACGCGGCTTTTCCGTATCGGGCTGAGCAAGGGCAAGGAGCTTATTCCGTTGTCCGATGAGCTTGAGCATGTTCAGAGCTATCTGTACATTCAAAAAGCGCGCTATGAAGACAAATTCGACTATGAAATATCTGTTCAAGATGGATTGAGCAAATACCGTGTCATGCGATTGATCCTCCAACCCCTCGTCGAGAACGCGATTTACCATGGAATAAAGGAACGTCGAGGACACGGACATTTGAAAGTCGAGTCGAGAATAGAAGAAAACGAGAACGGCGGCAAAGACCTTGTCCTTGTAGTATGCGACGACGGGGTTGGAATGGACGATGCTGCCTTGGCGCGTCTGCGCGAATCGCTCGATACCGGTATCGGTCCCTATCTCGGCGGATATGGAATAAGAAATGTTCACGAAAGGATTCGGCTTACATTCGGACGTCCCTACGGCCTAACGTTCTCGTCGACTTTGGGTGCTGGAACGGAGGTCACCGTACGACATCCGCTAATCGATATGGAGAATTGAGTATGTGGAAGGTGCTTATAGCCGATGACGAACCGAAAATTCGCCGCGGCCTGCGGTCTCTTGTCGCCCGTTGTGGGGACGATCTCGAAGTCGTCGCCGAGGCCGAGGACGGCGACATGGCCTATACACTTGCGCTCGAGCACAAACCTGATATTCTCATAATCGATGTGCGGATGCCGATCCGCAACGGCCTCGAATTGATCGAGGCGCTCAACGCAGACCTGCCCGGGAGAATCGTCATCATTGTTTCAGGACACGACGAGTTCGAGTATGCGCAGGCGGCGGTCAAGCTTCAGGTTTTCGATTACGTTCTGAAACCCGTCGATGCGGGTAATTTCATCTCGGTCATCGAAAAAGCGAAATCAGAGCTCGAGTCGCGCAAAAAAAAAGGTGAATATCTTTCCTGGGCACGCGAGCAACTCGAGCGGAATATGCCTGTTTTGCGCGAACGCTTCCTGCGCGATTGGGTGACGGGAAGCCTTTCAAAGACCGAAATAACCGAAACTATTTCTTTTCTCGGTATTGAACTTGCGGCCCCTTCGACTATCATCGCCGCGCGGTTCATGGAGCGTTCGTCTTCGAGTGCGGCCGGTGCATAGCGGAATCGACTGTTGGAGCGCGCCGCATTGCGAACCATAATCGAAGAGGCTCTCGATTCTTCCAGGGCGTATGTTTTTGAAGATGAGACCGAAACCGTATTAGGCATAACGGCACACATTGAAAGTGATGAACTTGTAACAATTGTCAACAGAATAGAGCAGCATGCTTCCGAGCAGGTGTTTCAGATACCTTCTATAGCGACGCGGACAGTGCCTGATCCCGTATCCGGATTGTACGACGCCTATGAAGAAATGCGTACCGAGCTTTCGGAAGGCGACAACTGCGAGTCCTTTGTCGTTCTCGCGCGGAATTACGTTGATAAAAATTATTGGAATCCCGATCTCTGTCTCGAGGACGCCGCCGAGGAGCTTCAGGTCAGTCCGGGGTATTTGTCTCGACTTATGAAGAGGGAGACGGGCTTTTCGTTCGTCGAATATGTAAACCGCGTCAGGGTCAAAAAGGCAGTGATGCTCATGACTGATCCGTCAGCGAAGGTCTATGAAGTCGCGGAACGCGTGGGATACCGCAGTCAACACTATTTCTGCCGCGCGTTCAAGAAAGTGACAGGTTCGTCGCCCACCGATCGCAGGAAAGGCGTTTCCCCGTGACCGCACAAGCTTCCTTGGTTTTTCTCACACATGCCCGCGCGAGGGCGAGACGATTCGTCGGCGTGATTTCTTTTTTTGTATCTGTGCTGGTTTTGATCGCGACGTCCTGCTCACCCCGTCCTCGCGAGTCGCCGGTGCGTTTCCTTATCGGTTTTTCGCAGGCTAACCTGACCGAGCCCTGGCGTATCGCAATGACCGAGGATGTCAAGGCCGAGGCAGCGCGCTATCCGGACATGCGGTTCATCTACACAGACGCCGCGGACTCGACGGATCGGCAGATCGAAGATGTTCAACGCCTTCTGGATTACGGGATCGATCTTCTCATCATCTCTCCGAATGACTCCCACGCCCTGACGCCCTCGGTCCGCGCCGCGTACTCGAAGATACCCGTCATTGTTCTCGACCGCGATGTCGAGGGTTACGATTACAGTCTTTTTATCGGACCGGACAACGAGCGGCTCGGCCGCAAGGCCGGCGAAGTGATCTCGGCGCTTCTCGGAGAATGGAAAGGGACCGTTCTCGAGATTCAAGGGCGTTCGGGATCGCCTCCTGCGCTCGGCCGCAGCGAGGGGCTTCGGGAAGTCCTAATGACAAAGACCGGCATCACGCTGCTCGAGCCCATGGTCGCCGACTGGCTCCGCGACAAGGCCGAGGACAAAATGAGGGAGAGGCTCAAGCATGAACCGAGAATCGATGTCGTCTTCGCTCAAAACGATGCGATGGCATACGGCGCCTGGAAGGCGGCCCGCGAGGCAGGCAGGACCGACATACGCTTTATTGGCATCGACGGACTGCCGGGGCCGACCGGCGGCATTGAGCTCGTTCGAACGGGCGTACTTTCGGCGACATTCACCTATCCGACCGGAGGGAAAGAATCAGTAATCTATGCCAGGGATCTTCTTACCCATACCGAGGGAATACCTAAAAAAATATACCTTAGGCCGAGGGAGGTGACGCTCGCGACGCTCGAGCAAGGTAATACACCCGAAAGCCGCGAACGATCGGCCGTGACCGATCTGAACAGGCCTATTGTGCTCGGCTTTTCGCAGATAGGCGCGGAAAGCGAATGGCGGGTTGCGAATACACGCTCGATCAAGGCCGCCGCCGCGAAAGCGGGTATACAGCTTCTGTTCGAGGACGCCAAGCAGAAGCAGGAAAACCAGATAGCCGCTATACGCTCCTTCATTCAGCGCCGCGTCGACGTCATCGCCTTCTCGCCCGTCGTCGAAACAGGCTGGGACGCCGTCCTCAACGAGGCTAAGGCGGCGGGCATCCCCGTCATCATCACGGACAGATCCGTCGGGATCAAAGACAGCTCACTCTGGCTCAGCTTTATGGGCTCGGATTTCGTCGAGGAGGGTCGGCGGGCCGCGCGCTGGATCGTCGAGAAACTCGGCAGTGCGAAACAAGTCAATATCGTCGAGCTTCAGGGCAATGTGGGCGCGGCCCCCACCATCGACAGGAAACTGGGGTTCGAGGAAGTTATCAAAGATTATCCGAACTACAGAATTATCGCCTCCGAGTACGGAGACTTTTTCCGCGAACAGGGATACTCGCTGATGAAAAAAATCCTCTCAACCGAAATTCGAAAAATCGACGTCGTTTTCTCTCATAACGACGATATGGCGATCGGCGCCATACGGGCCATCAAGGAGAAGGGACTCAAGCCGGGGAAGGACATAGTCATCATCGGTGTGGACGGGATCAGGGACGCGTTCAAGGCCATGATCGTCGGTGAGATGAACTGCTCGGTGGAATGCAACCCGATCCTCGGACCGCAGCTTATAAAGGCGGTGCAGGACTACATGGCGGGCAAGGACCTTCCCAGCCGTATGATCACCTCGGAAGGGATTTTCCCGGCTGAAACAGCCCGGCGGAACATGGTCGGCAGAGAATACTGAGGATGTCGAAGTTTGCGTTTCGAAAAGTGCCAAAAAAAGCCGTTTTGTCTAAAGCGCGTTTTCAAAAACGGGTTTGAAATATACGCTCACGGACTTTACGTGGGGTGGGCAGGCAATGCGGCTAAGGATGACTGCTTCCGTGTACGTACACGCTGCGTAAATCCGCTTTGTTCATTGCGCGGCGTCGCCGCCTGAAAATGTGGGGTTTCGAGTAAACGGAGGTATGGGATGACATTTCGAGCGAAGACAGTATTGACGGTTTTCGTGCTGTTGTTGGCGATGACCGGCCTTGTAAGCGCGCAGGCTTCAGCCAAGGGTTCGTTGATCAAGGTAGGCATTGTGAACCTGCCGCCCGAGGAATCCGGCTACCGCCAGGCCAACGTCGAGGACATGAACAATGTCTTCTCGAAGGCCAACGGCTATGACGCGAAGCAGACCAACACCGGCGACAACAGCGAGCAGATCGCTGCTGCGCAGGGCTATATCCGCGACGGCGTGGACTATCTGCTGATTTCGGCGGCGAACGCGTCCGGCTGGGACAACGTGCTGCAATCCGCGAAAAAGGCCGGCGTGACGGTCTTCCTTTTCGACCGACTTATCCAAACGGATCCCTCGAACTATCAGGCAGCCCTCGTTTCTGATATGGCCGCCGAGGGGGAAACCGCGGTTAATTGGCTTTTGAAGCAGAAGCTGTCGAAGTACAACGTGATCCTCATCCGCGGTCAGCTGGGTTCCGCGGCCGAGCTCGGACGCTCCGGCGCGCTGCTCAAGGCCCGCGATGCCGGCAAGCTCAAGATCGTGGCCGACGGCACTGGCGGGGACAGCTGGAGTCTCGAGGAAGCCCGCAAAGTGGTCGAGGCCGCCATCGCCGCCAAGAAAGATTTCAACGTCATCTATGCGGAGAACGACGGTATGGCTCAGGGCGCCGTCCAGGCCCTCGATGCGGCTGGCATCACCCACGGCAAGAACGGCAAGGTCAAGATCATCGGTTTCGACTTCAACCGCTTCGCGCTTCGCAATGTCCAGGCCGGCTACTGGGACTGCGATGTCCAGTGCAGCCCCCGCCAGGCCGCCGAGATTTCCGGGTGGATCAAGGCTATCGAGTCCGGCAAGAAGGCCCCCAGCGGAATCGTGTATCAGAAGGAAATCTACGCGGATACCGCTACGATAACTGACGATCTCATTCTCAAGATGGGAATCAACGCCGATCCCGGCAAGGGCGTGATCACAAAGTAATTCGGTCCGTTACGAGATTCTTCGAGTCTCGCTCGCGGTGCGGTGTTCCCGGATTTTGTTTAAAAGATCCGGTACGCCGCACTGCGATTCTTGTGTACAATGTGTCAGGGGAGTGGTAGGTGCAGATGCAGAACGTGCTGGAAATGCGGGGTATATGCAAATCGTTTCCAGGTGTCCGGGCCCTTCACAACGTGAGCTTTACGCTGAGGGCGGGCGAGGTGCATGCCCTCATGGGCGAGAACGGAGCGGGTAAATCCACGTTGATAAAGGTGATGACCGGAGTCTACGAAAAAGACGCCGGCGAGATAAAGGTCGAGGGCAAGCCCAGACATTTCCGTTCGCCTCAGGACGCTCAGGACTTCGGCGTCGGAACCGTATACCAGGAGATCATGCTCTGCCCCAATCTGACAGTCGCGGAAAACATGTTCATCGGTCGGGGTCGTTACGCCTTTGTCAACTGGAAAAAGATGAAAGAGAAGACAAAGGACCTTCTCGACTCGTTCGGCATCCCGGCAAGTCCCACAGAGCAGCTTTCGAACTGCTCGATCGCCGTCCAGCAGATGATCGCGATCGCCCGGGCCATCGATATGAACTGCAAGATCCTTATTCTGGACGAGCCGACCTCCTCGTTGGATGAAGAGGAAGTACAGAAACTGTTTACGCTCATGCGGGAACTGAAGGCTCGGGGCGTGGGTATCGTTTTTGTCACTCACTTTCTGGATCAGGTCTACGAGATCAGCGATAGAATAACCGTTCTGCGAAACGGCGAGTTTATTGGCGAGTATGAAGCGTCTTCGCTTCCCCAGTTCGAACTTGTCGCCAAAATGATGGGGAAGGCGCTCGATGACGTTTCAAAAATAAAGAAGCACAAAAGCAGAGAGCAAAAAAGCGGAGAGCCTGTTTTCGAAGCCAAGGGACTTTCAAGCACGGAAGGAGTTAAGCCCTTTGACTTTTCTATACAAAAAGGCGAAGTGAATGGATTCGCAGGGCTCCTCGGTTCCGGCCGCAGCGAAAGCGTCCGTGCGATATACGCGGCGGACAAGGTTACGGGCGGTCATGTCAAGATGAACGGTAAAAAGGTGAAAATCGCCGAACCTATACACGCGATGAAACTCGGGATCGGGTATCTACCCGAGGATCGAAAGGGCGACGGTATAATCCCCGATCTTTCGGTTCGTGATAACATCATTTTGGCCTTGCAGGTTCTGAAAGGGTTTTTCAAGCCGTTCTCGCGGAAACAGGCAGAGGCCTTCGCGGACGAGTATATCAAAGCCCTGAACATCAAGACGGCGTCGACAAACACGCCCATCAAGTCTCTTTCCGGCGGAAACCAGCAGAAAGTGATTCTCGGCCGCTGGCTGCTTACACATCCGCAGTATCTCATCCTGGATGAGCCGACCCGGGGGATCGATGTCGGTACAAAAGTCGAAATTCAAAAGCAGGTTCTTAAATTAGCCGAAGATGGAGTGAGTGTGACATTCATCTCTTCAGAAATTGAGGAAATGCTCCGTACCTGCTCGCGCTTGATTGTCATGAGGGACCGCGCGATTGTGGGCGAACTCAGCGGGGATAACTTGACGGAAAGCGACGTCATGCATGTCATAGCCGGGGGGGGCGAGTAGAAATGGCCAGGACGAAAGCATACGGGTTTCAGTTGTTCCTCCCCCTTTCTGTTCTTGCGATCCTCATACTGATCAATCTAATAAAGGGAGCTGATTATTTTAGTATAACAATTATCAACGGCGCCTTGTACGGAAACATTCCGAACATTTTGTTCGGCGCGTCGGAGCTGGTGATTCTTTCGATCGGCATGACCCTGGTCACCTCGTCTTCGGGAGGGCAGGACATCAGTGTCGGCGTCGCGGCCGCGATAACATCCAGCGTGTTCGTCAGGGTGGTTTTAAGCGCGGGGCAGGTCACATGGATGACGATTGTGCTCGCCTTCCTGGCGAGCTGCGCCGTCGGCATCGTCATAGGAGCCTTCAACGGTACATTGGTTTCGATCTTCAACGTTCAGCCGATGGTCGCGACGCTCATATTGTTCACCGGTGGTCGGTCGATAGCGTTCCTGATCGACGGTAGGCTTTCTCCAATCATGGCGAACAACCTGACAAGTCAAATCGGGAGCGTGATTCCGGGGGTTCCCATTCAAACGCCGATCATTTTGACCGCCGTCTTTATCGCATTGTTCGCCGTCCTATTGAAAACTACGAATCTCAAGCTGTACTCCCAGGCAGTGGGAAACAATCAAAGAGCCGCGAGGCTCAACGGAATAAATCCGGTCAGTGTCAAGTTCATGACGTATATGATTCTGGGCGTGTGCACCGCCGTCGCGGGCTTTATCGCCGTGACCAAGGCCGGGCGTCACGACAGCGTCAATCTCTTGAGGTTCATCGAGATGGACGCCATTCTGGCCGTGGCGATAGGCGGGAACGCCTTGAGCGGGGGCAAATTCAGTATAACCGGTTCGATCATCGGCGCGTATACCATCGAGGTGCTGAACAGGACCTTGTTGAGACTCGAAGTGGACACCGAAACGATAAAAGCGTTCAAGGCGGTCTTCATTATCATACTCATGGTGATCGCGTCGCCAGTGGTCAGAGAGGTCGCCGCAAAGGGCGTAAAATGGCTGCGAACGGCGTTCGGCGGCGCGGCGCGGATGCAAACCGCGGGTGGACCTGAAGCAGTCGCAGCCTCAGATATGAGCAGCTCTGAAAAGAAAGACGTGTAGAGTGGAATCAATGAACACGATAAAGCGCAAAGAAACACTATCCAACTCGAACCTGCTCTTCATAATCGCCGCGGTTATTTTTGTGGCGATGTACGGCTTCGCGATCCTTCGCTACCCGCACAGCTTCTTGCAGTACCAGACGTTTTTCGATCTGTTCAGCCTCAACGCCCCGCTGATAATCGTTACCCTGGGCTTGAGCATTGTCATGATCGGGGGCGGCATCGACATCTCTGTCGGCGCGGTGACCGGTCTTGTAACCATGTGCTGCGCGGTCTACCTGGAGTCGGGTACGGGAAACGTCGCCGGCTCGATACTTCTTGCGCTCGGAATCGGTATCGC
>CAZXXZ010000019.1:0-40383 GCA_964644505.1 uncultured Treponemataceae bacterium | reverse complement strand
TATCCGCCGACGGCGAGATACTCCTCGATGCTCTCCGGATCGATGAGCCCGCAGTTCCTGAGGACAATCTTCTCCTGCCCCTTGAAAAAGGCAAGTTCGTTCCACGAGGGAAGAAACGGAAAGGCCGATCCGAATTCAATCGACGAGGTCCTGAAATCCCAGGACTCGATCTTCGCCGCGGCGCTCTTGGCGAGCCGTTCGAACGCGGCGTTGTCCGCGACACCGTCGATAAAACGCTGAGCGGATACAGTTTTCGCCTCGGTGAAGAGCAGGAGCGGCTTCCCGGGTCGGTATGCCATGACCAGGGGCTCCGCGGCGCAGAAGCCGAAACATCCGACCCGACGGATCGAAACACCCGACGACTTTGCAGCCTCGTTAAGCGCATCGAATAGAACTTTCGCGCCATTGCCGATTCCGCAGGTCCCGAGGCCGACGGAGATGAAGGGCCGCGATGGGCGGATCCGCTCGAGCCCTGCTTTTCTCAAGGAACCGAGATCGGGCGAAGGACCGGTCTGCGAAGAAGAGCGCTCGTGATTCTCGACCGTCATGACCTTTCCTCCTTGTGCAGCTTCTCGATGGCGGCGATGAGCTTGCCTACCGTCATTCGAGAATGAATGACGCCGTCGATCTGAACCACGGGCGCCAGGGCGCATTGACCGAAGCACGCGACCGTCCGGATCGAACAGAAATGATCCTGTGTCGTTACGGAGTTCGCCTCGTCTTCCCTGAAACTGGCGATACCCAGCTTTTCGAGCGCCCCGTTCAGAAGTTCGAGGGAGCCGCGTGTATGACAGGCCGTTCCCCTGCACACGACAATCGAGTGAAGACCCTGCGGCTCGAGATTGAAAAAGGAATAAAACGTCGCGACAGAGTAAACCTGCGAGAGCGGAATCCCGAGCCCGGCTGAGATCTGCCTGAGCGTCGATTCCGGCAGATACTTGAACCGTTCAAGCTCTTGGGCCCGCTCAAGAATGCCCAAGAGCGCTCCTGGTTTTCCTTTATTAGTCTCGATGAGTTTCGCGACAGCGGCAGAATGATCTTCCTGCCGTGCTTCGTGATTTTGTACTTGAATCTTCGCGTATGCCATGGTGCCTCCCGGGAGCCGTTGCGTCGCGAGATGCCTGACAAACGCTCATTCTTTGTTCCTCGAAGCTTGTTGAAAAGCTCCGATCACCGTTATGTTCGCTCCAAAGATCCACCAACAAGGTTCGAGGAACTATCTTCGTACTACCTGCAGTATTTCTCATTTTTCCCATCTGTCAAGAAAAAAGTATCTATTAGTTTTGATCGATAGCAGGGAAACAGAAAAAGGGAAAAAAGAAGCCCATATATCTATAAGAAAGTATTTAATTAAATGCTACTGCTTCAAACGATTGAAAAAAATCAAACGTTGGAAGGATGTTAAGGTAGCATAAGGGGACCTCGAAAAACTTCAGTTTTTCGAGGTCAACCTTAGAAAAAAGCAATTCCCGTTAAGGGAATTAATTCCCTTGCGGGAATTGCATGGAACCTCTAAAACCAACTGGGTTTTAGAGGTTTCCTTATCTTAACATCAAAACCGCCAGACAATACACTATTTCTTCGAGGCCCCGAACGGTTTGTAGCTCCTCGCCGGGTCGTAAGTCCCCGCCCGCATTTCGCCCGCGAGGCTCGGGATAACGAGTTTCTGGCCGGGTTCGATCAAATTCGGGTTGGCGGGATCTACAAAGCTCTGCTTGTTACGCTCGTAGATGAGGGGCCATTTGCTCGCATCGTTGTAGATAAAGGGGTAGGCGGCGATTTTCCACAGGCAGTCGCGGTTGTCCGGAATGAGGCGAACGACATACACAGCGGGCCAGGTGGCTTCGGCGAGTGATGCCGCGATCGCGTCGATGGATTCATAGGCGGAATCGGCGCGGATTTCGGCCGTCTGATAATCCTCGTCGCCGTAGGCCTTGCGCGCTGCGTCCATTTCGGCGAGGGCGAGTTCGTATTGCCGTGGAAACGCGTCTTCGACTCCCTGCGCCTCGGCCCAGGATATCTTGTCGCGGGCGCGTTCCATGGCGGCGTCGGCATGGGTAATCGCGATCATTTTATCGACGTATTGATCCGAAAGGAGTGCATATTCATTAGCGCGTGATGCGTATTCGGCCGCCGCATCGTAGTCGCCCGCTTCGAAGGCCTTTTCGGCCTCGGCGAGAAGTTCAAGACTTTGATAATAATACGAGTTCTCTTTGAGGCTTTGCGATCCTATCGAAACGGCCGCGCAGACGGCGGCCAGAATCACCACTAATTTCTTCATATCTGACCTCCTGATCACGGCGCGCCGGTATTGACGATCGGATCGGCGCTATCGGCTTTTTCGCGGCTTTTCTCAACCGCCTCCTGCGCGGCGCGGAGCGCCTGGGCGGCCCGGGAACGCTTTTCTGCGACTATTTCATAGGCGCGGTCGAAGCTCGACATCGCGCGTTCGTAGGTTGCGAGGGCTTCCTCGTAGTCCTTGTACTGATACAGCGATTCCGCCTTGCGGAGAAGCTCGGCGGCCTCGGCGTATTCTTCGCGTGCGGCGATATCCGCCTTGATTTCCTCGGATCTGTTTTTCGAGGCCTCGGCGTTGGTCTTGGCAGCGAGCGCCACGGACTCCCTGCCTTTTTGGATGACCAGGTTGAATCTGAGCACAGCCTCGTCCAAAGCGTCGAGGCCCTCGCTTCTTCTCGACTCGTCTTCGGATGACCAGAGCGTTTCTTCAAGATGATATTTCTTCTCGCCGAGCTGGTAGTTTCCCGAATCCCAGCGCTCGTACTCTTTCTCCTTGATGCTATCCATGAGCGAAAGGGCGATGGACCTTTTATACGCGAGTTCATAATACAGGCGGGCCCGTTCGTAACGAGCGACAGCTTCCTCGCTCTGTTTTTTTATGGAGAACGATTCAGCCTCGACATAGGTCTCGTCGCCGGCGAACAGTCGTTCCGCGGCTTTCTGCTCGGCGCCTGCGCCCACGGCAGCCGCGCGTTGTTTCTCCGCCTCTTCTTTGTTGATCGAGACGAGTTCGCTCAACCCGCGCTTTATGAGGGATCCGAAGGCGTCGATGGCGGATGTAAGCTCGGTTTTCGCCGATTCTGCATTTCCGGCGTCGTAGTACTCTTTCCCTTGCGCGAGCATGGCGTCCGCGGCCTTGTAGTCATCGGCGAGTATTTCATAAAGCCTGAGATCGAAGGCTTGTTTTTTCAGCTCTTTCGCCTGTTCGAGGAGGCTGTCGAGCTCGGACTGCACCGGGGCGGAAGAATCGGCAGGTTTTTCAACGTTGACGGATTCTGTGTCCGTCTCGACGGCTTCAGGGGCCTTGTCGGGGCTTGGTGCGGGCGGCTTCGACGCACAGGAAAACGCGAAGATCAGTACTGCTGTCGATATAAAAAGGAGCCCTGTGCGGCGTAGGACAGGATCCATAGGCTTCCTCCTGCACTCCTTCAACTTTTATGAATAGTACCATGAAGAGTGGGGGAGCGGTAGTCCGCCGATACGGAGGATCGGCGATGATTCCAGCCTGGTCCGGCGCTCGTACAATTCGTTATAATAACCATCGAAGGACGGAAAACGTGACGGAAAGCCTGGAGATGTACCTCGAGACCATAGACCGCTTGCGTGAAAAAAAAGATTCGGCGAGGGTCACCGATATAGCCCGAGAGCTGGGCGTTTCCAAGCCCTCGGTCCACTCGGCCCTGCACGAGCTTGAAAACCGCGGACTCATCACGCACGAATATTACGGCGATGTCTGTCTCAGCCCGGAAGGCGAAAAGGCGGCCGTCGAGATACGAAGGCGGCACGATTTATTGACCGCTTTTCTCCGCGATGTCGTCGGCGTCGATGCAGAGATCGCCGAGCAGGACGCCTGCCGGATCGAGCATTATCTATCCGCTCAGACAATGGAGGGAATCGCGCGCTGTGTTGAAGGCCTGCATCCTGCTGATTGATCAGCTGTGATCGGTTCCCGGTTTCTGTGCCGCCCTGATCGGGATGTGTTTCGGCATTCCCCGTGTCACGAAATAGTTCGCCGCGGCGATTGCCGCTCCGCCTATGAATACCCAGCGATAGCCCTGCGTCCCCGATCCCATCCAGGCGATACCGCCGAGCATCGGTATGCTCATCGAGGCGATATGGTCGATGCTGATGCCGAGCGAAAGCGTCGGCGAGACGTCGGAGGGATGCTCGGCGATTTTGCCCGCGTAGACCGCCCTGGACATGTGCACCGCGTTCGAGGCCTGGTCGATCACGAAGCAGGCGGCGACGACGACGAGGGCCGCTCCGGGCGGCAGAAGCTCCGGCGCGAAGGCGTAGATGAGACAGACGAAGATCGTCACGAAGGCTTCGCCGCCCAGGACGGCCCTGGGGCCGAATCGATCGGTGAGCCTCCCCGCGAGCGCCTGGGCTCCGATCACGGTGCCGGAGACGATGAGCGAAATCAGGGTCATGGTGCTCACGTCCTGATGGAAAAGATCGACGAGCATCCAGGGGCCGAAGGTGAGAAAAAGCTGTTTCCGGGCGCCGTACAAGAGCGAGAGAACATAGTATCTCGCGTATCGGCGTTTCACGACGAGGCGTTTCGGCCTCCCTGCCGCCCTGCGCGGTCTCATCGCGAGTAGCGCGCAGGCTGCGGCGAGGTAGAAGAGCGCGCCCGCAGTGAACGCGGCCGAGTAGGAGAGATTGACGAGTTTGAGGAGGGCGAGGAGCAGAAGTGTGCCGCCGAGGATGGCGGCCGTGCTCACCGCGTTGATCCGTCCGAGCGCCGAGCCCTCCTTGCCGCTGGCCGCGAAGCTCATGCCGATCGAGCTCGCAAGCGGCATGTACACGTGCTGGCCTGAGCTGTAGAGGAAGATCGAACTCACCATGAGAACGAAGGACGAGGGGATCCAGCCGAGGGCGAGCATGCCGGCTGCCGCCGCCAGGTTGGCGACCATCGCGATCCTCACCTCGCCGAGGGCCGCGAGGCTCGCGACCATGAGGCTTACGAGAAAGCCCGGCAGTTCGCGCGGCAGTTCGAGAAAGGTGCGTTGCGCGACATCGAGCTTGAACACATCCTTGAGGTAGTTGTTGAAGATCGAAGAATTGACGCAGGAGCCGAGGCCGATCAGGATCGTGGCGGCCAGAAAGAGCCGGTAGTCGCGAGCGTCGCTGTCAGACGTGAAAGACATGAATACTCCCTGTGCTGTTCCGCGGAGTCTCGGGGAGGAGGGCTTTGTATGAGCCGATCAGAGCGAGGGAGCATCATTGTCGCAGCGCGGAGTTCAGCGCGATCAGCGATTCCATGCTCTTCTGCGGAGTCGAGCTTCCCTCTCCGAGGCGGGTTCTTGAATCCCGGCCGCTAGGCCTTTGACAGGCTCGCGCGCCAGATCTTGTCGCCTGCCTCGATGTCGGAGAAGGCGCCCGAACTATCCGCGATTGCCTGTCCCTCGGCCCAGACCAGCGTACTTGCCAAAGTCTCGGATCGCACGAAGTCGGAATACTCGTCGAGGGCCTTCTTGAGCGCGGCGTCCCCGGCGAGATGGAGCTTGATCCTGTCGGTGACCTCGAGGCCGGCCTCCTTGCGGAGGTTCTGAACCCCGCGCACGAGGTCGCGGACATAGCCTTCCGCCAAGAGTTCTTCCGTGATTTCGGTGTCGAGGGCGAGGGTCAGACTCCCCTCATTGAGCACTTTCAAGCCTTCGCGCTCGGATCGCCGTATGTCGACCTTGTCCTTGGTGATCTCGACCGACCTTCCGCCGATGTCGAGTTCGAGGACCGCGCCCTCGAGGAGGCTCGCGATCTGTCGTCCGGTGAAGCGCTCGATCTTCTCGGCAGCGGCCTTCATGTCCCTGCCCAGTTCCTTGCCGAGGAGCCGGAAGTTCGCCTTCGCCGAGTATTCGACGAGTTCCTCCTCGTCCTCGCGGAAGACGACGCGCTTCACGTTGAGTTCGTCGCGGAGTATCTCCTCCATTTCCATGAGCACGGCGCGCTCGGCCTGGTCGCGGGTGACGATGTGGACCGAGGCGAGGGGCTGGCGGATCTTGATGTCGTTCTGGACGCGCAGGGCGCGGCCCATTGAGACCGCGTGGCGCACCGAGGCCATCTTGCGATCGAGCTCTTCATCGCGGAGGGAAGGAGCGTAGACGGGCCAATCCGTAAGGTGGATCGAGACAGGGTCGGCCTTGCCGCGCAGATTGTCCCATATCGATTCGGTGATGAAGGGGGCGAAGGGGGCCGCGACCGCCGAGAGTCTGAGAAGGACGCGGCGGAGCGTCGCGTAGGCTTCGGCCTTGTCCTCATCGCGTCCGGATTCGGCTGATCGCCAGAATCTCCGCCGGGATCGGCGGATGTACCAGTTGTTGAGCGCGTCGATGAAATCCACGATCGGGGAGATCGCGTCTTGAACGTTGTAATCCTCGAGGGCCTCGGTTACTCGTTTGACGAGTCCCTCGCAGACCGAGAGTATCCAGCGGTCGAGCGGGTTGCTCGGCGGCCGGGCGGCGAGATCGATCCGTGCAAGCCGTTCGGCGTCGTAGCCGTCGATGTTCGCATAGGACACGAAAAATCCGTAGGAGCTCCACAGGGGGATGAGGACGCTCTTCAAAATTTCTTTGACGCCCTCGTCGGTGAAACAGAGGTCGTCGGCTCGCAGTACGGGAGAGCCCAGGAGATACAGCCTCAGTGCGTCGGCCCCGTAGCGGTCGATGATTTCGACGGGATCGGTGTAGTTGCGCAGCGACTTGGACATTTTCTTGCCGTCCGCGGCGAGGACCATGCCCGAGACGATGCAGTTTTGGAACGCGGGCTTGTCGAAGAGCGCCGCGGCGAGCACGGTGAGGGAATAGAACCATCCGCGGGTCTGATCGAGACTCTCGGAGATGAAATCCGCGGGGAAGTGCGACTCGAAATGCTCCTTGTTCTCGAAGGGGTAGTGGACCTGGGCGTAGGGCATGGAGCCCGATTCGAACCAGCAGTCGAGGACCTCGGGGATGCGCCGCATCTTCGCGCCGCAGGAGCAGGGAATCGTGATCTCGTCGACGAAGTGCTTGTGCAGATCGTCCGGCCGTTTGCCGGAGAGTTTCTGAAGCTCATCACGCGACCCTATGCAGATGGTTTTGCCGCAGTCGGGGCACTGCCAGATCGGGATGGGATTGCCCCAGTAGCGGCTGCGCGAAATCGCCCAATCCCGCGCGCCCTCGAGCCACTTGCCGAAGCGGCCGTTCTTGATGTGCTCGGGCACCCACTTTATCTTCGCGTTGGCCGCGAGCATCTTCGCCTTCACCGGCTCGATCTTCACGAACCAGGAACTGATCGCGCGGTAGATGAGGGGATGGTCGCATCTCCAGCAGTGCGGGTAGGAGTGGAGTATCTGCTCCCGCTTGACGAGCTTGCCCTCGGCCTTGAGCCGTTCGATGATCGCCTTGTCCGCGTCCTTGACGAAGACGCCGGCGTAATCGGGCACCTCGGCGGTGAACTTGCACTCGGCGTCGATGGGGCAGACCGTCGGTACGCCCGTACCCTTGAGTATCTCGTGGTCCTCCTCGCCGAAGCCCGGGGCCGTATGCACGATGCCGGTGCCGTCCTCGGTCGTCACATGGGGGCCAGTTATGGTGCGGAATGCATTCTGTTCCCTTAGCGAGGCGAAATAGGGGAATAGGGGCTCGTACTCGATGCCGCGAAGGGCCGAGCCCTTTCCGCGCCACAGAATCTCCGGCGATGAACCTTCTTTATAGTACGCGCCGAGACGGGCCTCGGCGAGGATGTAGCGCTCCTCGGCTCCGCTTGGGGATGTATCGCGGACGAGCACATAGTCGATGTCCGGCCCGAGGCAGAGGGCGAGGTTCGAGGGCAGTGTCCAGGGAGTGGTCGTCCATGCAAGAAGGTAGACGGGCGGCCTTCCCGGAGCGGTGCCGAAATCGGCGGAGGACAGGGATGCGGGGACCGAGCGCACTTTGAACTTGATCGTGATCGCGGGATCGTGAACCTCCTGGTACACGCCGGGCTGCGCGAGCTCGTGGTTCGAGAGTACGGTCGAACAGCGAGGGCAATAAGGAAGAATGTAATGCCCCTCGTAAATGAGTCCTGAGTCCCAGAGCTTCTTGACGACCCACCAGATGGACTCCATGTAATCGGGGTCCATCGTCTTGTAGTCGTTGTCGAAATCGACCCACCTGCCCGCGCGGGTCATGATCGTCCGCCACTCTTTTACATAGCGAAGGACCGAGGCGCGGCAGGCCTCGTTGAACTTGGGAATACCGTAGGTTTCGATATCGGTCTTGGAATCGAGTCCGAGTTCCTTTTCGATGAGGTTCTCGACGGGCAGGCCGTGGCAGTCCCAGCCGAAGCGGCGCTCGACCTTGTAGCCGCGCATCGCCTTGTAGCGCGGGATGGCGTCCTTGATGGTGCCGGGGACGAAGTGGCCGAAATGCGGCAGTCCGGTGGCGAAGGGGGGCCCGTCGTAGAACACATATTCCTCCCCGCCTTCGCGCTGGCTGATCGAGCGCTCGAAGATCCTGTCCTTCTCCCAGAAGCGGACTATCTCCTCCTCCATCTTCGGAAAGTTGACCTTCGGATCGACCGGCTTGTACACGATGCTCCTCCTGCGCCTTCCCGCCCCAGAAGCGGGTAGGGGATTATGCCACGGAGGGGCTTTGTGTTTCCAGTACGGTGGAGTCTTCGAAAAACAATAGGGGACCTCGAAAAACTGAAGTTTTTCGAGGTCCCCAATAGCACTAGAATTTAACCCTGAGCGAGAGGCCCGATTCGAGCATAGCCGTGGACAACGATCCCGCGGAAGACAGCATGGCGAAACAACCGAAGTCGGCGTTCTGGGCGGCGCTTATCGAGGCTGTGACCGAGGCCTTCCATGCGCCATTGGGCAGGTCAACCGTCCCCGCTGCCGCGAGCGACAGGAGATCAGAGGCAGTGAGCGCGAGCGAGAGGTAGGCATTGTGCGATCCGGGAGTCGCGGGATCGGCCGGGGCGCCGCCGCCGTTGTAGTAGTACTCGGCCGCAACAATGAATCGTCCTATAGAGTAATCGGCGCCGAGCGCAGCCCTCAGCCAGGCGTCTCCCGAGTCGGTTAGTGTGACGAGCGCCTCGGCGTCGACGGCAAGCCCGATATCCGCGCCGAGCACGAGAGCGGCGTTCCACGATTTCCCGGCCGTCGATGATGAGCGGCCGTCGCGATAGCCCAGAAGCGCCGCGTCGATGCCGAGGACAAGGCCCGAGACGCGCGCCGAATACCGACCCTCGCTGAAATCCTCGGCCCCCGCCCAGACGAAGTCGAGCTCTCCCGTCGCCCCGAGGGGGAAGCTCAGCCTGAGCGCGTCGAGCCCCCGCCTCAAAGGCGAAATGCCGGAAAGATCGAGCTCGGTGTAGACATCGCTGGGGCTCCAGAGCGCTCCTCGCTGGTACTTGAGGATCTGCCTGCCCGCCGTCAGAGAAACCCAGTCGCGGTCGAGCTTGACGTAGAGCGCGCGGATCCGCGCCTGTAACAGTTGTGAGGGGGCCGCCTCGCCATCGCTATATGCGGGCGCCATGAGAAGATCTCCGGTGTCGAGTGCCGGAGACTGTGGAGACGCGGCCTTCCAGGCCACGGAGGCTGCCGCGCCCGTCGACACGGAGGTCTCGAGTGAGGCGTAGGCGCGGGCTCCGGGACATTTCGCGTTGATATCGAGGCCGAGGCCCGTCACCGAACCATATTCCGCGGTGTCGAAAAACCTCCCGCCCTGAGCGGAGAAAAGGACGAAGGGGCTGGCCTCAATCGTTCCGCCGATCGTGAAGGCGCTGTCCTCGGCCTTCAGGCCATAAGGGAAAATCGTCAGCCAGACAAGGCCGATGAGGGCCGCTACAGTGATACGTATAGCCTGCAATTTCATTTTGTGAGCGCTGCCATGGTGAATTTTTTCGGGTCGATCGCCGCGTCGAGCGAGATCTTCGTGAGCGCGAAGACCGTCTTCGTGTTCGCGCGCAGTTTCGATACGACCTCGGACTTCGCGACGAACCAGCGATCGCCGATCCTTGTCACCTCGAGCGTCCTCGATTCCTTGAGCATACGGCCGGATTTGGCGTACATTTCTTCTTTGAGACCGACATAGCGTTCGGCGTCGACCCAGATGAGGCGCCTGTCGTACGCGGCCGTGCTCTTTTTGGCGCTCAATTCGAGGATGTAGCATTTTCTTCCGTCGAGCTCTTCCTCGCCTTTGAGAATGACCGAATACTTGTCAGCGAAGTCCTGTGACTCGAGGGCGTCCTCGTAGGAGATGTCCGAGCCCATCATGCCTTCCTTGAGCAGGTGCCCCGATATCTTGACCATGTCCTGTTCCTTGGGGAAATACATCCACAGGTCCTTGCCGAGCTTGAGGTAGCGTATGCCGCGGTCCTCCGGATTCGTGAACTCCACGAAAGCCTTGTCCGAGCCCATGGCGAGGGCGTCCATGGTTTTGTACCTGGTCTCGCCTCCTATCGTGATCTCCATGCGTCCCGAATAGGAAATGCTCGTGAAGGAATGATTCCGGTCGACGCGCGCGAGTATCTCCTGGGCTGTTGGAGTCTCTGCCGCGGCGGTCGAGATAGAAATCGCGAAAACGAGAAGTGTTCCATATCCTACATACCGTTTCATAGTGCATGTCTCCTTATCTTCGATCCTTATACAGAGCGGATGGCCTCGATGGGGTCCAGGTCGGCCGCGCTCTTCGACGGCAAATATGAGATGATAGCCGACACCAGCATGCCCATCGCGACGAAGACGACGATGCGCAGCGGATGAACTGCCGGATAGACGACATTGTCCATCTGGAAGTCGGTACCCGCCGAGAGCCCGGTCAAATCAATGCCCGAGACTCCGAGCCACACTGTCAGTATCGCTCCGACGAGGGCCCCGGCGACCGAACCGATTGTCCCGAGAAGAGTCCCCTCGGAGAGGAAAAGACCTAGGATGCGCCCATTCTGCATGCCCAGGGCTTTGAGAATACCGATCTCGCGCCGCCTCTCGAGTACGACCATCATCATGATATTCGCTATGATGAAAGCGCCGAGAAAGGCGATGAAGATCTCCAGAACGAGAAAGATGCCTTCGGACATCGTGATCATCGCAGCCATGTCGCTGATCTCGGTCCAGCTTTTTATCGACAGTCCCTTCTCATCCGAGAGCGCGCTTTTTATGAGTGATACGACCGATCCGGCGTTCCTATACTCGTCGAGCATGACGAGTATGCGGCTCGCTCCGGGGCCGATGCCCAAAAGCTCGCGGCCGTCGTCGAGATGAATCTGAAAGGATGCGGCGTCGAAGCTCTCGATATCTGTCCTGTACAGGCCGGCGATACGGAACTTCTTATAACCGAGACCGTAGTCTGCCTTTTCGGTGACGACTTTCAGGCTGTCTCCGACGCCGAGGCCGAGATCAGAGGCGAGTTTCCAGCCGATTATCGCCTCGCCTCTCTCTTTCAGGTACCTCCCGCCTGGAAGTATCGCCCTGTCGAGCATGAGAAGTCGCCGCTCTTTTTCAGGGTCGCCGCCGATACCGAGGGCAGTCTTGCTGCCGCGTTCAGACGATAGTATCACTCCGAACTGAACCCGCGGAGCGACGAGTTCCAGCCGCCCCTTCAACTCGGGGTATTCCTCGATCTTCCTGACGATCGCGTCGGCGTCTTGTACGACCGCCTGGGCCGGCATGAATCGTTCGCGCGAGCGGTACTCCTCGGTCTCGATGCTGACATGCCCGGTCTGAGTCCGCGTGATATTGCGCGCGACTGAATCGAGTATGCCGGCGATGTATCCGTCGGCGAACACGACGGCGAGGATCGAGATGAAGACCGAAAACGCGGCGAGGAGACTGCGGCGCTTGTTGCGTCCGATATTGCGGAAGGCCATGTTCAATGTGTACACGATCGCCTCCTCAGACAAAGTGCAAGGCTTCTGTCGGCTCGAATTTAGCCGCCTTGCGGGCCGGAATCTGCGCTGAAATAAGTGATACTACAAGGCCGAAGGCAAAGCCGAAGACGAGCGTAGCGAAGTTCCACTCGCCCCGAAGTACCCCGGTTATCGGAAGACTTCCCATTACCGAGGCGAAGGGCGTAAGATCGATGCCGTACAACGTCATCGGGAGGTTCGCAAGACAGCCGAGAACGAGGCCGGCCGTCGAACCGATAAAGCCGATGATCAGGCCTTCCAGAAGGAAGAGCCTCGAGATCTCGCGCCTTGTCATGCCGTAGGCCCGCAAAACGCCGATCTCGCGTATGCGCGAGTACACCGACATGAGAATGGTGTTGACGATGCCGACGGCCGCGATCAAGAGAACGATGAAGATGACGACGTAGGTGTTTTTCGCCTTGAAGTTGCGAAGGGCGAGGTAGTCTTTCGCGAGGTATGAGATCGGATCGACGCGGAGCCCGGGAAGTTCGTCGCGCAGAGCTGCGGCCTTTGTATCGCCTTGCACCAGCGCGGCGGCGAGCGAAGGCGAGCGGGGGAGCGATGCGTCCACTTCGGTTACGAGGCCTTGCGCATCGAGAAGCTCCCATGCATCGGGCAATGCCATGAACAGGCCTGCGCGGTTGATTTCTACGGAGGGCGTCGTTACGAGCCCGACTATTTTGTACTCGTCGGCGTTTGTCGTGTCGTGTACAGTCCGGGCCGACACGACGACAAAATCTCCGACATCGAGCTCCATTTCGTCCGCCAACGATGAACCGATGACGATCGTCTTCCCGCCGGAAAGCCATTCGCCTTTTGTTATCGATTCATAAATGGCGAAGACCCTGCGGTCTGTATCGGGATCGACCGCGTCGGCGATAAGCGGTAGTTGGTCCTCATAGTTCGATATCGATGCGACGAATCTGAGCCGCGCTGTGGCCGGTATTCCTTTGGATTTTAGATGATTCAAGACAAGCTCAGGATTTGGAAGACCCTTATCAATGGGATTCGCCTCGATGTTTTCGACATACTTGGGGTTTCGGATTTTCAACGAGGAAACCGAGTAGCCTTCCATATTGTCGATAGTCATCCTGTCCATGCCCGTCATCACCGAATCGAAGAGGATGAAACTCGCTATGCCTACAGTCATGACGATCGCGGTGATAAGCGTCCTTCGCCTGTGACGCGCGGTGTTGCGCAGGGCGATCTTCAGAAGCGGGCTCATGACTGCTTCCTTTCGTCCGCAGTGATGCGGCCGTCGCGGATGGTGACAACCCTCCGCGCATGCTCCATCACAAGGCGGTCGTGCGTCGAAAACACGAAGGTCGTTTCTTGTTCGGTGTTGATCCTCTTCATGAGCTCGACGATCTCCTCGGCGGTTTTCGAATCGAGATTGGCGGTCGGCTCGTCGGCGAGCACGACCAGGGGCCGCTTGACGAGGGCGCGGGCGATCGCGACGCGCTGTTCCTGGCCGCCGGATAGCTCACGCGGGAAACGCTCTTCCATTCCGGAAAGCCCGACCGCCGCGATCATCTCTTCGGCGCGGCTGCGGACGGCTTTCTTGTCGAGTTTTCGTTCGATGACGAGCGGCAGTTCGACATTCTCGCGGACCGTGAGCACGGGGATGAGATTGTAGGATTGAAAGACGAAACTGATGCGGTCCCGGCGGTACGCGGAGAGAGCCTGCTCGCCGAGCTCCCGCAACTCGACACCGTCGTAGATCATCCGCCCCCGGCTCGGACGGTCGAGACAGCCGAGTATGTTGAGCAGAGTCGTCTTCCCCGATCCGGAGGGCCCGACGATAGCCAGATACTCTCCCTTCTCGATCGAAAGCGAAATGTCGTCGATCGCGACGACCTCGCCTTCGCCTTTACGGTATACTTTTGTTACACTTTCGAGCACCAAATCAGCCATATCAGTCCCCCTTGTCCTTGGAACCTTGAATAGAGCTGGACTTTAATGAAGATACGATCAACTCGAGTTCGGCGAGGTATGCGGACAGCGCGTGCTGCCCTTCATTCGTGAGGCGCACTCCCGTGAAACTCTTGTTGTCGACGAAGCGCTTTTCTATCTCCACATATCCTGCATCCTCGAGAGTCCTGAGCTGCACCGAAAGATTTCCGGCGGTGAAACCCAGCGAGTCGCGTATCTCGGTGAAACCGACCTCGTTCTGCTGCGAGGAGGCAAGAAAGGTGAGAATCATGAGACGGGCGCGTTCGTGTATGATTTTGTCGAGTTCGAGACGCCCGAAGGATGATCCTCGACCTTCGGTCTCAGTAGGATCGTTCTCGCCGGCTTTCATGAGCGCTTCTCGCCCTTTATGAACATGAGACCGAAGACACCGTAGGAGAGAAACGATCCTGACCAGACGACGGCCGACCAGAGGAAGGGCGCGGATTCGATGAAAAAGAGGGAGCCCAGACCTGAAAGCAGCAGATACCAACCGATAGCCAAGAGTTCTTTGTGGTCCGCGCGAGATCCGAAATTGACGCATAGAAAAGAAAAGCCGATAGCGAGTATGGATTCGACGAACCAGGCGTGATTGATCGATACAACAAAGATCGACGCAATTATCATAAATAGAAAAACCGGTGCGTTGACTTGAACCCAAAACGAATCGTACACGGCCTTGGTTGCAGACAGAATCGTCGCCCCATCCTCGACTTCTCTAGCCTTCCGGTTGACGATAATGAACTTGGCGACCATGCCGAAGGCAATGATCGCTGCCATACCGACCCAGGCTGCGAGCTTCCATTCGTCGGGGATGCGCGCGGGAGAGCCGGCTCCGAGCGCAAGGATGTGGAGACCGAGGCAGTAAAGAAGGATGACGAGCCCGAACACGATAGATAAAACCGCATAACTTCGAAACCCGAGTATTGAATGCAAAAAAGGATTCGACCGTCTGACGGCTCGCTTGAGATCATCGATGTCCCGGCGGAGAGTTTCTATTTCGTACGAGTCCATAATGCCTCCATAAACAAGTTTATGAAACAAACTGATTTATATAATACTTCTTTTTCCAGCAATGTCAAGGAAGTGACTCGAAGATTGTAGCGGTTCCCAAAGGGGACAGAGCATTAAAGGATTTTTGATTGTTTTTTTTGGGAATGATGGTGTAATTCTATATTAAAAAATATGATAGAATAGATACAAACGATTGAAAAAATTCAAACGATCGAATGATCGTTTTATCAACCCTCGCCATACCGGTGGAAATATGGTACTATATCCGGCCGTTTCGACGAGCGACATATTCAACAAGGTGTGAGGGAGGCTTCCGATGAGCAAAAGCGAGAGCTCGGTCGAGCCGGGGTACTTTTCGATGGATATCGATCCAGGAAAGGCCGAGCGGCTTGTCCTGCGCTTCCCTGACGGAGAGCTCATTGTCCTTCCTTCAGATAATGGCAGTATCAGTCTCGAACTGGAACTTCGAGGGAATGCCCAGCATCTCCATAGCTGGAGACCTTCGATCAGATCGAGCGAGGGTATTCTCGTCATAGCCGACGAGCCCTTCGACGATGTCGTCGCTAAGGTTGCTCGTATCAGGGTGCCCACCTGCTTCAGGGATATCGAGGCGCATTCGTCGTCCGGTTCGATAGAGATACGAGGACTTCCCGCGGACCTGCTCGCGAATACCGATTCGGGTGATATCCGTGTTTTCAAAGCCGCCGCGGTCGAGGCTGCCTCGGCCGAGGGGCGGATCGAGATCGAATGTTCTTCGAGCGTGAACGCCAAGCTCTCCACCGGCGCTCTTCAATGCCGGGACATCTCCGGATCGGTGAACGCCGAAACACAATCAGGCGACATTTCCCTCGAGACCGTCGGCGGCAATGTGGTTGTAACGAGCAGCGCCGGAGATATTTCCGTGCTCAAGCCGGGCGGCAGGCTCCGTGTTGTCGGGGGCTCGGGCGATGTCGAACTCGAAATCGCCGGACGTTTCCTGGGCGGCGAGGTCAGTACCACCTCGGGTGATGTGAGTCTGTCGCTCTCGGGTTCCGATCTCGAACTCAGGGCCGAGACTTTATCTGGCGAGTTGAACGCGCCGGGGGCCGAGATTTCCATGACCACGGGGCCGCGGCGCTGCGCCCTGCGTCTGGGCGAGGGCGGGCGACGTCTCCATGTCCGATCGGTGTCGGGCGATATCGAGATCGAGCACTAATACTCTTTCAAAAAATCTCGTGTCGTCATGAGCTGTTCAAGGGAGTAATCGAAGAATGAACTCTAATCGATTTATCGTAACGGTGATCGGATGCGACCGTACGGGTATCGTCGCGAGGATCGCGACGGTCATGGCCGACTTCAAGGTGAATATCGTGGACATGAGTCAGACGATCATGCAGGATATTTTCACCATGATCATGCTCGTGCAGTCTCCGCAGAGCGGTTTCGATCTCGGGGCCTTCAAGGCTGCTATGGACAAGGCGGCCGGGGAACTCGGCGTCGAGGTCAAGGTGCAGCACGAGGATGCCTTCCGGTATATGCACCGGATCTGAGGGCGAGGCTGGTCATGCTCATAAATCCGAGCGAAATCCTCGAGACCATCCGCATGGTCACGATGGAGCATCTCGACATCAGGACCGTCACCCTCGGCATAAGCCTCAGGGATTGCGCCGATTCCGATCCCAAGCTTTTCAACGAAAAAGTTTACGAAAAGATAACCAGACGTGCCAAGGACCTTGTTAGCGTCGCCGGCGAGATTCAGGACCTCTACGGTATTCCCATCGTGAACAAGCGGGTCGCGGTGACCCCGATCGCTATCGTGGCCGAGGGCTGTGCGGAACCCGATTTCGTCGCTACGGCGAAGGCCCTCGATTCGGCGGCCAAGGCTGTCGGCGTCGATTTCATAGGCGGGTTCGGCGCCCTGGTCCACAAGGGCGCGACGCCGGGCGACATCCGTCTCATCGAGTCCATTCCCGAGGCGCTCGCCGCGACCGAGAAGCTGTGCTCATCGGTGAATGTTGCGACCACGAAGGCGGGCATCAACATGGATGCCGTCGCCTTGATGGGACGGATCATCAAGAAGACGGCCGAGTTGACCGCCGATCGCGGGGGCATCGGCTGCGCCAAGCTCGTGGTCTTCGCCAACTCGCCCGAGGACAATCCCTTCATGGCGGGGGCTTTTCACGGCATCGGCGAGGGCGAATGCGTAGTCAATGTCGGTGTCAGCGGCCCCGGGGTCGTCGATTCGGCGATCCGCGGATTGAAAGACCCGGACTTCACGCAGATCGCAGAGACGATCAAGAAGACGGCATTCAAAATCACCCGCATGGGCGAGATGATCGGCAGGGAGGTCGCCAAGCGGCTCGGTGTCGAGTTCGGAATCCTCGACCTCTCGCTCGCGCCGACGCCCGAGGTCGGCGATTCGGTCGCCTCGATTCTCGAGGCCATGGGCCTGGAAAAATGCGGAACGCACGGAACAACAGCGGCTCTCGCCCTCTTGAACGACGCGGTCAAGAAGGGCGGCGCCATGGCTTCTTCGTCGGTCGGCGGCCTGTCCGGCGCCTTCATACCGGTCAGCGAGGATGCGGGCATGATCGCCGCGGTCGATTCGGGCGCGCTCAGTCTCGCGAAGCTCGAAGCGATGACCAGCGTGTGTTCAGTTGGCCTCGACATGATCGCGGTTCCGGGCGATACGCCCGCTTCGACTATCGCGGCGATCATCGCGGACGAGATGGCGATCGGCGTGGTGAACAAAAAGACCACGGCGGTGCGGATCATCCCCGCGCCGGGCAAGGGCGTGGGCGACCATGTCGAGTTCGGTGGTCTTCTCGGACGGGCGCCTGTAATGGCGGTGAACGGTTTCGGCTCCGAGGTCTTCATCGGAAGGGGAGGGCGGGTTCCCGCGCCGATCCAATCCTTGACGAATTGAGCCAATTTCAAAAGTCGGTTACTTTTGAAATTGGCTTTGCGATTTCGCCAAATCGCGGTTTTCAATGTCATTCTGTTGAAAATGCAATTCCCGCAAGGGAATTGCACGGGAACCTCAAAAAACCAACCGGATTTTTTAGAGGTTCCTCAAACTCTCTGAGTTTTGAAAGAGCTTCAATTTACATCCGGGAAGCTCTCTATTCTCTTGGAAAACCTCGGTCCCACCTTTATATTTATCCACGCGGCCCTTGTATTCGGAGCCGCCTATGAACAGAAGTAGTGAGGGGGAGACTATGGCCGAGTTTTTCGGAATCTACCGTTGTGAAATCTGCGGGAATATCGTCGAAGTGACCCATGCCGGGAAGGGCGATCTCGTCTGCTGCGGCCAGCCTATGAAGTACCTGCCGGGCAACACGACGGACGCGGCTAAAGAAAAGCACGTTCCCGTGATCGAGAAGGTACAGGGCGGCTACAAGGTTCTGGTCGGCGCCGTCGCCCATCCTATGGAAGCAGATCACTATATCGAGTGGATCGAATTGATCGAGAAGGACAAGTCCGAACTCGTCGTCCACCGCGCCCACTTAAAACCGGGCGACAAACCCGAGGCCTTTTTTCAGACCGCCGCATCCAGGGTCGAGGCTCGTGAGTACTGCAATAAGCACGGGCTGTGGAAGGCATAAGCAGGGATATGTAAACTATGACAGCGCCCGGTGAAGGCATAAGTTGGAAGCCTTTACCGGGCTTGTTGCATTAAAAAAGACGGTTCATCGCGGAATGAATGGTTCTTTTCATATTCCCCGAGCAATTTCCACTACTTTCAACTAAAATGTGAGTAAATGGGATTCCGATCTCCAATGCATGTTGGGAGACCTCGAAAAACTTCGGCGTTTCGAGGTTCTCTTATGTTCTAAGGGGGGTTCTGTGAAAAAAAACGTGAAAAAATCCGCTCAGCGTTTTCGATTCTGGATTCAGCTGGGTTTTTTTATTCTCATCGCTTTCATCGTGACGACCAACGGCCTCAGGGAGGAAGGAGTCGAGCTGCCCTTTGCTGGTTCAGCTTCGATACACGCGATCTGTCCCTTCGGCGGGGTCGTGTCATTCTGGCAGCTTGTTTCATCGGGGACTCTCGTCAAAAAAGTACATGAGTCCTCGGTCGTGCTCGCGGTCATCGCCGTCCTGCTCGCAATTCTCGCGGGGCCGCTCATCTGCGGCTGGGTATGCCCCTTCGGTACATTACAGGAATGGCTCGGCAAGCTCGGAAGAAAATTGTTCGGTAAACGCTACAACACCCTCATACCCCGCAAAATCGATCTCGTCCTCCGCTATCTGCGCTATGTCGTCCTCGCCTGGGTGAGTTACGCGACCATTGTCACGGGGAAGCTCGCCTTCGAGGCGGTCGATCCCTATGTTGCCCTCTTCGGATTCTGGCGCAGTGAAGTGTTCCTGGGAGGCCTCATCGTCCTGGCCGTGACAGTGCTGCTTTCGCTCATTGTCGAACGGCCTTTTTGTAAATACGCCTGCCCCTACGGCGCGTTTTTAGGCCTTTTCAATCTGATAAGGGTTTTCAGGATAACGAGAAATCGATCGACATGTATTTCGTGCAAGGCCTGCAGCCGCGACTGCCCTATGAACATCGATGTGGCTGTGTCGTCGACGGTGCGCGACCACCAGTGCATCAGTTGTATGAAATGCACGAGCGAGGCGGCCTGTCCGATTGCCGCGACCGTCGAACTTGCGGCGGGCCCGTATCCGAAAACGGAAGCCGAGGGCCAAAACACCTTGAATGCGACGAATACTGTTCAGGGGGAATCGAAATGATGGTGATCAGGACGAGGCTGGTCGGTATAGCGACCGCGGTGATACTGTTCGGCGGCATCGCCCTCGGCGCGGCCATCGGTGTGTGGAGGACGACCTCGAGCAAAGAGCCCGCGAAGATACAATCCGGCGAGTACGCGGGGATGCCGAATCCTTCGGATATACGCGGTTCGTACACCTGGGCGGATGTTGCCAAGGCTTTTTCGATTCCAGAAACCAGTCTTCTCAAGGCCTTCGGTTCCGAAAAAGCCGATGAAAAAGTGAACACTCTCGAATCGCGCTATGCCGGAGTACTTCCTCAGGGCTCGGAGATCGGCACCGATTCGGTGCGCCTTTTTACGGCACTCTACACCGGGCTTCCGCATACACCCAATGCGGATACCGTCTTGCCGATCAGCGCTCTGCCGATACTCAGGGCGGAGGGAAAGACAAAAGCGTCGATCCTCGACGAGTTCGAAGCTCGGGCCTTCAGGCCCGAGACTCAGCAAAAGCCGACGACAACCCAGGCCCCGAGTACAGCAGCCTCACGAACCGACACGACAACAATTAAAACTGAGACGACGAAAGCTAAAACCGATACGGCGACAAGCAAAACAGACGCGGCAACGAGTAAAACAGATGCAGCGTCCGCAAAACCGGATACGGCAGCCGATAAAACGCAGACCGCAGAGAAAGACAAGACAGCACAGACAAGCGATCATGTGCCGACACCGGGTTCGGTTGTCGGAAAAACCACCTTCGCCGATCTGCGCTCGATGGGTTTTGACATGGCCAAGGTCGAGAACATACTCGGCGGGCTCGGAGCTTCCGGACAGACCATCAAGGATTACTGTACTGCGAAGGGCCTTACTTTTTCCGAGATCAAGGCGAAACTCGAAGCCATAGCGCCGAAATAACTATTGGGAACCTCTAAAAACCCGGTTGGTTTTTAGAGGTTCCCTTGCAATTCCCATAAGGGAATAAATTCCCTTATGGGAATTGCTTATATATAAGGTAGGCCTCGAAAAACTGAAGTTTTTCGAGGTCCCCTATTTTTCGGCAGCAATCGCTCTTTTAGCTCCTCCGCGTGCTCATGTGTGACCTCTGTCACATAGCAAGATCACTGTCTTTGCCTATACTTAGTACTGACTATGAAGGAGGCCGGTATGGCGAAATATGTGATCGTCGGCGGGGTCGCGGGAGGTGCTACGGCGGCCGCGAGACTTCGTCGCTTGGATGAGGATGCGAAGATCATTCTTCTCGAGCGCGGGGAGTATATAAGTTACGCCAACTGTGGTCTCCCGTATTATGCGGGCGATGTCATACGCGAACGGTCGAAACTCTTCGTCATGACGCCCGAGAAATTCCGCGCCACTTTGAATGTGGACGTCAGGACCGGGCACGAGGCTGTCTCGATAGACCGAAAGTCCAAAACGGTCTCTGTCCGCGAATTAAAGACCGGCCGCCTGTATTCCGAGTCCTACGACGCCGTGGTCCTCTCACCGGGGGCCGAGCCCTTGCGGCCGCGAATACCCGGGATCGACGACGAGCGCGTTTTTACGCTCCGCACCGTGCCGGATATCGACAGAATAAAGGAGCGGATCGACGCCACGCGCCCCGAGCGTGCCATTGTGGTCGGAGCCGGTTTCATCGGCCTCGAGATGGCCGAGAATCTCCGTGAACGCGGGGTATTCGTCACGATCGTCGAAGCCCTGCCCCAGGTCATGAACCCCCTCGATCCCGAGATGGCGGCAATCGTCCACCAGCACCTCAAAAGCAAGGGAGTGGAACTCTACCTTTCGGACTCGGTCGCCGCCTTCGAAAAAAACGATGAGAAAATAACCGTAGTCCTCGCGTCGGGGACGCGTCTTGTCTCCGATATGGTCATCCTGTCCATAGGAATCCGTCCCGACACCGCTCTCGCAAAGGCGGCGGGTCTCGAGCTCGACGAGCGGGGCGCCATCGTCGTCGATTCATCGATGAGAACGAGCGATCCGCATATTTACGCGGTCGGCGACGCGGTCGCATCGCGGAACCTGCTCAGCGGCGCATCGGGCGTCGTGCCCCTCGCGGGGCCGGCGAACAAACAGGCGAGGATAGCGGCCGACAACATAGTCCGCGCGCAAAAGAGCGAAGGTCCCGCGAGCGAATACCGCGGCGCTCTCGGTACGTCGATAGCGAAGGTCTTCGATCTGAGCGTCGCGTGCACCGGCCTTTCGGAAAAAGCCTGCAAGAGCTCGGCGATCGATCATCAAGCCGTCATCGTCCATCCCTCGAGCCATGCCGGTTATTATCCCGGCGCAAAACCCTTTTCGCTCAAGGTCGTCTTCGAGCCGAAAAGCGGCAGAATCCTCGGCGCTCAGGCTGTCGGATACGAGGGCGTGGACAAGCGGATCGACGTCATCGCCGCATTCATTTCCCTGGGGGCGGGGGTCGATGCGCTCACGCGCTTCGAACACGCCTACGCCCCGCCTTTCGCGAGCGCAAAGGATCCGGTGAATTACGCCGGCTTCGTCGCCGAGAATATCCGAGCGGGTTTGACCAACCAGGTCTCTTGGGATGAGGTCAAGCGTCTTAAGGCCGAGGGGGCCTTCATCCTCGATGTCCGGACGAAGGAAGAGTTCGAATTGGGGCACATAGAAGGAGCCGTCAATATATCGAACACTGAGCTTCGATCACGGCTGGGCGAAGTGCCCCGAGACCGCTTTGTCCTCATCTACTGCGGCGTGGGAATCCGGGGCTATCTTGCCGAACGCATCCTCAGGCAGAACGGCTGGAAGGATCTGGCCAATCTCGCGGGGGGCTGGAAGACCTACGAGGCCGCCGTCGCCGAGCAGTCGAATCGTGCCGTCTTCCGCCCCGGCCTCGCCCCCTTCTCCCGTCCCAAGGCCGAGCCGGTCGCCTACGCCGAAGGTTCGGGCCAGCCCGAATCGATCGCTCATCGTTCCGAGGAGATCATAGAGATAGACGCCTGCGGCCTGCAGTGCCCGGGACCGATTATGCGCCTCAAAACCGAGAGCGACAAAGCAGCGGCCGGCACGACACTCAAGGTCCGCGCCACCGATCCCGGCTTCGCGCGCGACGCCGAGGCCTGGTGCCGGCTCACCGGCAACACGCTCGTCGGAATCGACGAGGACAAGGGAGTCTTCACCGCCACGATACGCAAAGCCGTCGTCAGTGAAGTAGAAAAAAACACTTCTCAGACGCGCGCGCAGCCATCCTCTGCGGCGACATTGATCGTCTTTTCCGACGACTTCGACCGCGCCCTCGCGAGCTTCGTCATCGCGAACGGTGCGGCTGCCTCCGGCAAGAAGGTGACGATGTTTTTCACATTCTGGGGACTCTCGATCATCAAGCGCAGAAAGGCACCCCGCGTCGCGAAGGACTTCATGGGGAGGATGTTCGGAGCTATGCTTCCGAAGAGCGCCGGCGGACTTTCCTTGTCGAAGATGAACTTCGGCGGAATAGGAGCGGCGATGATGAAGGGTCGTATGAAGGCGAAAAAGGTCGATCAGCTCGAAACCATGATGGAGAACGCACTGAGAGCCGGCGTGCGCATGGTGGCCTGTCAGATGTCGATGGACATCATGGGCGTTTCCCCCCGCGAACTCATCGACGGCGTCGAGATCGGAGGCGTTGCCACCTACCTCGATGCTGCGGGATCGGCCGGCGTCAATCTTTTCATCTAGGTTTCATGTCGAGGAGGCCTGATGCGTAAGGTCGGCTTCGGAGCGAGAGAATGGAGAAAGTGGCTCCCTGCAACCATTGCGCTCGCCATAGCGGCTGCCTTTCTCCTCGCGCTTTTTCTTCATTCGCTCTATCTGTCGAAGGAGAGCGATAAGGCGGAGTATATAGACGATAAAAACCGCCTTCTTGATGCGCGTATCGATGCGACTGTCAGTTCGCTTTCACGGTTTTCCGAATACATCTATAAGAATTATTTAAGCGCTCAATGGATAGGCGAGATACTCGCGAAAGCAGCCCGAGATGGCGAAAGGATCAAGGATGAGGCGCGCGGCGAGCTGTATCGGAGGCTTTTCCCCTGGTTCCAGACGCTTGTCACTTATGACTTCAATCAGGTCGCCTTTTATTTACCGGATAATACAGTCTTCTTGCGCATGCACAGCCCTTCGTTCTATGGCGATAATCTCACCTATGTACAGGAAACTGTGCGGAGGGTCAATTCGACCCATCTGCCCGCCTCGGCATTCGAACTCGGTTCGGTATCGATCGGATATAGATTCGTATATCCCGTCACAAGCACCAGCTCCTATGTCGGTTCCGCCGAAGTGTCGTTTTCAATCTCGGCATTCCTCAGAATCCTCCGCGAGATTGACAATTCAGGCTATGTTTTTTTAATCGATAAAAACAAGATTGAAAGCAAAGTGCTTCAAGAATACCGCGACGGCTTCATACAAAGTGAATTTTCGGAGAAGTATGTCTTTGATCGGAATGTAAGCCCGGAAATCGCTTACAGAGGTGTTTTCAAACAAAATGCGCAGATGATCGAGTCCTTGATCGCACGAGACACCGATTCGGGTATTTTCTGCGATTATGACGGTAGAGGGTTGCTTGTTCTGGTCAAGCATCTGCGGAATCTCAAGGGTGAAACCGAGGCCTGTATCATTTCGGTCTCGGATGACGATATATACCCCTCCTATGACATTAACTTCAGGTCGATTCTTATACTTGCCGTAACGGTATTCGTCCTGCTCGTCGCATTTACGATTATCCTCGTCTCAGAGCGGGATAAGCTCAAGCGTCTATCAACGACCGATTCGCTGACCGCTCTTCCAAATCGGTCTGTCGCGGTAAAAACGCTCACGTCCGAGCTTCTTCGGACTAACAGATATAAACATCCTTTTTCGATCCTCATGATCGACCTTGATGACTTTAAGACAATAAACGACAGGTTCGGACACGCGGAGGGAGATGTCGTACTGAAAAACTTCGCATCCCTTTTGCGTCGCTCTCTTCGATCCATCGATCTGCCTGCCCGGTGGGGCGGCGAGGAGTTTATCGTCATCCTGCCGGAATTGTCACATTCAGCGGCTATGGCTGCGGCGGTAAAAATCTGCGAACTCACGGCCTCCTCGAGCATCAGCAGCCATACTTCCGTCACCGTCAGTGTAGGATGCTCGCAGGCCCGTGAGGGAGATACTATCGACAGTCTTACTGTTCGAGCCGACAATGCTCTGTACGACGCTAAGCGGAGGGGAAAGAACCGGGCTGTCGACGCCGACATCGCCGAATCGTCCGACGGCCCGGCTCTCTCATGATGCTGATCGAGCTCAGTTTTTGAGAGCACGCTCGATGGCCGGAAGATTGAAGCCCACGATGACGCTACCGTTTACATCGATGACCGGAACGCCCATCTGACCCGATTTTTGAATCATCTCCTCGGCCTTAGCATAATCTCGGGACACATCGTAGTCCTCGAAGGGAATCCCGTTAGCCTTGAAGTAGTTCTTCGCCATGACGCAGTAGGGGCAGGACGGTGTAGAATAGACCTTGACGCTCATATCAGTCTCTCCTTTCATTTTGTAATATACGGTTTCTAATGCGATGCTTCAGTGACTAAGATCACCTAAGGGTCTTCGATTTACACGGAGATAATGTGTTCGAAGGCGGCGGTCAGTTCTATCGAGCCACGTGATATCGACAGCGCCCCACGGAGTTCCCAGTCCTTGAGTATTCGGCTGACGACTTCGCGGGATGTGCCTATGTGGTCGGCGAGTTCCTGGTGGGTGGCCGATACTCTTCGGCCGCTCGACTGCGAGGCGGTGTCGATAAGGAGGCGGGCGAGCCGCTCGTCAACCCGTCTAAAGGCGACTTCCTCGACGAGTTCCATTATCTCGGAAAGCCGGACGGCGTACTGACCGAGCGTGAAGTCACGGAATGAGGGGCTTTCGCTCATAAGTGTACGGGCTGCCTCGCTCGGGAGGAATGCGGCAAAGGTCTTTTCCTCAGCGACCGCCGAGGCGGGAAAGGCCGTGAGCCCCAGCCCGCATCCCGAGCTGAGGACGCAGAGCTGCCCGCGCGTTATGCGATAGAGCGTTATTTCCCGGCCCGTGGGTGCGGTTTTGAAAACTCGGATCGAGCCCTCGATTACAAATGGGAGACTTACGCAGACCTGCCCTTCCCGCAGAAGCGCGGTTCCCGCATCCATGTGTTTGTACGACAATAGGCCGAAGAGCCGCTCGCGCTTGGAAGAGGTCCATTCGGAGCCGGCGAAAATGCCGCCGAACACCTCGATGAAACGGGCCGTCGACTCGGATGGCGATGGCAGCATGATGTTCACGCCCTCCTCATGACCATATACACTGCAATACGATATCATACACCTATGTTTGAAGGCGAGATCATACGCGAAGTCCTCCCATTGCTCGCGCTTTTCGTCGTCGGATTCTTGTTAAGAAAGGTATCAATTTAAGGCGCTCACTACGTCGCTTGTATGTCTGCCATGAATTTTGTTTCATTTCTGGCCTTTCCGCGATAGAATTACGGCACGTTTGTAATATCAGGAGGTGCCGATGAGCCGGATACTGAACGCCGATCCGATCGGAAAGTATGCGATCCAAGGGTATGATCCCGTCGCTTTCCACACGGTCAAAAAACCGGTAAAAGGAGATCCGTACATCTCGGCAGAAGCGATAGGTTACAAATTCCTATTCGCGAACGAAGAGAATAAAAAGCTCTTCGAGAAAGATCCTGAAAAGTACATCCCGGCCTTCGGGGGCTATTGCGCCTTCGGTGTCGCGCTCGGGGTATTCTTCCCCGTCGAGATCGACACCTGGGACATGGACGAGGGACGTGTTTTCTTCCAGTTCAGCCAGGCGATCAAGGACAAGTTCAACGAAAACCGCGTGGCCAATCTCGCAAAGGCGAAGGAGAATTGGGCCAAGGTCGAAGCGCGCTAGACCGCGGTTTTTCTTTGTATTAAACCGAAGCCGACTCGTTCGCTCCCGCTTGCGCTTCGACGCAGTCTCGGGCGAGTATTGCGGAATGAGAATTCCGCGTGCTCTTGTTCTGTCGCTGTATCCGCTCTGTTTAGCCGCCGTCGCGGTGCTTTCACTGATTCCCAAGCCGCTCGATATCGGGATCAGTCTCTCCTTCCTCGACAAGGTCGAGCATGGTCTTGCCTATATGACACTGGGATTTCTTGGCTGTCTGTTCTTTGCGCGGCCCGGAACGCCGGTCCGAAGGGCGGTCTTTATATCTGTCATCATCGGGCTCGTCCTCGGCGTCATGATCGAGTTCATCCAGCCCTCTGTGGGGCGCTCCTGCGAATTCGCCGACGCCTTAGTCGATTTCGCGGCCCTGGTGATCGGATGCGCCGTCTTCCTGCTGTGCCCGAGGTTTCTCTTCGAATCCGGCAAGCGGGCTCATCGTACTTTGGGCGTGTAGAATCTCAGTCTGAGCGCGTTGGCGAGCACCGAAATCGAACTCAGCGACATCGCGGCCGCGGCGAGGATGGGGCTTAAGAGCGGACCGCCGAAGGCGTGCAGAACTCCCGCCGCGATCGGGATGCCGAGAATGTTGTAGCCGAAGGCCCAGAAAAGATTCTGTTTTATAGTGCGCATAACGCGTGACGAAAGATCGAGGGCCCTGGGGAGGTCCATGAGATCGGATCCCGAAAGCACGAGATCGGCGCTTTCTATGGCGACGTCGGTCCCGGCGCCCATCGCGACTCCGAGATCGGCCCGTGCGAGAGCGGGGGCGTCGTTTATTCCGTCTCCGACCATTGCGACGCGTTCGCCGCCGGATTTGAGCTCGTCTATAATGGCGGCCTTGCCCTCAGGTAAAATCTCCGCGTAGACCCTGTCGATGCCCACTTCACGCGCGATCGACTCCGACGTCGGTCGCGAATCCCCGCTTATCATGACAAGCGTAAGTCCGCGTTTGCGGAGTTCCGCAACGGCGGCTGCGCTTGTCGCTTTGACGGCGTCGGCTATCGCGATGAGGCCGATGAGCCGGCCGTTCTTGGCTACGAAGACACTCGTCTTCCCATCTGAAGCGTACCTGTACGCCGCCGATTTCATGCTCTCGGTTTCGATACCCTTTGAGGATAAGAAACTCTGTTTACCGACTACGATCGAGCCCGAGCTGCCCTCTGCATGTATTCCAAGACCGGGCGACGCCTCAGCCAGCGCGGGCGCCTCGACTTCGATCCCTCGGTCCCGGGCTGTTCGGACAATGGCCCTGCCGACGGGGTGTTCCGAAGCCTTCTCTGCTGCGGCCGCGGCCAGAAGAAGATCGCTTTCAGATACACCGTCGGCCGTGACGATGTCGCACACCTCGGGTACACCGCGCGTGACAGTCCCGGTCTTATCGAGGACGAGAACATCCAGCGAAGCGGCTGTTTCAACCGCGCTCCCCGACTTGTACAGAATACCGAACTCGGCCCCCCTTCCCGTGCCTACCATGATCGCGGTCGGCGTCGCGAGGCCGAGGGCGCAGGGGCAGGCGATGGTCAGGACTGCGACGAAAACGGTGAGCGCGAAGATGAGGGACTCCCCGGCGACAAGCCAGACGAGGGCCGCGAGCAGGGCGATGACCAGGACTACGGGGACGAAAACACCCGCCACCGAGTCGGCAACCCGCGCGATCGGCGCCTTGGAAATCTGGGCTTCCTCGACGATCCTCACTATGCCGGCAAGCGCCGTGTCGGAGCCGACGGCCGTCGCGCGGATCGTGATCGAACCCGTACCGTTGACGCTCCCGCCCGTCACCGGATCGCCCGGCTTTTTGTCGACCGGCATGCTTTCGCCCGTCAGCATGGATTCGTCGACCGAGGAATCGCCCGATACGACGAGGCCGTCTGCTGCGATGCGCTCGCCCGGACGCACGAGTATGACGTCGCCGATTTCGAGATCCTCGACCGGCACTATGGTCTCGGCTCCGTCTTTAACGACGGTCGCCGTTTTGGGACTCAGCTCCATAAGTTTTCTTATCGAGTCCGAAGCTCGGCCCTTCGCGCTCGACTCGAGGAGCCTGCCGAGAAGTATCAGGGTGATGATCGCGCCCGCGGTTTCGAAGTACAGCTGGTGGGCGGCCGAGACCTCCCCCAGGGCGAGACGGATCACGGACGAGAGGCTATACGCGACAGCCGCCGAGGTCCCGAGGGCGATCAGGCTGTCCATTGTCGGAGATCGTTTCACGAGCGAACGGAAGCCCGAGACATAAAAAAGGTATCCGGATGCGATGACAGGGATGACAAGAATAAGCTGCGCTAAGGCGTACACAAGCGGATGAAGGTCCGGGTTCAGCGCCGGGGGTAAGGGCAGTCCCGCCATGCTTCCCATCGATATGTAGAGAAGCCCAACGGAAAAGAGTGCGGCTGTAATCAGCTTTTTTTTGAGCGTGAGGATCTCTCGTTCCTTTTCGGCCCTGAGCCGGATCGCCGCCGTGCCTTCTTCCTGAGCGAGAGGCCGGTAACCTGCGTCGACGATTGCCTTCTTGATGTCGGAAAGCCTGACTTTCGAGGGATCATAGCGGATTGAAGCGGTCTCGGAGGCGAAATTGACCGAAGCGCTGTCGACGCCTGCTAGTCCGCCTACAGACTTTTCAATTTTGAGCGCGCACGAGGCGCAGCCCATGCCGCCGATCGGAATCCTGACTGAACGTGTCATGAAAGTAAAATACTACTTTACAGTCCTATTCGGCGATACCAATTCGAAATTACAGCGATTCGACCGCGCGGCGGATTGCCGTTATGTGTTCGGGCGTCGTGCCGCAGCAACCGCCTATGATGTTCGCCCCGGCTTCGATCAGAACAGGCACGAAGGAGGCCATGGTTTCGGGCGTTTCCGGGAAAACGTCCCTGCCGTCGACATTCACGGGAAGCCCTGCGTTCGCCTGAACGAGAATCGGCGTTTTCGCGTCGGCCTGCCGCATGGATCGGACGATGTCCACCATGCGCTCTATGCCGTTACCGCAGTTGCTTCCTATGATGTTAGCCCCGGCCTCGACCGCAGAGGCTGCCGCGTCCTCGGGCGAAAGCCCCATCATGGTCCGGTACCAGCCCTGCTGGGTCTTGTCGAAGGTGAAGGTAGCCATGATTTCGAGCCTCGTGTTTTCCTTGACGGCCCGGATCGCGAGACCGGCCTCGACCGCGTCGCTCATTGTTTCGATGCAGGCCGCGTCGGCCCCGCCGCGCTCCAGGGCCAGGGCCTGCTCGCGGAAGGCCTCGTACATTTCTTCCTCGGTGACGTCGCCCATGGCGAGCATCTTCCCCGTGGGCCCGATCGATGCGATGACCCATGCGGTATCGCCCGCGGCTTTCCGTGAAATGGCGGCCGCGGCCTCGTTCAGCTCGGAGGCCTTGTGCTCGAGGCCGAAATGCCTGAGCTTGATACGCGTTGCGCCGAAGCTGTTTGTCTCGATCATGTCCGCGCCCGCCTCGACATAACGTTTCGCGATGTCGAGGACGTCATCCGGCCGTTCGAGGCACCAAATCTCGGGACATTCGCCGAGTTTCAGCCCCTTTTTATGGAGGAAGGTTCCCCATGCTCCGTCCGATACGAGAATTCGGCCTCGCTTCACTTCATCGACGATACGGGGGCGCGCCATGGTTTCCTCCTTGGTTTCTCAGCCAGTATGACTTTTTTCGATGAAGAGCGCTAGACTCGCGGTTTGTAGACAGGGTACAAAATGAGGAGAGGAAGAGAAACCGATTTCTAACCATGGTTTTTACAAGCTTGCCTCATGAAGCTTTGGAGGGAGGGTCGAAATGATCCGAAAGGTTTTCTTCATTCTGTGTTTCGCCCTGGCTGCTATATCGCTCGTCGCGCTCCCCTTCGATACCAGAATCACGCTGTCGGACGGTCGGAGGGTCTTTGTCACGGGCTTCAACCTCGCCTGGATCAATTACGCTAACGATGTGGGCGATCTGCCCCTCGACGAACGTCGTTTCCGAAAGGCTGCCCAGGATATCGCCTCGGCCGGCGGGAACACGATGCGCGTTTGGCTCTCCACCAACGGCTCGCGGGATCCAAAGTTCGGCGCCGACGGATGGGTCTCAGGCCTTGGCTCGAAAACGATAACGAACGTGAAACGGATGCTCGAGATCGCGCGCGAGAACAAGCTGTTTCTCATACCGGTCCTCCTCACGCACAATTTCATGCAGGCCTCCCAGGGGGCGAATCTCGCCTTCAACCGCAAGATGCTGACGACGGATCAGGGCCTCGCCCTCTATATCGACAGGGCCCTTGTTCCGCTCGTGAAGGCGGTAGGCAATGATCCGAATCTCCTCTGCTGGGAAATCGCGAACGAGGCCGAGGGCATGGTCGAGTCTGTGGGATGGACAAACGAGCGTATCACGAAATACGACGTTCAGCGTTTCACCAACCGCATGGCCGGGGCGATCAAACGGACCGTTCCGGGCGTTCTGGTTTCGACCGGCACGGTCACGGCCGACAAGCTCGACTGGTACAGCGACGCGGCCCTCGTCAAAGCGGGCGGTGACGAGGACGGAAAACTCGATTTCTATATGATCCACTACTACGGATGGAATGGCCCTTCTGTATCACCTTTTACGCATGATGCGGAAAGCTGGGGCGTGGACAAGCCGATCGTCGTCGGCGAGATGCCATCCTCGAGTTGGAGTCCCACGACCCGATCCTCGAACCGCATGCGCGATTCCGGCGACGTGAAGGAGCTTCTCCGTATCCTCTATGATTCCGGTTATGCAGGAGGTCTCTACTGGCAGTACCAGCGCGACGGCGGCGATCCCTGGCTTATGGGTTTCACCTCGGCAGGTCCCGCTTTACGCGCCTTTGTCGACGCACATTCGGAGGACCCGACACTCGCCTTTCCGATAAAGTAAGCTGTATATTCATGAAGTGCGCTACCTTCTCATCGCAAATCCGGTCTCGGGCGGGGGAGCGGCCCGCCGCGAAGTCGATTCAGTAGCTAGGTATTTCCGCAGACGAGGTCATACGCTGGAGGTCCGTTATACCGAGCGCGTCGGCCATGCCGAAAGCCTCGCGCGCGAAGCGGCTGAGGCTGACTGGGACGTGATCATCGCGGGCGGCGGCGACGGCACCATCAACGAGGTCATCAATGGGCTCGCGGGCTGTTCGAAGAAGCTCGCGATCATGCCCTGGGGAACCGGCAATGTCTTCGCGACCGAGATGCGCTTCCCGAAGAGCATACCGGCACTCTGTCGCCTCGTGCTCAAGGGCGATTCTGAGGCCCTCGACCTCGGAATCTGCAACGGCCGGCGCTTTCTCCTCATGGTCGGAGTCGGCGTGGACGCGTACTCGCTCAAGCAGCTCCAGGGGCAGGGACTCAAGCGAAGGCTTGGTGTTATCGCGTATGCAGTAGCCGGTATACGAGCTTTTACGCGCTACCACTATCCGACAATAACGGTCGAACTACCCGACGGCCGCAGGGATTCGGGCAGTTTCGTCCTCGTGTCGAACACGAGCCTCTACGGCGATTTCTTTTCGTTCACGCCGAACGCCTCCCCCCTCGACGGCAAGCTTGATGTTTTTGTCTTCCGCGAGACAGGGAGATGGAGCACGCTCATTCTCGCCTTTCGCTATCTTCTCCGTTTCCTCATCAATCCCGACCTTTCAGTTCCCCCTCTCGGGCTCCAGCGCTCCAAGATTTACCGCACCGAAAACCTTAGACTTTTTTCAGCGAAACAGGCGTATTCGCAGGTCGACGGAGAGCTTGGCGCTACGCTTCCCCTCGATATTTCCATAGCTCCAAGAGCGGTTCAGCTCATCGTGCCAAAGCGGAGGCTGAAGCGATACCGCCGCGTCGAAGGTATACAACGTATGTAAAAATTAACAATCTGGCATTACAAAGCTTTCTTCGTATACTTGATTACATGATGCAAACTATCCAGAAAAAACGAGGGATCCTGTTCGTCGATGACGAACAGAACATCCTCAACGCATTGAAACGCGAGCTTCACGAGTGGGCCCGGGAAAATACATACGAGCTTAAGACGGCGATTTCCGCACGTGAAGCGCTGAAACACCTTGCGGAAGAGGCAGCCAACACGGTACTTGTCGTTTCGGATTTGAAAATGCCGGAGATGCTCGGGTCTGACTTCCTTCTTGAGGTGAAACGGCTCTATCCCGGGATCATCACGATTCTCCTCACCGGCTATTCGGAGGCCCAGGAGCTTATGAAAGCGGTGAGGGCGGGCATCTTCAGTTACATCCTGAAGCCCTGGGATCCCGAATATCTCCGGATCGAAATCGAGAAGGCGATCGAGGCGAAGAAGTTGCGCGATGAATCAGAATCCCGCGCACGGATCGTCGAGGAGGAGCTCCGATGGGCCGGTGAGATGCAAAGAGCGCTTTTAAAGCCGCGGCTTCTGTCATCCGAAGGCGTAGAATTCAGAACAAGTTATCGTCCTGTCACCGGGCTTTATTGCGGGGGCGACTACTACGACGTTGTCGATATGGGGCCGAGCCGCTACCTCGTGTTATTGGGCGATGTGGCGGGACATGGAATCAGGGCGGCCTTTGTAACCGGCATCCTCAAGGCGGTCATTTACCCGGAATATCTTCAGGCGGCGCGGGGAAAGTCCTTCTCGCCCGCTGCATTTCTTTCCTGGTTGAACGAACGGATGAACTTCGAGCTTCGCAAGAACTCTGGGATTATTATTACATTCTTCGCCGGCTATATCGATCTTCAAAGCATGAAACTGACTTATGCCAACGCAGGTCATACGCATCCCTATAGCGTCGGCGGCTCCGAGATCCGCGAGCTTCCAGCCTCGGGTACGGGACTCGGCTTCGCCTCTTCCGTCAGCTACATAGACCGCGTCGAATCGATCGCCCCGGGTGATGTGCTCGTCGCATATACCGACGGCCTTGTCGAATGTCGAACGCCGAATGGAGGCTGTATCGAGATCAACGCGCGAAGCATCGTCTCCGAGGTTCCCTACGGCGCAGATTATCATAAACGGCTCCTCGAGAAGGCGCTTTCCCTCGGGAAGTGTGACGATTTCGACGACGATGTGACGATACTGACCGCGAGAATAACATGACCGAGCTGCCTCCAGGTATATGCGAGAAATTTGCCGGGCGGGGTAAAACGATAGGCGAACTCGAACTGTCCGCGAAGGTGTCGGATTCGCCGCCTGGATTGTGCCTCATCCTCTCAGGCAGCCTCGATAACAATAACAGCCGAGAGTTCCATGAGCTCGCCTCGGAAGCCCTCGCCTCGATCGAAGGCGGGGATTCACTGATATTAGATCTCGAAGCTCTTGAATACATCTCCTCGTCCGGCGTCGGAACGCTCACGACATTGTTGGCCGAAGCACGTCGCAGCGGAGTTTTTTTATTTATACGAAACATGCGGGATCGAGTTAAGGCCGTCTTCGACGTTCTTGGATTCTCGGATTTCTTCTCCTTCATCTGACAAGGATATGCCGTGGAAATACCGGAAAATCTGAAGACCGAACTTGAACACGCGGTCGCTGCACGGACGTTGGAACTCGAGATCAGAAACGTTCTGCTCAATTCACTCGGCTCAAGCGACGATGATGACGAATCATATTCTATGGCGGTAACATCCCTGATAGGGTTGAAGCTCCTCGGTCTTGATTCAATGGCTATCGTTTTCCATGATGCGATCAATTTATTGCGAGCCGTAATACATGATTGTGGAGAAACAAGGGTCAAGCCCATCAGTACCAACGAAGCCGACCTGCTTGAACGAGCTTCGATCATGACTTCGAAGGGAATACATACAGAAGCGCCCCTTTTCGGTTCAAAAGTGCGATATGCCATGACGTTCCGGCTCGCATCATACGGAGAACAGTGTGGGTTTATTGTCATCGGTAGGAACCGCGAGCCTTTTTCTTCAGATTTACAATCCATGATCGAGAAGACCTTTGCCTCCTTTTCTATTCATGTGTATTTACGTAAGCGTCAGTCGAGGGAACGGTATATTCGTCTCGAGGCCGAAAAAGCCCTGCGAAAGAGCGAGGAACGACTTCGAACTTTCTTTTCCGAATCACGTGACATGATCTACAGCTCGAATGCGGACGATGTCGTCGCTTATATCAATAACGCCGGGCTCACGCTTTTAGGTGTTTCTGATAGATTCGATGTGGTCGGGAGGCCATTTTCGGATCATGTCTTGTCTCCTGGTGATCGGGAGAATTTTCTCAAGCGGATCAGGACACGGGGATATGTCGTCGATTACGAATGCGTATTCAAGCGTCGTGATGGCTCGACGGTGTACTGCCTCGAATCGGCCACTGCGGTCAAGGACGAGTCGGGGAATATCGTCGAGATTCAGGGGATCGTCAAGGATATATCGGAGCGGATCGCGAGCGAACGCGAGCTGTGGAAGGCGAATCTCGAATTGGCCGAAGCCAACGAGGCATTGAAACGCACCAAGATGCTCGCGGTTCAGCAGGAGAAACTCGCGTCGATCGGACAGCTCGCGGCGGGAGTCGCCCATGAAATAAACAATCCCCTGGGGTTCCTATACTCGAACCATAGGACAATGACCTCCTTTCTCAAATCCCTGAAGAACGCCTGCCTTGAAGCACGGGCACAAATGGGGAAGGAGATCGATGACATCATCGAACGCTATGATTTGAATTTCATCTTCGGAGAACTTGATTCGCTCATCTCCGAGTCGGACGAAGGTTTCCGCAGAATCATCGATATCGTACAGAACCTCAAGAGCTTCGCCCGTATCGATTCGAACCAGGTCAAAACACCGTACAACGTGAACGAGGGCTTGAAGAGCACCCTGGTGGTCGCGCGCAACGAAATTAAGTATGTCGCCGAGGTCGAACTCGACCTTCACGAACTGCCGACCATACCCGCCCTGGGCGGTGAGGTGAATCAGGTGTTCTTGAACATCCTCGTCAACGCCGCCCAGGCGATCGAGTCACAGAAACGGAAGGACAAAGGAAGAATCCGCATCTCGACCGAACGCGAAGGCGAACGCATCATTGTAACCATCGTCGATGACGGTCCGGGTATCCCGGACGACATTAAATTAAAGATATTCGATCCGTTTTTTACTACGAAGGAACCGGGCAAGGGCACGGGCCTCGGTCTCGCTCTTTCATACGACATAATCGTGCGGAAGCACGGCGGATCGTTATCGGTGGCAGATGCCCCTTCAGGGGGCGCGCTCTTTAGAATAGAGCTTCCGATTCAAAATACGGTGGGGACTGGTTCCTCGAAACTTGTTGAAGCTGTCGAATGATGCTCCCTACGAGTGTCTAAAACGGTTTACTTTACCTCGATACGTACCCTCAACAAGCTTCGAGGAACTGTATTAAAAAATGGTTAAACTCTTTGTTTTTTTCTGACCAATGGTTATTATATTACCATCATTCATTTCAGGAGTGCCTTGATGGGGATCACCGAACGTAAAAATCGGGAAAAAGAAGAGCGAAAAGCACTTATTTTACGTGTAGCAAAAGAAATAATTCTTGAACACGGCATCGACGGCCTAAATATGCAGGAGGTCGCCGACCGGGCTGAACTCAGCAAGGCGACGCTCTACCTCTATTTCGAAAACAAGGAAGCCATCCTCAATGAAATTCTCGAGGACGCAGCCTCGACCTTCACCGATTTTGTACGCGAACGCCTCAACGAGCATGCCTCGGGCATCGAGGCGATACGAGCGCTGTGGGCGGCCTACCTGGAGTTTTACGGCGAGTCGGAGGAGATTTTCATTCTTACGGGTGTCAACAGTTACTTGAATTCAGGCTCTTTCGCCCTGGACTCTGAAGTCGCGATGGGCGGTCCTATGACCCGTCTCATCGCGCTCTTCGCTGAGATCATCAGTCGGGGTATTGCAGATGGAACGATCGCCGCCTCGGCCGATCCGGTACGTACCGCCAGAATAGCCGTTTTGGTGGCGACCTCGATCATCGACCGCGCAGCGCGCATGCCGCGATCGGCTCGCGATCCTAAAATGATCCGAAGTCTCCTGTGCGAGCTCTTCGAAATACTTCTGCGGGGATTGGCCGGCAAGGACGCCGATCCGGCTTCCTTGACGCTGAGATAAAAAGGACACGAGTATGGAAAAGTTCTTCAAGCATCCGCGCCTGATCGTCGCCGTCATCGGCGCGATCACGATTTTCTTTGCGCTCCAGCTTCCGCGCGCGCAGTTGGATAACAATAACTTCCGTTTTGTCCCCGTGAACGATCCCTCCCGTGTCGCGGTCGCGAGGATTTCGGAAGTCTTCGGCAGTCAGGTGAATATACTCGTCGGGCTCGAGCGCCGATACGGCACGATTCTCGACGCTGATTTTCTGCAAAAGCTCAGACAGCTCGTCGACAAGATGCGCGAGGTCGACATGGTCGAGTCGGTGTCCTCGGTCATCACGACCGACTACATCGAGGGGGTAGGCGATTCCGTCGTTGTTTCGCCCATCGTGGGAGATGATTTTTCCGGAACCGCCGGCGAGATAGCCGAGCTTAAAGACAAGCTATTGGGATGGGACGCGTATCGAAGGTCCCTTGTCTCCGACAATCTTACGGCGACGCAGATCATTGTGTCGTTGAGCATCCATGCCGACGAGGCCGGTTCGCCGCGCTCGATCGCCGCGTATTACCGCCTCCGGGAGCTTGCGTATTCCGCGGGGTTTTCTGGAACCACTGTCTATGTCGCCGGTCTGCCGGTTCTCAGCGCTGCGGTCAACGAGGCCTGCAACCGGGACCTCATCTTCCTCGTTCCGCTCGTTGTCATCATCATCGTCGCCGTATTATTCATCTCGTTCCGCAGGCCCGGCGGCGTTCTCCTGCCACTCCTGACCGTCCTCATCTCGGCCGTCTGGTCCATCGGCGCCATGCCGCTCTTCGGCGTCAGGCTTTCGATCGTCTCGACAGTGTTGCCCGTCATTCTCGTCGCGGTCGGCAGCGCCTATGGAATTCATGTCGTCAGTCATTACTACGACGATGTCGCCAAGCGTTCCCCCCTGGATCGAGAGGGAAACAAACGCCTGATCTTTGCCGTTATCCGCAAGGTGCGCTGGCCGGTTTTTCTCGCCGCCCTGACCACCTTCGCTGGCTTTTTCTCGCTCTGCTTCACCTCGGTGCTGCCCATCCGCGAGTTCGGCATTTTCGCGAGTTTCGGCGTACTTGCAGCCTTCGCCGTATCGCTGACCCTTATCCCGGCCTTGATCATCATCCGGGGGCCCGTCGCTCCGAAGAAGAAGGATGCAGGCGAGGCCGCGACCGAGGACCGATTGAGCGCCGCCATAGCCGACAGCTTTTGCGCCGCGGCCGCCAAGAAGCGGAGCACCATCGGTATTTTCGCGATTCTCGGTCTTGTCTCCCTCATCGGACTGAGCCGCGTCATCACCGACAATGTCCTGGTCGAGTATTTCAAGGATTATACCGATGTCGTCAAAGCCGACCGCTTCATACGCGAGAAGTTCGGCGGAACAAAGTCGATCAGCATTGTCGTTTCTTCCGACACTCCCGGCGATGTTCTCAGGCCCGAGGTGCTTTCAGCGATGGACGGGCTTTCGACCTACGCCTCAGAGAAAATACCGGAGGTCGGCAAGGTGCTTTCGTTCACGGATTTTGTGAAGCGAATAAATCAAGTGCTCAATGCGGACGAACAGGCGACAGCCCTTGCATCGGCCGAGCGCCGGAACGACGCCTCGGGCGGCTCTTCGGACCTTCCACTTTTCGGCTTCGGGCCCCATGACGGCGAGGGAGGCGATGATCCCGGCGAGCCCGCCTTCGGATTCGGCGATTACGTAGCACCTCCTCGTGGCGTGGCGGGCGCCGGAGCGGCGGGCGCCGGCACATCGAAATCCGTGTCGAAGGCATCGTCCGGTACAACGACGATCGTTGGAACGAAGGTCGTAACCTCGAGCGCCGTCTTCGATGAAAAAGCGGCCGCCGTCCTTGTCGCCAAGGCCCTGTCGGAGTGCGGTCGGTACGGCTACAGCGCAGACCAGATCGTCGACGGTCTTTTCCGCGCGGCCAACTACAAGGGCAGGGCCTACTACGAGATACCCACAGACCCCGCGCGCTACCGTAAAACGAACTCGGACGAGCTTAAGAACCTGATCGCGAATTACATGGTCCTGCTCGCGGGTTCGATCGACGCGTTCGCCGACGATCCTCTTGAGCCGAAGGCTCTGTGCATGAGCGTCCAGCTCCGGACCATCGGCCAGATCGACACCGATCGCGCGATCGACGAGATGCGCGCCTATATCGCCGAGCGCTTTCCCAAGGACGTGAAGGTCGAGATAGCCGGTACCGCCCTCATCGAGAAGTCGCTCAACGTGTTGGTCGTCCAGTCCCAGCTCATGTCGGTCGCGCTCTCGATTCTCTTCGTTTTCCTCATCCTCTCGATCTACTACAGATCGGCGGTCGCCGGCTTGATCGGGCTCGCTCCCCTGGTTTCTGCGATTCTCATCGATTTCGCGGTCATGGGATTCGCGGGCATCAAGCTCAACATCGGAACCGCGATGGTCGCGAGCATCGCGGTCGGCGTCGGCATCGATTACACCATCCATTACATGGCGGCCTACCACCGCGAATACCTCGCATCGGGCGGCGGGAACGGCGCTTTCCTGCGATCGACATTCTACGGCTCGGGCAAGGCGATCATCTTCAACGCGACCTCGGTCGGGCTCGGTTTCGCGGTGCTCGGGCTCTCGCAGTTCAACATCCTCGCCTCCCTCGGCCTCCTCATCGCCCTCACCATGGCGACGAGTTCTCTGGCCAGCCTGACGCTTCTCCCCGTGCTCCTCAATTGGATCAAACCGGCCTTCATGAGAAGGCCCTTGCCCTGGAAATGGAATGCCGAAACACCGGAGGATACCGTATGAGACGAACACGTTCCACCATCGCGGCGCTCTGCGTCGCGACTGCACTCATCACCTGCGCGACCGCGCAGGGCATTTCGGCGCAGAGCGCGGCGACACTCGGCGCCGATGAGATCGTCCGTTCATCGCGCGATCGGATTCAGGCCAAGACAGTGTCGACCCGCTCCCGCATGGTCATCACCGCCAAGGACGGAAGCGAGACCGAGCGCCTCGTCGACCAATACTCTTCCGACGAGGGATCTCAGACCAAGACCGTCGTGGTGTTCCAAAAGCCCGCGAGCGTCGCCGGCACGCGTTTTCTCACGATCACAAACCCAGGCAGGGAGGACGATCGCTGGATCTACCTCCCGGCCCTGGGCAAGGTCAGGCGCATCGCCGCGAGCGAGGGCTCGTCCAGCTTCATGGGCACGGACCTCTCCTACGACGATGTATCCTCGGCCGACCGCTCCGTCGACGCCGATACGCACGTGCTTCTGCGCGATGAGACTATCGACGGCAAAGACTCCTGGGTCATCGAGTCGAAGCCAAAGGATTCAGGTTACCAGTATTCGAAAATGATCTCCTGGATCGAGAAGTCCACGCGCATCGCCCGCAAGATCGAGCTGTACGACCGCAAGGGCGAGCTGGTCAAGGTTCTCGAGATCCTCAAGGCCGAGGACAAGCAGGGCCGGCTCACGCCGACGGTCACGCGCATGAGCACGGTAAAGGCGAAAACCTCGACGACGATCTACGTCGAGATCGTCAAGTACGACGATCCCATTCCGGCGAGCGTCTTCACGACGAAATTCCTTGAGACGGGGAGGCCATGATGAAAACCCTCAAGTCGATCATAGCTAGTTCGATTTTGGCGGCGACGGTCATGACAGTCGCCGAAGCCCAGGCGGACTTCGGATTCGGAGCTGACGATGAAAGTAAGGCTGCGGCCGCCGCGCCGGCAGCCGCGGGCATCAAGATCGGCGGCGAGCTCGGCGTCGACGGAACGCTCTTTTTCGACGAGCTGGACGATATCGGCGCTGTCGCTCTCGGCGATCTCTACTCTG
>CAZXXZ010000018.1:0-41732 GCA_964644505.1 uncultured Treponemataceae bacterium | reverse complement strand
ATCACAGCCGGGAAGTACGAGGCGAGACTGCGAAGACGTTCTTCGATAGAACGTTTGATATACATAGCCTATTTTTAATTTTTAGGGTTGGAAATGTCAACCTGACAAGTCAATTTTGTCAGTTTGCATCTATTTCATTATATGTATTATAACTACATTAAGTCGCCCGCCTGCATCCGCCGGTTCTTTGTCCCACGTGCTCAGTCTCGGGCGAAAAGGCTGCGGAGCTCCTCGACGCTCATGTTCGCTATCCACGACTCGCCCGAGGCGATGCTCATGTCCGCGAGTTCCCGCTTGGCCTTGATCATGGCGTCGATTTTCTCTTCGAAGGTCCCGCTCGAGATAAGTCGGTGCACAAAGACGTTTTTCGTCTGTCCGATCCGGTAGGTCCGATCGGTGGCCTGGTTTTCGACGGCCGGGTTGTACCATAGGTCGTAATGTATTACGCGACTCGCGGCGGTGAGATTGAGGCCGAGGCCGCCGGCCTTGAGGCTCACGAGCATGACGCGCGAGGACTCTCGGTTTTGGAACGCGTCGACGACCTCGTCCCGCTTCTTTTTCGCCATTCCGCCGTGATACACAAGGCATGTTTCGCCCAACTTGTCACGGATGATGGTTTTGAGCAGTTCGAGCATTTCAACGAACTGGCTGAAGACGAGGACTTTCTCGCGCCGATCGAGGATCTCGCCCAGAAGCTCGAGGAGCAACATGCACTTGCCCGAAAGCGAGGCTTCCCCCGGGCTTTCCTTGTCGTATACCCGAGGGTGATCGCAGACCTGCTTGAGCGAGGTGAGGAGGGAGAGGATCACGGCCGAAAGCTCGAAGGGCGTCTCGGCCGCATCCGCTTTTTCGAAACTTGCCTGCACGATGCCTTCGTACAGCGCCGCCTGCTCGGGGACGAGGTTCGCGTACTCGTCGCTGACGATCTTCTCGGGCAGGTCCGAGACGATGCTCTTGTCCGTCTTGAGCCGCCTCATGAGGAAGGGAGAGGTTATGCGACGCAACTGTTCCGCCGCCTCGGCATCGCGATCGACCTCGATCTTGACCCTCCACCTCCGCGTGAACTCCTTCGGCCCGCCGAGATACCCGGGCAGGACGACATCGAAAATCGAGCGGAGATCCTCGAGCCTGTTCTCGACCGGGGTTCCGCTCAGCGCGAGACGATAGCTCGAGGGTATCGACTTGACGCCGCGCGATCGGCGGGTCTCGGCGTTCTTCATGAGCTGGGCCTCGTCGCAGACCAAGAGCGAAAAGCCGCGCTCTCCGAGTTTTTCGGCGTCGCGCGTGGCGGTGTCGTAGGTCGTCAGGAATACATCGGCGTCGCGTTCGACGCTCCGCCCCTTTCCGTGATACAGCACGACGCGCAGATCGGGGGCGAAGCGGCCGATCTCGCGCTCCCAGTTGGTCATGAGGGCGGCGGGCGCGATCACGAGGGCGCCTTGCGAAAGAAGCTGTTCCTCGCGCAGTCTCAGTATGACGGCGATGGCCTGAACCGTCTTTCCGAGCCCCATGTCGTCCGCCAAGAGACAGCCGAAACCCGAGCGGAGATTCGACATGGCCCAGCGATAGCCGCGTTCCTGGTAGGGTCGAAGTACCGCTTTAAGTCCTGCGGGCAGCGATTCGTCCCGGACGGAAAAAAGAGAGGCCGCGAGCTCTTCGGCGTCGGCGTCGAAGGCCGCCTCACCCAGAAGACGGGATGCGACGACTTCGAGGGCCGAGGGCAGGGCTTCCAGTTTCGCGCGTTCGAGCAGCCGCGCGGCTTCCTCTGGGTCTATCTGTATGAATCCGTCCCGGAAAAGAACTATACCCCGTTTCCCCTTAACGAGGCGTTCGAACTCTTCGGCAGTAAGTATTTGATCACCTATCGCGACCCGCCAGTCGTACCTGAGCATGGTGTTCAGGTCGAGATAGGTCTTGAGCGGGCGCTTGCCCTTGGCTTGCCCGTGCAGGACGAGCCGTGGCTTGAGGGCCTTGGAAAGTTCCTTGGGAAGGACGACCTCGACCCCGAGACGGCGCAGAATCGGCGATGCTTCGCCGAGGAAGGCCGCCAGTCGCGGCCCGTCGAGAACGACGCGGCTCTGCGTCGACAGACGTTTGATCTCGGGGACATAGGCGGCGAGGGCGGTCGGAAGCTTCAATACCTCGAGCGTACCGAGTTTCGCGGCCGCGTTCTTGAATGTCACAGTCTTAATCCGCCCCGCAGTCCCGGCCGGATACAGGACGGACAGTCCGACGCTGAAACGGTCGATCGCCGTCGATCCGTCGTCGAAGATTTCTCGTATGGTGAATCGATACGTGTAGGCCGAGTTCGTGAAGTCAAGATTGAATAACGAAACCCAGGACTCGATAGCCCTCGGAAGCGTCCGCTCGCCGGGCTTTTCGATGTCGAGCGTGCCGCCTGCGAAAAAAAGATCGACGAAGGGGCGGATCGAGGCGCGCTCGCCCGTGGGCCGGAAGCCGAGGCGGCGCACCCAGCCGGTCAGGGCAACCGATGCAAGAAGCTGCGCCGCAGAGGCCCCGGAAAGCGGAACGCTTTTGTGTCGGCCGAGCGCGACGCGCGACACTCCCGGATCCCACGAGCCCAGTTCGGCCAAGGCCCTGGTGAAATCCGCAGAGGCCCGCAGGGGGACCCAGATGATAGTGAGGTTTTTATCGTCCACGCAGGGCGCGGGTGCGTAGGCCGAGGCGTGGAATGCCGCGAAGGCGAAGCGCGCGAGGTGGAAGAAGAAGCGGTACTCCGGCGTGCCCCGATCGTCTTCAAAACTCAAAAAGAGGGTAAAGAGTTCGGGAACGGCGAAGGCCGCCGACCATCCATCGGGGTTCGTTACGACGACGGCAGATCTGAGCGCCGCGGGCGCGATACCTTTTTCATCCTTCGCCGCGATCTCGAGGCGGAAGCTCGATGCCGAAAAGCGCCGTTCCAAAAGAGAATCGGCCGCAGGCGGCGGCTCGGTTTCTTTGGCCGCGCGGTGGTAAAACTCGACCAGAGCGGCGGCGAAATCGAACGCGGCGAAGGCGGGCCGCGGCGGGATCAAGGAGCTGACAAAACCGAGGTAATTCCCCAGACGGGGCGGCTCGGGGGGCTTGTCGGGCGGCACGCTGCGCGTGCTTGCATCGAGCTCGAGGTCGAAGGGAAGATGAACTTCAGTCCCGGTTTTTGCGCGTCCGAAGTGCTCTGTCAAATCGAGGCCGCGCAGCTTGAAGATGATCGAAGGATCCCGGTCCATCTCCCTCGCGATCACGTAATAGACGGCGGCCATGTGCTTGCAGGGATCGCCCCAGTCCGGGCAGGTGCAGCTGCGCCGCATGCTCGACCAGGTTTCCGGGAAGAGCTTGATCTTCGTCTGCTTGAGCAGTTCGATGAGTTCCTCGGGGAATTCTCCGGCCTCGATTCTGGTAAGGAGGAGGGGGTCGGATTCGATCGCGGCAAAGAGCCGTTCGCGGTCCTTTTCGGCGAGATCGGGAAAATCGATGCGCACCGTGTAAAACGGAAGAGAATGGCCTTTTACCCTGGCGACGACCCTCCGGCCCTCGAATTCGATCGTGGAGACTTTTCCCGTCGTCGCGTAGCTTCGACCGCGCACAAGGCGCGCGGACTCCCTACTGTGTTCGAGGGCGTCGACGAACCAGCGCCCCCAGGGAGTGACGCCGAATACGGTATTTCCGGCCATTTCTGAATGATACACGAATACTCACGCAAATGCAGCCTCTGCTTCAATATCGATGCGGTTTACACCGTGCAAAGGCGATCGGATGCGGTTGACAGAAACCGTGCGATGAAAAAAGCTTAGTGCGTTGGAGGTACCGGTACCATGCGGCAGATCATAAAGTATCTTGCGTTCAAGGGCATTGCGCCGACATTTCTGTATCGCAAGCTCTGTCGGCCGTCGAGCGGCGAGTGGGCGGAATACTTGAAAAAACGAGGAAGGCTTCACAGCATTGGGGAAAATGTAGCCATCAATTCCGACGTCGTCATCACCGATCCGGAGTATGTCCGAATCGGCAACAACGTCCTTCTGTCCTCGTGTACCCTCGTCGGACACAACGGCGCAGTCTCGGTCCTGAACCGCGCGTACAACCTCAAACTCGACGATGTGGGCAAAATCGACATCAAGGACAATGTCTTCATAGGAATCGGCGCGATCATTCTTCCCGGCGTGACGATCGGGCCGAACGCCATTGTCGGCGCGGGCGCGGTCGTTACGAAAGACGTTCCGAGCGGAAGCATCGTGGGAGGGGTGCCGGCCCGGGTGATCGGCGATGTCGATTCCTATGTGAAAAAACTGAAAGAGCGTACGGACAAGTTGCCGTGGAAAGACTTGATCGACCGACGGGAGACGGCCTATGACGCGAGACTCGAACCCCTGCTCAAGAAAAAGAGAATCGAGTACTTTTGGAAAGAATGAAGCGTCTCTGCTCCGGCGCCACGGGGAGACTGTAGTTCGCCGTAAAAGTCGGAACGGGGGCTTGACCCAGTCAGACATAAGGGATATGTTTTGTCTATCATGATGTTCGTAGTTCCGAGTTTCGGACAGATCGAATCCAGCCTCACCGCAAAGAACGGCCTCCTTCTCTCCGGCCTCCTCCTTAGCGGGCTCCTGCTTAGGAGCACGAGCGGCGCGGGTTCGGCGGTCGAAACCGGATAGGGGCGTTAGCCCTCTATAAAAAACCCGCAGCCGCTCGAGCCGGCCGCGGGTTTTTTTATACCTGCGCGGCCGGCGGGAGGCTCCGGGCCAAGGAGTGGAGCCATGGCCAAGTACAGTCCCTTCCCCCAGCCGCCTGCGATCGACCGTAAATGGCCGGACCGCAGGATCGAACGAGCGCCGATCTGGTGCTCGGTGGACCTGCGCGACGGCAACCAAGCCCTCGTCGAGCCCATGGGCGTCGACGAAAAGCTCGCCTACTTCGACCTCCTCGTCCAAATGGGCTTCAAGGAGATCGAAATCGGATTCCCCTCGGCGAGCCAGATCGAGTTCGATTTCGCCCGCGCCCTGATCGAGAACGACCGCATTCCGGACGACGTCGCGATCCAGGTGCTCTGCCAATGCCGCGAACATTTGATAACAAGAACCTTCGAGAGCCTCAGGGGGGCGAAAAAGGCGATATTCCACATCTACAACTCGACCTCGTCGGTTCAGCGCAAGATCACCTTCGGCCTGAGCAAGGAGGAGATCAAGGCCATCGCCGTTCAGGGCACGCGAATGGTCAAGGCCGGGCTTTCCTCCGTCCCCGGGACCGAGATCGTCCTCGAGTACTCGCCCGAGAGTTTTTCGAACACCGAGGTCGAATACGCCCTCGAGGTCTGCGAGGCCGTCATGGACGAGTGGGGGGCGTCCGGGGACCGCAAGATCATCCTCAATCTTCCCGCGACGGTGGAGTCCTCGACGCCGAATCTCTACGCCGACATGGTCGAGTGGTTCATCACGCACCTGTCACGGCGCGACGCCGCGATAATTTCTTTGCACACCCACAACGACCGGGGAACGGGCGTCGCTGCGAGCGAATTGGGGCTTCTGGCGGGGGCCGAGCGCATCGAGGGGACGCTCTTCGGCAACGGAGAACGGACCGGCAATCTCGACATCGTGAACATGGCGCTCAATATGTTCAGCGAGGGCATCGATCCAAAACTCGACGTTTACAACATTCCGAAGCTCGTCGCCGCCTACTCGGACTTCACGGGCATGACCGTACCTCCGCGGCACCCTTACGCGGGCGAGCTTGTGTACACGGCCTTTTCGGGCTCTCATCAGGACGCGATCAAGAAGGGCATCGAGAAGCGCGGCCCCGACGCGCCGGCGGATGCGCCCTGGGAGGTCCCCTACCTGCCCATCGACCCGCGGGACATCGGCCGCAGCTACGAGGCCATCATCCGCATCAACAGCCAGTCGGGCAAGGGCGGCGTCGCCTACATCTTGAAGGAGGAGGCGGGCTACGACCTGCCGAAGGCCATGCACCCGGAAGTCGGACTCTTCGTCAACCGCGTCGCGGATATACGCGGCAAGGAAGTCGACGCCGAGTCGATCCGCGCGCTCTTCGAGGGCGAGTTCATCAACGTGTCGGAGCCGCTCTCATTAGTGTCCTTCAACGAGATCCCCGACCACGTGAACGGCGAGACGACCTGGCGCTCGATCGTGCGGTACAAGGGCGAGGAGCGCGAGATCGTCGGTAAGGGCAAGGGCCCCATCGACGCATTCGTCAAGAGTCTTTCCTCGCTCGGCATCGAGGATATCGGCATCGTGTCATTCCACGAGGACGCCCTCGCCACGGGAGCGGACGCGAACGCCGTCGCCTATATTCAGGCTCGACTGCCCGGCGTTCCATCGACCTGGGGAGCGGGTCTCGATCCGAGCATCGCGGCCGCGGGCGTGCGCGCCGTGCTCTCGGCCGTCAACCGGAGCCTCGCGAAAAAACAACTCTGAGGGGAGCTGAAGACCGAAGGGCCGTTGCGGTAGAATGCCGCGATGGCCTTTCTTCCCGCCCGTCCCTCCGATCTCGCCGCACAGGGACTCTCGCCCGGAGACCTCGACGCTGTATTCGTCACGGGCGATGCCTATGTCGATCATCCATCCTTCGGCGTCGCCCTCCTGGGACGCCTTCTCGAATCCGAGGGCTATCGGGTCGGCGTAATCGCGCGGCCCGATCCCGACGAGGTCGAGGCCTTCCGGCTTCTCGGCCGGCCCCGTCTCGCCTTTCTCGTCACCGCGGGAGCGCTCGATTCGATGGTTTCCCTGTATACGGCGAATCGCAAGCCCCGTTCCGAAGACGACTACGCCCCGGGCGGAAAACCCGGGCTCTGCCTCCGCGGCGACGGGACGATCGGCCCCGGGAAAGCCGCTCGCCGTCAGGCCAGGCCCGAGCGCGCGAGTATCGCCTACGCGGTAAAGTGCCGCGAGGCCTACAAGGGCGTTCCGGTCGTCATAGGCGGCGTCGAGGCCTCGCTCCGCGCCCTGGCCCACTACGACTACTGGTCCGACAAGGTCCGCCGCTCGATACTGCTCGATTCCAAGGCGGACATCCTCGTCCACGGCATGGGCGAACTCGCGATATGCGAAATACTGCGGCGCCTCGCGGCCGCGGTACAAACAGGCTCTTCCCCGGACGACGCGGATCTGCGCGGCATTCGGGGCACGGCATGGCGTTCGTCCACAAAGCCCGATCTAGAACCCGGCGAGTTCGTCGAACTTCCCTCGTTCGAGCAGCTTTGCACCGACAAGGAAGCTTTTCTCGAGTCGACGCGGCTTCGCTACCGCAACGCCGATCCGCATTATGGGAAGACGCTCATCGAGCGCTCGGACGAACGCTGGGTCGTGTTCGAAGCCCCTCAACGCGCACTCGCCACCGAAGAACTCGATCGCATCTACGAGCTTCCCTACGAGCGTTCCTGGCATCCGATGTACGACGCCTTCGGAGGAGTCCCGGCCCTCGAGGAGGTCCGCTTCTCGATCCTCTCGAGCCGCGGCTGCTTCGGCGGCTGCTCGTTCTGCTCGATAACCCTACACCAGGGTCGCGCGATTTCTGCGCGGAGTCGCGATTCGCTGGTCCGCGAGGCTCGAGCTCTGACCCGCCATCCCCTCTTCAAGGGCTACATCCACGACCTCGGCGGCCCCACGGCGAACTTCCGCGCCTCGGCCTGCCGCAAAACCGACACGGAAGGAGCCTGCCCCGATCGACGCTGCTTAAGTCCGCGGCCCTGTCCGAATCTTGTCGTGGATCACTCGGACTACCTCGAAGCCCTGCGGGCGGTCGAGTCGGTCCCCGGAGTTAAGAAAGTATTTATCCGCTCGGGTATACGTTTCGACTACCTCATGCTCGACCGCGACGACAGGTTTTTCCGGGAACTCGTTGCGCGTCACGTCTCGGGCCAGCTCAAGGTGGCGCCCGAACATGTATCGGACTCGGTTCTGAGGCTCATGGGCAAGAGCGGCCGCGCCGTCTACGCCGAATTCGCGAGGAAGTACGCCGCGCTCAACCGGGAACTCGGACGTAAGCAGTACCTCATCCCCTACTTCATATCGGCTCATCCCGGCTCGGGTCTCGCCGAGGCGGTGGAACTCGCCGAGTTCATTCGAGACTCGGGCTTCGCGCCCGACCAGATCCAGGACTTCTACCCCACGCCGGGGACCTTGTCGACCGCCATGTACTGGACCGGCAGGGACCCCCTGAGCGGGGAAGCGGTCTATGTCGCCCGCGGGGAGCGCGAACGCGCGATGCAGCGGGCCCTCCTCCACTACTCGAAACCGGAGAACCGCGAGCTTGTCCGCGAGGCGCTCATACGCGCGGGACGACGCGATCTCATCGGCTCGGGGCCGAAGTGTCTCGTGTCCTGAGCGTGGCGCGGATACGACGAGGATGAAAAAGTCTTTAAAAAAAGTTCAGTGTCCCGAGCTAGCCTTATGCGAGTTCGACCAGAACCTCGCCCGTGTTGACCGACGAGCCGGGCGCGACACGCAGAGAGGCGACGACGCCGGCGCGCGGCGCGACGATCTCGTTCTCCATTTTCATGGCTTCAAGTATCAAGAGCACCTGACCGGCGGCGACGGTCTGTCCCTTTTCAACCTTGTACGACACGAGGGTGCCGGGCATGGGCGCCTTGACCTCGATCGCTCCGGCCGTAGGAACGGACGCGGCGGCCGGGGCCGCGGGCGCTGAGGACGTGACCGCGGCCGGCTGCGCAGGGGCGGGCTGTGCGCTCGATGCGCGCGCCGAACCGAGTTCCTCGACCGTGACATCGTAGCTCTGGCCGTTCACAGTGATTCTATAGCGCTTCATGTAGTGTCTCTCCTCTTCCGTATGTCAGATACGCGCCGACCGGCTCAAGCGGTCGACGAAGCCCCATGGAGGCGTGTTGAAAGCGCCCGGTATGCTTTGCCCCGAAGCGGGACTTATTCCGGTGACGCGGAACGAATCAGGCGCCATGCCGCTCTCGACCGCGACGGCCGCTGCGATGACCGCGACCAAGTCCGAACCCGAAAGACCACAGTTCGAGGAAGCCGGGCGTTTCGGGACCGGCTGCGACGGCTCCGACTCGACTTCATCCTTGGTGCGGGAACGCGAAGATATCCGTATCACGACGCCGATCGCGACGACGGCGGCGAAGGCGATAATCGCAAGTTCAAGACTGTCCACACGCGCCCCCTAGGCCGGCATGTTGCCGTGCTTGCGGCTCGGCCTCGACTCGCGCTTGCCGAGGAGCATGGAGAGGGCTTCGGCGAGCCGCTTCCTCGTATCTGAAGGATTTATAACATCGTCCACGTACCCGCGGATCGCCGCCTTGTAGGGGTTGGCAAAGCTCCGCTTGTACTCTTCGATCTTCTCTTTGCGCAGAGCCGCGGGGTCGGCGGCCTCGTCGATCTCCCGCTTGAAGATGATATTGGCCGCGCCCTCGGGACCCATGACCGCGATCTCGGCCGAAGGCCAGGCGAAGACCTGGTCCGCGCCGAGGTGCTTGGAGCACATCGCGATGTAGGCGCCGCCGTATGCCTTTCGGACGATCACCGTCATCTTGGGCACGGTCGCCTCGGAATAGGCGTACAGGAGTTTGGCGCCGTGGCGGATGACGCCGCCGTGCTCCTGCCCGACGCCCGGCAGGTAGCCCGAGGTGTCGGTGAAGGTGACGAGCGGAATGTTGAAAGAATCGCAGAATCGGACAAAGCGCGCGGCCTTGTCCGATGCGTCGATGTCGAGGACGCCCGCCTTCTCGCAGGGCTGATTCGCGATGACGCCGACGCTGCGCCCGCCCAGACGGGCGAAACAGGTGACGATATTCTTCGCGAAGGCGCCGTGAACCTCGAGGAAGTTCGATCCACCCGAGGGGTCGGCGTCGAAGATCCTCGTTATGACATCTCGGATATCATAGGGCTTGTTGGGCGAGTCGGGAATGATCGCGGCGAGCCCTTCGTCGACGCGGTCGAGCGGATCGCCCGTGTCGACGATCGGGGGATCCTCGATATTGTTCTGCGGCAGATAGGACAGAAGCCGCTTGATTCCTGCGATGGTCGAAGCCTCGTCGGGATACGAGAAATGCGCGACACCGCTCTTCACGGCGTGCACCGAGGCACCACCGAGATCCTCCGCGCTGACATCCTCGCCGGTCACCGCCTTGATGACCTGCGGCCCCGTGATGAACATGTTCGCGGTCTTCTCGGTCATGAAGATGAAATCGGTCAGGGCCGGGGAGTAGACGGCGCCTCCCGCGCAGGGACCCATGATCGACGAGATCTGCGGAATCACGCCCGAGGCGAGCGTGTTGCGATAGAAAATGTTGCCGTAACCTGCCAGGGCGTCGACGCCCTCCTGGATACGGGCCCCGCCCGAATCCTCGATGCCGATCACGGGCACGCCGACCTTCATCGCCATGTCCATGGCCTTGCAGATTTTCGCCGCGTGCATCTCGCCGAGCGAGCCGCCTATGACCGTGAAGTCCTGGGCGAAGACAAAAACCCGGCGGCCCTCGATCGTTCCATAGCCCGTCACGACACCCTCGCCCGGGGCCTTGACCTCGTCCATACCGAGTTCGTCGCAGCGATGCTCGACAAAGGCGTCGAGCTCGACAAAACTGCCCGGATCGAGCAGTGCGGCGATGCGCTCGCGCGCGGTGGACTTTCCCTTTTCATGCTGGGCGGCCACACGCTTGGCCCCCCCGCCCTCTATGATTGTTGCGCGTCGTTCCTCAAGTTCTCGGATCTTCTCTTCCATAGCCGAAAACCACCTTTACAAAAAGTGCACTTCTGTCAGGACTATGCCATACGTATCTACATCTCGGCAAGGTCCCGTTTACAGTTATCAGAAGTCCCTCGAAGCGTGGTGTAAGTGACTCGAAGCTTGTTGCGTTTCAACGAAGTCCTATTCAGATATATAAATACGCGATCTATCCCTTTCGCCCCGACACGTCGCAACAAGCTTCGAGGAACTTGCTTTTCTTTTCCAGTTCCTTCATCCTCGCGCGGCGCTTGGCGATCACGCCCTGCCGTTCGAGCAGGTCGAAGCGCTTGTCGATCGCTTCCATAAGCCGATCGACCTGCGCCCCCGTCAAAGCCACTGTCGGTACCACCTCGGGGCCGTTCGAGAGCCCCATGTCGCAAGCCCTGCGCAGATCATGCACCGTAGACTCCGCTGCGACATGATCGGCTTTGTTGACCGCAATCACATCCGCCAGCTCGACGATCCCGGCCTTCATCGCCTGGATATCGTCACCGAGCCCGGGCGGATAGACAAGGACCACGATATCCGCGACGCCGACGATACCCACATCGGATTGACCGGTGCCGCTCGTCTCGACGAGAATTTCCTCAAACCCGGCAGCCTCGAGGACGCGAACCGCCGCGCAGGCGGCTGGAGCGAGGCCCCCGGCTTCGCCCCGCGAAGCCATGCTTCGGATGAACACTCCGGGATCGTCCTGCGCCGAGTTCATTCTGATCCGATCGCCCAGGAGCGCGCCGCCCGTACGGGGGCTCGAGGGGTCGATCGCGATTACAGCGACGCGTCGTGAACGCGAACGCAAGAGACCGATCAAACGGTCGATCAGGCTGCTCTTGCCCGAACCGGGCGGCCCTGTTATGCCGATGACTCTCGAGCGCGCAGCCGCCTCGTCTCCGGCTTCGAATCTCAAACGAGACATGCTCTTCGCCGCCTCGATCCCCCATTCCAGGCCGTTTTCGAGAGCGCTGAGAATCCGCGCGATCGCGCGGTTTTCCCCCGAGACGGCCGATCGCACCGCATCGGCCAGGGTCATACCGCGATACTGCTCGTCCGGTCTCACGTCGACCCCACCTGCGCTTTGATATACGCGGCGACATCGTTTGTATTCGTACCCGGCCCGAAAACCGCCGCGATGCCGCAACTCTTGAGACGGGGGATATCCTCATCCGGGATTATTCCGCCCCCGATGACCAAAATGTCGGAAGCGCCGCGTCGGCGCAAGGCATCGACGACACGGGGGAAAAGGGTATTGTGCGCGCCCGAAAGAGAACTGAGAGCGACGACGTCGACATCCTCCTGGACGGCCGCGTCCGCGATCTGATCGGGGCTCTGCCTGATGCCCGTATAGACGACCTCCATACCTGCATCGCGCAACGCGCGGGCGATAATCTTCGCTCCGCGATCGTGACCGTCGAGCCCGGGCTTGGCGACCAGAACTCGTATTCTCCTATCCATCGCCGTCTCCTCTTCACACCGTGCCCGGACGATATTCTCCGAAAACTTTTCGAAGGACATCGCATATCTCTCCGAGCGTCGCGTAGGCCCTGACCGCGTCGAGGATCGCGGGCATCAGGTTTTCTCCGCTCCCCGCCCTTGTTTCAACGGCGCGGAGCGCGGCTCTGACACGGTCTCGATCGCGTCTTTCCCGCAGTTCGCGCAGGGCCTCGATCTGGCGTCTGTCTATGCCGGAGTCGACCCTTTGGATTCCATGCTGCGCCTTTTCTTCCGACCGATATTTGTTCACGCCCACCACGATTCGATCGCCCGACTCGACGGCCTTCTGCTGCGCATAGGCCGACTCCTCGATTTTGCTTTGCATGTATCCCGACTCGACGGCGGCGACCGCTCCTCCTATCTCGTCGATGCGGCGCAGATACTCGAGGACCTCGTGTTCGATCCGATTCGTCAGACTCTCGACATAATAGGATCCTCCGAGGGGGTCGACGGTCAGTGCGGCTCCCGATTCGAAGGCGATGATCTGCTGAGTGCGGAGGGCGATTCGCACCGACTCTTCGGAAGGAAGCTCGAGCGCCTCGTCATAGGAGTTCGTGTGCAAAGACTGCGCCCCGCCGAGGACCGCCGCCAGGGCCTGGATCGCGACCCGGGTTATATTGTTGTGAGGTTGTTGCGCCGTGAGCGTCGAACCGGCCGTCTGCGCGTGGAAGCGCAGCATCAAGCTGCGCCCGCTTTCCGCGCCGAAGCGCTCGCGCATTATCCTCGACCACAGCCTCCGGGCGGCGCGGAATTTCGCGACCTCCTCGAAGAGATCGTTGTGGGCGGCGAAAAAGAATGAAAGCCGCGGGGCGAAATCGTCCACGGCAAGGCCCCTGCGCCTCGCCGCCTCGACGTAGGCCACCCCGTCCGCGAGCGTGAACGCGAGTTCCTGCGAGGCCGTAGCGCCCGCTTCGCGGATATGGTATCCCGATATCGAGATTGGGTTCCACTTCGGCACCGTCTTCAGACAATACTCGATGCAATCGACGACGAGCCGCATCGAAGGTTCCGGAGGGAAAATATACGTGCCCCGCGCGGTGTACTCCTTGAGAATATCGTTTTGAACCGTACCCTCGAGCCGATCGGGCGCCACGCCCTGTTGCTCGGCCACCGCAAGATACATCGCGAGAATCACCATAGCCGGAGCGTTGATCGTCATGCTCGTGGAGACCGTGTCGAGCGGAATGTCCTTGAAGAGCGTCTCCATATCGGCGAGCGAGTCGACGGCGACGCCGACCCTGCCCACCTCGCCCTCAGCCATGGGATGATCCGAGTCGTAGCCCATCTGGGTCGGCAGGTCGAAGGCGACGGACAGTCCGCTCTGTCCCTGTTCAATAAGGTATTTATAACGTCTATTCGACTCTTCCGCCGTTCCGAATCCGGCGTACTGCCGCATCGTCCAGAGTCGTCCGCGGTACATCGTCGGCTGAATCCCGCGCGTGAAGGGATACTCCCCCGGCAGACCCTGGTCGGACATGTAACGGCGCTCTTCGAGATCGATCGGCGTATAGAGTCTCGCCACCTCGACGCCCGAGCCTGTCTCGAATCTTCTTTGTCGTTCGGGGCTCGACGAAAGCCTTTCCCCCGTCCTGCGGGACCAGTCTTCCATCGCCTTGCGGAGATCCTCGATGTCGCGCATCGCGTCCTCCTATTCGTCCCAATCGGTCTCCCGGAAGTGCATTCTCGACAGCTCTATCGCGGCTAATTCGAAGCCGAGTCCGAGCGCGTTTAGATTAAGATCCTCCGTGCCCTCCGGAACGCGCTCCGAGACGGCCCGTTCGAGATTCGATCGCGAGACCGCCCGCGAGACTGCGGCCAGAGCCCCGAGGGCTACGAAGTTCGCCGCGACGACTCTACCGAGCCTCGAGGCTGCGGCCTCTATCATGGGGAGGGCCATGGTTCTCGCTTTCACCTCGTCCGAGGCGGGCACCGAGGAGTCGACGAGGATCAGGCCATCCCTCATTCCAGGGCCGAAGGCCAGATAGGCCTCGGAGGAGAGGGCGAGGAGATAGTCCGGATCGAGTGCCTTAGGATAATCGATCGTATCGTCGGAGATGACGACTTCTGATTTGCTCGCCCCCCCGCGCGCTTCGGGTCCGTAGCTCTGAGTCTGCACCGCCTTCTTGCCGTCCAAAATGGCGGCCTCGGCGAGCGCGATACCGGCGAGCAGAAGGCCCTGGCCGCCCGAGCCGCTCAGTCTGAATTCGACGCGCATCCGTACAACCCGCCCCTGAAATCACCGTAGCTCCGCCTGAGTTTTGACGCCATAGCCCTGTATTCCGCCGAATACTCGGGCGCGCTCGAGCGATACAGTTCTCCGATAAGCGTTTTCCCTTCCACCTTGTCCGGGCTCAGGTGTGCCGCAGCCTTCACATCGACCGCGCTGTCCCTGAATCTTTCGAGCATCTCCACCGCCCCGCCTATGTCGTTCTTCCGTCCCATATAGGTCGGACATTGAACCAGAGCCTCGATCACGGAAAAACCTTTGTTCCGAAGGGCTTCAGCGATGAGCTCGATGAGAAGAGGGACATGATACGCCGTCGCTCGACCGATATAGGTCGCGCCGGCGCTTTTGGCCAGCTCGCACAAGTCGAAATTCCGATCGATGCTGCCGTACGGCGCCGTCGTGCAGATCATGCCCTTCGGGGTCATCGGCGAAGCCTGACCGCTCGTCATGCCGTAGATCGAGTTGTTCATGACGATAGTAGTTATCTCAATATTACGTCGCGCCGCATGGATAAAATGATTGCCGCCGATCGCGGCGCAGTCGCCGTCTCCGGTCATGACGACGACTTTCATCTCCGGACGCGCGAGCTTGATACCGGTGGCGAAGGCCAAGGCTCTGCCGTGAGTGGCGTGAACCGTATCGAAATCGAGATAGCCCACGGCCCGCGAGGAGCAGCCGATGCCCGACACGACGCAGATTTTGTTTTTATCGAGTCCGGTCTTCTTTATCGCGCGCACCAGGGCTCCGGTCACCGTCCCGTTCCCGCAGCCGGGGCACCAGATATGGGGAAGGCTGTTTTTGCGGAAATACTCGAGAATCGAGTCCTCGTTCATGCACGGCCTCCCCCGACTCCTTCTTTGATAGCGTTGTATATCTCATCGGGATGGAAAAGCTCGCCCGAGACTTTGTTCAAGTTCAGGACCGGAGATGCGCCCGCCACGGCGCGTTCCACTGCGAAGGCAAGCTGCCCCAGACTCATTTCGGGCACGATGACGAGATGCGCCCGGGAGGCTGCTTCTGCCACAGTCGAAGCGGGGAAGGGCCAGAGCGTCCTCGGCCTCAAGAGTCCGGCGCACAGTCCTTCGTGTCGGGCGCGGCGGACAGCCGAGAGGGCCGCAAGGGCCGTCGAGCCGTAGGCGACCACCACGATGTCGGCGTCTTCCAGCGATTCGGTGACTGTATCCTCGAGTTCGGCCTCGGCCTTCTCGATCTTGCGCACGAGGCGCCCCAGCAGGGCTTCGGCGATCTCGGGTTTGTTCGTCGGCCTTCCATCCTCATCATGAACGAGGCCGGTGACATGCCAGCGGAACCCCGTTCCAAACGCGGCCATGGGGGGCACGGTTCCGTCGGAATCCGCGGCGTAGGGCTTGTAGCCGGCGGGTTCCGCGGGAGTGCGTCGCCGCTTGGGATGAAGGTGCGCGAAATCGGGAAGAATGACGCCTTCGCGCATGTGTGCCGTGATTTCGTCGCTCAGTACAATGACGGGGACTCGATAGGTTTCGGCGATGTCGAAAGCCCGAAATACAAGATCGAAGCACTCGCGGACGCCGGCGGGCGCCAGAACGACGATCGGATGATCTCCGTGAGTCCCCCACTTGGACTGAAGCAGATCGCCCTGGGCCGGGCTTGTGGGCATGCCGGTGCTCGGCCCCATCCTTTGGACGTCGATTATGACGAGGGGTATCTCGCAGAAGGAAGCGTATCCGATGCACTCCTGCATAAGCGAGAACCCCGGACCGCTCGTCGCGGTCATCGCCTTACGTCCTCCGAGCGAGGCGCCGATACAGGCTGCGATCGAAGCGATCTCATCTTCCATTTGAATAAAAACGCCGCCCACCTTGGGCAGTTCGTTTGCACAGAGCTCCGCAATCTCGGTGGAGGGCGTTATCGGATAGCCCGCGAAGAACTCCAAACCCGCCGCAAGCGCGCCGAGGGTACAGGCCTCGTTGCCCTGTATGAGTTTCGGATTATCAGCCATGAAGCGCCTCGGGTGGTATGGTGAAGTCGACCTCGACACCCTGCGATTCCTCGGGCTCCTCCTCGACCCGTCTGACCTCGATGGCGAAGTCAGGACAGCGCAGTTCGCACAATCGGCAGCCGATGCACTCGGAAGGACGCTCGACAAACACCGTGTCGAGTTTCAACGAAAGGACTTGTTTGGGACAAAAAGCCGTACAGATGCCACAGCCTTTGCAGTAGGGTGTGCGAATGATGTGAAAGAAATGCGCCGCCGGTTGTTTGTTCATACGGCTACTTAAGTATATTCGTTCTATGCTGACAGTGTCAAAAAAAGGGAGAAGCCTTGAAGATGACATTTACTCGATCTATGTAAAAATGCTACTATCCGGGCATCACGACGAGACAAAGTCATGGGGGTTACTATGACGAGAACCATTAAGATACGCGATCTCACCCTGCGCGACGGACAGCAGTCCCAGCTCGCCACACGAATGAACCAGGCGCAGGTAGACCGAGTTCTTCCTTATTATAAGAAAGCCGGTTTCTACGCCATGGAGGTCTGGGGAGGCGCCGTGCCTGATTCGGTCATGCGCTACCTCGATGAAAACCCCTGGGATCGACTCGAAAAGATAAAGGCTGCCATCGGCGATGCATCGAAACTGACCGCCTTGTCGCGCGGACGCAATCTCTTCGGCTACGCGCCCTACCCCGACTCCGTTATCGAAGGCTTCTGCACAAACGCCGTCCGTTCGGGCATCGGCATCATGCGCATCTTCGACGCCCTGAACGACATCGACAACATGCGCAGTTCGATCCGTTTCGTCAAAGCCGCCGGCGGGATGGCCGACTGCGCCGTCTGCTACACCGTCGATCCCAAGTTCTCCCGAAGCGAACGCCTTCGCGCATTCTTTTCCGGCAAGAAGCTGCCGAAGAATCTCTTCACCATCCGGTATTTCGTCGACAAGGCGAAGGCCCTCGCCGCCGAGGGCGCCGACATGATTTCGATCAAGGACATGGCCGGTCTAATCGATCCGAAAACCTCTGCCGAACTCATCAAGGCCCTCAAATCCGAGATCGGCATCCCCATCGACCTGCACACCCACTGCACGCCCGGCTATGGAGTGGCCTCGCTCCTCATGGCCATGGTCAACGGCGTCGATATCGTCGATACGGTCATTCTCGCATGGTCGGGCGGTCCGGCGGCTCCGGCCTTCGAAATCATAAAACTGTTCGCCGATCGATTGGGCGTCGATACGGGCGTCGACGTCTCTCAGGTCGCCCTCATCGACGCCGAACTCCGCGTCGCCCGCCGGGAGCTTGCAAAGTTCGACCAGTTCAAGTCCAACATTCCGCCCGTCTTCGACCTTTCCAAGGACAGGCTTTCCGCCGAGCAGGCCTCGCTCTTCGACGCCGCGGTCGACGAGGCGACGGCAGCGCGGCCCCGGATCGACAAGGTCCTCGACCTCTGCCAGAAAATCGAGAAAAGTTTCAATTACCCGGATCCGGACGAGATCGTGCGGCACGCGCAGATACCCGGCGGCATGTACACGAACATGCTTTCGCAGCTTCAGGAGGCGAAACTCGAGCAGCACACCAAAGAGGTGCTCGCGGTGGTGCCCGAGGTCAGGCTCGCATGCGGCGTTCCGCCCCTTGTCACTCCGACCAGCCAGATCGTCGGTGTCCAGGCGGTCAACTGCGTCGTCGACCGGCTGCAGGGGAAGAAATTCTACGACAATGTCTCGAAGAACTTCGCCGAGCTCGTCAAGGGCTCGTACGGCGAGACGCCCTGGCCCGTCGATCCCGAGTTCCGCCTCAAGATCTGCGGCCACCGTGAAAAGATCCCCTACGACACCTCAAACTACAAAAAGCAACCCAATCCCGAACTGCCCGAATTCGAGGGAGTACGCCTGGCGAAAGACGAGAAAGAGGAGCTTCTTCTCGAGCTCTTCCCGAGCGTCGCCGACAAGTTCCTGCGCGGCAGGCGCAAGGCCGAATGGGAGGCCTCGGGCGGTCCCGAACGCGCCGCAGCCCGCGCGGCCGCGGAAGCAGCAGCCGCCGCCGAGGCCGAGCGCAGGGCCGAGGGTCCCTACCCTTCGATATTCTGGGAACGCGAACTTGTAGAGCAGGCCGGGGCATAAAAAAGGGAACGCAGAATAAAAGCTCCCGACGGCGAAGCGTCGGGAGCTTTTCTTTACATCAGGCCGCTGGTGCGGTTTCGAGTTCAGGACTTTTTTTTGCAATCAGGGCGATAATCGTTTCAATCGCGACCATCACCGAAAGAACGACCAGGATGAGCGCGACCACCGGGATCGCAGGATGAATCCCGGGGGTTTTGAGTATCCAGGCCTTATTGATCGAATCGAGCAAGGACCAGTTGGACATGCAGAACATAAAGAGCGCCGGTACAAAGGCCACGATCCAGGCCTTCTTGTTCTTCGCCGCTTTGACAAGCCAGACCGTCACGCCGATAAGGGCTAGGGCGGCGAGGAGCTGATTCGAGGCGCCGAAGGTGTTCCAGAAGGTCTTCCACGCGGGGATGGGATTGCCCTTCGCGTCGGTCATCGTCTGGAAAAGGAAGAGGACGGGTACTCCTGCGGTCAACAAGGTCCCGAGGGCGCGACCGATCCAATTCCGGAGACCGGTGAGTTCTTCGAAAATGTATCGTCCGAGTCGCGTGCACACATCGAGGGTGTCGTACACGAAGGTGGTGAATGCCATGAGACCGAACGATATTCCGAGCGCGGGATTGATACCGATCAATGACAGGAACTTGCCGATGCCCGAGGCATAGATGAAATTCGGCGCCTTCGATGCGAGCGGATCTTCTTTCGCGACGATCATGACACAGGCCAGGGCGACAACGGCCACCATTCCCTCTAACAGCATCGCGCCGTAGCCTATCGGCTTCGCCTCAGATTCCTTGGACAATTGCTTCGACGTCGTGCCCGACGATACGAGGGAATGGAATCCCGAGCAGGCCCCGCACGCAATAGTGATGAAAAGCAGCGGCAGCATCGGGAACCAGAAGCCCGATCCCATGCCCGGATCCTTGGTGAACGCGGGGAACTGCACCGGATAACCGCCGAAAATGATACCGATGGCCGCGGTGATCAGGGCTCCGTACAAAAAATAACCGCCAAGGGCCCCGCGAGGCTGGAGCAGAGCCCAGACCGGCACAACCGATGCTATGACACAGTAAACGAGTATTATTATTCCCCAGGTTTTTTGCCCGAGCGCTACGTTCGCAGGATCGATACCCGGCAGATTGATAGGAATATATTGTCCAACCCAGATTGAAACCGCAACAAGGGGCAAAAAAATGACGAGAGCCCAGTTTTCCTTGAGCTTCGCGAATTTCATCAGCATGCCCATGACGACAGGCAGCATGAGATACAAAAGCGACGAGGCCGCTATGCCTCCTCCAAGCACCACTTGGTCGTTTTCCAGTTTAACCTGGCCGACGAATGAACCCGCCACGAGATCGGTGAATGCGACTATGATGTAAACGAGCGTGATCCAGATGAAAATCATAAACACGACCCATGCTCGTTTCGATACGTTCGCTCGTATTACATCGGTGATCGAACGGGCCTTGCTGCGCACCGATGCGATGAGCGATCCCATATCGTGGACGCCGCCTATGAAGATCGAGCCGATCACAATCCAAAACAGGGCCGGCACCCATCCGAAAAGAGTACCGGCGAGAATGGGGCCGTTGATCGGACCGGCCGCCGCAATCGCCGAAAAATGCTGGCCGAGGAGCATGTTCTTTTTCGCGGGCACATAATCGAGCCCGTCGTTCATTTCGACGGCCGGCGTCGGTCGCGAATCATCGAGATTGAAAATTTTCTTAGCAAGGAATTTCCCATACGTCAGGTATGCGACGATGAAGAGTATCGCACAACCTGCGACAATGAATAAGACATTCATGTCTTCCTCCTTTTACTAATTAACCGCTTATACCGGTGAGCGTTTGTTCACACAAGCACTCCATGCATTAAAAGACACACGATTTATATGTTTTTTATCAGTTATCAAACTTGATAGGTGGCGATTGATCTGAGCTATCGATTTTGATACATTGATCATGTAACACGCATATTCTCAATTTAACACAAGTTTAAAGGCATCGCTTCATTTATATATAAATTCCTTTTATGAAAATAAAATACTTGATCAACTAGCGTGTAAGAAACAATAGACAAATGATATAGACCGGGATGGCATGCAATCTGCTTATTAAGCAGCGTACGGAGGTGGTACAATGAAACGAATCGTAACCTTTATGCTCTCTCTCGCCCTCGCTGCAATACCGGTCTTGGCTCAGATCAACATTACCGGATCATCTGTCGAGCAGCCTCAAATCGCGTTTCGCCTCTTTTCCGCATGGGTCAACGAAAAGCAGGAAAAAGAACCGCGCGAAAAAAGAACCGCGGCGACGGTCATGTTCACGATGGGAGGCGTCGCGCTCGCGGGAGCCGCAACGACATGGTTCGCCGGTGACAGCATCTCTCAGTCGATTTCCGGCTCGCCTATGGATTCCGAGACGAAGGGCGGGTTGTCGCTCGGCCTTGCCATAAGCGGCGCGGGCCTCATCGTCACCGGCATTATCGTCTCCTCGGTGCCGGACAAGAATTACAGGGTTGTTTATTCCGACATCCTCAACGAACAAGACCCCGAGTTACGTGAAGCCATGGCGGTCGCGGCCTTGAAATACCAGGCCGACCGAGGCAAAGAACGTCGCATAACGTCATTTGCATCCGGCCTCGCGATGCCGATTATCGCAGGCCTCATTAAAGTCGGCGCCAATCTAGCCCAGGGCGCGGAGTGGTCAGACGGAGTTTGGGCATCGATACAATGGTCCTGCTGGTCTGCGGCCAATGGAGTCATCAATCTGTTCAGGAAGTCCGAGGAAGAACGGCTGTACGATCAATATCTTACGGCTCGCGACACGCTCTACGGCGCTTCGGCCGCAACGAACCGGTGACGAAATGGGCGATGGACTTCGCCGATTCTTCCTGTCTATCGGGATAGCCCTCGGCCTGGTCGAGGGCCGTCCCGATCCCGAGCTGTTCGCCAGAGTCTTTCTGGAGCAGAATCTCATCGTGGTAAACGCCCGCGTCGAGGGGGCTTTCGTCCCTGAAGCCCTCGAACTCGTCCAAACAGGGACTCCCGTAGCCTTGAAATTCCGTGCTGAGTTCACGTCGCGCAACGGCGGCCTAGTTTTTATCGAATCGACGCGATCGATCCGCTACGATGTGCGATCGTCCTGTTATATTGTCGAGAACTTCGAAGATAAGAAAATTTCGAAAGTCATCGACCAAGTAGCGGCGACAAGTCTTGTTTCTTCCGTTCAGGGAATGCCGCTCTGTCCGCTGAGCGCGTTCAATCCCGTCGGCCGCATCCGCGTATCAGTCTCGGTGGGGATCATCGATTCGTCGCAGCTGTGGCGCGAGGCTCCGGTCCTATGGAACTATGTAAAACTCGAAACCGAGCTGACCGCCGAAAAAGCCTTGAACGAGGAAGCGGGATAATGCGCACCAGAACTCGTTTCGTGATACTCTTCGTCCTCATCGGCGCCGCAGTCATGACGTCGGGGGTGGCCATGCTCTACGATGTCGCGGGACGGAACTTGATGAAACCTGAGTTGACCGAGGCGGAGCTTTTAGTGGAAAAAGCGGTTCGAATCACCGTCGACGACTCGTTGGCATTGGACGAGAGGGTGTCGCGCGCGGCGGATCCGCTCATAACGGCGCGAGCGCTTCTTGCCCGCTCGCGCCTTTTTTCCAAGGATTCGATCGTTCAACTTTCGCTTCGCATGGCCGCAGTCCTTGGAACCATCCTGCTCGCAGGAAGCGCGGCATTCATCATTCTCTCGCGCTTCGCATCCCGCGGCCTCGAAGAAATCGCCGCAGCCGTAGCCCGCGCGCGCAAAGATCCATCGGCACGAATACAGGCGCTGAAAGACCCCGATCTCGATTCTGTGGGAAGGGAACTCAATGCCCTCCTCGATCTTACGGCGGAACAGGAACGCCGTTTGGCCGAAGCCGCGCGGCTCGAGGGATGGCGCGAGGTCGCGTCTTTCCTCGCTCACCAGATCAAAAACCCTCTGGCTGCGATCAAACTGGCCGCTCAGAACACCCGTCTTTCCCTGGAAGAGTGCGATTCGGACGAACGGGTATCAACCGCAAAGAACTGTTCGGATATTGTTGTTACCGAATCGAACCGCCTCGGTGCCCTTGTTTCGCGCTTTTGCGATCTTGCGCCCATCGGGCTCGAAGCCTACAACAAAGGCACTTCGGCAGACCTCGGCGAATCGCTCAGACGCTGCGCCGAACGCGCTTCGTCCCGCGGCGCCGCGGTTTCAATCACCGGTGCGGATGATCCGTGCATCGTCTCCGCCGATCAGGCCCTTCTCGAACAGGCCCTGTGGAATCTTTTCAACAACTCCATCGAGGCCTGCGAGCCTGATCCTGCGTCGATCGCGGTCTCGGTCGAAAGAACAGGCGCTTACTACGGCGTATCGATAACCGATTCCGGACGATCCATAGATCCTTCCGCGATCGCCGATCTGGGATGGAAGCGTAAAACAACAAAAACGGGCGGCACGGGGATGGGGCTCGTGTTCGTACGTAGAATAATAGCCGTGTTCGGCGGCGATGTCGTTTTTTTCATATCGGAGTCGGGCGGACTCGGCGTTAGGATTAAACTACCTCTTGGAGACGCCGCATGAAGATACTCATCGTCGACGACGAGGAGAACGTTCGAAAAGGCCTTGTCACTTTTCTCGAACTGTCGGGCTATAAAACATTAGCAGTCGGCAACCTCGCGGCAGCAAGAGCCTCATTGGCGGATGCCGGTTCCGAGGTGGATTCGTTTCTCGCCGCGATAGTCGACGTCTTCATCGGGGACGAAGACGGCTCTCTTTTAATCGACAACTGCGAGGGGCGCACAAATCGCCGAGTCCCCGTGGTCATGATATCGGGGCGCGCGGCGATAAAAGACGCTGTGACCGCGCTTAGGAAAGGGGCTTACGATTTTTTGGAAAAGCCCATCGATACCGATCGGCTCTTGGCGATTCTACGCAATCTCGAGCGCGAGGCCGAAATCGAACGCAGGGTAGAGGCGCTGCGCGCAACATGGCGCAGGGAACACCTCTTCTCGGCGCCCGGCACTTCTTTCGCCGCGGTAGTCGATCAGGCGGAGCGTATCGCGCGATCTCCCTTGTCGGTTCTCATAAACGGAGCGACCGGTACGGGTAAGGAGCTGATAGCACAGTGGATACATCTTTCGTCGCCTCGTTCCCAAGGGCCCTTCGTCACCGTGAACTGCTCCGCGATCCCACCCGATCTTGCGGAAAGCGCCTTTTTCGGGCATCGAAAGGGCTCGTTCACCGGAGCCGCCTCCGACTCCGCCGGTTACTTCAAGGCGGCCTCGGGCGGTACGCTTTTTCTGGATGAAATAGGCGAAATTCCGCTCGCGCTGCAGGCGAAACTCCTTCGTGCCGCGGAATCCGGCGAGATACAGCAAATCGGCTCGACCACTATGGAAAAAACCGATGTTCGCATTGTTGCTGCGACCAATCGAGACCTCTCGTCCATGATCAAATCCGGAATGTTCAGGGAGGACCTTTATTGGCGCCTCGCCCAGGCCACCCTCAAGCTGCCTGGGCTTTCGGAGCGGAAAACCGAGCTCCGCGATCTCGCGCTCTTCCTCGCCGAACCCATACGGTCCAGGATCGGCCCCGACGCGCCGCGGCTCGGAGAGGCTGCCTTTAACGCCATCGAGAATCGGGAATGGCCCGGCAATGTACGAGAGCTTCGCGCAACCCTGGAACGGGCCCTCTGGCTCGCACCGCGGGGCGGCGAGCTCGATCCCGAGTACCTCAACATGAACGCTCTTTCACACTCGCGCGAACCGGAATCCGGTCCGCAGAGCGGCTCTTCGCAGTTCCTTAAGGCTCCTCTCTTCGCGGAGCTCTACACCGGGATGACTCTAAGCGAAGCAAAGAATCTGTTCGAGCGCGCCTATGTCGAAAGCGTCCTCGAGGCCGCAGGCGGCTCGGTCACCCGAGCCGCCTCTTCTTTGGGCCTCAGGCCCAACAACCTGTCGCGGAAGCTCAAGGAGTTGGGCATCCGGAAATAACAGAACGGGTGAACCGAGATATCACTTTCCCTGTCCGTAGTACGCGGACGAGCCATGCTTGCGCTCGAAATGCTTTCGGACAATATACCCCGGCAAGGGCGACACCTTCTCGTCGATCATGTTCGAGATGAACGCAAGATGCGCGATCTCTTCGAGCGCGGCCGCAGCATGCACCGCGCGCAGGGCGCTTTCGCCCCAGGTGAACGGCCCATGACCCGCGACGAGAATACAGGGTGTTTCGAGCGGTTTCAGGCCGCGCAGTGTCTTAAGGATGAGTTCGCCCGTCCCCGCCTCGTAATCACGCACGAGCGCGCTTTCCTCGATATAGTCCGTGCAGGGAACCGGAGCGGCGATGAGATCGGCGTGCGTGGTCCCCAGGCAGGGGATGGGCCTGCCTGTCTGCGCCCAAGCGGTCGCAAAAGTCGAATGCGTATGGCAGATTCCGCGCACGCCCTCGAAGGCCCGATAGAGCGCCGCATGCGTCTTCGTATCCGAGGAGGGGCGGAGAGAGCCCTCGACGACACGGCAGTCCAGATCGACGACGACCATGTCGCTTTCGCGGAGATCCGTGTAATCCACGCCGGAGGGCTTTATCGCGAAGACGCCCGCCTGAGGATCGAAGGCGGAGACGTTGCCCCAGGTCAGAATCGCGAGATTGAGCTGAGGTATCTCGAGATTGGCCGCGAATGCTTCCTCACGGAGTGCGCTGTATCCGCTCATAGGCCAAGCCTGTACGCGGCGTCGTTCCAGCGGATCTCTTTTCGCAGCTCGTTCGGATCGGTGTGCTCATCGATGAGCAGGAACTCGACTCCCGCCATCTCGGCCCAGTCGCGGAGCCACTCGGTCTGTACGACGCGCGAGTATCCCGTATGATGGGCTCCGCCCGCGATGATCCAGGCCTCGGCCGCGGTCGCGAGATCGGGCAGCGGCTTCCACAGCACGCGGGCGACGGGGAGCTTCGGCATGGGGGGCGCCTCGACCGCCTCGACCTCGTTTACGATCATGCGCATGCGACCGCCGACATCCACCAAGGTCGCGTTGAGCGCAGGTCCGCACTCTCCGGAAAAAACAAGTCTCGCCGGATCGGCTTTTCCGCCGATCGAGAGCTTATGCACCTCGAGCCTGGGTTTCCCCGCAGCGATGCTGGGACAGACTTCGAGCATGTGGGCGCCGAGAACCGCAGGAGAAGATGGATCGAAGCTGTACGTATAGTCCTCCATGAAGGAGGTCCCGCCTTTAAGACCGGCGCTCATAACCTTCATCGCGCGGACCAGGGCCGCCGTCTTCCAATCGCCCTCGGCGCCGAAACCGTATCCATCGGCCATGAGCCGTTGCACGGCCAGGCCCGGAAGTTGGGCGAGCGTGCCGAGGTTCTCGAAGGTCGTGGTGAAGGCTCCGAAGCCCTGTTCAAGGAATGCGCGCATACCGAGCTCGATGCGAGCCTGTTCGCGGACGCGGACGGCGCCGTCACCGGAACGCGCCTCGGCTGCGATATCGTAGGTCTCGGCATACTCCTTAATGAGCCGATCCACCTCGGTCTCGGAGGCGGCTGCCGCACGACGTTCGAGTTCGTCCAAGCCCCATCCGTTGATCGACCAGCCGAACTTGATCTGAGCTTCGACTTTGTCGCCTTCGGTGACCGCGACCTCGCGCATATTGTCCCCGAAGCGGGCGACCTTGAGCCTGCGACCGTCGGCGAACGCTGCGGCCGCGCGCATCCAGCCGGCGATTCGCTCGCGCACCCTGCGTTCCTCCCAGTGGCCGACTATGACCTTGCGCGGCAGCCGAAGCCGTGCGCCGATGAAGCCGTGCTCCCGGTCTCCGTGGGCCGATTGGTTGAGATTCATGAAGTCCATGTCTATGGAATCCCAGGGGATGTCGCGGTTGAACTGCGTATGGAGATGGCACAGCGGCTTGCGCAGTTCCGTCAGGCCCGCAATCCACATCTTCGAGGGGCTGAATGTATGCATCCACGTGATAAGTCCCGCGCACGAAGGACTCGCATTCGCCTCGCGGACAAGCGCGAGGATGGCATCGGGACTCTTTACGACCGGCTTCCATACGAGCGTGCACGGAAGTCCGCCATTCTCCGTCGAATACGAGCCGAGCGCATCGACCATTTTTCTGGAATGCTCGTCGACCGTCTTAAGCACCTGCGGGCCGTAGAGATCCTGGCTTCCCGCGACAAACCAAAACTCGAATTGCTTGAGATTGATCATCACCGTATCTCCTTTTCGACAAAAGCGCCGAGCGCCTTGTATTTTTCGTAGATCCGATTGTATGCAGAAACTCGCGCCGGATCCGGCTTGTAGGTTCGCTCGACCGGAGCGCGCATCGCAGCCTGGGCCGCGAGCACATCGGGATAGAGTCCTGCTGCTGTCGCGGCGAACATGGCGCCGCCGAGCGCGCAGGCTTGATCGCAGGAGGATACCGATATCTCCATCCCGAGGATGTCTGCGGACACTTGCATGACAAAGGGGCTTTTCCGGGCGACTCCGCCGACGGCGGCGACACGCTCGACCTTAAGGCCCTCCGATCTCAGCCGGTCGACGATGGCTCTCGAACCGAAAGCCGCCGCCTCGACCAAGGCCCGATAGATCGCCGGCGCGTCGGTCCCCAGGCTGATGCCGGCCAAGGCTCCCGTCAGAGCCTGGTCCGCGTCCGGAGTACGCCTGCCGTTGAGCCAGTCGAGGGCGGTGAGCCCTCCAGCCCCCGGCTCGAGCTTCGAGGCCTCTCCATCGAGAACGCGAAGTATCTCCGATTCGCGCAGTTCCCCCGACACGAGGCCGGCCCGGGCGGGCCACGAAAGAAGACGGCGGAACCACGCGAAAATGTCGCCGAAGGCCGACTGCCCCGCCTCGTAGCCGATCATGCCGGCGACAACCGAGCCGTCGACCTGGCCGCAGATTCCTCTGACCAGCTTCTCGGGTCCCGCGCCGCGTGGAGCTATTAAAATATCGCAGGTGCTTGTCCCCATGATCTTGAGCAGCGTCCCCGGGACGATGTCGCCTCCCACCGCTCCGATATGCGCGTCGAAGGCCCCGACCGACACCACGACGTCGGTGGCAAGGCCGAAACGTCCGGCCCATTCGGGGCAGAGTTTCCCGAAGACGGTCTCCGTCGTGTACGTCTCGGTTCCCAAACTCCGGGCGAATTCCGAAAGCCTCGGATGCAGTTTGTCGAGAAAAGCTTCCTGCGGGTAGCCGCCCCATGAAGGATGCCACATCGCCTTATGCCCCGCGGCGCAGCGGCTGCGTTTGATCGAGGCCGCGCTCTTCGCGCCCGTCAGAAGTGACGGCATCCAGTCGCAGTGCTCCACGACCGTTCGGGCCGTGCGGACGGCCTTCGAGTCGTTTTCGACAAGCTTAAGCAGCTTCGCCCAGAACCACTCCGATGAATAGACGCCGCCCTCGTATTTGGTGAAGTCCTCGCCGCCCCATGTTCGGGCTAGATTGTTGATGCGCTCGGCCTGCGCCACGGCCGTGTGATCCTTCCACAAAACGAACATGGCGTCCGGCTCCGAAGCGAATTCGCTCTTGAGCGCAAGCGGGTTTCCGTTCTCGTCGGCGAGACAGGGGGTCGATCCCGTCGTGTCGATCGTTATTCCCCGGACACGTTCCGACACCGATTTCCCAGCCGCCGACAGGGCTCCCTTGACCGCCTCCTCGATGCCTTCGATGTAATCGAGGGGGTGCTGCCGGAAACGATTCTCGCGGGGCTCGCAGTACTCGCCCCTCGACCAGCGCGAGTATGCGCTGACCGCCGAGCCCGCCGCCTCCCCGTCGGCGGCATCCACAACCAGAGCACGGACCGAATCGGTGCCGAAATCGATCCCGATCGTATAATCCCGTCCTTTTTCGCGCTTCATCATTCCTCCTCATACGACGCCGACTCGGGCGGCAAATTTTCTTTAAAGTAAATTTCGATGGGGACAACGGCAGATTCGGACTGCGCTTCGCCGTGGGCGACGGCGCGGAAGAGCCGTTCGAGGGCTTCGCGCGCCTGCTCGGCCGGCCTCTGGGATATGACACAGTCGAGCTTGCCTTCGCGCAGACATCGCGCGTTAGCCGAAACCAAGTCCCATGAGATGAGAGCGGGCCTCGTGCCCCCCTCCTCGGCGAGCTCTTCACCGATAACATGGCCCGAGGCGTTTGCAACGAGAATCCCGTCTATGGCATGCTTGCGGCGGCGCAACGCCACAAGAGCCGCCTTGGCCTGATCGGAACTGTCGAGGCCCGGACAATCGATCGTGACAAGCTCGATGCTTCCATGTTCCCGCAGGTACTGCGAAAAGCCCTCAATACGAAGTCCGATATGCCTATCGCCCACATGGGCGTTGACCGCGGCAAAGACTTCTCCTCGAGGCGCGAGCATGGTCATAATGCGTCCGGCGAGGTACCCGCCTCCTTTCGCGTCCTGACAAACCGCGGCGACGGGGTGCAATCCTTCGATCACATCGTCGAAGAAGGCATAGGTGAAAGAAGCGGACTCGGCCTTGTGCTCGATACTTTTCAATAATGAAGACAATTCCTCCGGCAGCACCGGAGCCGCGAGAATACCGTCCCCCGGATCCGAGGCGATATCCGCAAGCAAAGCGCGATATGCGGCATCGTCATACCGGTCAAACTCGTCGATCTCGACCTTCACACCGTACGGGGAGAGGTCCCGCGCAGCCCGCATAATACCGGAGCGGCAGAGCGCCCAATAACCAGAGTCTTGATCGGAGCGCGGCAGAAGAACCCTGAGACGGAAGACCTTGCCCAGGGAGAGCTGGCGGGCCATGATATTGGGGCGATAATCGAGCGAAGCGATAATGTCGTCGATCTTCTTCTTCGTCTCCGGGGCGACACTCCCCCGGTCGTGAAGCACCCTGTCGACCGTACCGATCGAGACTCCCGCGAGATGGGCGATCTCTTTCACCGTTGGGCGTTTCGTTTTCGTTTTTCTCCCCCGCTCCGAATATCAACCTGAGTGCCTCGAACCTTGTTGATAGCTATATCCAATATGTAATTAGCTGAATCCTCACCCTTCGCCCGGATCCTGCAACAAGCTTCGAGGAACTTGTTTTGGCAAAGACCGTGTACGTACACGCTCATAGTGTTGTACCATCACTTCACGCAGTGGTCAACGGAGAATATTATCCAGGGTACCTCTAAAAACCCGGCTGGTTTTTAGAGGTCTCCATCCGTTAATCAGGGAGAGCCATGAAGATCGATATCGAAGAAGGCGCCGCTCGCCGATTCGCGGCATTCTGCATCGACAATGAAGTCTCGAAGGTCCGAGTGATCGCCGATCAAGCCACCTTCAGAGCCCTTGGCGCCGCAGTGGAGGATGAACTGACCCGAGCAGGAGTAGTTGTCCGCTCCACCATCCTCGGCTATCCCGATCTGGCGCCCGATGCGAAGTCGGTCTTCAAACTTCTCGCCGACGACGATCCCGCCGAACGTCTGTACGCAGCGGTCGGCTCAGGCACTATCACCGATATCGTGCGATTCGTCTGCCACAGAACGGGACGCGAGTTCGTCTCGCTCCCCACGGCGCCCTCGGTCGACGCCTATTCTTCGGTAGTGGCGCCGATGCTCATCGACGGCGTAAAGCGCAGTGTCAACGCTCGTGCGCCGATCGCGATCTTCGCCGATCCGGCGGTTCTGGCGGCAGCTCCCCGACCGATGATCGCCTCCGGATTCGGCGACATGCTGGCCAAGCTCACGGCCGACGCCGATTGGAAGCTCGGCGCCTTGATATGGGATGAGGTCTACGACGCCGAAATTGCCGCCCGCTCGATCGCCGCGGCGCGTAGCTGCGTCGATGTGGCGAAGTCGATCGGCGCAGCCGAGAAGACTGGCATCAGGACGCTCATCGAGGCCCTCATCGAGTCGGGGACCTGCATGGCCTTAGCGGGCAACTCGCGGCCGGCATCTGGCGCCGAACATCTCTACGCACATTTCTGGGAGATGAAATTGTATCGCGAAGGCCGGCCTCCGATCTTGCACGGACTCAAGGCGGGCTTCGGGACTATCGAGGCCGCGCGACTGTGGGAAGAGGTACGGACTCTCGAGCCCGGAGAGGCCGAAAGGCGTCTCAGATCCTGGACACCCCCGTCCAGATCCGAGGAAGAAGCTCGTATCCGCCAATCCTTCGGGCCCGAGGCGGAGGATATTATCCTCGCCCACGAAAGATTCCTGTCCATGAGCCACGAAGAACTCGATCGCATAACGCGGAAGATTACAGCGAATTGGTTCGAGATACGAGCGATAGCAAAGGCGGTGCCCGGCACCGACGACATACGAGCCCTCCTCGCCCTTGCCGGCAATCCCACGGAGGCGGCCGCTCTCGGCCTAAGCGACGAAGAAGTCGCGTCGGCGTATAGGGACGCCCACTATCTTCGCGACCGTTTCACGATCGCCAAGCTCGCACGCATGCTCGGTCTGTACGACTGAGTTTCGAATCCACATGCAAATCTTTCCGCGACTGATGGCTTTCCCGCAAATGCCTTGTTATTCTTCGAAATACCTCGAAATATACTGAACTGCGGATTATACTAACTGTATCGTGGAATCCAATAAAAAGTTTTTTCCCCGACTCTTCGGTCGCCTCTGTTTTGGTCTCCGCTGCAAAACAATAGTTATTCTCGGAGCGACCATCATTATAGCGACAGTCGGGGCCGCACTCGCCTTCCGCTACTATTTTGAAGGAAGCATCGATCGGATAGAGATACGGGAAGCCGAACAGGCGCTCGGCCGCGTCTGGATTCACATTCTCGACGACATGGAACAGCTCGACACCATAGCAAACGATTGGGCGACATGGGACGACATGTGGGACTATGTTAAAACAAAAAACTCCGAGTTTGAACATAGCAATTTCCGATCGTCCAACTTGCTCAAGACGCTCAAAGCCTCTGCCTTGATTATCATCGATGTCAACGGCGAAGTCATTTACGAAACAGCTCTCGATCGCGATTGGCTACCCGGTCTGCGTGCATGTATTTCAACGACACACTCTTCAAGTGCCGAACGATGGCTTCATCTTTCAGAAACACAGGGCAGCCTTCATATTGCTGCCGCACGGCCTATTGTCAAAAGCGACGGCAGCGGGGAACGTCGAGGGACATTTATTCTCGCGCGTATCATAGACGGCGCCCTCCTCGAACGATATTCCAGGATAAGCGGAGTTCCTGTCGACATACGTCCTTTGAATGCTTCAGAAATAAATATTCACACATTCGAACAAACTCCGCCGCCTGTCTTACGCGAACCATTGTCTCATGTCCACCTTCCCGGACCGACCGATATTTCGATAGAACGTGGTGTTATTCACGCTCACATGTGGGTCCCGTTACAATCCTCGCAGAACCAGGCAGAGATTATCGTTTCTCTTCCGCGCAATCTCGACCGGTTCGGCGGCCTTGGTCCTTTCATACTCATCGCAGCCGTCATTCTCTTTTCCGCTCTTATCGGGATGGGTTCTATTTTCCTCTTCGAAACCGCGGTTCTCGGACGTATGCGCAACATGGGCGCGAAGCTCGAGAAAATCGCCGTTGAAGGAGATACCGATCTGAGGCTTCCGGAAGAAGGCAGGGATGAGCTGTCGGTTTTCGGACGTACAGTCAATGCGACACTCGATCGCTTCTCGATTCTTCTTGAAGAGCGCGATGCCGCGATCCGCGAGATACACCATCGGGTCAAAAACAATCTTCAAATCATCTCGAGTCTTGTAAGCCTCCAGGCGGGCAAATCGGGACTGAAAGAAAGCTCAGAACTTCATGACATACGACGCAGGGTTCTCGCGATATCCTTCGTTCACGAAGAACTCTACCTCGATCGAGAGATTGAACGAGTCGACGCAGAACGTCTGCTAAGCCGCCTGGCTTCGATGGTTTCTGACAGCTATGAAATCGGAGCCCGGATACATATCGTGATCGAATGTGATAAAGTCTTCCTCAACCTCGAACAGGCTGTTCCGATAGGACTTATAATTACAGAAATACTGACAAATTCTTTTTCTCATGCGTACCCGAACGATGAAGCAGGCGTTGTACACATCTCGGCTTGTATCGACCCGGAGAAATCGCTCCGCCTATCGATCGACGACGACGGGATAGGCATCCCGGAGAATAATCTGAAAGGCCTCGGACTCAGTCTCGTCGAAACCCTTGCGCTTCAGATACAAGCAGTCTACGAACTCAGAGCAAAACCCGAGGGGGGTACCAGATTTCTTATGGTCGTGCCTGATGCAATAGCAATTCAATCACTATGAGAGGCGTCCTCGCGGCGGCGCTCCTCTATCAGCTCTTTCAAATCCGTAGTCGTGAATCCCTTCTTACCCACTTTTGAAACAAGCGGATAGATGATCTCGTTGAGCAGAACATCCTCGCGCTCGACAGGGAGCATATCGAGGTATGGAATGAAATGCTGATATGCCGCTTCGAGAAGATACAGACGTCCCTTAATAGGGACTACCTTTGAAGGCACTAAAATACGCTCGTATGGCTGGGTATATTCTTTGCCTCTTGCAGCGGCGATACTAATCTTGAACAGCGATGCGGTGAGGCCTTTCAGCTTGATATCGGGAAGATAAAGAGAGGGCATCGTTTCCATGAGCTTTTCGTCCCAAACGAGTGTTGCGATATCGAGGTCGTTCGCATAACGTCCTATTTTTCCCGCAAGCCGCGAAACAAGATATTCGGCGAAGGCCTTGTTTCCCGGGGTCGGGCCAGCGTATGCGTAAATTTCGAGCCTGAGCTTGTCGAGCAGGTCTCTTCTGCCATCGGCCTCGAGGCGATCGACAAGCCAAAGGGGCACTATAAAAGACAGAAGTCCTCCGAGGCTTTGCCCGGTAAACCGAAGGCTGCACGGTCCTTCGGATCGTTCGAGGATATCCACCATCGCTTCGGCGAAACTCCTTTCATCTCCAGCCCTGTCGGGCCCGGGGCGGAGACCGAGCCGCAGCTTAAGGGCTTCTGCCGTCCCTTCTGTTATCAATGCATCAGTCGGCGCTGGCAAACCCGTCAGCTCGGACCAGCTCACACAGTCGGTGACCTGGAAGTCTTGGACCGCCCATTCAACAATCGACACAGGATTGGTACCGCGTAGAACAATGGTATACACCCCGGTTTCAAGATCCTGACATATGAAAAGGAGTGCGTCCGTGGGACCGGGAACAAGGATTTTTTCCGGCTGATGCGCAACCGGTCCCCACACGATTTTCTGCCTCGGCATGAGCCTCCCCAGGATTTCGGCGACAGCATCTTCGGCCTCTTTACGATCTGTCATCCAAAAACCTGCATAGGCCAAAAAAGAAAGTTCGACCGTCAATCGTTCATCTTCAGTCCACGATCGCATAAGCGTCCCTCCCTTGTCACGAACCGGCGGAGCAGGCGCATTCGTCGCGCATGCGATTAAGGCAAAAGACATCACGAGTACCGTAGTTATTTTGTATATGACGTTCATTGTGCTAATTTCTTATTAGTGTTCATCGGCGACTGTATGAATGAGGATAGTTTTTCGCACCCCTCTCTTGTTATTTCAATCGGTGCCGAATGGTATTTGCAGTTATATTTTACAACTACTGTTTTACCCTCGCACATGGTCGAAAGAAGTGAAGACGTCAACATCGCCGACACACGCTCGACGATGTACCTTCCCGAGTATCTTTTTTCGAATGAAAAAGCGCCTAATTCCACTCCACGACCATCCACATTCATGGACATGCTCGTGATATCCTCTGCACCGAACCCACGATATCGTAGAACCAAGGCATAAAGAGGAGCGCCCTGATCATCGACCCAACGCTCGATGAACAACTCGTGGAGATCGTCGTTTGCGAGTCCCTGTGCCCGATGAAGCACAAAAACTTCGACACTATATGTGCCGGATGCGTTTTTGCGAGTTTCCACGTACGATGAATACGGCGGCGCTTCGTTGAGACTTGGTATCGAAGCGCAGGACAACATAAAAATACAAATCGTCGTGGCAAACGAAAAAGCGGGACGACTACGTATCATCTTCCTACTCCACATTTACAGTGTATCACAGTTGCACATAGAGACCTCGAATAAAAAACCTTTCGAGCGCGCCGAATGAGAGATAGTACTCGAGTAGAAGCACTGGTATAAAGATGATTGCATCATGTTTTCTTATAAGGGTTTACACCAAACACACGCCGGGGTCTGACAGATTCTCGATACTGTTATTTCTTTCTGTCCCTCCGCTCGATGCGTACGCCATACGGAGGAAGACCGGCAAGGGACGTACGAGAAAAGTTCATGGAGACAACATACTCATACTTCTCCCCGAGCCTGAGCTGAGCGTTGATTCCTTTGGGGATCGAACCTGGCAAGACGGCTTCGACTTTTGCTTCTTCGGCGGCATGTCCGACCAGATCGTCGATCAGGCGTTTTTCCGCCCGGGCGGCAAGGTAATACACGCATCCCTTTCCAAAAGCATTCCTCGTCAAGGCCGGACGACCTGAATACCAATCCTCGCCGTAGGTCGCAAGCGTCTCGGCGCTTTCTGGTCGTATGAGGCCGCAGAACGAATCGACGGCATATTCGCCCGAAAGCCATGATTCTGTTCCGACGGCCGGCACGAGCCGGTTCCGCTGTCCCTTCCAGAGCGGATCGAGTTCTTCGGCCCACAGGCCTGCAAGACGGCGCAGGGGACCGGGGAATCCCCCCTCGAAGCAGAGGCCGTTCTCGTTCACCATGCCCGAGAAAAATGTCAAAAGAAGAATCCCGCCGTCCTCGACGAAGGCGGAAAGGCGTTCGGCCGTTTTTTCTTTCAATAGATAAAGCCAGGGTGCAGCGACAATTTTATAGCATGAAAGATCGTCGTCCTGAGCCGGAACATCGCAGGCTATCGAACGACGCCAGAACGCCCTGTGGAACTCCTCGCAGGCGCGTTCGTAATCTCGTTCCGGCCTGCCGTAACCGCTGAAGAAGTCGATCGCCCATCTGCATTCCCAATCGTAGATCACCGCCGCTTCGGCCTTATACACCGAACCAGCCATATCCTCGTTTTCTTTCAAAAAACGGCCCACATCCGCCACTTCGTGGAACACCCGTGTATTCGAGGCTCCCCCATGGTCGACCACTGCACCGTGATGCTGTTCAAACCCGCCTCGGCACTTGCGCCACTGGAAATACATCACGGAATCCGAGCCGTGGGCGAGCGCCTGCACCGAGGACAGAAGATGCATCCCCGGCGCCTTGAGCCGATTGATGGGTTGCCAATTGACCTGGCTCGGCGTACTTTCCATAAGAAGCCAAGGTTTGCCCCGTTTTATACTCCGCATCAGATCATGGCGGAAGGCGACGGCCGAGGCTTCGTCGAAATCGTCGCGTTCGGCGTTGTGCCAGCGCGGATACGAATCCCAAGAGACGACATCGATGTATTCGCCCCAGTTCCGGTAGTTGAGACCGGGATAGGTTCCCATCATATTGACCGTGACAGGTACATGGGGCGTCAGCTTTCGTAAAGGAGCTGATTCGGTCAAGAAAAAATCGAGGCTTTGATGATCGACGAATCGTCTCCAATCGAGATTGAGGCTCGGATTCGAATTTTCACCCCGATCGGATGGCGATTCGACCTCGGCCCAATCCGAATACCGATGACCCCAAAAGTCATTCCACCAGGCACGATTGAGATCATCGAGACTACCGTAGCGTCCGCGCAGCCATGATCTGAATGCGTCCTGGCACAGAGGGCAGTGGCACTCTCCGCCGTACTCGTTCGATACATGCCAGGCGAGGAGGGCCGGATGAACGCCGTATCGTTCGGCCAGAGCCCGGGCCATTGCGGCGGCCTTGGCGCGATAGACGGGCGAAGTATAACAGTGGTTGTGCCGCTGCCCGTGCAGATCGCGGCTGCGGTCAGCCGAGCATCGAAGCACCTCGGGATACTTACGCAACATCCACGCGGGCTTGGACGCCGAGGGTGTCGCGAGAACGGCCTTCATACCGGCGCGGTCGAGCCTGTTCATGATATCGTCGAGCCATCCGAAGTCGTAGCGACCTTCCTCGGGTTCGAGACGCGACCAGGAGAAGATGCCGATCGAGACGACATTGACACCCGCGAGGCGGAAAAGACGAAAGTCCTCCTCGATCACTTCCGGCCTGTCGAGCCATTGATCGGGGTTCCAGTCGCCGCCGTGCCAAAACCCTCCAAGCCGTTCTTTCGCCCATGTCCATGGATCGTGCATATCCTTACTCATATCTGCGCTTCCTGCATACGATTTTCACGTTCTGGTTCCTACGGTACCGATACAAAACGTGACCGACAGCCTGATATCGGCGCTCGAAGCACCGATCAAAAACTCCCAGTCACCTTCCTCGCAGGCCCAGACCTTCGCATTCTCATCCCAATACTGAAACTCTTTTATCTTCGCGGAAAGCACAAGCGTTCGCCTTTCCCTCGGAGCCAAGCTTATCCGCCTGAAATCCGCAAGCTTGAGCCGAGGCTTACAAGGACGAGAACCGCGGCTGCGTATATAGAGCTGCACGACTTCATCAGCCGAGCGTTCTGACTGGTTCTCGACGACGAACTCGACAGAGTACTCGGAACCGTCGTCCGTCTCGACGACAACAGGGCCGCCCCCCGGCCACGAATACCCAAAACGTGCATACGAGAGTCCGTAACCGAATGGGTACAGCGGGTCGCCCTCGAAATAGAGATACGTCCGTCTGTCCGCGGCGATATCGTAGTCCATGATACCGCCTATCTGGTCCAGGGAGCGGTACCAGGTCATGGGCAGTCTGCCCGCTGGATCAACGTCACCGAAAAGCAGGTCGGCGACAGCCGTTCCTGCTTCCTGGCCGCCGTGGGCGGTATAAAGTATCGCTGCGGCCTTGTCCTTCCACGAGCCGAGCGCAAATGGATACCCGCCCACAATAACGACGATGGTACGAGGATTGGCGGCGACAACCGCCTCGACGAGCTTCTCCTGATCGGGAGCCAGGCCGATATCCGTACGATCGATTTCCTCCTTGGCGACAAGAAGAGGATGGTTTCCGACGAAGACGATCGCGGTATCCGCCAGCCTTGCGGCGTCCGCGGCGGCCGCGATTCCATCGCGACATTTCCGCAGAGTAAAGACCTCGCCCTCGGCATCATTCGAGAGAGGAACCAAGGATCTATCCGTATCGAGGCCCACGACACCGCCATCCCAGGTACGCAGGCGGATCCGTGGATCCTCCGAAATACTTTCACAGCACTCCAACGAAAAGCGGCTTCTGACATGCCAGTCCCAAATTTCCGAAGCATCGGCTTCAAGACCGCGCCCGGTGAGGGTCACGAACTGCCCGGTGGCGAGCGATCGCAGGGTCACGTTCTCCCAGCCCCAATCGCAGCGCCGGAAGAGCCCCCCCGAGCCCTCGGCCGGTCTCTCGGCAGCCAGCGAACGGTCGATCCACGAGCGCACGCCAACCCAGCGACCGTCGCCCGCCCTAAGCGAAATCAAATCGCAGCCGTCTTCATACATAATCTTTTCCTCACCTAAACGGGCGACGAGGGCGGCGAGAGGATTGACGCGATACGGAGGCGTGGCCGCATACCAATCGCGGAAGACGACTTCGGCGAGGGGGCCGAGTACGGCTATCTTCCCGATACTCTTCGGATCGAGCGGCAGGATGGGCGGATTTCCTCGGTTTTCGAGAAGGACGAGTGCCTCCCGCGCGGCCTTGAGCGCGAGGTCCCGACCCCGATTCGACCAGACAGAAGCTGATCCGATAGTCGCATAAGGATCGGTTTCAGGCGGATCGAGCTGTCCGAGCCTGATACGAACCGCAAGGCTCCGCTCCAAGGCGCGGTCGATGTCGGTCCAGTCGATGAGTCCCTGGTCAAGAGCCTCGAGCAGGGCCGTCCGCACGAGGGACGCCGGTTCGGTGAAATTGTCGACGCCCGCACGGAGCGCACGCGCTATCGCGTGCGCGAGATCGGGGCAGTAATGGTGCTTCGTTACGGAGGCTTCGAGCGCACCGGCATCGCAGACGACGAAGCCATCGAAACCCCATTCTCCCCTGACGATTTTCTCAATATCGGGGTTGAAGATCGCAGGAACGCCGTTGATCGCGTTATACGATGTCATGAACGAGGCGGCGCGCGCTCCGGACGCCGACAAGGTCGGCTCGAAGGCACGGAGGTAGTATTCGCGCTTCGATCTTTCGTCGATGGACGCCGAACAGCTCATGCGGTCCGTTTCGTTGTTGTTGCCGTAGAAATGCTTGGGCGTCGGCACCGTCTTGAGTATCCGGGGGTCGTGGCCCTGCATCCCCCTGACAAAGGCCGCGGAGAGCCGCCCTGCGAGGGTCGGATCCTCACCATAGGCTTCTTCGGTACGGCCCCAGCGAGGATCGCGCTCCATGTCGACCGTCGGGGCCCAGAGGCACAAACCGCCTATGCGATCCCTTCGGTAATAATACGCGCGAGCCTGGTCGCCGATGAGATCGCCAATGGCTTCGAGCAGCTCTTCATCCCAGGTGCAGGCGAGTCCGATGGTTTGAGGAAAGAGCGTCGAAGGCCCCTCGGAGCTTTGAAGCCCGTGCGCGGCCTCTCCGCCGACATGGAACTCCTCCAGGCCGAGACGGGGCACCGCATGCATCGCGGAAGACATGAGACCGAGCTTTTCCTCGGGCGTAAGGCGCGACACAAGATCGGCCGCCCGCTCGCGGGGCGACCGCGAAAGATCGGTGTAAACGGCTTTCCCCATCATGAGTTTTCTTTTTATCACTCGGTCAATTTGATTATGAACGGCGTTCCGGGCGCGGACGGAACGGCGATGATACTGCCGGCTCTTTTTTCAAGACGGGCGCCCTCTGCAGAGAAACTACCGAGGGGTTTGTCGAACTCCCCTCCGACAAGTTCGAGGGACCAGGGAAGACCGACACCGCTCGAATTGACGTAATACACCGAGCCGGAACGCTGAATCGTGACCGCGAGTGCCGGACCTGCATAGAGGGATGCGCCCAGTTTCGGAACCTCTGCAGTGACAGATTCGCCGTCGCGCAGGCCGTACAGTCCGAGCGTCGCGTTGTCCGCCCACTCGTAATCGGGCCTGTCGTCACAAGCGCCGAACGCGATCAAGGCTCCTTCACGGACGAGGAGCGGCAGGCTCAAGTAGCCGTGCTTCTCGCGAAGCCATCGGCCGCCCTCGATGCGATCTCCACGTATGAGGTTCGTCCAGGAACCCTCGGGCAGGTAGTACTCGACCTCGCCGGTCTCGGAAAAAACCGGGGCGACGAGGAGGCTGTCGCCGAGCATATACTGGCGGTCGAGATAGCGGCAGGCGGGATCGTCGGGGAACTCGAGGAACATCGCGCGCATCATGGGTACGCCGGTCCTCGCCGCCTCGACGGCGACTCGATACAGATAAGGCATGAGCCTGCACTTGAGGCGCGCGAAAAAGCGGACGACATCGACGGCCTCTTCGTCGAAGAGCCAGGGAACCCGGTACGAAGCGTTGCCGTGAAGCCTGCTGTGACTCGATAATAGCCCGAACGCAGCCCAGCGTTTATACAGGTCCGGCGTCGCGGTGTGCTCGAAGCCGGATATATCGTGACTCCAGAAGCCGAAACCGGCAAGACCGAGTGAAAGTCCGCCGCGCAGACTCTCGGCCATCGATACATAGGTCGCCGTGCAGTCCCCGCCCCAGTGGACCGGGTACTTCTGTCCGCCGGCCGTCGCCGACCGCGCGAAGAGGACGGCCTCGCCCCTGCCCCGCTTGCGCTCGAGCAGCGAAAACACCGTCTCGTTGTACAGCAGTGTGTAGTAGTTATGCATTCGCTCCGGATCGGAGCCGTCGTTCCAGACAACGTTTTCGATAGGAATCACCTCGCCGAAATCGGTCTTGAAGCAATCGACGCCCATATCGAGAAGCCGCTCGAGAGCGGCGGCATACCACTCGCGCGCCGCCTTGTTCGTAAAGTCCACGATACCCATGCCCGGCTGCCAGGCATCGGTCTGCCAGACTCCGCCGTCCTTAGTCTTGAGCAGGTAGCCGTTCCGCGCCCCCTCTTCGAAGAGGGACGAACGTTGCGCGATATAGGGGTTTATCCAGACGCAGATCCTGAGACCGCGGGCTTTCAGGCGCGAGAGCTGTCCGGCTGGATCGGGGAAGAACCGCGAATCCCACTTGAAATCGCACCAGTGATACTCCCGCATCCAAAAACAGTCGTAATGAAAAACCGAGAGTGGAATTTTCCGTTCGGCCATGCCCTCGACGAAGCTCGTGACCGTGGCCTCATCGTAGTCTGTTACGAAGGAGGTGGTGAGCCAGAGTCCGAAACTCCAGGCGGGCGGCAGGGCGGGACGAGCGGTCAAGGCGGTATACAACTCGATCGTCTTTTTGGGCGATCCGCCGGCGATGACATAGTATTCCAGGTATTCTCCGGGCGCGCTGAACTGGACCCTCGAGACCTTCTCCGACCCGATCTCGAACGAGAGCCGGCCGCACTCGTTCACAAAGACCCCATAGCCCTTGCTCGATAGATAGAAGGGAATATTTTTATAAGCGAGTTCGCTCGATGTTCCGCCATCGGCGTTCCAGCACTCGACGACCTGACCGTTCTTGACGAAGGCCGTAAAGCGCTCCCCGAAGCCGTAGATGCACTCGCCGACATCAATGGCGAGTTGTTCCTTCATGTAGACGGAGCCATCGGCGAGACGGACATAGCCTGAATTTTTCCATCCCGAATCGGTCAGCTTCCGCCCGCTTTCATAGAAGGCCAAAGACCAGGGACCTGTTTTCGCCAGTCGCGCCTCTAGTCCGCCGGATCTGAGGACAGCCTCGACGGGATTGTCTTCGATACAGGGGACCATCTGCGAGTCTTCCGTCGCTGTCGAAAAAAACGGCCCCTTTCGTGCCGAGCCCTTGTAGTGCCACATTTGCACGCGGATGACACCTTCGAGAGGAGACGAAAGCCGGTAGGTAAGCAGGGGGCCTTGCAGCGTTTGGCCTCTATTCGATACGTCGAAATACGGCGCATACGCCGTGATCGATGCGGCGTCGACTTCCAGGTCGTATACTCGATATGCGTTGTAAACCTCGACACCGATTCTGTTGCGCCAAAAGCCGTCGGTGAACTTCATACCGCCCCCGTGTGCGGGCAGTATAGGGGGGTGGGAGAACCCAGGTCAAGTGTATCGTTACACCAATGAGGTTCCTCGAAGCTTGTTGCGACTCAATCAGGAAAAACAGACACGCGCGTAAGAGG
>CAZXXZ010000017.1:0-42918 GCA_964644505.1 uncultured Treponemataceae bacterium | reverse complement strand
AAGTCTTCGCGGGCAAAACCGGAATCACGGTGTACCCGATGATGGACCGCGGAGGTGCGGCGAAAGAGCCCCTTCGCTACTCCGCGGCGAATCCATCACCTGCCCTGCTCGGCTTTCTTCTTTTCAAGGTATTCCTTGCGGAGCTGATCGGAAACGGCGCTCGGCACCCTTCCGTACTTCAAAAACTCCATCGTGAACTCGGCCTTGCCCTGCGAGAGCGAGCGGATGACGGTCGAGAAGCCGAACATCTCCGACAGGGGGACCTCGGCCTCGACTTTGCAGAAACTACCCTCTTCTGTCGACGAGACGATCATGCCGCGGCGCTGGTTGATCGAGGCGAAGAAGTTGCCCTGGAACTCGGTGGGGCCTTCGATCGAGACGCGCATGATGGGTTCGAGAATGACGGGTTTGGCCTTCTCGTACGCCTCGCGGAAGCCGCCGATCGCGGCGAGCTGGAAGGCTATGTCCGAGGAGTCGACCGGGTGGGACTGGCCGTCGTTGATCGTGACCCGGGTGTTGACGATCGGGAAGCCGAGGAGTGTGCCTTTTTTGATAGCTTCCTGGAAGCCCTTGTCGCAGGAGGGGATGAACTCCTTGGGGATGGCCCCGCCTTTGATTTGATCGACGAACTCGTAGTTCTTGTCTTCGCAAGGCTCGATGAAGCCCGCGACCTTGCCGTACTGGCCCGAGCCTCCGGTCTGCTTCTTGTGTGTATAATTGAACTCGGCCCGCTGTGTGATGGCCTCGCGATATGCGACCTGGGGTCTGCCCGTCGTAACTTCGCACTTGTACTCCCGCCTCATGCGTTCGATGTACACTTCGAGGTGGAGTTCCCCCATGCCCTTGATGATGGTCTGGTTCGACTCGGGATCGACGTAGGTCTGGAAGGTCGGGTCTTCCTTGGTGAAACGGTTGAGGGCCTTGGCCATCTGATCGGCCGATTTTTTGTCGGCGGGCTCGATGGCGAGCGAGATGACCGGTTCGGGGATGTACATCGAGGTCATGGCGTAATTGAGATCGGGGTGGCAGAAGGTGTCGCCCGAGGCGCAGTCGATGCCGAAGAGCGCCACGATATCGCCGTTGTATCCCTCGTTGATGTCTTCCATGTTGTTCGCGTGCATACGCACCAGCCGACCGACCTTGAATTTCTTGCGCGACCGCGTGTTGAAAAGCTCGCTGCCTTTCTTGATGTCGCCCTGGTAGATGCGGACATAGGTCAACTGGCCGTACTGCCCGTCTTCGAGCTTGAAGCCGAGGGCGACCGTCTTCTCGTTCGGATCGGCCTTGAGCAGAACCTGCTCCTCGCCCTTGTCCAGGTCGAGGGCGTAGTTCTTGACCTCGGTCGGATCAGGAAGATAGGCGGCCACGCCGTCGAGGAGGAGTTGGACACCCTTGTTCTTGTAAGCCGAGCCGACGAAAACCGGAACAAGTCGCTCGGAGATGCAGCCCGCGCGGACCGCCCTGACAATCTGCTCGTTGGTTGCAGTGCCTTCGAGGGCCGCTTCCATAAGTTCGTCGTCGAACATCGAAGCGGCCTCGATAAGCTCTTCGCGGTAGCGGGCCGCATCGGCGGCGAGGTGGGCGGGTATCTCGGCGTAGCGGAGCACCTCTCCGTTGGCTCCGTCGAAATAAACGGCCTTCATTTCGAGCAGATCGATGACGCCCTCGAGCTTGTCCTCCAGTCCGATGGGGATGTTCATGAAGACCGGATTCAAGCCCAGCTTTTCCGCGAGCTGCGCCTTGACCTTGAAGGGGTTTGCGCCGGTGCGGTCGCATTTGTTGATAAATGCGAGCCGAGGAACATGATAGCGCTTGAGCTGACGGTCGACGGTGATCGACTGGGACTGGACGCCCGCCACCGAACAGAGAACGAGAATGGCGCCGTCGAGAACACGCAGACTGCGCTCGACCTCGATGGTGAAATCCACGTGACCGGGGGTGTCGATCAGATTGATCGTGTAGTCCTTCCACGAGACATTGGTGGCGGCGGACTGGATCGTAATTCCGCGTTCGCGCTCGAGGTCCATCGAGTCCATGGTAGCGCCGGCGCCGTCTTTGCCCTTCACCTCGTGAATGGCATGAATTTTCTGACAGTAGTACAGGATGCGCTCGGATAGAGTCGTCTTGCCGGAATCGATGTGGGCGCTGATACCGATATTGCGCATTTTGTGGATGTCGATAGCCATGTCGGTCTCCAACCTCTTTGGTAGATATCGGGAATCGCTTGTAATAAGGGTGACTTCGAAAAAACTTCCGTTTTTCGAAATCCTCTATCGTAATCCGCCGGCTTTTGAAAGCTCTGCGGTTTTTGTCGTTTCTATGAAAAAATCCGACTCTAGCCGCACTTTAGTAAAAACAAAGAGAAGTTTCAAGTATGATGAAACAAATTTCTCTTGCGGGAAAAACAAAGCGGTGTATACTTTTTGTCCTTTCCAGACTGTTTTTTTCCTTGATCCTTGTGGGTGATAGAATAGCTTTTTATAAGAGATTCTTTTTGTAGAAACATTTGGCCCAACAAGGTTCGAGGTACTTTATTTATTGTACGCTCGCGTGTTTCACCAGTGTGTTCATGAGCAGGGAGGACCTATGCCTCGATCTGCATGTATGACCGCCGTAATCCTTTGCATCGGTTCTGCAGGTCTCGCGCTATCAGCCGAAACACGCATCATGACGACGACAATAAAAGGCGAAACGAGGACGAGCGCAACTCAGATCTATGAGAGAGCTGTAACAGGAGGACGCGAGGTAGTTATCGAAGACGAGGATGGCAAGACACGGTCAATCTTGGACGCCGACGGCCGCGTTACCTGCGAGTTGATCGAGTCGCCGCACGGATCTTTGGTTGTCGCGTGCGATGGCCTCACGCTGAGAGTCTCGGGCTCATGGAAAGGTAAGCGGATCGAACTGCGTCGAGATCTCAAGGGATACGGGTTTTACGGTTGCAGGTTCGAATTTGCAATCAGGGCGATGCTTGTGCAAAACCTCGAGTCGATAACTTTCATGATGCTCCATCGCGAGGATCCATCGTCCCCCGCTGTCATGGAACTTAAGCGGGAAGGCGTCGAGTTTTTCAAGGGACAAAAGGCGATCAAGGTTCGAATGTCCTTGACAGGAATCCTGTCCCATTTTTGGTCGGCCCGATTTCTCGTCGATGAAGAAGGGCGGATACTCAAATTTACCGGCAACAGGGGGCCCGGCACCTCTTCAATGGTGATCGAACTCGTGAATATCCTACCGTAACTGAAAGGCAGAAAGTGGAACGCCGATGTGTGGCCGTATGAGTATTCGCTTGAACCGCGAGGCGCTGTATAAAAAGGTTGCGTTCCTAGGAAAAGGCTTCATTGAGTTGAGTCGAGTTGAGGCGATTGTGATGTTGTTTTGGTGACCTCTAAAAAACCGGTTGGTTTTTCGAGGTCCCCTTTTGTGAAAAAAAGATATAGACATCCGACGCCGGCACGAGATCCGTATTCTTTCCAAGTCGATTTTCCTTTTCGGCCCCAGGCAGTCGGACATGGATCGACTAGTCGCTCGACGTAAGGAGCCTTCAGGCGGCGAATTCTCGTCTGTCAGACACCGAGGCCGACTAGTATCCGCGGCATCGAGATTATGAGCGTAGCCTCCCTTCTCGAAGAGCTCTGGACGGGGAAACTGTGAGGGCATTCCCGTCCGACCCGCTCGTCTTGCGATCGCGTGCAGACTTGGTTAGGATTCTCGTATGCGAGAGGGAATACGCAGGTACGAGTACGATACTGCGGTCGAATCTGGCCGCGCAGGCGGGTCCGTGGTCGCAGTACGCGTACTCGCCATAGTCGCCGCCTTGCTGGCTCTCGTCCTGATCGTCGGGACCGCTATCGCCCTCGTCTCGGGCTCGCGTGAAAAAAAACTCGAGCGCGAGGCTGCTTTTACGGTCAAGGCGGAAGGCCGCGGCCGAACAGCATTTACGGGGATCGGCACCATACGGGCCAGGAGCGCGGACCCCGATGGCGCTGTCGTCATAGCGGCAATAGCCGTCCCTTACGATGCATCGGATATAGCCTTTACCGAAGAACTCAAAAAGAAAACTCCTGTTCTGCGCGCAGCCGCGGTGCAAATACTACAGTCGCAGCCGGCCGAGCGCCTCGCTCCAGCCTACGAGGCCGGTATAAAAGCCGCACTACGCGACGCGTTCAACGCACGGCTTTCGCTCGGCAAGGTCGATGAAATTTGGCTGTCGGATTTCGTGGTGGTGCGTTGAAGCCTGTCGATACTTGTCATCAACCTTAGAAAAAAGCAATTCCCGCAAGGCAACTAATTCCCTTGCAGGAATTGATTCCCTTTCGGGAATTGATTCCCTTTCGGGAATTGCAGGGGACCTCAAAAAACCAACCGGTTTTTTGAGATTCCCAATCGTCACTTTCTCGTTTTATTGTTGTTGTATCCAACGTGTACGTCATTTCCGGAGGGACTATGCGGTTCACAGCCCTTGCAGTCTTTGTTCTGGCTGTCGCAAGCACTGCCTATGCAGAGACACGTGTATACAGCACGACGATCAAAGGAAAGACAGAACAAAGAGTCAGTATTTATACTGAGACGCTGAAAGACGGTTTTTTGAGCATTGTCGAGGAGGGCGATGAAGGTCGTGTCTCGAGCTTGCTGGCTAGTGATTGGACGGTCGTTGAAACGGAAATACAGTCAAAGCAGGGTAGTGTAAAAATGGTCCGCTCGGGCAACTATGTAGAAACAAAAGGGACCTGGGACGGCAAAACGATTTCCGGGAAATACGAATTGAAAAACATCGATTTCTATGGATTCGGTTTTTCGTATGCGCTCAAGGCCCTCGGTCAAAAGGGTTTAAAAAATCTGAAGTTCCCGGTGATTTCCATGGAAGACCCGTCAAAGGCCGTGGTAATGGAAATACAACGCGAGGGCGACGGCGAATACAAAGGTAAGAAAGCTATAAAAGTAAAACTTACCTTGACCGGTGCCTTGGCGGCGTTGTGGAGCGGACGGTTTTTGATCGGCGAGGACGGAACTGTTTATCGGTATGAGGGGAACCAGGGGCCTGGAACTCCGAACAGAGTTACCGAACTCGTCGAGATCAGGAAGTAGCGAAAGCCGAAAAGAGTGCTTCCTGGATGGAATTACGGAGGATGTCTGAATAAAAAAAACACGTATATGATGTTGCGGTTAGGATGTTTGATTTGAAATTGGCATCTGACGATGATTAAGTGTTCGCATTCTTTTTTTAAAGATTGAGTAGACAAGGTAGCTATAAATAAAGGGGACCTTAAAAACCAACCGGGTATTTAGAGGTTCCCTAAAATCAAAATGGTCAAATTCCGTTTTACATGATACAATATAGGACCGAGTAAGATGCTGCAGATTATCCTGAAGCGAGGATGATGTGCGTTATTATCTGTTAAGTGTAGTATTGATTGTTTGTATGATTGCGCCGCTCGGGGCCGCGCCGAGCGCTAAAACGGCATCGACAGCCAATAAGGCCGATTCGACGGGCCTTCGGTTCGGAGCTCTTTTTTGTTCGAACGGCTTTCCCTTCAATGTCGAGGAGTTCAACGGCGGCGTCGGAGTTCAGGCGGTCAAGGGCCTGTGGTTCGGCCGCTCGGGGCTTTTTGTCCGTTACGAGAAGGCCGAAACGGAAGACTTTTCGACCGGCATCCGATTGTTCGGCGCCCGCTATCTCGGCGGTACAAAGGCCAAGCTCTATCTCGGCCTCTTCGCCGGGTATTCGCATTCGAGCGAAAAGACCTCGGTCGACGAGAACAACTGGACCAAGCTCGTTCTGGACGAGATCGGCGTCGGACCGGTGCTCGGTGTCGAGCTTTCACTCCTCGACAATCTGGCAATCTTCCTCGACTACGAACTTGCCTTCCAGGCGACCTTCCCCTCGCATGTGGTGTCGGCCGGAGGGACCGTCTCTACGACAAAGGAGGATGCCGAGTATTTCTTCGGGACGCGCCAGGGCAACGCGGCCTGCATCGGAATCTGCATCTACTTCTGACGTGCCGGCAAACTGCCGGTAGTGGAACTTGTCTCTCGATCGTATCTTGTCCGAACGCGAAGACTTTCTTATCGTTCGAAGGCGCCGATGTCGAAGCCGCCGCCGAGGGGCCGCGGCGAACGCGTGATGTCCAAGGGCGGGGCGAGGCGGTAGTATGCGGTCCCGTCGAGGAGCGACCCGGGCCTGGGCCGGAAGTCGAAATCCTGCGGAGCTATGAAGAGCGAGGGATAGTCCTCGTACTTCGCTTCGATATTGTGGTCGGCCTTGCAGCCTTCGCCGGCGTGTATACTTGGCGCGACATTGTTGCGGATCAGGCAGTTCGAACTCGGCCTTCCATCCTTGTGATTCCCGATCGAGATCCAGGGATAGCGGTTCTGCGTACTTCCTGCAGGCCAGGGTTCCTTCTGTTCGTCGATCGCCGTATTGTTGACGACGACGCAGTCGATTCCCATACTGACCGTGATACCGTGATACATGTCGGTTACGACGAGGTTGTTCTCGATGCGCCAGCCGATATAGGGACCGTCGAAGAGGCCGATCCCTTGGAGATATTCCGATAACTGCGGCCGCTCACCCGTCCACTGGAATATTCTATTGCCGCGGAGCGTGACGCGTTCGGGCGGATCCTCGCCCTCGACAACCCAGGATTGAAAGCCGTCGCAGTGGTTACCGTTCACCACATAGCAGTTCTGGACGGTGTTGTATTCGAAGACGTGACCGTTTCCCAGGCCGCGCATCGCGTCCCCGCAGAAGCCGTCGATGAGGTTGTTCTGAACGAGGCAGTCATTTCCGGTAACCGAGATCCCGAAGTTGACGGTCGTAAGCTGGTTGTTGCGTATCGTGATCCGATCGCCATCGGCCCTGATGCCGGACCAGGCTATGGTGTTCCATTCATCGGCCGATAAGGTACGAGGGTCGTAAGTATTACCCGAACTGATGTGGCAGTTCTCGATGACGATGTCGTTCGACGGACCTCGCCAGCCGTGGCTTTCGATGAAGAGCATTGTCCTGTTTGCGTTCCCTATATTGACCGTGGGATTGTCGATCGTCAGGCCCGACAGCCTCCAGAGCGAGGAAGCGCGTATGTGAATCGTGTCGAAGCGGGGATGAGCTCCCTCGGCGGCGCGAATGGTGATCTCGCGGAGGTTGAGTTTCTCGTGGATGCTCAATGGACCGTAGTCGCCGTCGGCGAGAACGATGGTATCGCCCGGCTTGACCGGGGCTCCTTTGTTGACGACGTGCCTACCCTTCGAGCTTGTATAGGGGTAGCTATCGTAGGCGGTGGTTTCGACCAAGGAGTCGACGACTGTTTGCAGGTCCTTCCAAGGATTTGCCGCGCTTCCGTCGCCGTCCGCAGAGGCTGATGGATCGACGTAGAACAGGGCGCCCCGATAGGTTCCGACCGCTCCCATGGTGCAGCCGAGAAGGACCGCAGCAGCGATGGCCGTTAAGGCGCACGCTGTGGCAAAGGGGATAAGTGTTGCTTTTCCTCGCCGTACAGGGGGCATAAATATAAACTATCGCATCAGAAATGCTGCTGCAAGCTCAGCGTGTCGCCGCCTCCCAGGTTTTATACAAAAAGCGCTTGATCTTCTTCGACGAGGTTTTCTCGAATTCGGTCGTGCGCACGAAAAAGTCGCTGATTTTCTTGTAGGGCGGAAGCATCCGGTTGACGCGCTCCACCTCGTCTTTTATGAGCCCTTCGACGTATGCCGAGTCGGATGCCGAGTCCCCGCCGTGGTCTTCGGCGATCGATTCGAGATCGGGCACGATGACTGCGGCGACTTCTTCCGCGGCATGGAAGGCATCGGATGTTTTGAGGCTTTTCCCGACGACGAGCACTTCCTTGACGACGCGCGAGCCGGTGAAGTGCGCTTCGATCTCCTCGGGATAGATATTCTTGCCGCCGGCGGTGACGATGAGGCTTTTAATGCGACCGGTTATATAAATAAAACCCCGCTCGTCGATTCTCCCGAGGTCTCCTGTTTTGAGCCAGCCGTCCGGGGTGAAGGTTTTCGCTGTCTCATCGGGATTACGCCAGTAGCCTTTCATGAGCGAAGGAGACTTAACTTGGATTTCCCCGACGCCCTCGGCGTCCGGATCGGCGATGCGAACGAGGGTGTCGTGCACGGCGAGCCCCGCCGAGCGGTGGTCGAGCCTGCCGGGGCGGTTGGTCGAAATGAGGGGGCCGTTCTCGCTCATGCCGTAGCCCTGGACGATCGTGAAGCCGAACTCGTCGAATATCCGCGCCGTCGCGGCGCTCAGGGGCCCTCCGCCCGACACGAGAAGGCGTATGCTGCCGAAGCCGGCTTTTGCGCGGACGCTGCGCAGAAGGGCTCGGCCTATGCCCCGTATGCCGAGCGTTAGCCCCGCGCGCGAAAGGGCGCGCAGAAGGCCGACGAAGACTCTCAGCACAAGACTTTTCCCTTTGATGCCTTGCACGAGTCCCTGTGCCAGCTTGTCGAACAAAATGGGCACCCCGATGACGATCGTTCCGCCCGTGTCGCGCGCGTCGTCGATGATCACCTTGCCCACGATCTTCTCGCAGATCGTGACGGAAGCTCCCACGGCGAGGGGAGAGAGGAGCGTGCAGGTCGTCGGGTAGGTGTGGTGAAGGGGGAGGACGCAGACGAACACGTCGTCCAGATAGATCGGCAGGGCGTCGATCGAGGCGGCGATGTTGGCGATGATGCCCCGGTGCGCGAGCATGACGGCCTTGGGGTTGCCGGTCGTGCCCGAGGTGAAGATGAGCGAGGTCAGATCGTCGGGTGCGATGAGCGCCGGATCGGGCATGGGCGCAGTTCCGCCGGCGACCGCCTCGGCCCAGGAGAGACAGACGGTCCCGCCACCCACGTCCGGCCTTCCATCGAGACCGACGATCACAAGCCGCTGCGAGGAGCCGGTTCTGGAATATCCGCGGAGCACCTCTGGCAGGTGATCGGCTTCTTTGCGGGCTACGATGAGAGCCGCCGGCTCCGCTGCCTCGACGATGCGCGCGACATCCTCTTCGGGCAGGAGCACGTCGACCGGCACCGCGACGAAGCCCGCGGCGACCAGGGCGAAGTACGCGGTCCCCCACTCGGGCCTGTTCTCGGACCAGATGACGACGCGGTCGCCGCGGCAAAGACCTCGGGAAAGAAGACTGTGGACGAGGGCCGAGCCCTCGGCCCCGACCCGTGCGTAGCTCCATTCATCGAAGACGGACTCGCCCCGACTGCGGTATCTGAAAGCGATGCGGTCGCCGAAACGCGACACTACATCGCTGAAAAAAAAACCGAAATTCGGCCAGGAGAAATCGGCGGCTCTGGGCGTTTGTTGCATAAAATTCTCCGTATGTTCCGATTCTATCGGCCGAAGCGATCATGGGCAAGCTCGTTCTCATTTCATCCTGGGCGCCTCTGTGGTTCCTCGAAGATTGTTGCGACTATCGTTTTTCCCTCGCTTACTTGTCGGCGAAGGCCTTGCGCAACGCGACCTTGTCGGTCTTCCCCACGCCGGTCTTGGGTATGGCCGTCGTCAGCTCGACGCGCGTCAGCAGGGCTTCGCGGGGGATGATGCCGCGGTCGATGTAGCTCTTGATGTGCTCCATGACGCGGTGCGCCGAAATTTCCTGGCCGCTTTTGAGCACGACGGCCGCGAGCGGAGTTTCGCCCCACTTGTCGTCGGGTCTGCCGACGACCGCCGCCTCGGCGACCGCCGGATGCGCCATAATGATATCTTCGAGTTCAAGAGAGGAGAGCCACTCGCCGCCGACCTTGATCACATCCTTGAGCCGGTCGGTTATCCTGAGCGAGCCGGTCTTGTCCCTGACGGCGACGTCCTGGGTGTGCAGCCAGCCTCCCTCCCAGAGCCGCTCCGAGTTCGCCTGGTCCTTGTGGTAGCCCTGAGTCAGCCAGGGCGCGCGCACCACGATCTCGCCCGCGCTCCTGTCGTCCTCGGGCTGATCGCGGCCCTCGGGACTCAAGATCCTGGTATAGACAAAGGCGATGGGGTGGCCGGTCCTGACGCGGCGCGGCACCTGATCCTCCTTGTTCAGTTCCAGTTCCTCCCGCGTCAAGCGCGCTATCGAGAGGACGGGACAGGTCTCGGACATGCCGTAGCCGGCGAACACGTCGACGCCGCGGGTCAGGGCTTCGAGGCAGACCGATTTGGGCAGGGCCGCCCCGCCGATGATGCACTTCCACCGCCGCAGGCTCACGGTTTCGGCGGCGGGGTCTTTCAGAATCATCGCGAGGATGGTGGGGACGCAGTGCGAGAAGGTGACCCCTTCCTCGGCTATGAGCCTGAGAAGGTTCGAGGGGATGTACTTGCCGGGATATACCTGCTTGACGCAGAGCATGGTGGCGATGTAGGGGATGCCCCAGGCGTGGACGTGGAACATCGGGGTGATCGGCATGTAGACGTCGTCGCGGTGGAAGTTCATGCCGGAGGGTGACGAGGAAAGGCTCGCCAGGGCCGAGATCGTGTGAAGAACCAGCTGGCGGTGCGAGAAGTACACGCCCTTGGGCAATCCGGTCGTGCCCGTGGTGTAGAAGGTCGTGGCCCTGGTGTCCTCGTCGAAATCGGGGAAGTCCTCCATGGGCGTGGCCGCGGCGAGCATGGCTTCATACTCGGCCGCGAATTCGATGTTTGCGGGCTTGTCGGCTGATGAGGGGCTGTCCTTCATGAGAACGAATTTCTTGATCGTATCCAGCCTGCCTCGGATGGCTTCGAGAAGAGGGAGAAAATCCTCGTTGACAAGGATGAATCGATCCTCGGCATGGTCGATCGTATAGGCCAGCTGTTCCGCGGGAAGACGGATGTTGATCGTGTGCAGAACAGCCCCGATCATCGGGATCGCGAAATAGCACTCGAGGTAGCGGTTGGAGTCCCAGTCCATGACCGCAACAGTGTCGCCTTCCTTCACACCGAGCTCGCGGAGGGCTGTGGCGAGGCGTGCGACTCGTTCGCGGAACTGGCGGTATGTCAGCCGCGTCTTTCCATAGACGATCTCCCGATCCGGATTATAGGCGATGGGGGCGAGCAAGATATTTTTGATCAGCAGAGGATATGAATAGGCCGAGGGGGAACGGACGATTTTTGTTTCCATGGCAGTCTCCTTGTCGCAAGCCTGGCTCGCAAGAGCGAACCGTGTACTGTGTCAGATTGACACAATGACATATAGTGTTGGAAAGATAATACCGTAGTTCGTATTATCTGAAAAGCGGCAGGCTGTTCCTCGAATTCTGTTGTTTCTTGACAGAATGGTTTCTGCGTGATAGCGTGCCGACCAATTAGTCGGCCAAGGCTGGTATGAAAAAGGCTTTTTATTCGCTTTCCGAGACAAAACGCGAAAGGCTCATCGCCGCCTGCCTTTCAGAATTCGGCGCCAGGGACTTCGACAAGGCCGCCCTCGACCGTATTGTCGAGGCCGCAGGCATATCAAAGGGCGGGCTGTACGAGTATATTTCGACTAAAGAGGAATTATACCTGTTCATCGTCGAGTATTCGTATTCACAGCTCTACGACTATATAAAAAAAAGTCTCGATAAGGAGGGTCGAAGCCTCCCTGATGATCTTCTCGAACGATTCGCGGTTGTAGCGAGAATTGCGATTGATTTTTACATTGAGCATCCGTCGATGATCGGCATCATCGCCCGGACTTCGCGTATTGATAATCCCGAGCTTGCCGAAAAGGCCGCACGGATTTTCGACGCGCACTTTTCCGTTGTATTCGCCTCGGCCGGCGAGGCCGGGCTGGCTGTTCCCAAGGCACGCCTTGTCGAGTTTTTGAAATGGATACTGATAAAAACCCGGAATGATTTTTTGAGGGAAATCAGTTCAGGTCTGCCGTCGGAAACAGTGACCGCGCACTACCTGGAGGAATGGGATTTTTTTCTTACGGTTCTTCGCAGGGGTGTCTACGTCGATCGGTAGTAGGGTTGGTTTTTTTTGGGCAAGACCGACTGAATAGTCGGAAGTCGATACCGTTATGCAAGGAGTCAGTATGCGCATCGGACGAATTCTCAGGGCCGCGTTGTGCTGTGTGATCGCCGCCCTGCTTCTTCCCGCGGTTTTCGCCGCTCCCTCGGGCCAACCGATAAAGATCGGCGCGATTTTCGCCGTCACCGGCCCGGCCGCCAATCTCGGAGCGCCCGAAGAGCGGACCGCTCGAATGCTTGAGGAAGAGATCAATAAGGCCGGTGGTGTTCTCGGCAGGCCGCTCAAGATAATCATCAAAGACTCGGGGGCGAGTTCCGAGAAGGCGATTTCCTTCGCGAAGCAGCTTATCGATGAGGAGAATGTCGTCGCCATCGTCGGCCCGACGACCTCGGGCGAGTCCATGGCCATCAAGGATCTGTGCCAGAAGTCCGGGGTGCCTCTGTTCTCCTGCGCAGCCGCGGAAACGATCGTCAACCCGATCGCCAAGTACGTCTTCAAGTCTCCCCAGAAGGACAACTACGTCGTCGAGTGGATCTACAAGACGATGAACGATCTCAAGATCACGAAGATCGGGGTCATCGCCTCGAACACGGGCTTCGGTAACGGCGGCAAGGCCCAACTCGAGAAGTACGCCGCGCAGTACGGGATCACGATCGCGATATCCGAGGTGTACGACGCGAACGCGACCGACCTGACTGCCCTGCTCACGAAGGTGAACGCTGCGGGCGTGCAGGCGGTGGTGAACTGGTCGATCGAGCCCGCCCAGGCGATCGTGGCCAAGAACATGAAGCAGCTCAAGATGACGCAGAAGCTCTTCCAGAGCCACGGTTTCGGCAACATCAAGTATGTCGAGGCCGCGGGCGAGGCTGCGAACGGTATCATTTTCCCCTGCGGCCGCCTCCTTGTCGCGGACGAACTGCCCGACTCGAACCCCCAGAAGAAGCTTCTCCAGAAATACGCCGCGAATTACAAGGCTATGTTCAAGGAAGAAGCCTCGACCTTCGGAGGCCACGCCTACGACGCAATCACCGCACTTGTGGCGGCTATCGAGCGGGCGAAGAGCACCGATGCCGACAAGATCGTCGACGCGCTCGAGAATCTCAAAGGCTTTTCCGGAACGGCGGGCGTGTTCAATTTCTCGAAAGACGATCACAACGGGCTCGATATGGATTCGATCGTCATGCTCACCGTCAAGGATGGGAAGTTCGCATTATACAAATGAAGGATAATGCCTCGAACCTTGTTGCCCCGAAAATGGCGTAAGGGATCTCCCTTTCGGGGTGTTCCGGACGAGGATTTTCGCGGGAGTGCAACAAGGTTCGAGGAACTCCAAAAAAAAACATATATTCCGAAGTCTCGTATGGTATTATAACCGGTACTTGTCCTCCGGACCGTTCCTTTCTATAGTTACGCGCCGGATCTAGACCATCCGGCAACGAGCGGTCTCATGCAAGTGGGCAATCGCCGGGTCAGGGCCGAAATATGCGGGCCGCGGTCGAGAGCCGAAGTCGTAGAACGAGGAGGCTTCCATGCGTACGCTTCGTATCGCCAGGTTTTTCCTCATCGCCGCGCTCGCGGTGTTCCCCCTATCTTCCCTTGCTTCAGCCCCGGCGGGCGAGCCGATCAAGATCGGCGCTGTTTTCGCCGTCACGGGCCCGGCCGCCAACCTCGGCGCGCCCGAGGAAAAAACCGCCCGCATGGTCGTCGAAGAAATGAATAAATCGGGCGGAATCCTCGGCCGCAGGATCGAGCTTATCGTCAAGGATTCGGGCGGCAGTTCGGAGAAGGCGATTTCCTTTGCAAAGCAGCTTATCGACGAAGAGGAAGTGGTGGCGATCATCGGCCCGACGACCTCGGGGGAGTCGCTCGCCATAAAAGACATCTGCCAGAAATCCGGTGTCGTGCTGATCTCCTGCGCATCGGCGGAAACGATCACGACGCCCGTCGCGCAGTACATTTTCAAGGTTCCGCCGAAGGACAACTACGTCACCGAGTGGATCTACAAGACGATGAACGATCTCAAGATCACGAGGATCGGCGTCGTCGCGGCGAACACTGGTTTCGGCAACGGCGGCAAGGCCCAGCTCGAGAAGTACGCCGCGCAGTACGGGATCACGATCGCGATATCCGAGGTGTACGACGCGAACGCGACCGACCTGACTGCCCTGCTCACGAAGGTGAACGCTGCGGGCGTGCAGGCGGTGGTGAACTGGTCGATCGAGCCCGCCCAGGCGATCGTGGCCAAGAACATGAAGCAGCTCAAGATGACGCAGAAGCTCTTCCAGAGCCACGGTTTCGCGAACATCAAGTATGTCGAGGCCGCGGGCGAGGCCGCCGAAGGCGTCATCTTCCCCTGCTCCCGCCTCGTCGTCGCGGACTACCTGCCCGATTCGCATCCGCAGAAAAAGTTACTACAAAAATATAACTCCGATTACAAGTCTGCCTTCAAGGAGGACGCTTCGACCTTCGGAGGCCACGCAATCGACGCCCTGACCATTCTCAAGGCGGCCATCGAAAGCGCGAAGAGCACCGAACCCGCGAAAATCGCGGCGGCGATCGAGAAGATCAAGGGGCTGTCGGGGACGGCGGGCGTCTTCAGCTTCTCGCCGGAGGATCACAACGGTCTCGGGATGGATTCCGTGGTCATGGTCACGGTCAAGAACGGCAAGTTCGTGCCCTATACGGGCAAGTAGGGTGTGCCTGGAGGCGAGCGTCTGGTGGCGGCCTTTAGGCGAGCGCGACGCGTGTTCGGGAATGAGTGATGCAGTTTGAATTGTTTCTTCAATATTTCATCTCGGGCCTGACCTACGGGAGCATCTACGCGGCGGTCGCCATCGGCTTCAACATCATCTACAACGCGACCGGGATCATCAATTTCGCCCAGGGCGAGTTCGCGATGCTCGGCGGCATGATCGCCTCCGTGCTTTCATCGTCGATGCCGCTCGCACTGGCCGTCGCGATCGCCGTCCTCGCCTCAGCCGCGGTCGGCGTCATCGTCGAACGCCTGCTACTCAGGAGAATAGCCCGCTTCGGCGTGCTCAAGATGATCATCGCGACGGTCGGCATTTCGATCGTCCTGCGCGAGACCGCCCTCCTTTTATGGGGGGAGTCGGTCAAAACAGTTCCCTTTTTCACGGGCAACGAGGTGTCCTCGGTCAGCCTCCTCGGCGCGCATTTCTCGCCGCAGGTTTTCTGGATCCTCGGCACGATCGCGCTTATCGCCGCGGCCCTCAGTGTGTTCTTCAAGCTGACCATGACGGGCAAGGCGATGCGCGCATGCTCGGCGAACCGCGAGGGCTCGAGCCTCTGCGGGATCTCGCCCGGCAGGATGGTCGCTCTCGCCTTCGGCATGAGCGCGGCGATCGGCGCCCTGGGTGGCTGCGTCGTAGCGCCATTGACGCAGACGCACTATGCGGTCGGCGCGCCCCTGGCCATAAAGGGTTTCACGGTGGCGGCCTTCGGCGGACTGGGCAACAGTGTCGCGGCGATCGCGGCGGGCATGCTCCTCGGTATGCTCGAGTCTTTTTCGATCGTCCTCGTCCCCGAGGCCTACAAGGACGTCGTGACGATCGCCGTCCTCCTTACCGTGCTCGTCGCCAAGCCGACGGGGCTCTTCTCATCACGCGCGAGCGGCGCGCTCAAGGCGTACTGATCGTGAAGCGCTTTATACCCGCCGCGATCGTCGCGGCCCTCGCGTTTATCCTGCCGCCGCTCGCTAATCTGACGAAGACTTCCTATCTCATGACCCAGCTCACCATGTCCGCCTACTACGCGCTCGCCTCCCTCGGCCTGTGCGCGCTCATGGGCTACGCAGGGCAAATCAACATGGGACAGGCCGGGTTTTTCGCGATCGGCGGCTACGCCTCGGCCTTCATTTCGAAGATGAATCTTTCGGCCTTTGCGTCCTCGGCGCCGGTCAAGGCCCTCGGAGCACTTGGACTTCTTTCGTCCGGTCACGATTCCTACGGCACCGCATTCCTTTCGCCCTCGCCCTGGCTCTCGTGCTGCCTCGCGGTCTGTCTCGCCGTCGCCGTCGCCGCCCTGATCGGAATGCCGGTTCTTCGGCTCCGCGGCCACTACCTCGCCATGGCCACCTTGGCCTTCGGCATCGTCGTCGAGAAGGTGGTTCGCGGCACGACGGCCCTGGGCGGGGCAGACGGGCTTTCGAGCGTGCCCGCTTTCACCGTCCTCCCCGGCTTGGCGATCACGGGCGGCCGCGCGGCTCGGGCGGCCAATTTCACGATCTCCTGGCTCGTCCTGGCCCTCGGGCTTTTCCTTCTTGTTAATCTTATATCATCCCGTTCGGGCCGCGCCCTCCGCGCCCTCCACGACGGTGAGGAGGCGGCCGACGCCATGGGCGTCGACACCGCGCGCTGCAAGCTCAAGGTGTTCATCCTCGGCGCCGCCTTCGCGGCCGTCGCGGGCGTCCTCATGACGCACTACAACGGATCGATCGGCCCCGGCGAGGCGAACTTCATGAAGTCGGTCCGCTACGTCGCCATCGTCGCGGTGGGCGGAATGGCCAACATCACCGGCACCCTCGTCGCCGGCCTGGTCTTGAACTTCCTTTCGCTCCGGGGCGTCTTCGGTTCGTTCGACGACGCGGTGTTCGGCGCGATTCTCATCGCGGTGATGTTCATAGGGCCCTCGGGTCGCGCCTTCATCGCCTCCCTCGGATTGCGCATCGCATCTACCGCGTCGCGCATCGCGTCCCTTGCGTCGCGTCGCCGCCGCGCGGGGAGGCCGACGTGAGTCTTCTCGAGGTGCGGGGACTTGCGAAGTCCTTCGGCGGGCTCCGCGCGGTCGACGGCGTCGACTTCGAGGCCGAGACCGGAAAAATCACCGCGGTCATAGGACCGAACGGGGCCGGCAAGACAACACTGTTCAACTTGATCTCGGGCAGTCTTACGCCGGATTCGGGTACGGTCCTCTTCGACGGCGAGGACATCACGGGCATGAAGCCCTATCGCGTCGCCCGGAGGGGGATTTCGAGGACCTTCCAGGCGGTCAAGCTTTCGGGTTCGATGAGCGTGCTCGAGAATGTCATGATCGGATGCCACACGCAGGGGAGGGCGGGCTTCGTTTCGGGTATGCTCTGCGCCCCCTGGACCTGGGCCGAGGAGCGTTCGATCCGCGCCGAGGCCATGAAGGCGGTCGAGCTTGCGGGCATCGCCGAGTACGCCGCGATGAAGACGGCCTCACTCCCCTTCGGGATCCAGCGGGCCGTCGAACTCGCGCGTGCTTTGGCATCCAAGCCCCGTCTTCTTCTGCTCGACGAGCCGGCCTCGGGGCTCAACAACCGCGAGACGCGCGAGCTCTCCGAACTCATAAAGCGGATACAGCTCGCGGGCGTCGCCGTCCTCGTCGTCGAGCACGACATGTCACTGGTCATGGACATTTCGGACGAGGTCGTCGTGCTCGACTTCGGAAAGAAAATCGCCCGGGGAACGCCGCGCGAGGTGCAGCGCAACGAAGCTGTTATAGAAATATATCTCGGTCGGGACGAGGAGCCGGAGGACGGTGCCTCCGTTGACGGAGGTGCGTCGTGTTGAGGGCGCGGAGCCTCGAGGCGGGCTACGGAGAGCTCAAGGTTCTCAAGGGCGTGTCGCTCCATGTCGCGCCGGGCGAGATTGTCGCCATCATCGGCGCGAACGGGGCCGGGAAGACGACGCTTCTGTCCTGCCTCGCAGGTCTCGTGCCGCCGAGGCAGGGCTCGATCTGGTTCAAGGGATCTGATGTCACGGGCTTCAGGCCCGAGCGCATGCTCGTATCGGGCTGCTCCCTCGTTCCCGAGGGCAGAAAGCTCTTCGCGCCCTTGACCGTGCGGGAGAATCTCGAACTCGGTGGCTATGTCGTACGGCGCCGCTTCGGCGGCCGCGCGGGCAAAAGGGAGTCGGAGACCGATATCCGCAGGGTCTTCGAACTCTTTCCGCGCCTCGCCGAGCGCGAGCGGCAGCTGGCGGGGACGCTCTCGGGCGGCGAGCAGCAGATGCTCGCTATCGGCCGCAGTCTGATGGCCAGGCCCGATCTTATCATGCTGGACGAGCCCTCCATGGGGCTCGCCCCCCTCGTCATTAAAACGATCTTCTCGGCGATCGAGGCTTTGAGCGCCGAGGGAAAGACTATACTGGTTGTAGAGCAGAACGCGAAGGCGATTCTGAAGATAGCGGACCGCGGCTACGTCATGGAGACCGGCGGCCTCGTGCTCGAGGGCACGGGAGCCGAACTTCTGGCGAACAAGGACGTTCAGCGGGCGTATCTGGGAAAGGAATACTCGTCCATCGACGAGGAGCGGGAGGTTCCATGAGCGCGATCGATCCCCACGAGACGATGGAACGCGAGGATCTGGAGCAGGTGCAGGTCGAGCGTCTGCAGGCGACGCTCCGAAGGGCCTGCCAGAATGTCGCCTTCTATCGAGAAAGCTATGCCCGGGCGGGCGTCGAGGTGGAGGGAATCCGCTCGCTCGCCGACCTTGCGAAGCTGCCCTTCACGACCAAGGAGGACCTTCGGGCGAGCTATCCCTACGGGATGTTCGCCGTGCCGCTCAAGGATATCGTCCGCATCCACTCGACCTCGGGCACGACCGGCAAGCCCGTCGTCGTCGGCTATACCGCGACCGACATCGCGGTGTGGACCGCTCTTGTGGCGAGGATACTGAGGGCAGCCGGACTCACAGAACACGACCTCGCGCAGATATCCTTCCATCCCAGCCTCTCGTCCGCCGCCCTGGGCATGCAGTACGCGGCCGAGAGTATCGGCGCCTCGGTCATACCCGCCTCCGGCGAAAGCGTGGCCAGGCAGGTCGCCGTTATGCGCGACTACAAGACCACGGTCCTCGTCGGCACGCCGAGCTACGCCCTCCATATCGCGAGCTACCTGCGCGAGGAGCGCATCCATCCCGAGGAACTCCACCTGCGCCTCGGGGTCTTCGGCGCCGAGAGCTGGAGCGAGTCGATGCGCGAAGAGATCGAGCGCGGCCTCCACATCAAGGCGTTTGACAACTACGGGCTCACCGAAGTCATCGGCCCCGGCATCGCCTTCGAGTGCTCGGAACGCTCGGGCCTCCACGTCAACGAGGATCACTTCATCGTCGAGGTCGTCGATCCCGAGACGCTCAAGCCCGTCCCGCCGGGTGTCGAGGGGGAATTGGTTTTCACCACGATCACGAAGCAGGGAATACCGCTCATACGCTATCGAACGGGGGACATTTCGGCCCTGATCGAGGGCCGCTGCCCCTGCGGCCGCACGCTCGCGCGTATAAAGCGCATTTCCGGACGCATCGACGACATGATCATCGTCGAGGGAGTGAACTTTTTCCCCTCGCAGATCGAAGAAGCCCTTCTCAAGGTCGACGGGGTCGGACCGCATTACCGCATCATTATCGACCGCATCGACGGGGAGGACCGGGTGGAGGTCCAGGCCGAGATATCGGGCGACTTCCCCGATTTCGACGAGGGCGCCAAGGTATCGGCCCTGCGCATGCGGCTGCAGACCGCCCTCGACGAGGCGCTCGGAATAAAAACCCGGGCCACGCTCGTGGAGCGCCGCGCGCTCGAGCGCTCCGAAGGCTCTAAGCTCAGGCGTGTCGTCGATAAAAGGCCGAGATGAGGATCGCCCTCAGCGCGACGTTGAAGCCTTGGACAGAGCGTCCTCCACGGCTGCCATGATGCCGTAACTGCTGGCGGTCGCGCCGGAGACAATGTCGATATCGGTACTCTGCGATTTTTGTATTCGTTTGGGTATGACGTCGGCGACGGCGGTCCACCACCTGGGCGTCTCGTAGTTCTGTGTGACGGTTATAGCCGCAATCCGTCCGTTTTTGACTTCGACACGTACTTTGAGATTGGGCTGGTAGCCCGTGGCCGTTCCTTCGTAAATACCGTCTTTGAGACTACCCGCCGGGTAGTCGATCCTCTGCGGAACCGTTGTACGGAAACCGCTGCCTTCGCGCGCCCATAGGGAGAGACCGGATTGGGCAGCTATCATGATCGCGATAAGCAGGGCGCCGACGATCAACTTTGGCGCCGTGCGGCCTCGAATCTTTGTCAAGAATGTCGTTCTACTCATGAGCACCTCGCCTGATACACTAATAAAAAGATAATGAAAAACCATGGTTACAGTAATCATGGGAAGTCTTGTTATACTCGCTCGGTTTTTCGGCTTGTCCTGCAATTGCGGTAAGTGAATTAACTCCTTTACGGAAAGAGAATTAGCATAGAGTTTGGCTCCGAAAAACATAAGTTTTCCGGAGCCCGGCTTTGTAAAAAATATTTTACAAATGTAAAAAGGCGGCCAAGGGGGAGTTCTTTTTTACAGTTTGGGCCGCTCGTCGATGACGCGCTTCGCCTTGCCCTCGGATACAGGCAGTGTGCCCGGCTCGTGAAGTTCGACGTGGGCGCCGATCGAAAGGCAGGCGTGCAGCTTCTCTTTGACGCGGTCGCGCAGGGCGTAGAGCGGCCGCGTGTCGTCCGAGAACATGCTCGGCTGGACCTCGGTCTTGACGGTCAGGCGGTCGAGCGCGCCCTCTTTCGAGACGACGATGAGCCAGTTGGTGCCGATCTCCGGCATGCGCATGAGGACTTCCTCGACCTGGGAGGGGAAGACGTTCACGCCGTTTATGATGAGCATGTCGTCGGTCCTTCCGGTTATGCGCGCGATGCGGCGGTGGGTTCTGCCGCAGGCGCATTGCCCCGGGATGACGGACGAAATGTCGTGCGTGCGGTAGCGCAGGATGGGCATGGCTTCGCGACAGAGGATCGTGAACACGAGTTCCCCCGTCTCGCCCTCGGGGAGGGCCTCGCCCGTGTCCGGGTCGATGACCTCGAGGAGAAAGCCGTCCTCCCAGACGTGCATGCCGGCTTTGTACTCGCACTCGAATGCCAATCCGGGACCGTTCATCTCGGACAATCCGTAGGAGTTGTAGACGTCGATCTCCCACAGTTCCTCGATCTTCCGCCGGGTGTCCTCGGAATAGGGCTCCGCCCCGCAGAAGGCGCGCTTCAAGCTCAGATCCGAACGAGAATAGCCCTCCTCGGCCATCTTGGAGTGGAGGTGCAGAAGGAAACTCGGCGTCGCATGGACGGTCGTGGTGCCGAAGTCCTTCATGAACTTGAGCTGGCGTCCGACGTTGCCCGGCCCCGAGGGGATCACGAGCATGCCCGCGCGCTCGGCGCCGTAGTGGAGCCCCAGCCCTCCGGTGAAAAGACCGTAGGTGATCATGTTCTGAAAGACGTCCTCGGACCGCGCTCCCGTCGCGGTGATCGACCGGGCCAGATAGTCGGTCCATCGATCGAGGTCGGATCGGGTCTGGTAGATGACGGTGGGCGTGCCGGTCGTCCCCGAGGAGGCGTGGAGACGCACGAGGTCGGAGCGCGGGCAGGCGAGCATGCCGAAGGGATAGGCGCGCCTGAGATCGTCCTTGTTTGTAAAGGGAAGTTTACGTATGTCGGCCAACGTGGAAATCGACTCGGGCCCGGTGATCCCCGCTCGGGTCAGAAGCGGCTTGTAGAACTCGGTGCGCAGGGCCCGGGCGACCGCGTCCCGCAGCCGTGCAAGCTGAAGGTTTTCGAGTTCGGCTCTGTTTATTGTCTCGAGTTTGTCGTCCCAGTATCTCATCGCCGCGCTCCGGCGGCGCCCGTGTCGCCGCAGCTTTCGCGGGCCGTCATAAAGGCCCTTCGGTTCGCGGCAAGAATATCGGCGCCCTTGCCGCCGAACAGCTCCTCGATGCCCCGTTCGAGCGAGGCGAGACGGATCGGCACCATGAGCGAGGCTGCGCCCGCGAGCGCCATGTTGACCGCGCGCGCCGATCCGGACTGCTTCGCTATCGCGGCTGCGTCGACGAGGATCGAGCGGGGCAGGCTGCGTATCGCGCCGAGTACCGTCTCCATATCGGGGTAGTCCGGTATGTTGACCAGGCTTTCGGATGCGCTGACCAGGATTCCGTCGGGCTTGAGAAAGGACAGGTAGCGGAGACTCTCGAGGGGCTCCATGGCCAGTATCATGTCCGCCCCTCCCGAGGGGATCAAATCCCCCGCGATGGGCGCGTCGGACAAGCGCAGGTGGGCGCTGACCGCCCCTCCGCGCTGCGCCATGCCGTGCACCTCGGACTGACGGACCTCGAGGCCGTCGATCATCGCCGAGCGGGCCAGGATCGTAGCGAGCGAGAGGACCCCCTGTCCCCCGACGCCCGCGAGAACAATGTCGTACTTCATTCCCGCCCTCCTTCGGCTTTCTCTTTCTTTTTGCGCAGTCGGAATGCCTCGAGACATTCGCGCCGCGCGATGATGACCGAGGGGCCGCGGTATTCGAGTTCGCGCCTGATGGCCGCGACATTGTCGGCGGCTTTGATCTTCGTGGCTTCCAGAATAACGACGTGCTCGGGCTCGACGCCGACGCCGACGCAGATTTCGCGCAGACGCTCCGAGGGGAGGATCGTTTCCTGGCAGCCGGTCATGGCGACGATGGAGTTGTCCAGGATGACGGCCGTGATCGCCCTGTGCCCGGCTACCGCGTCGATGAGGGGCGTGATGCCGGAGTGCAGGAAGGTCGAGTCTCCGATGATGCCGATCGGATAGCGTATCCCGGCGTCGGCCGCCCCGTTGGCCATCGAAAGGGATGCGCCCATGCAGACCAGGGCGTCGGGGACCGAGAAGGGCGGCAGGGCTCCGAGTGCGTAGCAGCCGATGTCCGCGGTGATCGACACCGATTCGAGACCGGCGACCGCTTCCTTTATCGCCTGATAGCTGTCGGCGTGGGGACAGCCCTGGCAGAGCTGGGGGGGCCTGTTCGGAAGCGCGATGGACGCCGGGGCCGCCCTGGGCCTCGGGGCCAGACCCAAGGCCGCGCGCACCTTGTCGGGGTCGAGTTCGCCCGTCACGGGCAGAACGCCGTCGAGTTTTCCGTGTACGGCGAGACCGGGATCGAGAAGGCCGCGCAGTTTTTTTTCGATGAAGGGCTGGCCCTCTTCGATGACGAGTACGCCCGATGCTCCCTCGCAGAGTTTTCGGACGGCTGCTGCGGGGACGGGATAGGCGCCGATATGGATGCGGGCGGGGGCCTTGCCCGAGGTCGAGGCGAGGAAGTCGGCGAGGTTCTCTTCGTAGTAATTGCCGCCGACGCCCGAGCTTATCACGACGAGGTCCTTGGTCCCCTCCGTGAAGACGTTGTGCGCACTCGACTCCGACCAGGACGCGATATCGGCCTGCTTCGCCCAGAGCTGGGCATAGCGTTTGCGCGCGTAGGCGGGCAGGAGGGTCCAGCCCGGCCTGTCCTGTGTTTTGTCGACCGGATTCTGTTTTCGCGCCGTATCGCCGACCTCGACAACCGCGCGCGCGTGCGCGAGCCTGGTGACGAGCCTGATCATGACCGGAAGTCCGAGCCGCTCGGAGAGCTCGAAGGCTTCGATCGTCATGGCGTAGGCTTCCTGCTGGCTCCGGGGCTCGAGGCAGGGCAGCATGGCGAAGTCGGCGTAGAAGCGCGAGTCCTGCTCGTCCTGGGAGGAGTGCATGCCCGGATCGTCGGCCACCGCGAGCACAAGGCCGCCCTTTATCGCCACAAGGGCCGAGTTGACGAAGGGATCTGCCGCGACGTTGAGCCCGACATGTTTCATGGTGACGATGGCGCGCCGACCCGCGAATGAAGCGCCCAGAGCTGCCTCGTAGGCCGTCTTCTCGTTTGCGCACCAGAAGGCGCTCAGGCTTTCGCCTCCGGTCTTCTGCCGTCGTTCGCGTTCTGCGATGAGGTATTCGAGAATTTCCGTCGAGGGTGTGCCGGGGTAGCCGTACGCGGCCGAAAGTCCCGCGTGCAGAGCCCCGAGTGCGACCGCCTCGTCTCCGAGTAATACAAGTTCTTGCATGGTTCGTGGAGAATATCCCGAGAGCGGGGTACTGTGCCAGCGGTTGAAAGGCCGGTACTATGCTCGACGATGGAAATTCTTCCTGTCACGAGTCCCTTTTCCGGGGCCCTGTGTTACCGCGTCGGGCGGACGGGTTCGACGCAGGATGATGCGCGGCGCCTCGCCGAACAGTGGGAATCGGGCCTGCACGAGACACCCTTTCCGCCGGGCAGCGTTCTTGTCGCCGAAGAGCAGAGCGCGGGCCGGGGCCGCTTGCCGGGCCGGATCTGGACTTCGGCCCCGGGCGAGAGTCTTCTTTTTACGCTCAGGCTGGGAGCCGAGACGGTCTCGCTCGGCGGCCTTCCCCTGAGGATCGGCGGGGCGGTCTGCAGGGCGGTGCTCGGGTACGCGGCCGCGATCGGAGCCTCCTTCCCCGAGCCGCCCCGACTCAAGTGGCCCAACGACCTCATGTTCGGCCGCCGCAAGGCCTGCGGCGTGCTCTGCGAGGCGGGCACTTTAGGTGTTTTCGCGGGCATCGGCCTCAACTGCGGACAGCGGCGCTTCCCTGCAGAACTCGATGGACGGGCGACGAGCCTTTCGCGTGAACTCGGACGCGGCATCGAACGCTGGGACCTCCTCGAGCGCATACTCGCCGAAATACGACTCGGTCTCGATGATCGTGACTGGAAGTGCAAGGTCGAGGATCTTCTGTGGAAACGCGGCGAGATGGTCGTGTTCCGCCCGGGTGTGGCATCGGAAAACAATCAGGAGCCCGAAGCGATCGAGGGCCGCCTCCTCGGCATCGATGAGACCGGGGCGCTCAGGCTCGATCTGGGCGAGGGGAGGATCGAATCTTTCCTCTCGGGGGAGCTGCGCATCGATGCGATATCCGAATCGGGCGAGTTGACCGCTGACGGTTCCACCCGCTAAAGTAATGTCATGGCGGACAAGGGCGAGTCAGGCGGCCAGCGCGGCGGCTTCTTAAGCCGACTGTTCGGCCTTTTCTCGGGCATCGGCGATCCCGAGGTCGAAAAGAAACGGCAGCTGCGGATCATCGCGAAGGAACTCAACCGATCACGCTACAAGTTCTACCGCCCCAAGGGTCAGGAGGCCCTTCCCGGCCTTGCGAAGTTCTTCTATGAAGTCTACAAAATAACCGCCCCCGCCCAGGTCCTCCTGGAGAACGCGGCCTCCTCGGGCGCGCTCCGCGCCTTCGTGATCGAGAGCTTTCTTTCGTCCGAGCAGCGCGAACTCGCCGAGCGTCTCACCGAGGCCTCGATCCTCGAGCGCGCGAAGAACATACAACTCGCTACGCTTCAAGAGGAAATCAAGCGGGACATGACCTCCTTCTTCGTCATCTTCGACGGGGAGACGAGCAAGCAGATCGACGCCGCATACAACACGATCCTCGAGTTCATAAACTTCGTCAATTTCGATTACTACTTCCTCCTCAAAAAATTCGATTCCGGCATCCCCGAACGTTCCTTCAGCTACAAACCGAAGTTCGAAATCATCAACGGCGAATACGTGCTCGACGACATTCAGGATTTTCTCGAAGTCTTCATCCCCCTCGATCTCGAGTCCGATTGGATGAGGATTTTCGCCGCACTCAAGGAATACCGGAAAGTCGATGTCGTCCAGGCCGAGATGTGGAACAAGCTGGCTCCGGCCGCCTCCGAGGTCAAAAAGAGCGGCGTGCTGGATCAGATCGTGCGTCATCTCAAAAAGGATCCCTACTGGGAATGCAAGCCGCGCTATCCCAACGAGCGCATCGTCGAACCCTTCCTGCAGAAGCTGAAAACCCAGATCGAGACGATTATCCAGCGCATCATTCAGGAACGTCGCAATTCCAAGATCGACGAGATCGCGCGCGCAATCTTCGGAACGACCGTCGTTCTCAGAATGAAAAATTATACGGACAAGGCCAACGTGATCTTCGCCAAGAAGATGCTGGGCGGCTACACGCAGACGACCGCATTGAACTACCTCAAGGCCTATCTCATGGATTATTTCAAGAAGGACATTCGCGAGCTCGTCGATCTGCTCATAGTCCGCGGCCAATGGTCGACGAATCTGCAGTCCCAGCAGCTCTCGGACTGCTATCATACCATTCTCGACGTCTCGGACCGCATCCTCGCCTTCGACGACGAACTCGCCGACGAGAACGAGCTCGGGACGAGGATACGCTCGGCCCTGGCGAAGGCGGACCGCGACAAGGAGGCGATGAAATACCTTCGTAACATCCTCAAGGACATAAACGACAGGGCGACGGCGATGATCAGCCGCGCGGCGGTCAATCTCATCGGCGTCGGCCGCCAGCTCAAGGCCCTCATCGAGGACGAGACGCGGCCGCACCACGAGCTCATCATAAACTGGAAGGAAGTCGAAAATCAGAGTCCGAAGCCTCTCAAGTCCTGGCTCGTCGAAACGTATAAGAAAATTTATTACATCGTCCAGCTTCTGCAGTTCTTCGTGAAGAGCGACGCGGAATAGCGTCGCTGAACCTCGTTCCCGTAACCTGCCTGACCGGTTCGTGAGTGAATGCCGAAACTCGGTCCAAGCCCGTCAGTCCCGAAGTGCGAATCCCTCGAACCGCGATCGAAGTTTTTCCGGCACGACTGCGTGTAGAATCGTAGCCTCGCCGTCGTGGGATTCCTCGAGCACGGTCGCTTCCCTGTGTAAAAGCGCGACGAGGGCGTATTCCGCATCGGGTATACGGAGCCTCGCTTCGAACGAGGGCGGAGCCAGGCGCGCCTCGAGGGCGGCGGCGAGGGCCTCGAGCCCTTCGCCTGTTTTCGCCGAGACGCAGAGCGCCTCGGGGTAGCGGAGACCGATCGGGATCTCGTTCGATCCGGTACCGATAAGATCGATCTTGTTGAGGACGAGGAGCGAGGGCCTCTCCCCCGCCCCGATCTCGCGGAGCACCTTGCCGGTCGTCTCCAGGTGCGAGGCGATTTCGGGATCGGACGCGTCCGCGACGATGATGAGAAGATCGGCGAGGGCCGCCTCTTCGAGCGTCGCCTTGAATGCCTCGATGAGGTTGTGCGGTAGGTTGCGGACAAAGCCGACGGTGTCGGTCAGCAGTATCGAGCGCCCCTTCTTCGAAACGAGGCGACGGGTCATGGGGTCGAGGGTCGCGAAGAGCCGGTCCTCGGCCCGGGCGTTCGCGTTCGCGAGCGCGTTGAGGAGCGTCGACTTCCCCGAGTTCGTGTAGCCGACGATGGCCGCCGTGGGCAATTCGGCCTTGTTTCGGCGCGAGCGAGAAACTTCCCGCGACTTTCGGATATCCTTAAGCTCGTCCTTAATTTCGTGGATACGCTTTTCGATCTCGCGGCGGTCGAGTTCGATCTTCTGCTCGCCCGAGCCCTTCGTGCCGTATCGGCCGCCCCTTTGGCGCGACAGATTCTCGTATGAATGCGCGAGCCTGGGGAGGGAGTACTCGAGTTGGGCCAGTTCCACCTGAAGAGCCGCCTCCTTGGTCCGCGCGCGGCTCGCGAAGATTCTGATGATGAGTTCGCTGCGGTCGTAGACCCTGAGCCCGCTCTGCGATTCCCAGTTGCGCTGCTGCACGGGCGAGAGAGGGTGGTCGAAGATGATCGAGTCGGCCTCGGAAGCCTTGGCCGCCTGGACGATCTCCTCGGTCTTGCCCGATCCCAGGAGGAGGGCGGATGTGCGCTCCCTCAGTTTCACCAGCGCAGTGCCCGCAGTTTCGAGGCCGAGGGAGGAGACGAGGCCCTGAAGTTCGTCGAGGAGGCTTTCGGCCTCGGCCTTCTCCGCGCGCTCGGTTTGAACGCCCACGAGAAAGGCGCGCTCGGGCTTTTCCGCTGTTTCGACGGTCGTGCTCATAGCATGCTCAGGATAGCGGAGCGAGTGGGTTTCGGATAGACTACAAAACGAATCTAATCGAGATGGTACGAGGCCACTTTTCGTTCGAGCGCGGACACGCCTTCGAGCGCCGAGGCGAGCGAGGCGTCCAGTTCGTCGAAGGTCCCGGCGATCGATCGGACGCTGTCTATGAGCGTGGTGTTGACCTCGTGCGATCTCGCCTGAGATCCCGACAAGCGCTCGACGGCGGTCTGCATGGCCTCGACCGACTCGCGCGCCGCCTTCGAAGATTCGACGATCTCGCCGATGAACGACTTGAGCCGTTCTATGAGTTCGAGATCGGATTTCGCCTTCGCCGCGCTTCGTCTGGCGGTCGACGAGATTGCGTTCAAGGCCGCGCCCGATTCCTTGATACCGGTCGAAAGCGCCGAGAATACCGAGCCCATCGCTTCTATGGCCTCGACGGTGCGGCGGTTCGTCTGCACGACCGCCTTCACCTCTTCGTCGATCTCCTGAGCCGATTTCGCCACCGATTCGGCGAGCATTTTCATTTCGCGGGCGACCACGCCGAAACCCTTGCCCGCCTGTCCCGCCCGGGCCGCCTCGATGCTGGCGTTCATGGCGAGGAGGTTCGAGCGGTCGGCCACATCCGCGATGATGCGCGCGATTCCGCTGACGCGGCTTCCCGCCTCGTCGATGGCGTGTGCGGCAGCGATCGAACGTTCGATGCCTTCAACCCCCGTCCCCGCAGCCTTGGATAGAGCCGCGAAGGCCGATTCCGCCTTGGCAGCCTCCTCTCCCGAAGCCGCGAAGGACTCGATCATCTCCCTGATGCCGCCCGCCGCGGCCTCGATGCCGCGCGCCTCCTGTGCGGTGCGCTCCGCCGAGTCGGCGACCGTTTCAGCCGCACTGCGGAAAGAAGAGACGGCCGATCCGAGCTCGGCCGTGCGCTCGCGCTCCGATGTGGAAGCCTCCTCCGCGATTTTAACGAGCGATGATGCGGTTTTCCTCGCCCCTTCCGAGGCCGTTCGGATGGACGAACTCGACTCATACACCTTGTCCGTCATCGTCTTGACGCCGCGGAAGGTGTCGGCGAAGGAATCGAGGATACGGTTGAAGCCCGAGGTCATACGCCCGATATCGTCGAAACTCACCACGTTGACGCGCTTGCCGAGATCCTGGTCGCCGTGCGCCAAACGGCCGATCTGGCCGAGAAGATTGTTCAGGTGCGCCTGCATTTCGGCGAGTACGACGAAGTAAAGTCCGGTCGAAAGCCCTAAAAGCCCCGCCATGATCAAAAGCCCCTCGACGAGTTCGGTCGCGGCGTAGACTGTAATCGCGGAAGCCTCCGCTCCCGATTCGACCAGCGACATGATGCCCCGGAAGCGGACATAAAAGATAACGGCGCAGTACGCGAGGAGAAAGAGGAAAAGCGAGACGCCGGATATGAGGAGCCGGCCGCGCTGCGTCCGGTTTTTGAGTTTGCACGGGCCTTCCACGGATTCGATATTAAAAATATGTAACTCGATTTTCGCCTCGATGAGGAAGATGTTCAAAAGCCGGGCGGTTATGATTCCGTTGAGGAAGCCCCATGCGGCGGCGAGTGAGAAGCGCGCGACGGTGAGTCCCGGGTCTGGATGGCCGCCGCGCACAAGATCGAGCGCGAGGTTGATAAGACCGGCGAAGACATAGGCGCAGGAGCCGAACCACAAAAGAAAGTTCGGAATTCGGTCGAAGGCGGCGCAGGCCGGAGCGAGATACTTTTGCTTGAACTGATCTCCTTCGACTTTCGATGTCGAAGACGCGCGGAGGGCCGCCGCAATAGGTCGGTAGATGCGGAACACAATGAACGTGCACAGACAATCGACGAGGACTCCGACGGTGAGCATGCGTATCCAAAACGAGACGCGTTCTTTCGCGCTGAAATTGAGCGTCAATGGAAGAAAGAAACTGTAAACGGCGACGCATGCGATGGTCGAGAAAAAAACGCCGAAAACGATCCGGGAACTGATTTTTGCGCTGCGGAGGCCGGCCATATATGGTGACTCCCTGATTATGGAATATAATTATCTCATATTCTGCATGACTTTCGGTTTTAGCGCAAGGCTTTCGTCTATGAACGAGAATACCTCGTGTTCGTAGTTGAGGGGATCGATCTTGATACTTTCCGCATGACGAGCCGAGGGCGTTAGAAGAAGTTTGGTTCTTGCTTCGGGCAGCGCATTTCTTCGTTGTCCCGCCATGGTTGCGGACATACGCCAGGGCACGTAATCGTCCTCGAGGCCGTGGATGAACATGATCGGGACGGGGGTCTTGAAAATCGACAGCCTGCAATCGGCCTGCGCGAGCGAAAACCCGTCTTTTCTTTTACAGAGCCAGTCGGCGGTGTTTACCGCGAGACCTCGAAGGCCCGGCGCTATGAAGGAACGCGCGAGACGGTGTCGAAGCTCGTCCAAAGCTGAGGAATAGGGGCAGTCGGCGATGACCGCGTCGAGACGTCGATCGAGGGACGCGTATTGCAGCGCAGTCGCGGCGCCCATCGACTCTCCGAAGGCGACGAAGCCCTCGGTAGATGGGAATCTCGACAAGGCCCAGTCGGCGACTGCCTTCATGTCGTCTTTTTCGAAAACACCGAAGCTCGGATATCCTCCGCCCGATCCCCCGCAACCGCGCGAATCGAAGGCGACGACCGTCCATCCGCGCGCGAGAAACAGTTTCATGTACCGCGCCATGCTCATCCAGTTCCATCCTATGCCGTGATGGAAAAGAACGAGCCTGGGCCGCTCGCCGACGAGGGCGTGCACCTCCATTCGATACCCGAAGGGAGAGTTGACGGTATCGACGATCCACGGACGTGAAAGAAAAGAATCGTCGACGGCGCCCGATTCCCTGCATATGGCGGTGATGAACTCGATAGTATGAACTCGATAATGGATCATTCTGCGATAGGCGATCCATCCGACAAGGAGAACAAACGCGGCCAACGCGAATACCGCACACGCGATGATGAAAGCGATGGACTCGAGAGAGGAAATCATTGCGGAGAGTATAGCCCTTTAGGCCCTCTTCGTGCTATAAGTCCTCGCATGTACATGATGTGACGCGGACGAGAATCTTCGAAGTAGGCCGAGGGAGCCCGCGCTCCTGTGGTGAAAGCTTCGTCGATTACGAAAAGCGTACATCTTCAATGCGATCTCTTCGAAACACGCAATCATCGTGTCGAACACGCTCGCATTTCGTAAGGAGACTGTGATGTCCATCCGTTTTGACGATCTGAGCCCCGCCGTCCTCGAAACCGAGTACGCCGTCAGAGGTCCCATCGTCGCGCGCGCGGCGGAGCTCGAGAGGCAGGGACGGAGGATCCTTTACGGCAACATCGGGAATCCCCAGGCTCTCGGCCAAAAACCCTTGACCTATATCAGGCAGGTGCTCGCCCTCTGCGAATATCCCGATCTTCTTGCGACGAACGCGGTGCGCGGACCCGGTGCGCTCTTCCCCGCCGATGTGGTCGAGGCCGCGCGGAGAATACTCGAGGGCACGAAGTACGGACTCGGCGCGTATTCCGAGTCGATGGGCGTGCGGATCATCCGCGAGGCGATCGCCTCGTTCATCTCCGAGCGGGACGGGATCGAAGCCGATCCTGATTCGATCGTCCTCGGCGACGGGGCGAGCAAGAACGTGCAGCTCGCGCTTCGCATCCTGATAGGCGACCCCTACGACGGGATCATGGTCCCCATACCCCAGTACCCGCTCTACTCGGCGACCATATCGCTCTACGGGGGCAGGCTCGTTCCTTACTATCTCGACGAGGATCACGACTGGAGAATCTCGTCCGAGCTTCTCGAGTCTTCCTACGCCGAAGCTGTGGAAAAGGGCGTGCGGGTCAGGGCGATCTGCGTGCTCAATCCGGGCAATCCGACGGGCTCGGTGCTCGACCGCGACAATATCGCCATGGTCGTACAGTTCGCGCGCGACAAGGGCATCTCGATCCTCACCGACGAGGTCTACCAGGAGGACATCTATCTCGAAAATTTTACCTTCTGCTCCTTCGCGCGGGTCATGGCCGAGGAAGGCGTCGACGACGTGTCGCTCTTTTCGTTCCATTCCTGCTCGAAGGGCTTCATCGGCGAGTGCGGCCATCGCGGCGGCTACATGGAGATGCGCAACATCTCCAAGGATGTCGCCGCCCAGATCGCGAAGCTCCAGTCCGTCAGTCTCTGCGCGAATCTCCCCGGACAGGTCGTCTCGTATTGCATGGTAACCCCGCCGCGCGAAGGAGACCCGAGCTACCCCGTGTACGCGGCCGAACGCGACCACATACTCACCGAACTCAAGACGAGGGCGCGGATCCTGGCCGAGGGGCTCGACGGCATCGAGGGCATCCGATGCACCCCCATCGCGGGCGCCATGTACGCGTTCCCGAGGATCGACCTGCCCGACGGCAAGACCGACGACGAGTATTGCTTCGATCTCCTCGAGGCGACCGGCCTCTGCGTGGTACCGGGCTCGGGTTTCGGCCAGTTGCCGGGAACCTGGCATTTCCGCACGACTATCCTTCCCGAGACCGCGCAGATCGTCGAGTTCATCGACAAGCTCGCAGCCTTCCACGAGCGGTACCGACGCGGCGCCGTGACAGGAGCGGCCGTGGCCTTCGGACGCGGCCGCTAACTGATCGACGGCGAAGTCCCTCGCTCGGCCTTTGTATTTCAGCCTTTCGAACCCGACAGCATCTCTTTGCGCTTGTTGAAGAGCGTCCTGCGGCTGATCCCGAGTTCGGCCGCCGCCCTCGTGAGGTTGCCGCCGTGCTTGGCGATGGTGCGCTCGATGAGGTCGCGCTCGGCGTCCCTGAGAATGCCGCGCTTGGGCGGGATCTCCACCGACGAGAATATCTCGCCCAGGTCGCGCGAACGGATCTCTCCGCCCTCGCAGAGGATACAGGCCCGCTCGATGATGTTCTCGAGTTCCCGCACATTGCCGGGGAATGAGTAGGATTGGAGCCGGGCCAAGGCATCGGGCTCGACGCCGCTGATCCTGCGTCCCATCTCGCGGCAGTATTTCTCGACGAAAATACCGGCGAGGCGCGGTATGTCCTCCCTCCGCTCGCGCAGGGGAGGAAGCTCGATTCTGATGACGTTGAGGCGATAGTAGAGGTCCTCGCGGAATTTGCCCTCCGAGAGCAGGGACTCGAGATCGCGGTTCGTCGCGGCGATAACCCGCGCGTTGACCGGAATCGGATGCGCTCCGCCGAGGCGCTGCACCTTGCGTTCCTGGAGAACGCGGAGGAGCTTGACCTGGAGGTGCTGGGGCATGTCCCCTATCTCGTCGAGAAAGATAGTCCCCGATGATGCGAGCTCGAACATCCCGAGCTTGCGCGTGTCCGCGCCCGTGAACGCGCCCTTGTCGTAGCCGAAGAGCTCGCTTTCCAACAGCTGTTCCGGTATGCCTCCCACGTTGACAGCGACAAAGGGCCCCGACGCGTTGGCCGACAGCGAATGAATAAGGCGGGCCGCGACCTCCTTGCCCGTTCCGCTTTCGCCGGTGATGAGGACCGTCGAGGGCGTGGGCGCAACCTTGTCGATGAGGCTGCGTACGGCCCGCATCCGCTCGCTGTCGCCGAGCCAGACCGAAGCATTGTCCGTCGAGGCCGCTTTCCGTCCTGCCTCGAGCCGGCCTTCGAGAACGCTCTCTTCCATGACGCGGCGCAGCCGCAAAAGAAGTTCTTCGGGGTCGAAGGGCTTGACCAGATAGTCCCGCGCGCCGAGCTTCATGGCGCGGACCGCGTCTTTGACGTCGCCGTAGGCGGAGATCATGATCGCGGGGACGCGGGGCCCCGACTCCATGGACCAGGATAGAAGTTCGAGGCCGTCGAGCTTCGGCATGCGCAGGTCCAGCACCATCGCGTCGAAGCTCTCCGCCTCGAGCCGGGCCCGGGCCGAGGCGCCGTCGACCGCTGTCGCGCACTCGAATCCTTCTTTCGACAGGTACGAAGCGAGCGAATCCCGGATGTTCCGCTCGTCATCCGCGATGAGAACTCTCATGCCTCCTCCGCGAGCGGAAGCTCGATCCGGGCCTCGGCGCCTCCGCCCTCGCGCTGCTCGAGAAAGAGCTCGCCGCCCGCGGCCTCGACGAAGCCGCGGGCGAGCGGAAGGCCTATGCCGAAGCCGTGTTCCTTGCTCGAGTAGAAGGGATCGAAGGCCTTTTTCGCCGAAAGCGCCGTCAGCCCTCTTCCCCTGTCTCTGACCGCGATGAGGGCGCGGCGCCCGCGCTTGCCAGTCGTTACCGAAAGCTCGAACTCGACCTCGCCTTCGGTTTCTGAATCCGCATAACTTTCGCGCGCGTTGCCCAGAAGGTTCTCGACCGAGGAGCGGAGAAGCTCGGGGTCGAACAGGACATAGACAGACTGGACTGTTGAACTATACCGGGGGCGGTGCGGGGAACGAGCGGCGATGTCGGCGAGAAAGGCGTTAAGCTCAAGCCGCGTCGGAGAACCCGCCGGGTTTTTCAAGAAGTCGCCGACCCGTCGCGAGAGCGCGTTAAGCCGCTCGGTCTCTTCTTCTATCGCGTCGAGAGCGGCGCGTTCCGACTCTCCCGCGTCCGGCAGGGCCTGTCGCAGGAGGCTCGTCTGGATGCGGATCGCGCTCAAGGGGTTCCGAATTTCATGCGCGAGCGTCCGGGCGGATTCGCCCAGGCGGGCCAGGGTTTCGCGCTCCTGGGCTCTGCGCCTGAATCTCGCGTTACTTGTCGCGAGAATGATGAAGGCGCAGGCTAGCGCCGCTACGAGCACAGGAACGGCGACCGCCGCAAGACTGTACAGGGTTTGCCGTCGATAATACTCGCGTATATCCAGTGATAGATAGAGATACCCCATGGCGCCGCGGCCGGCTGTGCCCATGCGAGGACGTTGGGAACGCTGATTCTGGTCGTTGAGTTCGGCCGCACGTATGCCGAGCGGTCTCGTCAGCGAGAGCCGCCGAGCCGCCGTGTCATAGGAAAAAGCTGCGATGAGAGCGACAGCTTTCATGCTTTCCGGCGCATCGCCCCAGCGCAGGATAGGATTGCCGCGCGGTCCATAGAGGCCGAAGCCGAGGATGCGCGAGTCGACAGCCTTCAAATCCTCGAATCCCTGATCCTGGAGGGTCTCGACGAGCCGCGTCGCCATACGCTCGGCCTCGTATTCAGTAAGAAGCCGCGAGCGCTGCGATTCGCCCAGGACCAGAAAAACGCCAAGGGCCGCGAGAAGAGCGAAGAGGAGAAGCAGCGGTACGGCGATGCGAAGCGATTCAGGGCTCGGCCTTTTCATACCATAAAGGGTACCGCCGTAGGCCGTTTCGGTAAATTGGAATTTCTTTCCTAGCTTTCATGGAAAGTGGGAAATTTTTTCCCACTGATTTCACGGCTTATATAGTTCAGATGATAAAAAACTACCGTGGCGGACCGAATTCCCTGCGTTACGGCATTTCAGGTCGCTTTTGCTATCTCTATAATTTGCAAAGAAATAAATGATAAACCACGGCCTCGTCATCGCGATGAAACAGTAATACGCCGGAATCTTCTACGGGCAAAAACTTTTTGGCATGAGCCTTGCTTAATACTGAGTGTCGGGTGAAACACCCCTCACCGCTCGTATGACGCGGTAATCAAACCTTACAAGGGAGATCAGAAATGAACGCAAAGAAGATCATCGCTGCCCTAATTGCCGCGTGCCTGATCGTCGGAGCCTTGTCCGCGCAGACAGCGGCGACGGTCCAGACTCAGCAGACGGTGACGGTTTCGGGCAAGCTCGAACTGATTGACGGCCATATCGGCCTTAAGTCGGGCGGCACGACCTATTACGTCCAGGGTCTCGGACGACTTGTCGGCTTCGTCAAAGACCTTCAGGAAGGAGCACAGGTCAAGATCGAGGGCTATGCTCAGCCCCTGGGCCTGCCCTCGGGCTACGCGGTTTTGATCGCCACCAAACTGAGCTTCGGCGGCAAGGACTATGATCTTTCCATGAACGGCCGCGGTTTCAACAGGGCGAAATCCTTCGGGCCTGCGGCGGGTCCGGGCACAATGAGGAATCTCGGCCCCCGCGCCGGTAACACGGGTCGCGGTTACCGCTGGTGACGAAGTCGGACTGCGGCGGCCGAGCGTCGCCGTAGACCTGAAGGCTACGCGACTCCGGGGGCGCCTATGCGGGCGTCCCCGGTTTTGTATTATTTCCCCTTACCCAGTTTAATAATCCATATACTGCCATACAAAGCAAGAACACATATTGAAAGGATATAAATTTAACATCCTTGATCCAGTAAAGACCTATTCCGAAAAGGTCTACGATTATCCAATAAACCCAACCTTCATTTCGCCTGCTTGTAGTTAAATACATTGCTACAAAACTCATAATAGTCGTGAGTGAATCTATAAAGGGATAAGAAGCCGGTTCTTTAAAGAATTGAGGTAGCCATATATGAAAATGAGAAATACAATACGTTAAGACAGCGGTAAACAATGCCGTGATCAAAATGAAAACAATAATGGTTATGAAGGAACTCCATCGTGTCGGTATATAGTTCACTTGCTTTTGTTTTTTTCGCCACATTACCCATCCAATTATACTGATAATTAAGTAATAAACTTGCTCCATCATGTCAGAGTAAAGTTGTATTTGATAAAATAGGATTCCATACAGTATGACGGATATTATACCAACCGGCCATGTGAGTATATTTTTTCTTGAAATAAGCAGAACAGAAATAAAGTATAGAACCGTTCCTGCAAATTCGATGTAGCTTAATTGATATCCGGCGATAGTCAACAATACGTTGTTTATGTTTAGTAAGCTAAGCATTCATTACTCCTTGAATTTGCTTTAACCTGTTTTCGATGCTTCCAAAGAGCAGTTTGTATTTGATATTATATCTTTCTAATAACTGAATATTGATTTCTTGAAGTTTTTCCCGTGATCCAATGCCCGATCTATCCCAAGTATCATCAAAAGGTATATCGTCATTACATAGAAAGACGTTTTTATACTTATAAACATTATTCTCGACTATCTGCAAGAGTTTTTTTAGATGATTTATTGAAATAGTAAATCGAATAAGCGAGTGTCGTTAATGTATTGGTATCACAAAAGGTGAAATTGGAATTCGTATCGCTTCTTACTAATTCAAGTTCGTTCTGTGTATATGCAATTATTTCGAGATCTCGCATAGAAAGCCTATGATTCTTTTGGTGCTTCATCCAATACTCTCTGCCATATTCCTCGCAATACGAACCTCCGAATGATTGTGCGGCTAATGCTGAAATAGTTGATTTGCCTGTTGAAGGACCGCCGACAAAATAATAGTAGGGTTTAATAGAGTTGAAAACAATAGGAGATAAATAGTCCCTGTATTGTAATATATTATTCCTTATTTCCGTTCCGGATATCGGGACTGTCATTCTTTGAACATCGATTACTTTGTTTTTACAGTTTAATGCAGCACTTACATATTCCCCATATGCTTCACTTGAGTAGAACGTATCGATTTTAATATTTTTTAGCTTGCTTTTTAAGTACTTGTTTTGAACATCAATAATCTCTTTTGTATAGCCGGTTACTTGAGGTCCATCTTCAGCTAGTATTGTTATAACGCTGGGGAATATGGTTTTTATCCATCCGGCTCTTACTCGGGTAGGTATATCTGTAGTTTCTGAAGCATTATAAACGACGACAACAACTTTATCCATTTCTTTTAATGCACAAGCTATTAAATACTCATGACCTTTATGAAACGGAGCAAATTTACCTAAAGTCAAGCCGATTTTCATTGTTCACCACACAAAAACTAATCTATACAAGTTTGCATAACCAAGAGAGAGTATGTCGAAATCATCCTTGTTGGGATGACATGCGTTTTGTCGGAAATATTATCGATATATAAATGATTCCATTGTCAAGATGGTTTATTGGCCGTCTGTAATTTATCCATATAATCGGATAGTGTACGAATGTAGTGTTTTGTAAAAACGGAGAAGTGTATTTACAAAAACAATCAAGGGCACTGAAGCAAAACGCAGAAGTTCAAGATCGCATTGAGGGCGACCTCGCCGCCAAGCGTCTGGACGTACGCGGCGTTAATCGATCTGGTTCATCTGAAGCATACCCTTCACCCTGTAAGCTCAATCCTGCAGGGCTGGACCAGCGTCGTCCTCTCCCTCGCTTTTTGTGAGGAATTTCGACGCTTTTTTTGTCCGAGCTCGAACGATTTTTCTGGGAAGTTCAGATTACGATAAACATTGAAGTCATCGAGGCATTGGCGGTTACCAGGAGATGGCTGACCGATAAATGTGTGAAATTGTGTTGACGTTATCATGATCTAAATTGTGCGAAAGATAGTGTTACGCTATCTCTTGGGGCGCTTCTGTATGGATGGATTGACAATGGAATTCGGTCTATCATCAAAACTTTTAATCATAGCTGTTATATATTTTTGTATCTATGTATAATCTGCAATAACCACAATACTGCTTATAACTGTGCTTTGTGTCATAGAATCTTGGGGAAAGTCTTCTCATTCTTCGTTTACATTTTGGACAATATCTTGGTATAAAAATAATACATAAAACAACCACAACAAAATATAACGCCAAAATACACAAAAACATTGTCTGTTAAATAATTTTTTTGCTAAAAATGGCATCAGTAATAAAGAAAAGTAATAACACTACAAATACAATAAGTAATACTTTAAATAAACGACTAATCGGATCCTTCGCTTTTGTAAATCCTAAATTCTCGATATCTACTTCAGAATCTAGTATAACGTATTCTTCTAGATCCATATTGTATTTCCTTAAACAAATTATAGTTAAAACGTATGCAATATGATCTTAAAAAGTATCAAACATTACGAGCTAGACTTGAAATAACCACGAAGAACCGGATTACGGTTTACCATTTACCAGCGATCCTGATGTACGCATCTGACCCATCAATCATACAAGGATGTCCCGGCGGCATGAACGTCAGGTACAACGGCTTGTTCGACGACGACCCAGACTAATTTTGGTTTCCGTTACACTGATAAAGCATACGTCCGGTATCGAGCTTGAACTGTTCCCTTCAGTAATTCTTCGTCTGTCTACCTTGTCATCATACCTCAACCCTGTCAAATTGACTACGATAAATTTCCGCGTAGGCTCCTCCCGCCTTGAGTAGGGAATCGTGCGTCCCCTGTTCGACTATGTTGCCATCTTTCATGACCAGGATGAGGTCGGCGTTTTTGACCGTCGAAAGTCTGTGGGCGATGATGAAGCTCGTCCGGTTCCGCATGAGTTCGTCCATCGCCTTCTGGATGAGGACTTCGGTGCGGGTGTCGACCGAGCTCGTCGCTTCGTCCAGGATGAGCATTCTGGGGTCGGCGAGGATGGCGCGCGCGATCGTGAGGAGCTGTTTCTGCCCCTGCGATATGTTGTCTCCCTCTTCGTTGATAATCGTCGCATACCCTTCGGGCTGGGCGCGTATGAAATGGTCGGCATGGGCGGTACGAGCGGCCTCGTAGACCTCCTCGTCCGTGGCGTCGAGTCTGCCGTAACGGATGTTCTCCATGATTGTGCCGTTGAAGAGCCAGGTGTCCTGAAGCACCATGCCGAAGGTGCGGCGCAGATCACCGCGCGCGAAACTTCGAATATCGATGCCGTCGATCAGGATCGAGCCCGAGTCGACGTCGTAGAAGCGCATGAGCAATTTGACGAGGGTGGTCTTGCCCGCGCCGGTGGGGCCCACGATGGCGATCTTGTGTCCGCGCTCCGCGTATGCGGAAAAGTTTTCTATTACTTTTTTCTCGGGGAGATAGCCGAAGGAGATGTTTTTGAACTCCACATGTCCTCGCACGACCGATGCGTCGGCTGGATCGGCGGGGTCGGCCCCCTCCTCGTTCTCAGAAAGGAACTCGAATACGCGCTCGGCCGCAGCTGCGGTCTGCTGGAGGACGTTGGATATATTGGCGAGCTGGGTGAGGGGCTGTGTGAAGTTCCGCATGTACTGAAGGAAGGCCTGGATATCGCCTATCGTTATCGCGTTCCTGAACGCGAGGGCTCCGCCGAGAATCGTCACGGCGACGTAGCCGATGTTGCCGATGATCTGCATGACCGGCATCATGAGGCCCGAGAGGAAGTTCGCCTTCCACGCAGAATCGTAGAGCTTCGCATTGAGCTCGTCGAAGGCGCGCACGCTCTTCTCTTCGCCGTTGAAGACCTTCATGACCACGTGGGCGCCGTACATCTCCTCGACGTGGCCGTTCAGCTTTCCCAGGCTCTCCTGCTGGCTCTTGAAGAGTTTTTGAGAGCGTTTGACCACGAAGCTCACGAAGGCGAGCGAGAGCGGAACGATGCAGATCGCGACCAGCGTCATGATCCAGCTGATCGACAGCATCATGATAATGACGCCGATGACGGTCGCCGCCGAGGTGATTATCTGGATGAGTCCCTGGTTGAGCGTCTGGCTGACGACATCGACGTCGTTCGTGATGCGCGACAGGATGTCGCCGTGACTGGTGCCGTCGAAGTACCGAAGCGGCATTCGATCCAGTTTTTCCGAGATGTCTTTTCGGAAGCGGTACGTTATCTTCGCCGATACCCCCGACATGATCCAGCCCTGCACATAGCCGCAGATCGACGAGAACAGATAGAGTCCTGCCGTCACCAGTATGATTCGGCCGATCTTGTCGAAGTCGATGCCGCCCGTCCCCCTCGCCATCGCCATGAATCCCGCGGCGAGCGTGGTCGTTGCCTCTCCGAGCACCTTGGGCGCGATGATGGAGAAGGCCGTCGAAAGGAGCGCGATGAGCGACATCCACAGGATCGCGGTTCGATAGACGCCCAGGTAGGCGAGGAGCCGTTTCATCGTTCCGGAAAAGTCGCGGGCCTTGGCGCCGGGAATCATCGCATGCACGGGGCCGCCGCCCTGAGGACCGCGCGGTCCGCCGAATCCCGGTCCGCCGAATCTGGGTAGTCTCGGGCCCGGGCCCATCATGCCTTGACTTCGGTTTGTCGTATCGCTCATAGCAGTTCCTCTTCAGTCAGCTGAGATGTCGCAATCTCGCGGTAGGCTTCGCAGTTATCTAAAAGTTCGGCGTGTCGTCCGATGCCGACCACGCGGCCTTCGTCGAGCACGACGATCCTGTCTGCGTTCTTTATCGTCGCGACGCGCTGCGTGACCATGATGACCGTCGCGCCCGCGGTTTCTTCCTTGAGCGCCCTGCGGAGGGCTTGATCCGTTTTCAGGTCGAGCGCCGAAAAGCTGTCGTCGAAAATGTAGATCGGAGGCTTTTTGACCAAGGCGCGCGCGATGGCGAGGCGCTGTCGCTGGCCGCCCGAAACGTTCGCGCCGCCCTGAGAGACGGGCGCATGGATTCCCTGAGGATCCGCTGTGACGAATTCCGCTGCCTGTGAAATGCGGAGGGCCGAATCGATCGCCTCGGTCGAGGCGCCCTCGTCCGCGTAGCGGAGATTGCTTTCGATCGTCCCGGAAAACAGGACCGCTTTCTGCGGCACGAATCCGATTTTGTCCCGAAGCACGGTCTGTGGCAGCTTCCTGACGTCGATGCCGTCGACGAGGACCGAGCCCGAGGTAACGTCGTACAGCCGCGGTACGAGGTTGACGAGGCTCGATTTGCCCGAGCCTGTCGTGCCGATTATCGCGGTCGTCTGTCCTGGCGGCACGGTGAAACTCACATCTTTGAGGACGTCTTCCTCGGCGCCGGGATAGCGGAAACTGACCGAGCGGAACTCGATACTTCCCGTGAAAGACCGGCCGAAGGATTCCGCCTGATCGGGATCGATCACCGAGCTGCGGGTCGCGAGAACCTCGGCGATGCGGTCGGCTGAGACCGCGGCCCGGGGCAGCATGATGAAGACGAAGGACAACATGAGGAACGAGAAGACGATCTGAATCGCGTATTGCATGAAGGCCATCATGTCGCCGACCTGGAGGGCGCCCGAGGCGACATAATGAGCACCGAACCACGTGATGAGAAGGGATACCCCGCTCATGATGAGCGTCATGACGGGCATGAGGAGTACCATCACGCGGTTGACGAACAGCATGTTTTCCGCGAGTTTGCGGTTCGCCTCGTCGAAGCGCTGCTCTTCGCGGTCTTGCCTGCAGAATGCCCGGATCACCATGATGCCGGAGAGCCGCTCGCGGCTGACCAAGTTGAGGCGGTCGACGAGTTTCTGCATGAGTTTGAACTTCGGTATGGCGATATTGAAGACGATAAGCACTATGACGATGAGAATGCCGACCGCCAAGGCGATGACCCACCACATCGACGAACTCTTGCCGATCGCCCGGATGATGCCTCCGATGCCGACGATGGGCGCGTAGGCGATCATCCGCAGTCCCATGGTCACGAGCATCTGCAACTGCATGATGTCGTTGGTCGTCCTGGTGATGAGCGAGGCGGTCGAGAACTTGTCCAGCTCGCGGTTCGAGAAACTCTCGACACGCTTAAACACGGCCGCGCGCAAATCGCGCGCGAAACCCGAACCGACTCTCGCCGAGACAAGTCCGACGAGGATAGTCGCCGCGGCCCCGACGAGGGTGATGAGGAGCATGAGGCCGCCGACCCGCACGAGGTAGTTCATCTGGACTCCGGCCGGGTCGACGGCGGCCTGTGAGGCCCGCTCGGGGCTGTCAACGCCACCGCGGAGAATGCCGATATCGACGATCCTCGACATATAGTCTGGGAGGGCGAGGTCGCAGTTCGCCTGAATGAACAGCATCCCCACGGCGAGTATCAGCAAGGCCCAATAGGGCAGAAGGAACTTCAGAACAGATTTCATATTTGTCTCTCCTCGAGCTCCCGCGCCTTGGCAGAAAGAATTTTGAACGCCTTTGTACAGATCGTGATTTCTTCTTCACTCATCAGTTCTGCGATCCGCTCGATCCATTCGTGACGCGAGAGCATGACCTTTGACACGGTTTGTTTTCCGCTTTCCGTGAGTTCGATCCGTTTCGCGCGACGGTCCACGGGGCCTTCGGTTCTCGTGACCAAACCGAGTGCGACCAAGCGATCCAGCATCTGGCTGACCGCAGGCCGCGTGACGCCGAAATCTCCACCGAGATCGGCGACGCGGTTGACACCCTCCTTGCCCATTTTCAGGAGGGCCCCCAAATGCATGGGAGAGAGTCCCAGGCGCCGGGCGTGATGGAAAAAGCTCCCCATCGAATTATGCAGGGACAGTTGGGTCCATTCGCCCGCGGCCGACACAAACTCGGTTTTTGTGGACATTATTCCGCTCTCTTAAAGATTAAGATTTATCAGTAGTGTCCAAAACAATTTGAAATAAAAGCCTGATTTCCATGGTATGATTT
>CAZXXZ010000016.1:0-44902 GCA_964644505.1 uncultured Treponemataceae bacterium | reverse complement strand
TATGCCGTGTCGAGGGCGCGGACCGCAAGAGTTTTTTCGCCCTCGCCGAAAGCCCGGACGGCATACACGATTTCCGCTTTGTCGGCGAGCCCATCCTGTTCGAGGCTCAGGACGAGAGACAGCCCGAAACCAATGTGTACGACATGCGTCTGACCGCACACGAGGACGGATGGATCTACGGCATTTTCTGTTCAGAACGCAAGGATCCCGCGGCCCCCTCCGGCGATACTTCGACGGCCCTGGCCTCGGCGGGCATTGTGCGAACCCGCGACCTTCATACATGGGAACGCCTGCCCGACCTCCTCACCCCCTCGCCCCAACAGCGCAATGTCGTGCTGCATCCCGAGTTCGTGAGGGGGAAGTACCTCCTCTATACGCGGCCTCAGGATGGGTTCATCGAGACCGGCTCGGGCGGCGGTATCTGCATCGGATATGCCGAATCGATGGAGCGGGCGGTCATCGCCGAGGAACGTCTCCTCGATCCGAAGATCTACCATACGATCAAAGAAGTGAAAAACGGGGCCGGCGCGCCCCCGATCAAGACCGAGTGCGGCTGGCTCCACATAGCCCACGGGGTGCGCGGCACGGCCGCGGGCCTGCGCTATGTGATCTACGCCTTTCTGACCGACCTGGAGGATCCCGAACGGGTCATCGCGAGGCCCGGAGGTTACTTGATCGCACCCCTCGGCGAGGAGTTCGTCGGCGACGTGCCCAATGTCGTGTTCACGAACGGCGCCATCGCCGACGAGGACGGCAGGCTGCTCATCTACTACGCCTCGAGCGACACGCGGCTCCATGTCGCGGTCACGAGCGTCGAACGCATGATCGATTATGTGAGAAACACCCCCGTCGACGGTCTCTGTTCCTCCGCCGCAGCCCGCGCGCGAATCGAATTGATCCGTAAAAACGCCGCCTTCGGAGACTAGGCCCTTCCCGACTCGGACGCGGCGGCCTTGCTTTTCGCCTCGACAAAACCGGCCGAGGTCCTCCTCCCGCGATTGACGAAACAGGCCCCGAACGATCATCATCCCGGTATGGGCGGTACCGAGCGCGTCGTTGTCATGGGCGCGAGTAACAAACCCGACCGGTATTCATACAAGGCGGTCTCCCTTCTCAAGGAGAAGGGACATGAGGTCATACCCGTCCATCCCGCCCTGCGCGAAGTTTTGGGCCTGAGCGTCGTCGACAGGATCGAGAATGTCGAAGGCCCCGTCGATACCGTGACCCTCTATATAAGTCCAAAGCTTACCGAAGAGCTCGCGGACGCCATCCTCGCGAAAAAACCGAGACGAATCATCGCCAATCCCGGGGCCGAGTCCGAGACGATGCGGAAGAAGGCCGAGGCCGCGGGAATCAAATACATCGAGGCGTGCACCCTGGTCCTTCTGAAAACAGGGCAGTTCTAGGCTCGTATCATGAGAAAACCAAAGGCGCCGCGCAGGCAGGAGAACTCCGACAGGCCGACGCCGTTCAAGATTTTTTTCGTTTTCGCTTCGATCACAACGGTCACCCTCGGCGGGGCCTATGTCATTGTGCCGGTCATGGGGCGGGCGCTCGAAAAACGCGGATGGATGGACGAGGGCCGCTTCTACGATATCTTTGCGCGCGCTCAATCCTTGCCCGGGCCCCAGGCCCTGTCGACCGCCCTGCTCATATCCCGCGAGCTCTGCGGTTTACCGGGGGCGGTGGCGGCTTTTTTCGGCGTCGTCCTCCCCCCCTTTCTTGCAATCATCATCGTAGGGAAGTTCATCGCAGCCTACGGAGACCTCGCGGAAGTCCGTCGTTTTTTGGAAGGAGCGGGAGCCGTTGTGCCGGGCATCGTCGCCGCGATGATCCTGAACACCGCTCGACGACGTAAATGGAATATCATACGGATTTGCGGTGTATCGGCGCTTGCCGCCCTCCTCATTCTCTTTCCATCAGAAAGCGTCCCGATCGTCGCACTAGCAATACCCTTGTTGTACCTTATCGAAAGCCTATGGAAGCCGTCCAAATAATCCTGACCTTTCTCAAGATCGGTCTTGTTTCGTTCGGCGGCGGCTGGTCGATCGTCGGTATAATCAAGCATGAAGTCGTACCGAGGTGGATCACCGAGGAGCAGTTCGCGAGTCTCGTCGCGATCGCTCAGTCGACGCCCGGTCCCATAGCCCTCAATACGGCGACCATGATCGGCTACAGTCGTGGCGGATTATTACTGGCTGCGGCCGCGACAGTTTCGGTCGTCGCCGCTCCGATTCTCATACTCATCTTGGCCACCCTCGTTATCAAACGTCTCCCGCTGCACAAAAACCACCTGGATGAATCGCTCAGGACTATAAGCATTGCAATGATGATCATGACGCTGTGGGCGCTCAGGCCCCCGGTATTCGATCCCTTGAGCCTTGTTTATACCTCGGTAGCCTTTCTCCTCGGTTCGTTCACGAAAATCAATCTCTTGTGGGTCATACTTGGTGCAGGGCTTTTTAACATCATAGCCGGTCCGTTTTTACGCAGTGCTCTCGGTATGTAATAGGTCTATCTCGAATCTTTTCTAAAAGCATTGACTGATGGCTATCACGACATCGATTATGTAAGGACGGGAACGAGTATATAGTATCCCCCCGTAGGGAGGCCGCGCATGATGAACGAGGCGAGAGCATGGCACGCTTTATCGGAAAAGCAAGCCGGGGAACTGACGGGAACCTCGATAGAAACCGGCCTTTCGAGCAGTGTGGCGGCTGAACGTATTTCAAAGTACGGGAAGAACGCCCTGAGTTCGAAGAAGGGCGTCAGTCCCATCGTCCTTTTTCTCTCCCAATTCAATCAGCCCCTGGTTTACATACTCCTCGCTGCAGCCGCGATAACCTTTTTCCTTCACGAGTACCTGGACGCGGCGGTCATCTTCGGCGTCGTGCTGGTCAACTCGATCATAGGATTCATCCAGGAGTATAAAGCGAAGAAAGCCATCGAGTCGCTGTCGAAGGTGATAAAAAGCGAAGCTACCGTACTGCGGGACGGCGAGAGACGCCGCATCGACGCATCGGATGTAACGTTAGGCGACATAGTGCTTCTTCAATCGGGCGACAAGGTCCCGGCCGATCTTCGACTGGTCCAGGTCCGCGAACTGCAGGTGGACGAATCGGCCCTGACGGGGGAGTCCGTGCCGGTAGCGAAGCAGCCCGAGGCTCTTCCCGAAGGAACGATACTCGCCGAGCGTTCAAATATGGCCTATTCATCAACCTTGGTCACCTACGGCACCGCCGCGGGCATTGTTGTCGCGATCGGCGACGACACCGAAATCGGGAAGATCAACCGGATGATATCCTCGGCCGACGTGCTTGAGACCCCGCTGACAAGAAAAATCGCTCAGTTCGGCATGCTCCTTCTGTATGTGATACTCGGCCTGGCGGCCGTAACCTTCGGGGTGGGACTGCTGCGCGGATACCCGTTCATCGATATCTTCATGGCATCCGTAGCCCTCGCCGTAGGCGCAATACCCGAGGGAATGCCGGCCGTGTTGACGATCACCCTCGCCATCGGAGTCTCCAGGATGGCCCATAGGAAGGCTATCATCCGCAAGCTGCCGGCCGTCGAGACTTTGGGCAGCACCTCGGTCATATGTTCGGACAAGACCGGCACTCTGACCCAGAATCAAATGACGGTCCTGGAGTCCTTCGCCGGAGGTCAAAGCTTTACATTCTCGGGGTCAGGCTACGGACGAGAAGGAGAGATACACACAGCCGAGGGCGTCGACCCCAAGGGAAACGAAGCTCTGCTGGAATGCCTGAGAGCGGGCTTTTTCTGCAACGATTCACGATTGCGATTCGATTCCGGTACATGGAAGGTCGAAGGCGATCCTACCGAGGCCGCGCTCCTCGTCTCGGCGTACAAGGGTCTTGGTGATATAGACGGAATCGCCCGTCGCTTCAAAAGGATCGACGCCATCCCGTTCGAGTCCCGTTACCAGTATATGGCGACACTTCATGAGGACACTACTTCCGGAGCGAGGATCGTGTACATGAAAGGATCGGTCGAAAGCGTCCTTGGCCGATGCTCCGGTTTCATGAGCCCCTCGGGGACAATATCAACTCTAGATGAAAGCATGCTGCGGAGAAAGGCGGAGGAGATTGCCTCGCGCGGGCTCCGCGTTCTCGCATTTGCACGAAAGGTACTCGGAGAATCCGCTTCAAGCATCTCACATGAGGATGTGCAGGAGGGCATGACCTTTCTGGGTCTGCAGGCGATGATAGATCCTCCCAGGCCCGAGGCGATACGGGCGGTGGCCGCCTGCACGTCTGCGGGTATCGACGTCAAGATGATCACCGGAGATCACAAGTTGACGGCGCTCAGTATCGCGCGTCAGATCGGAATCGCAAACGAGAACCACCAGCATGCGCTTTCCGGAAATGAAATTTCCGAGCTTTCCGACGAGAAGCTGGGAGAGGCCGTAGAGAAAGCCTCGGTATTCGCGCGTGTCGCTCCTGAAGACAAGCTGAGACTTGTCAAAGCGCTTCAAGCGAAGGGCGAGATCACCGCCATGACGGGTGACGGGGTAAACGACGCACCCTCGCTCAGGCAGGCGAACATCGGCATAGCGATGGGCATTACCGGAACCGACGTCGCGAAGGAAACAGCCGACATGATCCTGACCGACGACAATTTTGCGACGATCGAAGCCGCGGTCGAGGAGGGCCGCGGGGTTTATGACAACCTTATCAAGTTCATCACATGGACACTCCCCACGAATTTCGGCGAGGGTCTGGTTGTAATGGCCGCCATCTTGGCAGGTATGACTCTGCCCATCCTCCCGGTCCAGATACTCTGGATCAACATGACGACGGCGGTTTTTCTCGGACTCATGCTGGCATTCGAACCGAAAGAGCCCGGCATCATGGAACGCCGCCCGAGGAAGATCGACGAACCGATATTGAACAGAACGCTCATCGAACGAATTTTTCTGGTCGGAATCCTGCTTTGCGCGGGCGCCTTTTTGTTCAGTGAACTTATGTTGTCCCAAGGCAGGACGGAAGCGGAAGCCAGATGCCTGGCCGTCAACATATTCGTATTCGGCGAGTTGTTCTACCTCTTCAATTGTCGAACCCTCTATATGTCAGTATTCAAACTCGGATTCTTCAGCAACAGAATGCTGCTCCTCGGCGTTGCTCTGATGATCATTGTCCAGCTTTTCTTCACATATACATCGGCGATAAACTCCGCCTTCCATACGGCACCCCTCGGCGTAGCGGACTGGCTATATATCATCCTCGTCGGACTTGTCATTGTATTACTGGTCAACATCCATAAGTGGATCCACAGGCGAAGTCGATATACCGAGTGAGGAGGTGAGACACAGAGCTCGCCTATGAACGGGCTTTAGAGGTTCCCGCTTCTTAATAACTTCGTAGCATTCCGTCCCCCCAAAAGGTCTCTCTATCGATACTTTTTCCACTTGACCGAAGGCGTAAACGCTACTATAAAGAGAAACGCCGCACCGCGGTCAAGGAGTATTCGTATGAGCGACAAACGCAAAGTGCACCTCGACGACCACGAGATGCCGAAGTTCTGGTACAACATCGTGGCCGATATGCCCAACAAGCCCTACCCGGTGCTCCATCCGGCGACAGGGAAGCCGGTCGGTCCGGACGATCTTGCGCCGCTTTTCCCCATGCATGTCATCCAGCAGGAAGTATCGAGCGAGCGGATGATCGAAATACCCAAAGAGGTACGCGACATTCTAAAAATATGGAGGCCCTCGCCGCTCTACCGCGCGACCCATCTCGAGAAGCTTCTCGATACTCCGGCACATATTTACTACAAGTATGAGGGTGTTTCGCCTGCGGGATCGCACAAACCGAACACCGCGGTCGCCCAGGCCTTTTACAACAAGATCGAGGGCGTCAAACGCATCGCCACCGAGACCGGCGCCGGGCAATGGGGCTCGGCCCTTTCATTCGCCGGAGCTCTTTTCGGCCTTGAAGTCAAGGTTTACATGGTCCGCGTCAGCTACGACCAGAAGCCCTACCGCAAGTTCATGATCCAGACATGGGGCGCCAATGTGGTCCCTAGCCCGAGCCCCGATACCGCAGCGGGCCGCGCCATGCTGGCCAAGGACCCGAACTGCCCCGGCTCCCTCGGCCTCGCGATTTCAGAAGCGGTGGAAGACGCCGTCTCCCGCGACGATACAAAGTACTCGCTCGGCTCCGTCCTGAACCATGTCTGCCTGCATCAGACCGTTATCGGACAGGAAGCCTTGATCCAGATGGAGAAGTTCGGCGAGATGCCCGACGTCGTCATCGGTTGCCACGGCGGCGGTTCGAACTTCGCCGGTATCGCCTTCCCCTTTGTCGGAAAGAAAATCAAGGAAGGGATGAAGGTGCGATGCATCGCCATCGAGCCCGAGTCCTGCCCCACCCTTACGAAGGGACCTTTCGAATTCGATTACGGCGATACCGCCCACATGGCGCCCATCGTCAAAATGTACACCTTGGGCTCGACATTCATTCCTCCGGGGATACACGCGGGCGGGCTGCGCTACCACGGGGCCGCGCCCCTCGTATCCCAGTTACTCCACGAAGGCTTCATCGAAGCGAAGGCCGTGCCCCAGCTCGCATGCTTCGACGCGGCGGTCAAGTTCGCCAGAACCGAGGGGATCATCCCCGCGCCCGAATCCAGCCACGCGATACTGGGGGCCATCCAGGAGGCCCTCGATGCGAAAGCAAAAGGCGAGAAGCGGGTTATCCTCTTCAATCTTTCGGGGCACGGGCACTTCGATCTTGCGAGCTACGAAAAGTACTTCCTCGGCCAGCTCCAAGATTATGCCATGCCCAAGGCCGATATCGATGCGGCACTAAAGGACCTGCCCAAAGTCAGCGTCTGATCGATCACTCACGGCATCCGGGCTTTCACGAGTCCGGATGCCTAAATTTGACAATTAATATCGCCCTGTCAGACGAATCTTCGTGTTATACTACATGGTATCCTGCACCCGGGGACCATGATGCGCAGAAAACGTATTGGCCTACAGACATCGAGGCTCGAGTACGGCTATGGAGTCAAAATCTGGCAAGGGGCGGTTGAATGTGCCGCATCCAATGATGCAGATCTCATAGTTTTTCCGGGAAGAAATCTCGAGGCGCCGCACGGTTTCGATTACCAATACAACAGAATATTCGAGCTCATGTCGAGCAAGAACCTCGACGCCCTCATTCTGGTGACCACCCTTGTCATGAACTATGTCGACGAAGAGGGGCTCCGTGCGTTTAGTTCGCGCTTTCGGGATTTCCCCCTTGTCAGCATCGGAGCGGCGATCCCCGGAGTTCCAAGCATTCTCGTCGACAACCGTTCGGGGGTGCGCGATATCGTCAGGCACCTGGTGACCAAGCACGGATCTCGTCGTATCGCCTTTATCAAAGGCCCTGTTACAAACTGGGAGGCGAACGAACGCTTTGCCGCCTACAAAGAAGAGCTCGAAGAGCTCGGTATACCGTATGACGAATCGCTTGTAGGACAGGGGGACTTCACCTCGCACAGCGCCCGCCCCGCCATACGTGAGATACTCAGCCGAACGTCAAAACTTCCCGACGCCTTTCTCTTCGCCAACGACGAAATGGCCATCCGCGGCATGCAACTTCTCCAGGAACAGGGCTACAAAATCCCCTACATGACGAAAATAGCCGGCTTCGACGACATCTCCGAGTCCTCGACCCAGCCGACGCCGTTGACGACGATTCGACAGCCGCTGATGACCATGGCGAAGAAGGCGGTATCGATGGCTCTTGATATCATCAGCGGCGCCGAAGTACCCGAAACGACGATCCTCCCGACCGAGCCTGTCATACGATCATCTTGCGGATGCCTCGCGCACTGCGTCGACGATCTTCTCGCGCTCAACCGTATCGTTCACTCGAAAAACGTCGATACGAACGATCGGGACAGCTGCCTTTCGCTCGTCATGGAGTCGCTTAGAAACGGCAGATTCGAATATCTGCGCGATATCGACAATCGGCGCGATAAAATCCGCATCGTAATGGAAGCTCTCCTCGATCTGTCCCGGACCGGCTCAAAGGAATCCGAGAAGAGTAACGAAGACTTCCTTGGCAATTTCGGTGATATACTCAGGGACGAATCCCACTCGGGTATGCATCCGGGCGAATGGCAGTACATACTGCCCGCCATTTCTGACGCGATCGACCTGGTATTCCCGGGAACAGTGGACCCGCAACGGCTCAAGCTTCTGGTTCACGCCTGTATCGTTCTCGCGGCCGATATGCGGGTTGTGGCGCACGAGGCATCGAATTACGAATCGAACCGGCTCACCCGGGTTCTTCACGAGGTGCTTTACAGTCTGTCCTCGATCATGCGTATCGAGGATCTTGTCGAGACGCTCAAGGTCCAGCTTCCCAGGCTCGGCATCTCGACCTTCTTCCTCTCCCGTTACGAACGCGAATGGTACCATAGTCCCAAGACGGCTTGGGAGATTCCCAATACATGCCGACTCATTACCGCTGTCGTGAACGGCGAAGAGCTCGAGCTTAATGACAGCGAAAAACTTGAATATCCATCCGATCTCGTTTTACCTCCCGATCTCTATGAGGATACAAAGCGGAGGACCTTCGCCGTCTATCCCTTGTTTTTCCGGGAGATGCACTACGGCACAATCATATACGAGCTGACCCACCGCAGCGGGTTTGTCTTCGAAAGCCTCACCACGCAGATCTCGGGCATTCTCAAGGCGATCACGCTCTACGATGCGAAGGAAAAGGCCGAGGACAATCTTCGTCAGGCGATGATGGAACTGGAGAACTTCAATCAACAGCTTTCCAATTTGTCGCTGACCGACGAGCTGACGGGGCTATATAACCGTCGCGGTTTTTTGAAGCTCGCGGCCCAACAGCTCAGTCTGACCAAGCAGATGCGCAAGAACGCGCTCCTCATCTTCGGCGATATCGACGGACTTAAGACGATCAATGACACATACGGGCATGCCGAAGGTGATTTTATTATTAAAGCCGCCGCCGATATTCTTCAAAAGACATTCCGGACTATGGATGTCATCGCCCGGCTCGGAGGCGACGAGTTCACAATCTTCGCTTCAAACACGAATGAAAAACAAATAGGTTATTTCGAAGCACGAATATCGGACATGGTCGAAGCATTCAATGCACAATCGGGTAAGCCCTACAAACTCTCCATCAGTCTCGGCTGCGCGGAATGCCGACCCTTCTCCGAGTCGACTTTGAGCGATTTCATGCGTGAAGCTGATGCCAGGTTATATGCACGCAAGGCGGCGAAGAAACAACACCTTGAAAAAGGCTGACACAGTCATGAGTGCGGCTTCAGGCTGGTGACGATTTCGTTCATCCGCCTGAGTCTCCGCGAAAGATCGCGCGCGAGGTTCATCACAACCAGGGCGAAGGCGTGCATGTTCGCCCTTGACAGTTCGCGGAGGGCGCGATTCGAAATAGCCGCAACGGTCGTCGAAGTTTGGGCGACGACGCTTGCGGCTGCGGGCATCACGTCTAAAAACTCCATTTCTCCGAAGGTGTCGCCCTCCTTCAAATTCGCAAGGAGCGTCCCCGCCCGCTCGATCGACACGGAACCTTCAAGTATAAAAAAGATTTTTTCATTCGGTTGGCCTTCGCTCAGGATCGTATCGCCCGCGGAATAGCTTCGGGTTTCGAGCAGAGGCTTAATCACTTCCAGTTCTTCGGGTCCGAGGCCGCCGAAGAGCGAGTAATCTTTTAAGGAATTGAATGTTATCATCTCCGCCCTCAGCTATTACCAATAAATATACTAACAGACGGACCATAAATTCGAAAGTGTCCTTCTTATCTCTTCAACCATCAAGTACGGCAAGGAAGAACTTCAAGTACCTGCTTTTTTCAAGTCCTTCTTTGCGCATCGAGCACATATCGGCTACAATCCTCATGGAGGGAAGAATGCTGGAAAAGTATACGCTTGTTCGGGGTCAGATGATCAGAAAAAACGATGATTCCGACGCGCCTGTTCTCGTGTACATCGCCCCCAACGAATTGGAGCGGCGCGCTCTTGTGGAAGACAGAGGTCTAGATCCCTATGACATAGCCTCCGCGCTCGATCCCGACGAGCTCGGCCGCGTAGAAATATCAGGATCGAAAGCGGTCATAATAATCAAACAACCCTGCAACTACAACTCACAGGACCAGCTCTTATTCAATATCGCGTCCATGGGTATTTTCCTCGACACGAAACGGATCATCATCGTAGCGCCGGAACCGCTCGAACTTTTTTCAGATAAAGTTGTCCGTAAAGTCCGCAACACAAGAGACGTACTTCTCAAGATACTCTATGGATGCATAGCCCACTTCCTCGGCCACCTCAAAGTGATCAACATGATTTCCGACGCTATCGAGAAACGCGTAAACCAGTCGATGGGGAACAAGTACCTCCTCGACATGTTTACCCTCGAGAAAAGCCTTGTCTTCTTTGTGAACGGCATCAGTTCAAACCAAATGGTGCTCGAGAAAATGCGCGCGGCGGCGACCAGGCTCAAGCTAGATCAAGAACAGCGCGACATCCTCGATGACATCATCATCGAAAACCAGCAATGCGCGAAGCAAGCCGATATCTACTCGAACATTCTTGCGGGGCTCATGGATGCGCGCGGCTCGGTCGTCAATAATAATCTTTCTATACTCATGAAAAAGCTCACTGTCATTTCGGTCGTTTTTATGCCCATGAATGTCATCGCGAGCTTGGGCGGCATGTCGGAGTTTTCAAGTTGGACGGCCGGCGTACCCTGGTGGATAAGCTATACTCTCTTTCTTGTCGGTCTAATTGGAATCGGATACCTCACATACCGCCTACTCAAGGGTTGGGGCGCGGGAATACAGGATTACGAACTTCCGCGTGGTCGTCGTAAATCGCCACGTTGAAATACGCATGAATCTGATTGAGACTTATTGATATTGTCGGTTTTTCGTTTTTGTGATAGTATCATTATACTTTTCAATTTTATGCAGGAGTACTTACTATGAATAAACTCCGTATAGCGTTAGTATCATTTTTTATATCATTGCCGTTTATCCCATGCTTTGGGCAGATCCGCGATTTCGTCCCCATCGTTCGCCCGGTCTATGCCGAAGGAACAATCTCCTACCTCAATAAGCTCAGTGATTCACTGAAAAAAGAAGGTTATACGGAAGCTTCCGATGCCATAAAAGAGTATGCTTCCGGCGGCTTCGGTTCCGGATTTCTCGTCGCCGCCCCTGACGGCAAGTACTATGTTATCACGAACCGCCATGTCATAGCTCAAGCCGAGTCTGTCACTTTGGAGTTCGAACGCCCGGACGGCAGCCAGTCCGTATTCCGCAACTGCCAGATCCTCGCCATCGGCGAGACGCTCGATCTCGCGATCATAGCCCCTCCCGCCGGTTCGGCTCCGTTCACGACAGGGCTGGATTTCGCGTCTGCATCACTCAAGGACGGCATGGAGGTATGGACCGCAGGGTATCCAGCTCTCGGAAATACACCGGGCTGGCAGCTTGGTAAAGGCAATGTCACCAATTCAACGGCGAAAATTCCGGAGCTCGTCGATCCCGCCATTACTTCCCTTATACAACACTCGGCGCAGGTCGACTCCGGCAACTCGGGCGGCCCCCTTCTCGTCGAAGACAAGACATCAAAGGCTGGATACAAAGTAATCGGGATCAACACATGGAAGGCGACGGGACGACAGGCCACCAACTTAGCGATTCCGTCTTCTGCGATCCGCAGCTTCCTGGAACAGACTCTCTCTACTGCAGCGGCCGAACCCCAGTCGAAGCGTCTTGAAACGCGGTGTCGTGGTTTCATAAACGCCATGAGTAAAACCGAGGATCCATACAAGACAATCGCAGAGTTCATCTCGTATTCATTCGTCGCGCGTGACGGTGAAAAAATGCTCAAGGAAGCCCTCTCTACCGCACCATCGAAAATCCGCAACGAAATACTCGGCACCTTCATTTATTACTCTCCCATAGAAGGCATCCGTCTTGCCATAGCGTATAAAATCCAGATGGGGCAAGCCGCGCAAGGTACAGATACCGCACCATCATTCGTTGCTATTGACGGTGATGCAGACAACGCAACAACTCCGGTTCCGGTTCGCTTCTCGTTACAGGGCAAGGATGTCACGCTTTCTTGGATTCGCGAACACGGCCTATGGCGCTTGAGCGATTATCCTTTTGATGCATTCAAGTCAGTAGATGATAAAAACAAGAAAGCTATTTCTTCTATAACATTTAATCAATCTCCTTATACAGCTCTTTTATCTTTAGGCTATGATCCGAATTTCGCAAATTTAAGTAAATCTTTTTGGGATATTAATGTTGTTATTCTTACCTCCGAATATTTTGGATTTGGCCTGCAAGGTGCTTTTCGTAAAAACGATGCCGTAGAGGCATTTCTACCGTTAATCATCCAACCATCATTTCTTTTAAGACTTCAATTACCTATGATGACCGATAAATTTTCTTTTACGCCTTATACCGATATTGGCGCTGGTTTTATTATTGATGATAGTTATGATATTGATGGTATCAATATACTTACTCATCTTAATATCGGAGCCATTGTTGGTTTTGATTTTCTACCAAATGTATTTGCTGGTATCAAATATACATTATATTCAAATAATTCTTATATTTCTTACTTACCCTCTTTTGGTTTTTGGGTAGGCTTTGGCGCAAATTAGAAAAATAACTAGATAAAGGAGGAATGTTGTGAGATTAAAAGTAATTTATGGATTTCTAACTTTTTTAATCGTTGTTTCCTTGTTTTTTTCTTGCGCATCTTTTCCGTCACGCCCATATGTTGACAAAACACCTGTTAATAAAAGTTCATACTTGTCTCCTCAGAATAGTGTAATTGTTTTTGGTTCTGCCGAAATGGCGCAAACCGCCCTTGACGTTTTTGGCCCACCCACTATTCGGAGTATGACGTATATTCAAATCAATCCAGAATCCAATCCATTGGTTATTTCCCCCGGGCGTTCTGGAACTTTCTTTTTTACTCATCCTTTACCCATTGGATCAAGCCTTAAATTGATTTTCTTTTTAGCGGCGAAAGGAAAAGAAGTTACATATTTTTATCGTGGTGTTCAAGGCAAAGGCGGCGCAGATTGTAAATTAACAGAACCTGGATTGCTTTATCTCGGCAGCTTGCAGTATTGCGATAAGCCCTTCTTAGAGGGTAACAAAAAAGCATTTCGCGAGACCGACAATTATACTTTGGATTTCTATCCAGTTGGGAATAAAAAAGAGATAGATGCACTAAAAGCAATTTTACCATATTATACTAAAACTCCATGGGAATCTGTTATCAATGACAGGATTAAGGAGTTACAAAAATGAAAACTAAATCGAAGTTTTTATTTGTCTTTTTTAGTTGTTTCTTAATCTCTTTTCAAGCATGGTCATCGGATGACAATAAAGCGACCAAGCCACTAGCTAACGAAGTTGTTTTAGCATTTCGTATTACTATTACACCTCAAATAGATGAATTATTTTATTCACATTATCTTGAATTCAAAACACCTTACTTGATTGTAAAGAACTCTGCTAACAATAAATCACAAAAGAGTACTTTATTTTTATCGATAAATAAAAAAAATACTGGTTTTAATGGAGATAACTACAAATATTCAGGCTCGCCAAATGATCTTTGTTTTCTAAAAATTCAGATACCAAAAGATAGACAAATTACAGTAGACTTAGCAAAAGTAAATATTTGTGGTAATACTTTACTTTTTTTATTTCTACCTATGTATTTTAAAACTACAATACCGGATAATGTAAATTATCTATATTTAGGAACGTTTAATTATCATTATTCCAATGAGTATTTCAATATAGATTCGTTTTCTAGAACCGACGAGTTCGACGCCGCAGCCGTTCAAGTCGCAAAACTCTACGGTCCTGATGCGAAACTGTACAGAGCGAACCTGACTGAAATAGTAGAAGAGAATAAGTGACTATTACGCTTTTCCGCCCGCTTGTATCAATCGGGCGGAAAAGCATGATTGTTTTCCCAATAATGACATGACTTTATCTATGAATCTGTTGAGAACGCTTGAGCCGAGTCGCTCCAAGCTCGAGACACAAAGCGAATGCCAAAATGAGCCATGTGATCATGCCGACTTCGCCTACATCCATATAATACTCTGAAGCCATAAAAAGATCGAAGCCGATTCCTCCTGCTCCCGCAGCCGCACCCATGGCTACCGCATTCATGAAGTTGATTTCAAAGCGGATAAAAGTCCAAGAAACCAGACCACTCGAAGAAGAAGGAATCACGGCACGTAGAACTATCTGAGACCATGTCGCGCCAGAGGCTCTCAGAGCTTCTATGACAGACTCGTCCAGTTCTTCGAAAGTCTCCGAATACGCCTTCAAAAGATATCCGAAGGAATGAAATGACATTCCAACCACGGCTGCAACGCTTCCCAAGCCTGCACCGATCGCGAAAATAAGAACCCATATTACAGTCGGAACGGCGCGAACGAGCGCAACAATGGCTTTTATTATCGCAACGATCGGCGCCTTGGACAAGTTTTGAGAAGCGAAGGGGGCAAGGATAAGTGCCGTTAGCGCACCTACAAATGTAGTAAGAAAAGCGAGCCCAAGTGTTTGCCCAAGAGCCAATGCAGCCTCTGGAAAGGTGAAATGTTTCGCCACAGGCGTCGATACCATACGCCATAAGTTTCTTGCAAGTTTTACAGTTCCACTTTCTGCATCGAAACCCTTGTAATCTAGAATAAAGAAACCAAAAATAGTAATCGCCACAAGCACCGCGATAGTCATGTATAGCGCTGTAGAAGAGCGCTTTCTTATGTATCCTTGATGTTTTTTTTCAGTATTCGTATTTTCTGCATGTATAGCGGCAGTACTGCCATCTTTCATAAGAAAGTCCTCCTCAATGCATTGGACGACGTTTCGATTACTATGACTGTCACTATAAGACCGAGTACAACTAGACCTGCCGCCTGAAAATTCATGCTTTTGTAATAAAGATCGAACAAAAAACCTATTCCAGTACCGGTGAGTATTCCGACTAAAGTAGCATCGCGTATATTTGTCTCAACCATGTAGAGAATCCAACTCGTAGATTGCGGAAGAACTGAAGGAAGAACAGCTCTGAAAACAAGTGCAAGCCACGGCGCGCCCGCGGCCCGTAATGCTTCTACAGATGATTCGGCTACGTCGTCTATTGTTTCGATAAAAGCCCTTGTCAGGTAACCAAGGGTCCCGATGAACAGGGCCATAATTCCTGTAACGATCGTTTGACCGAACGAAAGAAGAAACAATATCGCCCAGGCGACAAGAGGTACATTTCGACAGAATGATGCAATAAGGCGGACTATAGTCGCTGCTATAGTCGACGGTCTTGTTGTTCGCGATGCTATAATCGCAAGAAAGAAGGAAACGATCGATGCCAAAACAGTGGCCATAATCGATACGACAATCGTTTCGCCGAGCTTCAAAAGTATTTTAGGAAGCGCTTTTATAGCCTTTTCGCCTGGAAACAGATTTTCTGCAAGCCACCCAATCGCTTTGGGGAATGATGCAAGAGCAGCCCTTGCGCTGAAACTCGTTCCTATAGCAGAAACCACATAACAAATTATTATAATAAGTAAAAAAATAAGAAAGGATATATTCTTTTCTCTAAGTACACGGGAAACCTTTAAAGATGAGTTCACAACAATTCCTTTTAGGGGGATTCTTCAAACAAGATATCGTCTGTCTCCGAACCATATATCTCTGCAACTATTTTTTTCTTTAGCTTGCCAGGCTCGTCATCAAAAACAAGACAGCCCTCGCGAATACCTACGATACGATCCGAATATTTAATTGCTATATCGACCTGATGAAGATTCATCAATATTGTTATATTCATATCATGCGAAATTCTTCGAAGATGATCCATGATGATTTTTGCCGAACCTGGATCGAGCGAAGCTATAGGTTCGTCGCACAGAATCAACCTCGGTTCTTGAACAAGTGCGCGTGCGATACCGACTCTTTGCTTCTGACCTCCAGACAGTTCGTCGCAGCGCTTGTGTAATTGATCTACGAGTCCGAGTCTTTCCAGAACCTCATACGCTGTGGCTTTTTCCTCAGTTGTAAATAAGCCTAGTGCACCTTGGATAGAGTTTTTATAGCCTAGTCTTCCGTGCAAGACATTTTCTACCACAGTCTGACGCGGAACTAGATTAAAATGCTGAAATATCATGCCTATCCGCGTCCGTGCATGTCGCAACTGTCTACGGCCCAATGCGCGCATATCTATCCCATCGAAGTGTATAGTACCCGAGGTAGGCTCAATCATACGGTTGATACAACGTAGTAATGTGGATTTCCCTGCGCCGGATCGTCCGATTATCGATACAAATTCCCCCCGCTTTACTTTTAGACTAAGATCGGAAAGCGCCCTTACTTCCTTGTAGTATTTAGTTAAATTACGAAGCTCCAATATGGCCACGGCGACCTCCGATCGATCAGGTTTTACTTGACAGGTTGATGACAAGCATCGAGTTTGTCATCAACCTGTTATTTACAGTATTCCTCTATTTCATCATTGCGCGGATATCCGCATACCATGAAGCATCGACCGGAAGGAACCGTTCTTTATCGGTTTTCTTCCACAGACCTTTAAAGGGATTTCCATTCGCGTCTTTGTAGTCCTTCGGCGTGAATATTTTGGGATTATTGGCGGTCTCATCCGATGTAAGGGCTGCGCGCAACTTGGCGAACTCTTCTTTCGTTACTTGATCCATGTTTACAATGATCGGAGCCTGTCGTACGGTCGAGGATGCAATAATCACGAAAGAAGCGCCCGGTATCGTATCGAATGGGGCCGCCGCATCCTTTTTAACGACATACACAGCTCCCGGAGTATTCGCCTTACCAGATACGAGATCGAAGTATGCGTCGACGTCGATATCATCGACCGCGCAGGCGTCTGCCTTTCCGGTAAGCACATTGTAAATCGAGCCTTGATGGGTTTGACCGAACACTACGTTACTAAATAGTTTCCCGTTTCCTCCTTCAAGGAATAGATCTTCCACCTTGTCGTCGGGCTTGTAACCCATTTGTTTTGTAAAATATGCCTTGAGCAGACTTGAAGGAATGAGGAAGCCCGAGGTCGAGCTCGATGATACGAATGAAAAGGTCTTTCCTTTGAGCGGATCGAGAACGTATTTTCCGTTTTTGAGGTATTGCTGCGCATCGGCGGCGCGTACGGCTATCCTGCTATAGTAAACGGAATCATCTAGGGTGCCTTTTGGGCTCGACATTGTTACAAGAGGGACGACCTTGGGGTTTTTCTGTTCGGCCTGAATATAACCGACAGCTCCGGGGTAGCACATCGCCGCCTGTCCGCTAGCGATCGCCTGAATCGCTATAACATAGTCAGTGGTGAGCTTGTCCACCACGGGTCGTCCTATCGCTTTTGAAATAATTTCGTCGATAGCTTCGCGACCTGCTTTCCAGTCTTCTCCGGAGTTGTTCGGATACCATACCACGACGAAAGGCTTCGGGGCAGCGACGGCTGAAAACGCTACCGCCGCCAACATCAAGGCAAATACCAATCTTTTCATTGATAATCTCCTTTTAGAAAAGTCTTTCGCGGACTTTATTTCCAATTTGTTAAAAAAAACTTCAGACAAAGTCAAAAATCGATGAAAATTCGCGTCGCGGGAGATGACGACAACGTTGCGCTATATGAACTAGTGCACTACGAGGAGAGCGCACTTCTCCGAGCGATACGGCCCGACCGTATGCGCCGTGAAAGTCTGAACCGCCTGTCAATATCAGACGAGAATGATTCAATGCAGCAGAAAAAGACTTGCAATGGTGAATAAACTCATGGTCAGGATGAAAAATCTCGATACCATCGAGGCCTTCATCGATAAGTTCTTCGAGGAGTTCCCAAGAATCGAATTGGCCCGGGTGGGCAAGTACAGCCGCGCCGCCGTCAGCGTGAATAGCTTTCAGTGCGTCAAAGACATCCGGATACTGTATTTCTTGCGAACAGATGCCATTGTTCTTAAAGAGCTTCTCGTACAGTGTACCGCGAACTCCGTCAGCAAGGCCCTTTTTAGTCAATACGGCCATGATATGCTGTTTATAAAGAACACCCGCACCAGCAGCTTCCTCTTCGACTTCTTCGATAGTAATCGGATATCCTGCATCACGTAAAACATCTACTTGCCTCCGCGTCATTTCATCGCGAGCGATACGCGTCGGCTCGCAAAATCCTTCGATAGCATTTGCGGGAGTCTCAAAACCATAGCCGAGTAGATGGACCTTTCTTTTGCGTTTTCGGTCATATGCAGAGACCTCAACTCCAGGAATTGTTATGATTCCATGAAGACGGCCCTCGAGAACAAGTGTATCGATCCCTTGTGTAGTATCGTGATCGGTAATAGATAAAAAATCTATTTTAAGACGTACGGCCTCCCGCACGATCTCTTCGATCGACAAAGAACCGTCCGATATACGACTATGCACATGAAGATCACCTTTCACCGCGCTGCTCCTACGAGGCTCCCATCGGCCATGACGTATTCTCGATCACATAAACCCTCGATAAAATCCATATCATGAAAGATTCCGAGCATGGTCGTCCCTTCCGATTTGAGTAGATAAATCAACTGCCTGACTTTTTCTTTTGAACGTTGGTCCAAACTCGCCGTCGGTTCGTCGAGCAAAAGTAGACGCGGACGCTTCACCATCGCACGTGCTATGTTAAGTCTGAGTTTTTCTCCCCCCGAAAACGTCGCTGCATAACTATCCCAGAGTTCCGGGTCTATCTCGAAGTGGCTAAGAAGTCTTTCCGTTTCATCGTGAGCCTCTTCCCGGCTCATCCCTGTTTCCAATGCCGCCTGCTCGACGGTAGTTCGTGCCGTCGCTCGAGGCGCGAGGCTCAAAAACTGGCTTACATACCCTATCTCGCGCCGCCTAAGATAAATAATCCGACGCTCTGAAGCGGTGAAGAGGTCGATCGGTCCGTAGCGCTCAGAATCGTAAAGCGCCCTGCCCTCTTGTGGAAGATAACTTCGATATACAAGTTTGAGTATAGTCGACTTGCCCGACCCTGACCGTCCTGTTATTCCGACAAATTCACCGCGGGAGACATATAATTCAACACCGGTACAAGCGTGAATGTGCTTGTTAAAATGATGGACATAAAAAGATTTTGATAGCTCTTCTATCTTGAGCAGTGTGTTCACGCAGCCCTCCCGTAATAACTTGATATCACGCGTCGGCCGTCGACAAAAACCGAGGTACATACCGGAAATGCATCGTCAACTGTCTCCACGATTAGTAAATCAGCTTTTTTACCGACTTCGATCGAACCGATTTCTTTATCCATTCTGACTGCTGTAGCCGGATTGAGTGTTGCCATACGTACAAGAGCCGCGAGATCTATACCATCTTCGCGATGTAGCTTGAATATCGCATGTAGTATTGCGGCAGGATAATAGTCCGAGCATAGGATATCTATCGCTCCATCGAGTATAGCTTCACGTGCGGAAAGATTTCCGGAATGCGATCCGCCGAGAAGAACATTCGGTGCACCGGCTACCGTTCGCATACCGAGCCGTCTCGCCTCATGTGCGATTTTTAGACTTATCGGGAATTCACTTATCGTCGATCCATAATCCGATACCAAGAGAAGTTTTTCCACGCTGTCGTCATCATGCGATGCAATGGAAATTCCATGTTCCCTAGCCAATGCCGCCAATTCCCTTATCCTCGATTCGGACATTTTTACGGTTCGCATCCGCTCGTCGATAAGGCGGTCGATTTGTTCGTCCGACAAATCTCGGTATCCTTTTAGTGTCTTTCGATAGACTTCCAAATCGCGGTATTGTCCCTGTCCCGGACTGTGATCCATAAACGAGACAAGATGCACTCTTTTTGATCGAAGATACTCTTCAAGTTCGCTTATTCTCGCAAGATTATCGATTTCGAACCGCGCATGGAAAAAGTGTCGTATCAAGTGGCTTGATTTTCGTGTTCTATCGATTATTTCTATGAATTTTCTTGTATTTTCAGGGTCTCGTATCGGCTTGGTATCGAAATCGGATACTCCATAAAGCGACAAGGAATGGAACATTGTCGTTATACCGTGTGTCGCAAGTTCACGTTCTGCCTCGCGCAAGCTCATCGCAAGATCCATTATGCTCGTAGGCCTCGGCGCCGCCATGTGTTCTATGTAATCTGCATGAACATCGATAAAGCCGGGCATAAGATAACCGCCACATGCGTCTATGTATTCATATCCGTTCTTTCTCAGTCGATTTGAAGGTCGTATTTCAGTTATGACTTCGTCTTCAATCAGTACATCTACGTCGCTCGCTACTTTATCAGGCAGAACGACCTGTGCATTGATAATCGCATATCGCACTTTCCAACTCCTTGCAATTACAACATTGAATGCACTAATTCTTGGGTATACGGATGCTGAGGGTCTTCAAGTATTTGATCGGTCAAGCCGCCTTCGACAATCATTCCGTCGAGCATGACTAAAGTCCGATCGGCTAGCATTCGTATTACGCCCAGATCGTGTGATACAAGAAGCATCGAAATACCGAGTTCTCTCCGTATCTGTTCGATGAGATCGAGGACCTTCGCCTGTACCGAAAGATCGAGACCGGTCGTGACTTCGTCAAGAAAAAGAACGGGCGGATTCGTCGATAAGGCTTTGGCGATTTGAACACGCTGTTGCATACCGCCGGAAAACTGCTCGGGAGCCTCCTTCATTCGGTAAAGCGGTATGTTGACGTGTGTCAGGAGCGACACCGCACGATGTTCCATTTTCGATACATTACGCAGTCCGGAGGCTATCATTCTTTCAGCTATATTCGATATGGAAGAGAAATTCATCCTGAGTCCTTGAGCAGCATTCTGATACACCTTGCCGAAAAGCCGGTTTCGTATATCACGTCTCGACTGAGATGAAGTTGAAAAGATATCGGTGTCTCCATTATCAAAGTACGACAGATAAGCACTTCCCGAACTTGGTTCTACATCGAAAAAAAGACAGTTCAGTATTGTCGATTTCCCCGAACCTGATTCGCCGACAACGCCTAATACTTCTCCTTCATATAGTTCAAATGAAAGATTCCGTAAGGCATAGACGGTTCCACAGATTGGACAGTAATTACGTTCAAGATTCGAGTAGAGAGTGTCAACACAGTTCGGACAACCGCGACCGAAATGCTTCGAAAGTCCATTGACTCGCAGGACTACCTGATCATTGTCAATCATACAGATTCTCCGCCCGAGGAGCTTTTTCTCCTGAGAACAGCTGAGCAATATGCCGTATCATTGCATTGCCATGATGTTGCCTTGGTTTTTTCGTCGAAGATTTCATCCATAAAAACGTTTTCAGATCCGCAAATTCTGCAGCGTCGTCCTTCAAGCGATTCGATAGAGAATGGATAATCCTCAAAATCAAGCGACCGTACGGAGGTATGCGGCGGGATGGCATAAATCTTTTTTTCACGGCCTGCACCGAAAAGTATAAGTGCATCAGAATCGTTGAGTTTGGGATTGTCGAATCGCGGTATGGGGCTAGGAGCCATGACATAACGTCCGGCGGCCATTACGGGATGGTCTGCACCCGTCGATACGCGGCCATAGCGCATAATTTCCTCGAATAGAGCGAGGTAGGCGCCTGAGTATTCTTTTTCGGAATGCAGCCTTTTAGTTATATATTCGCTCGGTTCGACAAAGCGAAGCGGTTCAGGAATGGGCACTTGAAGTACGAGAACTTGGTCGGAACGCAGCCTTTCTTCGGGTATGCGATGGCGCGACTGAATGATACTCGCTTTGGAAGTTTCTTCGGTTGTCGCTACATTTGTCGTTCCAACAACAAGTTTTTTGATACTTACTGCGTTGACCGATTCATCAGACCCTTGATCGATAACTTTGAGAATATCGTTCTTTCCAATTATCGAGAGCGTTATTTGGAGTCCACCCGTCCCCCATCCGCGTGCAATCGGCATTTCTCGTGAAGCGAAGGGTACTTGATAGCCCGGTATCGCTATCGCTTTTAGAATAGACCTCCTGATTTCACGTTTTGAACCCTCGTCAAAAAAGGCGAAGTTATATAGCGTTGTTCTAATCATCATTCTTTCCCCTTCGCCTTCCTTGCCGAGTCGAGCTTCGACTGGAATGTCACATAATGCGGTAGCTTCAAATGCGATACAAAACCGGTCGCTTCGACGGAATCGACATGCATCAAGACGAACTCTTCATCTTGGGTCGGGTATTTTTTGTCTTGAGATTCGAGCGCCTGATCGATAATACTCATCGCAATAGCCTTTGTTTCATTCTGACCGAAGGCGATTCCATAACCGACTTCAAATTCTATTTCGGATTTGTCCTTACCCTTTGCAACTTGAACGGGAACGAGAGTTTCAACTTCTGTTATTTTGATTTCTCCTACGTAGTAGGCATCTTCATCACCCAAACCCGAAGGGTCGGGAATATAGACTGGAAGCCATCCGACACGGAGTTCGGCCACTGTGGGATGAAGAACACCATAGCCCCTGATGGAGGCGTAACCGAAAGCCGTCAATGCCCCGGTTTGAGCACGAGTCAGTATCTGAAGACGCTCCGATCTTCTGGTCGGGAACTCAATTGCAGTCTTTGTAACATCTTTAGGTTCTTCATCAGAATTCGTACATTCCTTAAGAAGACCTTCAGCTCGAAGATAGTCTGTTACTTTTTGATGTTTACTTACGACCTTCTCTTCATCGTTTTTCTGAAGATAGGATTGAACCCATAACCGGGCTTCTTCTTCGGTCTCTTCTTCGAGCGAAATAAGTCTATGAGTGTAATCGCAGGAAGCTCCGAGGACTTGTCCGCCCGGGATATCCTTGAAACTTGCCGAAATCCTTCTCTCTATACGCATATCCTCGGATTTTGCTTCAAGCGAATAGTAAAGACGCGGTAGTGTCGATCGAAAAGCTCGCATCAAAAAGACTGCCTCTTCAGGGCTTCCTTCCGCCTGTCGTATTGCAGCTGCTGCGACTTCCTCGGAATACAGGCTTGCTTCGGGCATTACTTGATCGATCAAGGCTCTCATCCCGGCCTCGATATTTCTAAAAGATGGGCCCGGGCCCTTTCGAAGGCGCTCGTATTTAAGGCGTTCTATCGATGCTTCTATAGCTTGTGTACCCCCGCGGACAGCTATATATCCCATGATTAAACCTCCGCGGTCGCCACAGTAGTACGCGGTAACGCGGTTACCAAACCAGACCGATCGACGATAATTATGTCGATTCCAAGTGGATACTCACGGTTCTTCTCCGCCCTTGCCGACAGCCATTCGTTTCCGAGCCCGGTATCAATAAACACCTCAGAAGCAAGACCAGGTCCTGTTAGTCTGATCTCGCCACCTGTACATAATTTATCGCTTTGTATGATGAGCGTTGCTCCGAGGTGTGGATCTATAAGGGTACCGCTTCGCGCGGTTGTAATAATTCGAGAAAGCCCACTACTGCCTTCTACCGCCAGTACAAAGTCAGCATTCTCTGTTTTTGCTGGTCGAGCCGATGTAATTCTTGAAATGGCGGCTTCTGCGAATTCATTCTGCTTTTGGCAAAGGCTGAAACTTGTTTCAGCGTCGAAAAGGGTTAACGCGATTGCTAACATAGGTTTTGCTATAGGAGCATCTATGTCAATCTTTTCCACATAAGGCGTAATGTCTCTTATAGACCCCGGGGAAGCCATCGCGGACATAAGCAGGCGAAAAACGGCCTGAAGATCATGAACAGGATCGAGTCTCATTTTGGCATCTCCCGATCCATGCTTTCAAACCTCACCCTTGTACGTGCTATACGCAGCTCTTCGGTTTTATCCTCTTCTATTATTTTTTCTTCCTCTTTTTCCAATAGGGGTATCCACTCTCTTGTTTCCGGAAGTTCGGCGTTGAAAGCCGCGTCGATCACCGCCAAACTGTACGCCTTTTCTCCGGCATAGCCGGGAGCAAGCCCAATACCGACATTATCATGTATTTTCACCTTGGCTTCGGTTACAAGCATCTCTCCTAAATAAAAAAGAAATCCTTTTGCGTTCTCCCTTTTTTTGATCATAACAAGAGATGCCGAAGGTGCCGAAAGTTCTTCGATCTTGTAACGCGTCTTTATCGAGGATGCAAGAATATCTGGCATATCGGTTTTTGATCGGACCAGTATTCTCGTTCTTCGAGCTCGATTCATACATCCTCCCTTTGACGCGGGAAGAATATCCTTTTTCCGATATCGAAATGGTTAACATTCGATGAGAATCCTGTAAGAAATTCATAAAGATTTATAGAGCGACATCCCATCGCACTGACAAGAAACTAACGAAAGGCTCATCATGAACTAACCCCCGCCTTTCATATTCTCCGCCATGACTATGAGTACAAAGATTCGAACCCTCAGCTCTTCTCTTTCAGGATTGGTCGAACATTGTCCTGTCGAAACACTGGATAGCGAATCTCGTTATGTAATCGCAGCGGATCTACGAATGGGCGATGGCGGAAAGCATGATGATTTCTCTCGTTCGATGAGGGCTTTGTATAAGATTTTGGGTAATTGGTACCTCAGAAACGGCTATACGCTCGTCCTAAATGGAGATATTGAAAACCTTCAGGCCTACTGGATAAAAGACATATTCGCCGCGTGGCCGAAAATGTACGCCCTTTTCGACGCCTTCGCAGAGAAAGGTTTATTACGAAAAGTCGTCGGCGAGCGCGATCTGACACTTTTGAAGCTTAGATCCTATCCTTATGAGACCCTACACGGTCTAAGGCTGGAATCGCAACAAGGTTCAATTCTAATTACACATGGGCATCAGGCATCGCGCCCCTACCTTGGTAGAGATTACATGTCCGACTATATACAATCCTGGATACGTTCGTCACGAAGATTTAAAGAACATGCTGCGAACTCGGACTGTAAAGGCAGCCATAAGGTAGAACAAAGGTTATATAAAGCTGCTGCCAGAATTGGGATGGTTCTCATCGAAGGTCATACACGTCGACCTCTATTCGAATCGATAACAAATAGAGACGCAGTACGCATCGAGCTCGAAAAACTTCTTCGCGAGGGAGACCCGCATAACGGCGAGAACACGATAAACGCTCTTATCGATTATTGTAGGAAAGAAGCTCGATTGCGCAGTCAATCAGGAAGCAGATTACCGACGGCGGGCCCCGGTATCGAACATGAAGGAATTGGATATCCAAATCTTTTTTGCTCCGGCCGCGTCGCAGGAAACCGCGGTATCAGACTTCTTGAAATTGATGACGGACATATCCGTTTTGTGCGTTGGTCGAAAAATGATAAGAATATTCCTCCTCCGAACCCTCACTACGACGAAAACTCTTCCTATTCGATCACGACATTGGGTTCCATCGACGGTACCTCATATAGACGTTTTGTTATCAGGTCGGTTTCCATCGATAAAGTCTTCGAACGAATCCTTTCGATACAGAGAACACAGAACGGATAATCCTGTAATCGAGGAGGGGAACTATGTCGAAGTGGTATCATCGCGCAAGCTGGGGGATTTTAATGAAAATGTACGCCCCCCATTTACTCAGAAAGCGCGCAGTCGATACTCAAGGATTATCGACGCTCCCCGATACTCCCTTCATCCTTCTTTCCGATCATGCGAATGCACTCGATGCCTATGTACTCGGCGCTCTTGTGGGAAAACCAATACGCTTTATGGCGAATCTAGAAGGAGTATCAAGGATAAAATCTACACTCGCCTTGCTCGTCGGAGCATACGGCAGACGAAAGGGCTCGAATGACATGTCGGCCCTTCGCACAACATTTTCGCTTTCTCGGGCCGGTGAAACCATCGGAATGTTTCCAGAAGGCGATCGAAGCTGGGATGGAAGCACCTTGTCGCTCCGGCCTGGATGCGGAAAACTCGTGCGTCGCCTCGGCCTTAACTTGGTTTTGGCGCGGCATAAAGGTAATTACCTCGCACAACCGCGCTGGGCGACCCTACAACGACGCGGTAGATGGAGCGTGGATTTTTCTGTATTCGATGCCGACGAACTGGCACGGATGTCCGACGACCTTGTCGATACGATTATCGTATCGGCCTTGACAAAAAACGAAATCAAAGATGCCGATCGAGAAGGAAGAACTTTCGAATGTGAAGCCCCGGCGAAAGGCATAAACCGCTTTTTATGGCGCTGCCCTGTATGCGGCAGGACGGACGGAATAATCGGGTCAGGCGGTTTGATTATGTGCACGTTATGCGGTACTAAATGGCGCCTCGACGCCAACTGTCGAGTCAAGCCGATCAACGCCCCGCTTTCCCTGCATCGCAGCCCTATCGCAGACTTAAAGGACTGGCATGATTGGCAAACACGGACCTTATCACCATGTTCGAATGAGTACTTGCATCAAATAGCGTCCGAACACGTCATTCTATCGAGGAAAAACGGCGGGACAGTCCGGCGAATAGACAAGGGCAGGCTTTTTTTGGATGGCTGGGGCAGCGGAGCTCTCCTCGTATTTGAAGGTAGGAGCGGACGATTGGTCTTCGATGTTCAATGGATCCGCGGCTTCGTAGATAACTTCAACACATTTTCCGAGTTCAACTATCGCGGACAACGATGGAGAGTTGAATTCGGCGGCGGCAACGCTCTCAAGTGGGAAATCGCACTTAAAAACGCCGCAATCGGAATAATCCCCGAGGAGGCCGCGTGATGGCGGGCTTGTCTCGTTTCCTACAGACCTGGTTTCCGGACATAATCAGGGCCGCACCCCCCGAAACATCGCGTAATCTTCTTCTTGCCGCCGGAAGACTATACTTCGCCATATGCCGCGGGGAACGTGAATTGATCGAACACAATATCGACGATATGCTGGGTCGCGGAATCCGCGCCGAATCGGTGAAAAAACGCGTTTTCACCAATATTCTGGAGCATTACTTCGAAAAGTTGTTACTCGCAAACAGGCCCGTTGATTTTATTCGTAATTATATTATCGAACGAGTTGCCTGCACCGGTCTCGAAACAATCGATATGGCGCGATCACGCGGCAAGGGAGTGCTGGCGGTAACCGCGCACTACGGCGCCGTGGAGATGATACCACCTGCCTTGGCTCTACGCGGCTACCCCGTCTCGGTCGTGCTCGAGACAAAAACCTCACGACTCCGTGCAGCCCTCGAACGAGCCTCGGCCGAGACCGATCTCGAACTCATCATAGCCTCGAGAGGGGACAGGGTGCTCGAACGGATTTTCGATTCCCTCAGGCAAGGACGCGTACTTATAACCCAAGTCGACGAGGTGAATGCATGGAGACGCCGAAGATCACATACAATCAAGCTCTTCGGCAGCTCTCTATTATTCGATCACAGCCTCGATTTTATTGCAAAACGGTCATCCGCCCCCGCAGTCGGGCTGTATTGCCGACGGCATGAGGGGCTTCGATACACGCTTCATTGCGAAAATATCGCGACAGAACCCCGCCATGAAAATGTCGCGGAAAAGGCTCTTAGACTTTGGGAGAAAAACGTCCTTGAATCGCCCGAGCAGTGGTACGAATGGAGCAAGTGGGCTCTCATGAAGGCGGGCTCGGCATAATCCCAACTGACAATCCGTATCGCTAAACCACTCAGTCGTATTTTGACGCATAAACCTTATTTACGCAGATCCCGGAATACAGAGTACGCGATCGAGCAAGCATAATAGGACCTCGGTAGACTGAAATTTTCCGATCCATGACTTTGTTATGTATATACATTTTATTATATTATTGTTCGAATATGTTTTCGAGAAAATATGGAGGGGTTTTGACGAACAATAAAATAAAACCGGCTCTCCATGATATTCTGTCAATCGCCGGTATTCTGCTGATCGTCGCCTCAATCTCGATGACGAAATGTACTGAGTCGAGGGAGGATTCTAGTATGAATGATACGAGAAACGGGCAATCGAAGACCGATCTTCGCGCTCGACTTACTGATGAACAATACTATGTGACGCAGGAATGCGGTACAGAGCCGCCCTTCAACAACGCCTATTGGAACGAGCACCGCGAGGGAATTTATGTGGATATAGTCTCAGGCGAACCCTTGTTCAGTTCGAAGAGCAAGTTCGATTCGGGCAGCGGTTGGCCGAGCTTTACAGAGCCGATCAAGCCGAACGCGGTCATCGAGAAAGAAGACAGCTCGCATGGAATGATAAGAACCGAAGTGAGAAGCACAGCGGCCGACTCGCACCTGGGTCATGTATTCCCAGACGGACCGGGACCTACCGGTTTGCGGTACTGCATAAACTCCGCAGCACTGAGATTCATTCCAGTCGAAGACCTCGAAAAGGAAGGCTACGGCGAATATCTTTCGTTGTTCACGACCGCGAAGGATGAAGCGCCTCCCTCACGAATCGAGACCGCGGTCTTCGCGGCGGGATGCTTCTGGGGAACTGAGGAATACTTCCGTCGTCTTCCCGGCGTACTGTCTACCGAAGTAGGATACACGGGGGGTACAAGTCCCAATCCTACATATAAGGAAGTTTGTACAGGAAAGACAGGACATGCCGAGTCGATCAAGATCGACTTCGATCCGAAAAAAATAAGCTACCGCGATCTTTTACGACATTTTTTCCGAATGCACGATCCAACTCAGGTGAACAGACAAGGGCCGGATATAGGTACACAATACAGATCGGCGGTTTTCTATACCAGCGAGGAACAGCTTAAGGAACTTCAATCGATGATAGCCGAGTTGAACGCGAAAGCCGTCTATAAATCTCCAATCGCCACCGAGGCCGTGAAGTTCTCGGTCTTCTATCCGGCCGAGGAGTATCATCAGGACTACCTGCGCAAAAATCCAGGCGGTTACTGTCACGTCGATCTCAACCTCGCCTCACGGCCCCTCGATTGACTACATTGATAAAAACCGCGCTATACTCTCTCGCGGAGGTGTGTGCATGGCAGCCAATGAACCACGACGAGCAGCACGACTCGGTTTCATAGCAGTCGCTTTTATTCTTTCGGCATCCGCTCTTCAAGCCATCGATCTTCCAAAACCGAGCGCCGAGGTCCGCTCTCTCCGACTTGAAGCTCTGAGCCTCAGGGACGCGACTTTCAAGATTGACTTAGTGGTCAAGAATCCCTATCCCGTCAAATTATCCTTCGATGGCATGACTCTTTCTTTCACCGTCGAAGGCGAGAAAGTTTTTACGACTGCCACGAAGGGCGGGTTTTCCGTCAATGCACGCAGCGAATCGACCAACAGCTTCACGGTGAGTCTCGCCTATGAAGGCATCATCAAGCTGGTCAAGAACTACTCCGAAAAAGAATGGCTCAACACCGTCATCGACGGCGAACTGGTTATCCCCATCCCCAAAGTGCCCGGGCTTTCGGGGCTGCCGCCTAGTGTCAAGTTCGATTATCGTTTTGAGCGGAAAATCCCCGCGATAAAACCCAAGGTAGCGATTCTGGACTTCACGGTAAAACCGCCGACTCAAAAAGAGATAACCGCGGCCATAGCGAAGGCGGGCAAGAGCGCAGATCCCGAAAAGGCCCTCGGTGTCTTCAAGAATGTGCTCGAGGGCCGGAAGCCCGAGGCTCCGGTCATCGATCCCGCCGAGCTCGACGTTCCTCTGACCGTTTCTTTCACCATCGAGGTCGCCAATGAGGCCAAGGGGCCGCTTTCCTTCGACAAGCTCGGCTACGAGCTCTTTGTGAACAATGAAAAGCTCGTCTCCGGCGAAAGCGCGAACGTCGTGCGCAAGGGGAACAGGACCCTCATCACGGTCGATAATGTCTTCAGCTCGAAAAAGCTGTCAAAGGGGATCAAGGCGGTCTTCTCCGATAGGACGGGCAGCTTCGCCGTCAAAGGAAGTGCATCCATTAAGCTACCGGACGAAATCCGAAAGGAACCCGTAGATCTCGCGATCGACGAATCGGGGTCATTTTCATTACGGTAGTGTATAGCCCGGCTTGCGCGCGATGTCGCGGTACTGGTCGATCATGTAGGCCGCTGCATCGTCTACGACGACGCGGTAGCGGGCGACGATGCCCGGCAGATCCGTAGAGACATCGCGCCGCTCGGCGGGGTCGGACTCGAGATCGTAGAGTTCCTCCCGTCCGTCTTTCATGCGTTTGATGTACTTCCATCTACCGTCCCGCAGACCCATGTATTCGTCGGTCCACGATGTGTGACACACCGCCATTTTTTCCTTCGAGGGGGAGAAGATGGACTCCCCGTCTCGCCTGCCTGAATCCTCTACACCGAGAAGATCGAGAATCGAAGGCATAATGTCGATGTGCCGTGTTATCGAATCCAGTACTACAGCCTCCGGAATGATACCTCGGCCATAGAACAGCGCAGGCACATGGACGTTTTCCTCATAGATAAACAGGGGATGGTTGTAATTTCCTCGATGCTGATGAAAGGCCTCGCCGTGGTCGGTGACGACGACGAGAACCGTATTTTCCATAAGGCCCTCGCGTTCCATGGCATCGACGAAAAGCCCCAGAGAGGCGTCGGCGTAATGCAATGAGTTGAGATACTTCCGCCACACTCGTTCCGAATCGTTCAAGCCTTGCTCCTCGGGATCGAGGAGCAGTTTGAAATCATCCGGCACCGCATAGGGGTGATGCGGACTCACCGGCGCCACCATGAGGAAAAAGGGCCGCGTCTGTTCCTTGGCCCAGGCGACGGCGGGCGCGATCATCGCCCGTTCATCGGCCCCCCAACCGACGTTTTTCCTGTACCGCTCGTCCTTCTGGATGTCCTTCTGCAGGATTATCGTATCGATTCCCCGATCTGCTAAAAATTTATTCCTAGAAGCATACAACAAATCGCCCGAGTGAACAAAACAAACGGCGTAACCTTGCATCGACAAAACCTCGGGAAGGGTTTCCACGTCGACATCGTAGTACTCGTGGAAGATCATGGCCTTGCCGTACATCGAGTACCTCGAGCTTAAAACACTGTAGAGCGTGTTCGCGGAGAGAGGATAGTTCGTATAGTGGTTTCGAAGAAAGAGGCCTCTCGAAGCGAGACTGTGCATCGCGGCGAGTACAGGCTGTTCATCGACTTCGAGATCATAATAAGCCCAGCTCGTCGATTCGAAGAAATACAGGATAATGTTGTATTCGCCCCTTTTCACTTTGACTAGAGGCCTGTCGATTCCTGGTTTTTCGAGGGAATCCGTGTTGTAAGTCGCCTCCGATGATCGGGGAATGTCCTCGGGGATGAATGTCGATCTCTCGGGGCCGAAAACCAGGGCGCTTATCGGGTTGACGCCGAGTTCCGCAGCCTGCGTCTGGAGCCTCGTTCCCTTCGGCGCAAGCCCCTCACGCGTTATGCGAACCTCTCCCATAAGACTGCAAAGGGCGAGTATAATACAGGCTGAAACCGATAATACGGCCGCTATCCGCAAGCCCGCGACGGTTATGGTCGATGAACGAATCCGCAGAACGAGAATAACTCCGCTCGACGCCATGACAACCGAAAAAAGAGCGACAAGCCGCGAGAAGGTCGAGAGCTCGGCCAGTGCCGACATGAGCATCGACTGTATTCCGGTGAAATGCTCGCCTCCCACAAAACTTTTAGAGAACGCGGTCTCGTAGACCCGCATAAAATCCGTTCCAGCGACTAAAAAAAGCGAAGACGCGACTACGGTAAGCACTGCGATGGAAAAAAAGAAAGGCGCGAGGGAGCGACCCGCAAGGTCGGTAAGAAGCCAGAGTCCTGCAAGAAAAGAAAGAATGAACGAAACAGCCAGGGCGTCTGAAGCTGCCGCCGCCTTGTGGTAAGCCGCCCGGGCATCAAAAGAAAAAAGGTCTTGTGAGATACCGCGCAATACATCCAGAACTCTGATCCGGTAAAGCGCTACGGACGCAATGACATACAGAGCGAGGAATAAAAAACCGAGAACGTACCGATCGAGACCCGTCTGCCGCGGTCTCTTTCGCGCAGTCGCGTACAACTCGATCGGTGCGTCCAAAGACGCGCCGGTCATGGATGCAGGCCGAATCCCGCCGGGAAGAGACAGGGTCTGCCGTCGCCCGCGTTAACCGGGACTTGTGATATCGACGCGGGCCAGGAGCAGGGCAGGACGCCGCGCGCTTTCGTCGTTCCGAAAAGAACATCGGCGACGCCGCCGCCCTCGCTGCCCGGAAGCCATGCCGCCACGAAAGCATCGACTGCGGCGATCTGGTCGGTGACGATCAAGGGCCGTCCCGATAAAAGAACGGCGACAACGGGAACATCGAGTCGACTTACCGCATCGACCAGCTTTTTGTCCGACTGCGAAAGCTCGAGGTCTGCGTCATCGCCGTGCCACTCGGCATAGGGCTCTTCGCCGATAACGAGGATCACGATGTCGGGTGTGAATCCCTTTGGTATTGATCCGTCTGCCGAATACTCTACACGAGCCCGAGTTCCGGCGGCCGCCCTGACAGCCTCGTAAATCGTCGTGCCGGGAATCTGCAGACCGCTCTTCCCCTGCCAGGTGAGCGTCCAGCCTCCGCACTGAGCGCCCAAATCCCTGGCCTTCGGCCCGGCGACGAGTATCTGTTTCTTTCCGGAGATTGGGAGTGTTCTACCCTCATTCTTCAACACGACCAGGGACTCGGCGACGGCTCTCCGCGCCAGCGCGCGATGCGCGCTCGATCCGACCTCGGCGAGAAGCGTGCGATCCGCGTAAGGGCTTTCGAACAGACCCATCTCGAACTTGACGCGCAATATCCGCTGAACCGCCTCATCGAGCCGCGCCTCCGTGATGGCGCCGTTTTTGACAAGGCCCCGCATAATCTCAAAATACCTGGCGTACTCGTCAGGCACCATGATCATGTCGACGCCGGCGTTGAATGCGGCCGCTATCCGCTCTTCCATCTTTCCAGGAAGCAGGGCGACCCCGCCCCAATCGGAAACGACAAAGCCGTCGAAACCGAGCTTCCCGCGCAGGATATCGGTCAGGAGCTTCGGGCTGCCGTGGCATTGTTCGCCGTTCCACGAACTGAACGAGACCATGACACAGCGCGCGCCCGCCTCGACGGCGGCGGCGTAGGGTGCGACATGTATCTGCATGAACTCGTCTTCTGCGCATACAGTGTTGCCGCGGTCTTTCCCTTCCAAGGTTCCGCCGTCGCCCGCGAAATGTTTGGCTGTCGCGAGCACCGCGGTTCGGGAACCGAGGCCTCCCGACTGCAAGCCCCGGATATAAGCCGCTCCCAACGGAGCGACTAGTTCCGGGCTCTCTCCGAATCCTTCGTAGGTTCTTCCCCAGCGTTCGTCCCTCGGGACCGCGATACAGGGAGCGAAGTTCCACTGCACACCCGTCGCGCGCATCTCGAGCGCGGTGACTCGACCGATCTCCTCGACCAATGCCTGATCGCCGGAGGCGCCCAAGCCGATGTTGTGCGGAAAAATAACGGCTCCCCGCACATTATTATGGCCGTGCACGGCGTCTGCGCCGTAGAGAATCGGTATGCCCAACCGCGAAGAAAGAGCTATTTTTTGATAGCCATCGACCATCTCTGCCCAACGCTTGGGGTCGTTCACCGCAGGTCCCGAGCCTCCGCCCGAAAGCACCGATCCGAGTCCGTAGGTTGCGATGTCCGAGCTTGAGCGTAGATAATCGCGCGCCGCCTGAAGAGTCTGCCCGATTTTCTCTTCGACGCTCATTCGATACATGAGGTCCGCGACTCGGGCTCCTATGGGGTAGCTTGCATCCTTGTACACCGGAACGGGTCCGGATGCGCACAGCGCGATCGCGGCGGCGAGCACCACGGTCGATATCAACGACACCCGGACAAGACGCGGTTCGTAATCACGGTCTCGATCGAGTCCTTGAAAGATCTTCATCACACATCCTCGTTCGGAGTATACTCCAGTTTATGATCGAGTATGAATTTCCGCAAGACTTCCTCTGGGGCGCTGCGACATCGGCATATCAAATCGAAGGCGCGTGGAACGAGGACGGGAAGGGCGAAAGCGTATGGGACAGGTACGCTCATTCCCCGGGCCGCGTAGCCCGGAACGAGACGGGCGACACAGCCTGCGATCATTACCACCGGATGCCGCACGACATCGCGCTCATGAAGGAACTCGGGCTTCAGGCATACCGTTTTTCGATCGCGTGGACACGAGTGCTGCCCGAAGGCAGGGGCCGCGTGAACGAACGGGGACTGGGGTTCTACGACCGCCTGGTCGATGCGTTATGCGACGCTGGCATCAAGCCGAATGCGACCCTGTACCACTGGGATCTGCCTCAGGCTCTACAGGAGAAGGGCGGCTGGGAGAACCGCGATTCCGCGGGATGGTTCGCGGACTACGCGCGTATTGTTTTCGACGCCCTGGGCGACCGAGTCGCCATCTGGGCGACGCACAACGAGCCCTATGTCGCTTCGATCTGCGCCTACGGCGGAGGCGACTTCGCGCCGGGGCTCGCAGACGCGGCGGCGGGCTATCGCGCCGCGTTCAACCTCTGCCGCGCCCACGGCGCCGCGATCGACGTGTTCCGCTCGGGCGGCGCGGGAGGCGGATATGCAGGCAGAATAGGCATCGTCCTCGATCTTCAGCATAAAATCCCCGCGAGCTACGAGGAACGCGATATACGAGCCTGCGAGCGGCTTTTGGACAATTCTCAGAACATATTTCTCCTACCTCTCTTCAAAGCCTCATACCCGGAGAAATTGGCAGACTGGCTCGGCCCCCTCGCTCCGAAGATAGAGTCGGGGGATCTCGAGCTCTGCTCGCGGAAGATGGATTATCTCGGCGTGAATCATTATTTCACACACGAGGTCCGCTACTCGGAGCGCGGCGGACTCTTGAAAGCCGTCGAGAACTTCGTCTCGGAACGCGGACTCGGGACGACCGATTTGGGCTGGGGCATCAACCCGTCGGGGATGAAGGAAACACTCGCTCGCATCGCGCCTTTAGTCGACGACATCCCCGTCTACATAACCGAGAACGGCACTGCGATGGACGTCAAGCCGGACGACGAGGGTTTCGTCGCCGATCACGGCCGGATCGACTACCTTCGCAGGCACCTCATAGCAGTGAAAGAAGCGATCGACGCGGGCAGCAATGTCAAGGGCTACTTCGTCTGGAGCCTCATGGACAATTTCGAGTGGGCCTCGGGCTACGCCCCGCGTTTCGGCCTTGTTCGAGTAGATTTCAACAGTCAGAACCGTATACCGAAGCTTAGCGCGAGCTGGTATTCCGACGTTATAGCGCGCAACGCGGTCATCGAGTAGGTCCGAGACCGAAACGCCGCAGTGCGAATTCGATGATCTTCCGCTCCGGGTCGAAGGGCGTCACGGATGAGAGGCCGAGACCTCGAATCGCCGCGCCGACAAGATCGGCCTCATCCGCGTCCTCATGCGGGGCGCGCTCATCGGCTTCATCGGACTTCGCCAGATAATGACGCCCGGCCGCGCAAATCGCATCGAGGGGCGCGAGCCCGACGAGCTGACTGCCCGAGGTGCGGACACCGCGTTTTTCCGCCTCGGCCTTCACCGCCTCGAAGGCGACATGCATGGGCGTCGCGTGGTAGTCGAGAATATTCATTGAAACCTGGGCGCAGCGGTACTCCTCCATATACCAGCCGATCGCGCGGACAGCCTTGAGCAGGCCGGGTATCCTGCGCTCCCCTCCCCCGCCGTTTTCATCCTCGCCGCCTTCGGCCCCGCGGACGAGACGCCCCGATTCGCGAAGAGCGGCGGCTATGTCGCGGGCTGTTTTCACGTCTTCGGTGTCGAGATTCACATTATATGCTATTAAAATATTTCTTGCGCCCACGACCGTGGCCCCCCAGCGGGGCACAAAGACAGCGGGGCCGAAATCAGGCTCCCATTCCCTACGCGCGAGCAAGGACCGAAGTCCCTCGTATCCGCCCGATCTGATCGCCGCGAGGCTTTCCCGCCCGGGACGGCGCGCAGCTTTCTCATACAAATACACGGGAACACTCAGTTCCCGGGCCAAGGCATCTCCGAAGGAAATCGCAAGCTCGACGCAGTCCTCCATCGTCGCGCCCGCCAGGGGGACGAAGGGGCAGACATCGAGGGCTCCGATTCTCGGATGAGCGCCGAAATGGCGAGTCATGTCGATGCGGTCGAAGGCCGTGCGCGCCGCCGCGAGGGCGGCCTTCAGCACGGCGGGGGGATGACCCGCGAAGGTGTAGACGGTCCGGTTCGCGTCCGCCCCCGGATCCACATCGAGAAGACAGACTCCCTCGACCGAAGAAATCGAGCGCGCGATCGCATCGATGATCGAGCTGTCGCGTCCCTCGGAGAAATTGGGCACGCACTCGACAAGCTTGTCACAGCTCATCTTCCTACCCCGTCGCGCTCGAATAGTTTTTAATTCCGCGATTCCAGGCCGCCCGGGCCAGGGAGATGAATACGAAGGGAGCGAGGGCGCCCCAGAGCATCTGAAGGGCCGTTATCCTGTTCATGGCGAAAAGGGCGGGGAAGCTCGCGATGACAAACATGGGTATGGCATAGGTTCCTATCATCTGGAGAGTCTTGCCGTAAACTATCATAGGCACGTTGTTGAAATCCCAAAACGAATCGACGACGCCGGCTATGGCCTGCGCATTGACGACACGGAAGACCAGTGTCATGGGCATGAGAAAGAGCGCGTACGCAACGGCGCATCCGCAGGAAAGAAAGAAGGCATAACCGAGAATCCGCCAGACGTCGACCCCGCCGAGCCGCGCAAGCCCTACCGAGGTCACGACGAGGCCTCCAAGTATGTCGGTCGCGAGAATGCCTATATCGGACCTTCGAAACGATGCAAAAAAAAGCGTCGAGATCGGCTTGGTCATGATGGTGTCGAAGGAACCGTCCTTGATGAGCCCCGACAGCTGAAAGAAACTGCTCATGAAGATTCCCGCGTAAAACCCGGTCGCGGTGATGAAGGTACCGACAAACACCAGTATTTCATCGGGCCCGAAGCCCGCGATACTTCTTCCCGAACGAAAGGCGACGACGATGTAGAGCACCTTGACGATCATGTAGCCGAGCTCCATCATGATGCCCGTGATAAAATTTGCACGGTACTCCATCTGGCTCATGACATTCAAACGAAACAGCATGAAATAAATCCGTATATGTTTAACGATTTCCCGTATCATTCTCTTCACCACCTGTCCGGTAAAAAGTTCATGACAAACATCGAATTTGTCATCAACCTATTAACTTCCCAGGGCTACGAAGCGCTTGAGTCCCATATTCCAAACGAAGGCGGCAAGGACCGTAAGCGCCACAATCCAGAATACGCCCCACAGCAACCCCGATACAAGCTCGGCACCCGCCACACGGCCGCAGAGCACCTCGGTCGGGAACTGAATCGTGTATCTGAAAGGCAGGGCGCCGAGGACTGCCTCGCCCTCGGTTCCGAAGATCGACAGGGGGAAGATGCCTCCCGAGGCGGTGATGATGACGATGCGGACCGCCTCGAAGAAAAACCCCATTTCGGTGAACCAAAAGCCGAGAAGGCCGACGCACCAAAACACGAGAAAATTGAGGACGAAGGCGATACTCAACGCGAGGATAAAGCCAATAATACCGGCGACAGATACGCTGAAACCGGTGAGAGCCGACAGGACTGCGATGCAAAGAGCGAGAACGGAGCACATGAAAACAGATTCCGCCGCCTTTGCGCCGAAAAACTGCGCCATCCTGAACCCGAAATACCCGATGGGCTTTACAAGGAAGCGATCGAGCCCGCCCATACGGATATCGTTGTTAAGATCGTACTCGAAGCCCGTACGCACAAGGCGGCCGACGATATTCGCTATGACAACATATCCGAGCATCTGCACATAGGTGTAGCCGAAAAGAACGTCGGCATGTGCGTCCTGCACCGCGTTCATTCCGAAAGATTCGGGCCCCGGCGCGTAAAGACAGGTCCACAGGGCGGTCTGGATGATGATCGGCGACACCGCACCGAGAAGCGAAAAAAAGAAATTCGCCCGGTACTCGAGGGCCCCGCGGAGTCCGAGCGACATCGAGCGGATATACTTCCCTCCTGAGCGGAAAGAGCGCGATCGACCCGCGATCAAGGCTCCTCCACGGGCCCGCCCTGGTACAATCGGGCGATGCCCTCTTCCAAGGGGACTTCCTCGATCGTCAGATCGGCCACCGGCAATTCGCCGAGGACAGTGCGCGAGAAGTCCCGCACCGAAGATCGCGCGACGTCAAACGTCGCCGTCGTTCCTTCGATACCGCGGAAGCCCTCGTATGTTCCGAGCCTCTCCGGAGGAATCGGTTCCGAGAGCACGAGCTTTACAACCTTTCGCTCCGACAAGGCCGCGTTCACCCCTGCGAGTGCGCCGTCGTAGACGATGGAACCGTGGTTGATAAGAATTACGCGGTCGCAGAGCTCCTCGATATCGGACAGATAGTGACTCGTGAGCATGACCGTCGTGCCGCGGCTTTCGTTGAGCTTCCGTACAAGGTCCCGGATAGCGCGTTGGGACAGAATATCCAGTCCGATCGTCGGCTCGTCGAGAAAGAGGACCTCGGGCTCATGCAGCAGGGCGGCGATGATCTCCATCCGCATCCGTTCTCCGAGCGAAAGCCTTCTCACCTGCACTTTCAGGAAATCCTCGACGCCGAAGAGCTCGACAAGCTCGCCCAACACGCGCTCGTATTTCTTCCGATCGATTTCGTAGATCTCGCGATTGAGCGCAAAGGACTCGAGCGCGGGAAGATCGGGCCAGAGCTGACTGCGCTGCCCCATGACGATGGAAATGCGCATGCGGAATTCCTTCCTGCGCAGCCAGGGCACATGGCCCAGCACGAGGGCCTCGCCCGAGGTAGGGTGCATGATGCCGGAAAGCATCTTGAGCGTCGTGGTCTTGCCCGCTCCGTTGGGCCCAAGAAAACCGACCATTTCGCCGCGCTCGATCGAAAAGGAGACGCCGCGTACCGCCTCGCGAACGAGCTTTTTTCTCGACACGAGGTTCCGCAGCGAGGCGCCCAAACCCTCGGCCTTCTCATAATACGAAAAATCCCGCGTCAGAGAATCGACCTCGATGACAGCCATGCGCCTACCCTAGCGGAGCGGCGCATGCAACGCAAGCGGGGCGCATGCGCGAGGCGCTTGCCGAGAGGGATTTCAGTACAACCGACTCATCCAGGTCTTGACCATCGGCCGCCGAGCCGCCATCGTTAAGATTATGCCGAGCTCATCGGGCGGGGGCTTAAGTCCGCGGCAGTTGTCCCGCGCAATGAACTACTCGATCGTCGCTGGAGGCTCCGGCGCCCTCTTTCTCACCGTTTGCAACAACCAGCCGATTTTCAATGTCTACCTGCTCAACCACCTGGGTGTGTCGCCCCGTTTTCTCGGCCTTCTCATCGGCCTCATGCAGGCCTCGGGTCTGCTTCAGCTCGTCTCGATCATCGCCTACTCGGTTCTCAAGAGGCGAAAAGGCCTCTGGATGATCGGGCACATACTTCACAGGCTTGCGGGTTTCGCCGTCGCCGCTTCGGCTGCGATCTTCGCCCTGGGAGCGGGCCGCGAACCGGCAGCCCTCCTCGTGTCCACGGCGATGGTCGGATCCTGGGCTGTAATGAACCTCACCTCATCGGGCTGGATGTCCTGGATGGCCGACCTGATACCCGAAGCGACGCGGGGAAGCTTTTTTCTCAGACGATCCGCCGTCTTCCAGGGCGTGACCGTCGCCTGGTTTTTTCTCGCCTCGGTTATCCTCGACCTCTTCGTCGATGAAGCCAGATCCTGGGCCTACGCGCTCATCTTCGGCGTCGGGGCAGTCGGCGGCGTCGCTGATATTTTACTCCATGCGAAGATACCCGAGCCCGAGCGAATATCCCGTCCCCACTTTCATATCAAAGATTTCGCGTCGCCGCTCGCCGACCGCAATTTCATGCGATACTCGTTGTCGGTCGGCCTCGCCGTTCTGGCGTTGAACTTCGCAGGCCCCTTCCAGTCGCCCTACGTCACCTCTCCGGAGGCGATCGGAGCGCCCAATGTCTGGCTCGGCATCATGACGGTCATCTCACAGCTCACCTGGGTCGCGATCGCGCCGCTGTGGGGCTTCATCATGGATCGCTACGGCAGAAAACCGGTCGTCATGCTCGGTTTTCTTGTCGGTCTTACGATGCTTTGTTATATCTTCCTTACACCCGGCAACCGCTCCATCATCCTTCCGCTTTTGTCGCTCGCCGCAGGCTTTTTCGGCCCCGCCTTTTGGGAGGGCTCGGGCCAGCTCATGCTCACACTCGCCCAGCCCGAAAAACGAGTCGTCTATATAAGCTGGTATAATACTTTGATAGGCCTGGTATCAGCCGCAGGGCCTATCGCAGGCGGCATTGTCTTCGACCTGCTCACGGATTTCAGGCTCGAACTCAGTTTTATCAGGCTGAGCGGCTTCCACGTTGTACAACTGTGCGGACTCGTTCTTCTCGCATCGGCCGCTCTCTTGTTGCGCGGCGTCCGCGAAGGACGCGAACGCCCGATCGCCATACTCGTAAACCAGTTCGCAACGGCCGGCGTCTTCCGCAGCTACTCCTCCCTCGGCGCCTTGTCGCGGGACTCGGGCGATCCGCGCGTCGCCCGCGCCCTGCGCAGGCTCGAGGGCGATGAAGGCGTCCTGGTCATCCGTGAAGTCATCGAACGCCTCGACGATCCATCGTTCGAGATCCGCAGCGAAGCCGCACGCGCTTTAGGACGGATCGGATCGAGCGAGGCAGTCGAAGAACTCATGAAACGGCTTGCAGATCCTGCAAGCTCCATCAGAATCGAGGCGGCCCGCGCCCTCGGAAGTATCGGAGACGAACGCGCCGTCCCCGACCTCGCCCGCTGCCTCGCCGTGGGCTCTCCCGAACTCAGGGCAGCCTGCGCGGAAGCTCTCGGCCGCATCGGCGGAGAAGCGGCGCGCGCCGCGCTTTCGACAGCGCTTTCGGGCGAGTCAGATCAGTCGGTGGCCGCCTCCCTCGCCGAGGCGGTTACAAGCTCGGCAGCAGCCGAAGAAGCCGACAGCCCTATCGAAGTGCTCGACGCTATCCGCGAACTACTCCCCCGACTGGTCGAGGCACGGAATGCGGCCCTTAAACGTCAGTACGCAATAGCGATCGGCAATATCCTGGGTAATCACGGAGAATTCTACGCCTTTATCACCGGTGAAAATTCCGTGCGCCAAGCCCGCTGCCGCTCCCTTTTCGCCGCCTTCAGATTGAAAGTAGAACCCCTTCTCGCTTCTCGCGCCGCAGAGGCCGCAGCCGTCCTCGATGAATGCGGCAGATCCGTCGAAACCGAGTCCGGGACTGCGGCTCTCACAGCCCTTCTCCGCGTACATCGTATGCTTATGGAACGATTGTTCGGGAGCTCTGCAGAACAGGCGGACCTCTTTGAGATTGCGGGTCGGGCCGACATGCGCCTCGGGGCCTGGTGCTGGCTCGCTTCAGAGGCTGAGCGCCGTGTATCCGATGTCGAGGGGCGGATGGATGAGCAGACATGCTACATCATCGCCCTGCTTGGACTGTATTACCTCGGCTCTTAAGTCCTGTACATACAGAGTTCCTCGAAGATTGTTGGTTTTCCAGCTAACTATAGGGGATCTCGAAAAACTTCAGTTTTTCGAGGTCAACCTTAGAAAAAAATTTATGGAACCTCTGAAAACCAACCGGGTTTTTGAGGTTCCCTATATCAGATTGTGTAAACTGGTTTACTTATATTTCCAATGTTTCAACAAGGTTCGAGGCACTAACATCGTCTTTGTCGGCAGCAAAAACTAGCAGGCAGTACGATCATCGACTAGACTTTTTCTAGAGGATGACATGCCAAGACCTGAGATATATCCCGAACTACCCATTCTCGTCTTGGACGACGACGAAGGCCTGTGTACAACTCTCAGGCTGACACTCGCCAAGGGCGGTATCACTCATGTGATCACAACCTGCACCTCGGCAGAAGCCAAGACCTTGATCCTCGAGAAAGACTTCAGCCTCGTCTTTCTGGACCTCTTCCTACCTGAAGAAAGCGGCGAAGAACTATTGAAGGAATTAACAAGGACGATTCCCGATACTCCGGTAATAATCATCACAGGAGACGACGATGCGCAGACCATCGTCCGATGCATGCGGGCCGGGGCTACAGATTATCTCGTCAAGCCGATCGATGAGACCCGCCTATTGGTATCCGCATGGAATGCGCTTGCTTCATACGAATTGAAGCGGGAGGCCGAGGGATTTCGCCGAAGGATCTTCGATGGGGTGCTCGAACATCCCGAGGTGTTCGACGATATTACGACTGTCGATCCGGCGATGATAGCGATTTTCAAATATATCGAATCGATCGCCCGATCACGTCAGCCTGTGCTCATCACCGGAGAGACCGGAACGGGCAAGGAATTAATCGCCAGGGCGGTGCACACTGCATCAGGCCGGCCCGGTCGTTTCGTTGCGGTCAATGTAGGCGGCTTGGACGATACTATGTTCTCGGACAACCTGTTCGGACACCGAAAAGGAGCTTTTACCGGAGCCGATTCGATAAGAAACGGCCTTGTCAAAGAGGCTGAAGGCGGGACCCTCCTATTGGATGAGGTTGGCGACCTCGATCCTCATTCGCAGGTGAAACTGCTCCGTCTTCTCCAGGAAGGCGAGTACTATCCTCTCGGCTCCGATACGGCCCTTCATTCCGACGCGAGGATCATTGCCGCAACGACGCGCGATCTTTCGACCTCGGTGGAAAAAGGCACATTTCGAAGCGACCTCTACTACCGTCTTCAAACGCATCCAATACGCCTTCCGCCACTGAGAGCACGTCCGGACGACATTCTCCCTCTTGTTCGCAGATTTCTTGCCGAGTCAAAAGCCGAACTTGGACTTCCTGAAGCTTCATCCGACGAACGATCAGCCCATAGTATCACCGAAATACTTACGGGGTATAAATTCCCGGGAAACATCCGTGAACTCGAGTCCCTTATACACGACTCGGTGGCCGGGTCATCGATGGGCGAACCGGATATCGATCTCATAAAAGCGCGTATCGGGCGTTCTGATAGTTCCAATCCACTTAACAGCACTATTCCAACAGAGCATTTTCCTGAGTCATTGACGCAGGTTTTTGCCTCCGGTCGAGTACCAACTCTTGCCGAGGCGGAACGAGAACTGATTACTATCGCCCTTGAAAAAGCCGAGGGGAATATCAGTTTAGCCGCCGCTATGTTGGGCATCAGCCGACAGACACTGTATAAAAAACTCAGAGAATACAAAGCAGCCTAGTTTTTTTTATTATGTATCGAAGCTTGGTGAATCCTTTTTTATGGATTCGATGACAAGTTTCTATCGTAATACCGTTTCGAGGACTCCACCTTTTCCAACAAGGTTCGAGGAACTTAAAAATTGTAAAAATGCTTGACGTGACTGTCAATTTTTTTTACACACCACTACTCAATTAAGCACATATCAAAAAAAATCATCCTTTGTATTGTGTCTTTTCTTCTTCGGGTATATAGAGATACATGACTAACATCACAAGAGATTTGTCTATGTATACTTGGCATTAAAATTGCAGGTGATTATGTGCAAGGCAAGGGACTGCCTTTTTTGCAGGAGGGATGTCGATGAACACCCGAACTACATCACAGGTGTCGATGGTTACGGACGAATACACAAACCATACCGACGCCTTCTCTGCTTTCATATCATTCTTCGTGCCAGATTTGAAGGAGGCGGTAACATGACAAGGATACACTCGCCTCACAAAAGGAAGTCAAGACACAGACCCCTTCTTGACGAATTAAGTCGGATAAACAAGGCTCGTCGTCTTCTATCCGAGTGCCGATCGAGTGCAAAGAGATTCCGCCCGGGACGCAGGTTTCATATACCAAAAGGTCGCCGAGCGGCCCTACGCCGAGGCGATTCCCCTTTTACGAGAAACTCAAACATTTCGATCTAGCGAGGGAAATGTATGAACACTGAACGGTTTAGATTCGCCGTGTTCATGGACAATGCAATATCTAGATTTCAGGAGAAGATCCGCCAGGGCATCAATAGATATCTTCGCGAGGCCGACATCGACGCCGTCTATTTTGGAATCGGAACCATGAATCCCTCGAACAATGAAGACAGGGCGAAATTGAGATTTATGGACATGATTAGCCCACGCGAATTCGACGGGGTTCTGGTCGTCTCGACATCTCTTGTAAATAACGGCGGTGTGGAAATACTGAAAGATCATCTTGAACGATTAGCACCGCTGCCGATCATTTCGATCGGTCCTTCTATCATAGGTGAAATGAACCTTGTCTATGACAACCGACGCGGCATTCTCGATATCATGCATCATCTCATTACGGATCACGGTTATTCGAGGATCGCATATGTTTCGGGGCCTCTAAGTAATGCTGAAGCGAAAGATCGACTCGAAGCATATCGCTCGGCGGTTGAGGAAGCTAATATAAACCGTGGAGAGGATTGGGTGTATTATGGAAATTTCCAATACACATCTGGTCTCGATGCTGTTACAGCTTTTCTCGACGAACGGCGTATCGATCCCGAAGTGATTGTCTGTGCCAATGATATCATGGCCCTAGGTGTGTGGAACGGCCTCGGACGTCGTGAAAAGAAGATACCATACGATATTGCAGTTACAGGCTATGACGACTATCAGCTCGCCCGTGCGGTCTCGCACCAATTCACCACCGTAAAACAATCATTCGAAGAAATCGCATATATTGCTATTCAAAAATTACATGCGCTTGCACGCGGCGAAGAAGTCAAAAAAGATCCTCCTTTGCCGACCAAACTGATGATTCGATCATCCTGCGGCTGTGTCGAGTTTCAAAACCGACTCGGTATCGCGTCAAAATGGGATGATGCGCTCAAAGTTATGGGCAGACGGGTCATCTCATTTATAGAAGATGTCGAAAAATCAGGGGATGAACGCGA
>CAZXXZ010000015.1:0-50663 GCA_964644505.1 uncultured Treponemataceae bacterium | reverse complement strand
GAGCTCGCCTTCACCAGGATAGACTGTAATGGGGGCGATAAAGTTGCACATTTTTTCAATCTCTGTCACTATGTCGGAAGAATAGGCCATTCCCCCTGTTACGATGATGCCGTCGACCCGACCGAAGGCCGCCGCGCTCAAGGCTCCTATCGCCTTCGCAACCTGGTAACTGAAAGCGTGGACAATACGAGAAGCTTGGTCGTCGCCGCCCCGGATACGATCAAAAAGCACCCGTACATCATTGGTTCCCGCCAGACTGACAAATCCCCCCCGCCCGGTGATCATGGCGAGTATCTCTCGTTGCGTATATGAACCGGAGAAGCATAGTCGGACAAGGTCGCCCGCCGGCAGCGTGCCGGATCGCTCCCCTGCGAAGGGTCCCTCCCCGTCGAGGGCGTTGTTGACATCGACGACCCGTCCATTCCTATGCAGGCCGACCGAACAGCCTCCGCCGAGATGGGCCACGATCAGAATCGAAGTCTCGTATGATCTGCCGTGCTCGCGGCACCAGCGCCGGGCGACGGCCTTGTGGTTGAGAGCGTGGAAAATCGAACGTCGTTGGAACAAAGCGTTGCCTGTGATCCGAGCCAGGTCGTCAAGCTCGTCGACCACCACGGGATCGGCGATAAAGGCCTCGATACCCAATTCTTCAGCGAGGGAGGCCGCGAGCACGGCTCCGAGATTGCTGGCGTGCTCCCCGTACCGTGCTTCGGACAGATCGGCGAGCATCGCGGAATTGACGCGGTACACGCCTCCCGCGAGAGGCCGCAAAAGCCCGCCCCTGCCCACGACGGCGCTGAGGCGGGAACAATCGTATGCGCGACGGGAGAGGGCCGAGCGCAGCTGCCTTTCACGGAAGCCGCGCTGATCCATGATAGACGGATACCGCGAGGCCTCCTGGGCTGAAACAGGGAGATTTTCCGAGAAAAGCTCGACTCCATCCTCGTAGACTGCGATTTTCGTCGAGGTTGATCCGGGATTCACCACAAGAATGCTGATCGGCATGCCCTCTCCCGGAACATGGCGCCGCATCGGAGTATCAGTGCAGCTCCGGTTCGACACGCGCGCCGAGTATCTTGGTCATATAGAGCTGAATGTACTGCTCGAGCGCCTGGTGGTTCTTTATCTTGAGCAGGGCGGGCGAATCCGCGAGCGAAGAGGCGAGATTGCGAACGCGTTCGACCGTAAAAGCGGTCCCTCCCATGGATCTGACGACATTCCGGAGGTAATCCCGCACGAGACTGTCGACATCGAACGAAAGATTGCGTTTCGCCTCGGCGCTCAACATGGTGTTCCAACGATTCTCCAACTCCCTGAGGTATTCCTCGAGTCCCCGGCCGGGGGGAAGCAGTTCTTTCGCGATACGAGTCGCCGCAGCCTCGAATTCGGCCCGCCGTTCCTTCGCCGTAGGAGTCCGGATCTTGCTGGCGGTTTTACTCCTTGCCGCCGCGGCCTCCCGGCTCAAAGGATACCTCGCGGCGGCCTTCTCGGCGCGGTAGCGGCTGATACGTTTCACCAGACGAGCGATGGTCGAGACGATCGGAATACTGTACCAGAAGGGCAGAATCATTTTCGCGTCGGTCAAAAGACTCTTTCGGGAAAGATCGAGAAGCTCGTCGATCGGTATAAGATCGTCCTTATAAAACAAACGAGTCACGTCGGGCGGAAGCTCGGTGCGGGATGCGACTTCATCGCGTATCAAGGGGAGGAGCCGGTCACGGATAAGGGCGTCGAGGATCGGGAAACGAGACTGAACCTGAAGCGTCAACTCACCGATAAAGGCGGCATCGTCGTCCATAGCAGGACAGGAGCGGAACTCCTCGAGCAGACTGTGCCATTGGTCGATGAGACGGGCGCGTATATCGGAGCGCGCTTCGGATATCTGCCGCACGGCGAGCAAAAGGGCGCGATCCTTGGCGACATAGGCCCGCCGCCCTCCTGTGGAGATCAGAATGAGTTCAGGCAGTTTCCCCGGCTCGGCTTTGGTGCTCTTCTCACGGATTTTGGCCTCGAGTTCCTCACGACTGAACTTGCTTAAAACCGGCGCGCCCTTCGCGTCGCGGAATGAAAGAATTTCGTCGATAGTGAAATTGTACGGCGGCTTCCGGATGCCTGCATCGATCGCCTTCAATGTCGATTCGAGATCGATCAGGCGCTGAGCCTTGCCCTTGTAGAAATTCGCGTAAAACTCGCAGATACAGGCCGCCTGATGCGTCGAAACGTCTTCCGCCGACTTATCCTTTTTTTTCTCGAGGTCTTTTTTGAGTGCACTTATAAAATACGCCCAGAAAGGATAGGTGAAATCAGAGGTGGAACTTTTCATGTCCTCGATGGCTTCGTAGGGCTTCGAAAGAATATCGGCAAGACAGTCTTTGAGAAGATTTTCCTTGCCCGGGAAGGCCCCCGAAAGTTTGTTGAACATGAACTCCTTGTTGGCTCCTTTGCGGAGATATTGCCTGAGCTTTATCATCGAATACTCGAGGAGCTTGTCGGGAACAAATTCGGAGGGGATGACAAAGGGTTTGAGGCCCTCGGGGAAGCTGATCCTAAAGAGGGGGACCTCCCGCCTGCCCTTGCCTTCGGAGACAGGGCCGAGATCGGCATCGATGGACACTGTCTGTATCCAATCATCGGGGACCGAAAGCCTCAGGCTTTCCTCGTCGGGGAAGGGGATATCCGGATTGTCGTCGATTTTGCGGTACTCCCGCCTGAATACATCGTCGAAGTGCCCGGGGAGGACGATGGCCTTGATCTCGTTTCCGACCGTTTCGAGCGCGATTTTTCGTTCTTTTGCGAGCATGTACAGTTTAGGTACGAGAATCATATCGGGGTTGAGCGTTAAATCGCGATATAAGGGTTCGGATTGGTCCGAAAGTCTCGCCTGCCGTTGAATAGCCTGCGCGAATGTCTTGTATTCGAGTACGGCAAGGCCGTTTCGAGCGGCGAATGACTTTATCAGGCTTAAAACATCGATGCCCCGGGACATAGCATGTATCGTAGCCGAGCGGAAGGGACTGGGCAAGACAAAAGAAACAGGCCGCCCTCTATAGAGCGGCCTATCGATTACACGAGATCCGACGCTTATGCCCTGGTCTTGTGTCTGTTCTTTCTCTTCTTTTTCTTGCGCTTGTGCGTCGCAATCTTCTTAAGCTTTCGTTTCCGTCCGCAAGGCACTGTAGCTCTCCTTCGAGTAGTGACGAGGAATTATGCACGGGCGACCGAGCCTCGTCAAGTACAGAGACATGTTCCTGAGCAGGGAGAAGCCCGACAAGGACTTGACGCCGGGATTCCAGTATCGACAATGACCCTTGTGGAAGTATAGGGGCCCTCTAAAAACCAACCGGGTTTTTAGAGGTCCCCTATAGTAGTTCGACGCCCCCTGGAGTCCCATGTAAAGTCCGGTAGAACCATGTCTTTTTTTAAGGGGCTCAATCGGCCTTGCAAATGGGTCGAGCTTCTATTATAACGTAGGAGCGGATTCCTCTTCCCCTCGGGGAAGGGGATTGTCGCCCCGGAAAAGGAGCGTTGAAGCGTATGATCGCCAAGTCCGACATGCCGAACATCAACGAGAAGCGCCCGGAAGGCGTCAAGCCGGACGGTACGCCCTATCGCGTGCTCATCGTGGACGACTCCATGTTCATCGCCAAGCAGCTCGGCCAAATACTCACCTCGGAAGGGTACGATATCGTCGGCACGGCCGGGGATGGTCTGGCAGGCATCGAGAAGTATAAAGAACTCTGCCCGAACGTCGACCTCGTGACCATGGACATTACCATGCCGAAGATGGATGGAGTCACCGCCCTCGAGAAAATACTCGAATTCGATAAGAACGCCTGTATCGTCATGGTCAGCGCCCTGGGCAAGGAGGATGTGGTCAAGAAATCCCTTCTCCTCGGCGCCAAGAGTTATATCGTCAAGCCCTTGGACCGCAAGAAGGTACTCGAGCGAATCCAAGCTGTTTTGAAGCACTAAAGTCCCTCGAACCTTGTTGCATTTCTCCCTGCCGGGATCCATCCGCAATACAAGTATACAGAAGTATACCGCCAATTTTTTCATCCTATCTCATGTAGTACTATGTGAAGAGTTTAAAAAAACCTGCAGGCCTGTAGAGAGCCCCCTAACAGAGTGATGACGACCTCGATACGTTCAGTAGCCTGCTAAACCCGTTTACTTCACACGTTAGCTGACAAAACTTGGCGTTTCGTTGTTTTTCCCCTAGAAAAAAGACCGCTTTTTTGCCGATACAAATAACGACACCAGAGGCTGAAGGGAAAACTTTAAAAAGAGATCGGTTTATGGTTCATTTGAACGTCCCTTAAGAATGCCCTGGCGTTAATCCGGCCGAGACGCTGTTTGCGGAGTCGCATGGACGTGAAAGACAACTCAGACACAGCGGCGAGTATAGACAAGGCCAGTGATCTGGCTCGACTGCGCGAAGAGAACGAAATCTTACACCGTCGCGTGGAAGAACTCGAACGGATGATTTCACTTCAACCCCAGACCGGCTTACCGACTCATTTCAGACTTGAACTCGAACTCGAAGAAATGATCGACACCTATCGACGTCACGGCGATAGGAAGGGTTTTACGGTTCTCATAGTCCAACTCGGTGATAATTATGCAATTGTCCGTAAAACTTTGAAATCCTCGGTCAGCGAATGGATCCTCTACCAAACCGGCTGCAGAATAGCCAGCCTGTTACGATCCGAGGATAGGGTTTTTCACACGCACGAGAACGAGTTTGTCCTCCTTCTACCAAATATAAAGGGACAGGTTCTGGCGGATTTTCTCAATAAACTCATCGCACGGCTATCCGAACCGCATATTTTTTCGGGTTTCAACGTTGCAATCAAAACGGCCATGGGCGCCTCATACTGGCCCGAGCACGGCGAAGACCGTTCGGCAATTCTACATCGAGCGGACATCGCCGCCGGCTCCGCGGTCGAGGAACGCAAACCCTTCGTTCTGTTTCGCCCCGAACTCCTTGCAAAGGCGGTCGAGCGGGTAGAGCTTCAAAACTCGATTATCAGGGCTATTGAAAGTGCAGGCATGCGCGACGATGCGTTCGGCGATCAATTCACGCTCTACTATCAACCGAAACTGTTCTGCGATTTCTTCGACGGCGAAGTCCTCCATGTTTCACGGATCGAGGCCGAGGCCTTGATCAGATGGCGCCACCCCGAGAAGGGAATGATCCTCCCCGAGCATTTTATACCCCTCGCCGAAGAGACAGGGCTCATTCTTCCCATCGGCAAATGGCTCATCTACCAGTGTGCGCGACGCCTTGCGATCTGGGACGCAGAGGGCAGAAAAACAGCCGGTATCTCCATGAATCTTTCCATCAACCTGTCGGCCCGGCAGTTCCATTCGCAGGATGCCGCCGACACTCTCGCCTCTGCACTTTCCTCGAGCGGGGTATCGCCCCAGCGTTTGACCGTTGAGCTCACCGAGACGAGCCTTTTCGAAGATCCCGAGGAGACTTCGAAAACCTTGACGCGGTTTTCCGATCTCGGCGTCCGAATCTCGGTCGACGATTTTGGAACGGGGTATTCTTCCTTGAGCCATCTGCACCGCTTTCCTCTCAACGAGATCAAGATAGACAAGCTTTTCATCGAAGGGCTTACGACGAACCATCAAGACAAAATCATCGTCAGCTCGCTTATTTCTATAGCGAAGGGCTTGGGACTGAGCTTGGTCGCAGAAGGTGTCGAAAAACTCGAAGCCCTCAAGATGTTGTGGGAGATGGGATGCACGGGTTTCCAGGGATTCATCTTCGCCCCGGCCATGCCGCCCGACGAATTCTCTGCATACTGTGAATCGGTTGAATCACACGATATGAAGATCCGCTTCTAGCATAGGGGAAACTCAAAAATCCGGTCGGTTTTCAAGGTTCCGCTTATAATGAAAAAGGCCGTCCCTCCTGCGGGACGGCCTCATGTTCTTGCCCATCTTTCAAGATGGGCCCCTTGTCCTTATTTGCCCATCTTGGCAATCAGCGAATCGACCTTGGCGCCGTAGCGGTCGGGTGAACTTTCCTTCGCCCTGTTGAGGAAGGCCTTGGCATCCTCGAGACGATTTTGGGCGTAGGCATTGACACCGAGCGCATAGTTCGTTATCGCCGGATCGCTGCCGAGTTCGAGAGCGGCCTTGTAATACGCGTCGGCCCTGTCGAAATCATTCTCGGCATAGGCTATGAGGCCGAGGTAGTAGTCGGGCACATAGCTGCCCGAGTCCATGGTCTTCGCCTTCTTGAAACTGTTCTTGGCGTCGTTATACGCCTTCGCATTGTATTGGTTTACGCCATCGGCGACGAGTTCCGCGAAGGTCTTCCGCTCCGCAAGATAGGCGGTAAAGGCTTCGCTGACCGAATCTTTACCGTACCATGTGTTAATGATCTTGGCGACCGCGTCCTGATTCTCGTCGAGCGCGGCGTCCTTTTTGAGAGCCGCGATGGAATCCCAAAGGAGCCTGTTAAAGGGCTTCTGATCGCTGTTCATGAGGAAGGAAACGAAGGCCCAGGCCTGGGGGTAGAAAACGTCGATTTGAGAACTCGCCTCCGACTGGCCCATCGAGAGCAATGTGTCCACGGGAAGAAGCGAACCTTTTTCCTTGAGAGATTTCACGGTCTCGAGCCAGGCGAGATTCTCGGGGAAATCCAACTTGCCGGCGAGGTCGTCCCAGCGCGCCGACTCGAAAATGACCGCGGCACCCTCGCGGAGCCAGAGCGGCGGGCTCGAAACATAGGCCTTGATATACTGTACAAACCCCTGGTGCGCGAGGCTCGCGGAGAAATCCTCGGCATCCTTGTAATAGACGAGAAGCTCGCAGCGCTCCGGATTTGCATAGTGGAGGTAGACGAAATCGTCCCTCGTCTCGCCCACCACCTGAACCATATAGGAGTCGAAGCCTGCTTTCTCCTTGAACTCCCGGACATTGAGTTTCGCAGGCAGTTTGTCGGCGCCGAAACGGGCGAATGCATCATACAACTTGAAATATGCCTCGAGCTGCCTGGACAAAGCCTGTGCCCGCTCTTCGCCGAATTCCGAAAGAACGATATAATGATCGCTTACAATCTTCGAGAATGTCGCAGTCGTTTCCGAAGCAGCCGTAGTCTGGGTGTCTGGTGTTTCCGTGGCCTGTGCCGATTCCTGGGCGAGTACAAATGGCAGTAAGACCAGCAGAGCTGCGAACAACATCGCCAGTTTCTTCATGATTCCTCCCTGAACTATAATGTTCGTAGTACGAACCTGCCCTCCGCCTCCGGCGGACGACATTACAGAACACAAAAAAGTTCATCCAGGCTTAAAACGACGGTTTATCGCCTTTTCGCCTTTATAGTATCGACAAAAAAGCCGAAATTTAACAGATGAGAACCGCTAAAAACCCGCTTGGTTTTTTAGAGGTCCCCGGATGCAATCTCGGCCTATCTGAAGAAAAAAGAGAAGAAAAAAGCCTCAGCGGCGGGGGGAAAAGCGGTCGATGACGATGCTGACCTCCTCGATGAGAATACCGGTGATGCGCTCGATATTGTCGATGATGTATTCCTGAAGCGCATGGGCGTTCGACGCGAGTTTCGTCCCGAACGGGACCTCGAGAACGATGGTGATCCGATATCCTTGAGTATCCGAGCGGACGGCGAGGCGCCGGATGCGGAGCGAATCGTCGAATTCGTCGACGCAGTGGATGACCATCTGCGAGAGCGCGGCTTCCGAGATCGAGACCCTGCCCCGCTTCGAGTATTCGGGCCTGACAACCGATTTTTCGTACACCCTCGGCCGAGTCGGGGGAGCGCCGAAGCTGCGCTTTAAGAAAACGCGTATAGAATCGTAGAAAATCGCAGGATAGCTGCGCTTTATCTCGAGCGAGGGAACGGGGATGACATGCTTCCCCTCGATTTTGCGGGATCGTACCGCTTTCTCTATCTCGTCCCGGCTCGCGATGTCTTCTATTTTGATAATCTTTGTCGGGTGCGGGATTTGAAGCCGTTCGCAGATCTTGAACACCATCCGTTCCGAGGTCCCGATGACGAGTATCTTTCGGAATCTCTCGCGCTGTAGGACTTTGGCGACGGAATCCCGGTGTGCCTTGTCGTGAAAGAGGGCGGTTTTTACCGCCGCCATGTACATCTGTTCCTTTTTCGCCGATCTGCCGGCCAATACGGAGTCTCCGCGGATGAGCAGTCCGTCGTCGATGATCATGTCGATACCGTATTTCTGCGCCACGAGTTTGGCCCTGAAGCTCTTGCCCGTACCGCTTTCTCCGACCAGGGCGTAAACCCGTATCCCCCGTATGAGCCAGAGGATTCCGCTTAAAGGACTGAACATGGGTCTTCACTATATGACGGCCGAGCGTCCGGAGGCAATCCTGAATGTCGCGCTCGATGCGATGCCGGCGGTTTTCCCTAATTTCCTTCGCGCGGATACCGACTATTGAGGTGAAGGAGTGTCTATGACACAGATGGAGACCGTCTACGCTCTGTCTTCGGCTATGAAGGCCGAAATAGCCTGTTTCGAAGCCTATCTCGCCGCACAACGGTCCTTCAACGAGGCTCTCGTAACCCGTGACTGGTCCGCCCTGCAGAATGCCATGGGCGTTCTGGACGAACTAGCCCGCGCCGTGGCCGAGAAGGAAGCCGGCCGCGTCGAAGCCTTCGAGGCGCTCAGAGCCCAGACGGGCTGCGAGGTGGGGGGTATGTACCGCCTCGCCCTTCTCGTGCCCGAACCGGAACGAAGCGAGCTGACCGATCTGTACCGCCGTCTGAAATTGACGGCCATGCGCGTAAAGTTCGAAAACGCCTCAGCCCGCGATTACGCGGCGGGCAACCGCGACCTTTTGCACGCGGTGCTCGAGGAACTCTTCCCCGAGAAGAAACATACGATGTACGGCCGATCCGGCAAGACAGTCCAGCCGGGGCTCGACGCGGTACTCCTCAACACCGCCCTATAAACAGGAGAGAAACGTGCACTCGACCTTCACCGGCATCGAGATGGGGAAGCGCAGTCTCAATGCGCACAATCAGGGGCTCATTACCACCGGCCATAATCTGTCGAACGCTTCGACCGAGGGATACTCCCGCCAGAGGGTAGAACTGGGCGAGTTCTATCCTATCTACGCTCCCGAATTGAACCGCGAGGAGACGCCCGGTCAGATCGGCCAGGGCGTGATGATCGACCGTATCGAACGCATGAAGGACAATCTTCTCGAAGGCCGGATCGATACGCAGTGCGGACTCGAAGGGTACTGGGGAACTCGCGACAAATATCTCATCATGCTCGAACAGATACACAACGAGCCCTCCGATTCCTCGGTTCGGACTCTCATGGACCGTTTCTGGGACTCGTGGCAGGAATTGTCGCTCCGGCCGTCCGACACGGCCGCACGCGAGGCTGTCTTATCGCGCGCCGACGCGCTCGCAGCGGGCATACGCGACCGCTATCGCCGTTTGACGGAGTTCCGATCGGTCGTGGACAGCGATATACGAGGCACCGTCGAGCAGGTCAACGAGTATTCGAGGCAGATCGCCGCCCTCAATCTCGAAATCCAGAAGTCGAAGGCCATCGGGGACAATCCCAACGATCTCATGGACCGGAGGGACGTTCTCGTCGAGAAACTCGGCAAGCTGGTGCCCATCACCGTCGACCAGCGGGACTCGGACGAGTTCATGGTCCACATGGACGGCCTCATCCTGGTACAGGGCAAGATCGGCCGGACCTTCGAGATGAAAGACGGATTCGCGGTGAACGACGAAGGCTTCACGGTGCCGTACTGGAAGGACACCGGCCTCGTCGCCGAGATCAAGGGCGGAACATTGGGCGCCCTCCTCGAACTGCGCGATGTCGACGCGCGCCGCGAAATCATGACCCTCGACACGATGGCCCTGACCTTCACGGATCTCGTCAATGAGACGCACCGGGCCGCTTACGGAGTCAACGGCAAGACCGGCCTCGATTTTTTCAAGGAGTGGCCCTTCATCAACAATGTCGCGGGCAATTACGACCGCAACGGAGACGGTGTCTACGACTCGACCTATATCTACCGCATGACCGGCGCCCACAGTCTCACCGCCCAGGAGCAGATCGGGCTGGCGGGGACGCTGCGGCTCTCGAAAGCCGGCGGCGTCGTTGAGATCGCGTACTTCCCGACGGACACGGTGGCCGATCTCGTGTCGCGGATCAATTTCGCGGGGGCCGAGGTCACCGCGCGCCTGACCCGCGAGGGCAGGCTCGAACTCAGGGCGACGCCGTCGGCGAATCCCGGAGACCCTGATTTCGTCATCCGCCATGTCGAGGATTCGGGGCAGTTCCTGGTCGGATACGCCGGGCTTCTCGCCGGATCGGGCGCGGCCGGCGCCTACGATTGGGGCAGAGCCGAAGCGACCGAAGCCCTGCGCCGGGACGGGGCGGGCTTTGCGGTCGCCCCCCTCGCCCATCCCTCGGGCTGGCTCGATATCGCGCCCGAACTCCGCTCCGATCCTGCTTCGATAGCCGCGGGTTTCGGCACGAACGGCAAGCCGGCCGAGGCGGGCGACGGCTCGGCCGCCCTCGCCATAGCCTCGCTGAGGACCCAGCCGGTCATGGTCGGCTCGCTCCGGACCTTCGACGATCACTTCGCCGAAGCCGTGGCCCGCATCGGCCTCGCCGGCGAGCAGGCCCAGAACGCGGCGGCGACGCACGAACGCATCGGCAAGCAACTCAGAGACCTCCGCGCTTCGATATCCGGAGTGAACATGGACGAGGAACTGGCCAACATGATCAAGTTCCAGCACGGCTATTCGGCTGCCGCGAAATTCGTGACCGTCGTCGACGAGATGCTCAATACGATCATCAACCGCATGGGGGCGTGAGATAAATGCAGCGCGTCAGCACCGACATGATGAACGATGACATGCAGTTTTGGATGCGTCGCCGCGAGCGCGACATGGCCTCGCTGGAAACGAAGATGGCCCGTCAGTCTCGCATCGAGAACCTGAGGGACGATCCCCTTGCCGCGGCGCGGGCAGTCAGATTCGACTCCATCGGCGTCCGCCTCCAACGGTACGAGAAAAACGCCCTGTCGGCGCTCGACCAGTACCGTGTCGCCGAAGACTATGTCCGCCAAGCCGTCGACATAACCCAGCGTATCCGCGAAATCGCGGTCCAGGGAGCCAACGGGGTCTACACGAAGGAAGATCAAAAGTACATGGCTCAGGAGGTGAACGAGCTTCTGGGCGAGCTCGTGAGCCTCGCCAACTCGCGCGGCCCGGACGGCTCCTTCCTCTTCGCCGGGGCGAAGTCCAAGACGGAGCCCTTCCGCGTGATCGAGGGCTCGGCCCCCGGAGCCGCGGGTTCGGTGCTTGTGGGTCTCCAGTACCTCGGCTCGCCGGGAGGTCCGGAGGCGGAAATATCGGAAAACGCGAGCGTCCCCCTCGCCTTGAGCGGTTCGGATATCTTCTGGGCCGAACAGCAGCAGGCCGTCTCCTCGACCGACGCCCGCGATTGGCGCGCCTCGGTCGATTCTGTTTTCTACATAGACGGGAAGGCCGTCCAAGTAAAAGCGGGTGACAATATCTATGCGGTCGCGGCGAAGATCAACGACTCGGGAGCGGCGGTGAAGGCTTCGATCGACCCGAGGACGTTCTCGCTCTCGCTGGAGACGACGATTCCGCACCAGATGCGTGTCGAGGATGCGCCACCCACGGCGACGTCGGCGGGCGGAACGGTGCTCAAGGAACTCGGCCTCGTCGCTCAGACGGGGACGCCGCCCGACAATTGGGCGCCCGGAGCCCGTGTCGCCGGAGGCTCGCTCTTCGACGCCGTCATCAGGCTTCGCGACTCGCTCAACAAAGGCGACATATTCGAGACGGGAGGCGGCGCCCTTGCGGCGATCGACGGAGGCCTTCAGAACCTGTCGAGGCGTATCGCCCAGATAGGCTCATACTGCGAGCGACTCGAATCGACGGCATCCCGCCTCAACAGGGAAATCCCCGACATGACCAAACTCGAGTCGCAGGAGTCCGATATCGACATGACCTCGGCGATAACCGACTACCGGATGCTCGAGTACGCGCACAACGCCTCTCTCGCCCTGGCGGGGAGACTGTTGCCCAAGACGCTCCTTGACTTCCTCCGCTAGGGACGGACATAGTGGTGCCGAGATGAGAGTCAAGACAAAAGCCTACGGCGAAATAGAGATCGACGAGCGCCAACTGGTGCGCTTCCCCGCCGGCTTGTTCGGTTTCGAAAATCTCCAGGACTACGCGCTTCTGGACGCTCCGCAGAAGCCTTTTTTCTACCTTCAATCCATGGACGTTCCCAATCTCGCCTTCATCCTCATCGATCCCTTCCTGTTCAGGCCCGATTATTCGATCGATGTCAGCGACGAATCGCTCGGCGAGATCGGAGTGAGCCGTCCGGAAGACGCCCTCGTTTTCGCGATCGTCACCGTGCCTCAGGACGGGGGGAACGCCACCGCGAACCTCATGGGCCCGCTCATCATAAATAAAACGAATCGTCTGGGTCTGCAGGCGGTTCTCGCCGACCCGCGCTGGCGCGTCAAGCACGACATCATGGCCGAGCTCGCCGAATCGAAGGGCAAAGGCTCATGCTGATTCTTTCACGCCGCGTCAACGAGAAAATCATAATCGGCGACGACATCGTCGTCTCGGTCGTCGAGGTGCGGGGCGACCAGGTCAAACTCGGGATCGAGGCGCCTCGTAATGTCAAGGTCTACCGTGAGGAAGTCTTCGACGCCATTCAGGACGAGAACCGCAGGGCCGCGGAATCGTCCCCGCAGCTGCCGCTCATCGACATTCCGCTTAAAAAAGAATAACACCCTTCCCGCCGGGCTCAGCGCCGGTCGCGGTTCGGCGATCTTGGGCGCCGCCCCTCCTGCCCCGCGGACGACCCGGTCGAGGTCCCCCCGTATATCGGAGGCGGGGCGGCCGTCGAAGAGGCCGCCTTGGCCGCGGCCGCCTCGAGGAGGCCGAATTCGTATTCGAAATTCGGCGTGAATATTCCCTTACCAATGTTCTCTTTTATCTCGGCGAAGCTCCAGAAGCGGCCTTCCTCGACCTCGCGTCCGTCGTGGCTGAAGGGCCCCCCGTAGGTGACGATAAACGAGAAAACGAGTTCGGACTCCTGTTCGCAGTCCCAACGATATCGGAGGATGGGTTCGATTCTCGCGCCGGAAGCCTCGACGGCGAGCTTGGTCACCCCGATCTCCTCCCGCATCTCGCGCGCGAGCGCGTCGTCGAGGTCCTCGCCGACGGCCACGTGGCCGCCCACGGCGCTGTCCCACTTGCCTGGTTGTATACGCTTGGCCCTGGATCGTTTCTGCAGGTACAAGGATCCGCGGCCGTCGAGAACCTGGAGATGAACGACGGGATGCAATTTCCCCGGCCCCCTGTGGCACTCGGCGCGCTTCGCGGTGCCCAGCACCTTGCCGCTTTCATCGACGATCGGGAGAATTTCATCTCCGTCCTCGGCTCCTGCGCGAAGGCGCCGGCGTACGAGAGCCGCCGATGCGAACTGCCAGAGCATGACGGCCCCGAAGAGGATGTACAACAGTCCGCCCGAGATAAAGCCCCAGGCCGCGGTGGATAAGGCGAACGCCGCATAGACCGTGAGGACGATATGTAGCGCGAGCGCGGCGAGCATGAGAATAAGGCTGCGCCGCATGGCCGGCAGGGCGGCGTCGGGTATCGTCACCCCCCTGAGCTGTCTGCCGACGTACTGCTTAAGAAAGGCGGGCGGAAGAAATACGAGGGATCCCAGGCCGGCGAGAAGGATAAACTCGATCACCGCTGGCTTGAGCTTGAAGAACACGTCGTCTTGCAAGAGGATCGAGAGAAGTCCCATCGCCGCGATGAGGATCGTGTCTGCTGCGATGAAGGGATCGGCGCGTTTTTCGCGGAAAAGGGAGTAGAGGAACTCGCCGATGCCGACGCCGATGCCGACGAGAAGGCCCACGGTCTCGCCGAAAAACGCGTCGGCCGCGACAAATACGATGAGGGGAGCCAATCCGGGAAGAAGGGCCCTCAGAAGCGGTACGGGACTCATACGTGCTGAAAGGATACTTAGTATCGACCGAGCTAGACAAGCTCCCGCTGTCCATTTCCGAGGCGGAAAAGCTATACTCTGAGGGATTTCACCACACCGAACCGGAACGCTGGTGAAATCCAAAGTGTAGGAGAGTCTTCGATGTCCAGAATAATACATCCTTCGACCGGATTCAGCGTCGGCGATCCCGATATTTCTCCGCTTTGCGGTCCCGATCTGCCCTCGGACGAGGACGTCCGCTCCGCCCTCGAGAGTCTCATCGTTTCGGCCTCGGGCTGGCGGAAGGTCTTCGCCGCCTCGGGCAAAGAGAACTCGCTCGAGGAAAGTGTAAAGGCCGCCGATCTGGTCATTGCGGCGGCCGCGGCCGAGGCATTCGCCCGTTTGATTGCCGCCCGCGGCATTCAGTCTGCGCGATCAGCCGCGGTCCTGGTCGGCATCGATACGAGGCCCACGGGCCCGATCCTGGCCGACGTCATGATCCGCGCCTTCATCGGAGCCGGCCTCGAAGCACGTTACATTTTTATTACTGCCGCTCCCGAGCTCATGGCCTACGCGGGACGCACCTCGGCTCTTCCGTACGACCATGAAGAGCGGATCGAAGGCTTCTGCTACATTTCGGCGAGTCACAACCCGGTCGGCCACAACGGCTTCAAGTTCGGGCTCGCCTCCTCGGGCGGGGGAGTCCTGGGATCGGCCGATGCCTCCGAACTCGCCGCCCTCTTCCGCTCGATCGTCTCGGCCCCCTCCGCGGCCCAAAGGTCGCTGGCCCTCGTAAAACGAGCCGAAACCCGAGTCCTCGCGAAAGTCTTCTCCGAGTGCTCACTGTGGAAGCGCAGGGCCGTATCGGCCTACACCCTTTTCGCCCGGCAGATCATCTGCGGGACCGACGAACTCGGCGAGCAGGAGAGGCTCTTCGAGCGCATGTCGAACACGGCCCTGGAACGGCCGATCGGCGTGATAGCCGAGCTCAACGGTTCCGCACGCTGCCTCTCCATAGACCGCGATTTTCTATCCGGCATGGGCGTGCGCTTGCGCTCGGTCAACGACAGACCCCGCGCTTTCGCGCACCGTATCGTGCCGGAGGGCGAATCGCTTGCGGACGCGATGCGCGAACTCGACGCCGCATCCGAGAGCGATCCGTCGTTCGTCGCGGGCTACGTTCCGGACTGCGACGGGGATCGAGGCAATCTGGTCGTACGCCCGCAGTCTGGTTCGCGAGCGCGGCCTCTCGAGGCCCAGGAGGTATTCGCCCTCGCCTGCGTCGCGGAGCTTTCGCAGCTTGTGTGCGAAGGCAGTCTGAGTTACGACGAATCGGGCAACGCGAAGCAGAAAGTCGCGGTGGTCGTCAACGACGCGACGAGCATGCGGATCAACGCCATCGCGCGCACCTTCGACGTCGACGTCTTCCGCGCCGAGACCGGCGAGGCGAACGTCGTCGCTCTCGCCGAAAGTCTCCGCGCGAAGGGCTATATCGTCAGGATTTTGGGCGAGGGTTCGAACGGCGGGAATATAACCCACCCCTCCCGTGTCCGCGATCCGCTCGCGACGCTCGGCGCGCTTCTCAAGCTGCTGCTCGTACGCGACAGCGACGCGGGCGAAGGGCTTTTCCGCGCGTGGATGCGGCTGTCGGGCCGATTGTCCGAGTACAGGCCCGACTTCGAGATCGGCGACGTGCTCAGGTCCCTGCCCCGATTCGCGACGACCAGCGTCTTCGAAAGCCGGGCGGCGCTCAAGGTGAAGAGTACCGACCAGGCCGCCCTCAAGTCGCGCTACGCCGAGATATTCACGCGCGAATGGGAAAAGCGACGGAACGAATGGAAACTCCGATACGGCGTCGAATCCTGGGAGGCCTACGCCACGAACGGAAGCGTAGAAACCCGAGTCGGCTCCGACTTTGCGGCCTCGGGCAGGGGCGGTCTGCGCATAACGCTTGTCGACGCCGAGGCCCGCCCGCGCGCATTCCTGTGGATGCGGGGCTCGGGCACCGAGGCGGTCTTTCGCATCATGGCCGACGTCGAAAACGGCCTAGCCGAGGACGAAGAGCGGCTGCTCGCCTGGCATGCATCGATGGTCCGCGAGGCGGACGACCGTGCTTGATGACGGACCGAGCGATGGACTAGTATACAGCCTCGGCTGAAGCCGCAGGGAGTCTTCATGGGTATCAGGGGCGAGCTCTTTTCTACTCGGATCGGCTGCGAGGGCAGAACGTATTTTTTCAACGTAAAAGAAAACCGCATGGGGGACATGTTCCTCACGGTGGTCGAGAGCAAACCGAACGAATCGGAGGGCTTCGAACGACGTTCGATCGTCATTTTCAAAGAGGACCTGCCTCAGTTCCTCAAAGCCTTCCAGGGGGCCCTGGACTTCATGGCCGAACATAACGCGGACGCCGCGGAGACCGGCGGAAGCGCCGGCGGACGGACCGGCGCTCCGACAATCAGGTACCCGCGGACATCCGAAGCCCGCACGTCAAACATAAAAATACCGAAGGGTTTTTCCGGCCGAGAAGAGAAGGACGTGCCCAAGAAGAGAATCGTGGTCAGACGCAGGAACTCCGGCCCTCGCGAGGACGGCGCACAGGACTGATCGGCTGCCCTAATAGACGGCTCAGCCCTCCATGCATTTCACGGCGACGCTCCGCTCGCGGGGCCCGTCGAATTCGCAGAAATACACAGCCTGCCAGGTTCCCAGCACGGGTCTTCCCCCCGAGATGATCAGGCTGAGACTTGGGCCGAACAGACTCGTCTTGATGTGAGCGTCCGAATTCCCCTCGGCATGACGGAAGGAGGGATCGCGCGGCGCGAGCAGGGCGAGCTGACGCTCCATATCGATCCGCACGTCGGGATCGGCGGATTCGTTGACCGTCAGCGCCGCGGTCGTGTGCAAGGACTGCAGGACGCAGATCCCCTCGGCGACCTTGGACTCGGAGATCGCGGCTTTGACCTGCCGGGTTATATCGATGATTTCGCAGCGCCGCGTGCTGCGTATCCGGATAATCGAAGGTGCTGTCATAGGCCGAGTATGCATTATTCTCGTTCGTAGTTGAAGCTCATGCGCTGAATGGGCGAGGGACCGAGCCTGCGACAGATCGCGCGGTGAGCGGCCGTCGGATAGCCCTTGTGCGATGCGTAGCCGTACTCGGGATAGAGCCAGTCGTACCGCTCCATCATCCGGTCGCGCGAGACCTTGGCGAGGATCGAAGCGGCCATGACGGAGGGCAGGAGGCCGTCGCCCTTGACGACGCACATGCACCGTCCGCCCAGATCAGGCTCGCGGTTCCCGTCGACGTAGACCTCGGCAGGAAGCGTCAGATGTTTTTTTTTCATAACGCGAACCATCTCGAGATAGGCCCGGCGCATCGCGAGCATGCTCGCCCCGAGGATGTTCAGCTCGTCGATCTCGCAGGGGTATGCCCAGGCGACCGCCCATCCGAGGGCCTTCTGCGTTATGAGGGCGTAGGACATCGTCCGTTCGCGTTCCGACAAGGCCTTGGAATCGTCCAATGCGTCAAGCGGAAAATCCTCCGGGAGCACGACGGCAGCGGCGGCAACCGGCCCCGCCAGGGGGCCGCGGCCCGCCTCGTCGATGCCGCAGACCGAGGGACCGAGGGGGATAGGTCGAGGCCCATGGGGGACGAAGTCCGTCGCGCGGAGCGGCTTTCGCACGCCGCTAGTCGATGAAGGATCCAGGTTTTCATGAACAGTGTCCTCGCGCGATTCGAGGACGAGATCGGGACGCATAGCGGCATTTTACCGGAAGTTCCCGTGTCGGGCTACATCGTTGCGTCCCGACTCATCCGACGTCTACAATGGCGTTCATGGAGCTTTCATTTTACAAGCTGCGTCTCTGCGACTCCGACCTCATTCTCGTCGACGATATAGAAGGCGACGGGCGCGACCGCGACTGGGGGAAGGCGGCCTCGTCCCTGCTCAAACGCAGACTCGGAGCTGGTGCCGATCGTCTCGCCGTACTTGCCCGGGCCGAGCGCAGTTACTGGCTCAGGGTCTTCGGTTCCGAGGGAGAGGGCGGCCCCTGCGCCGACACAGCGCTCTGCGCCGCGCGCTACCTCATGGACTCGGGCCGCAGCGGTGCCGAGGCTGTCCCGATGCGCATATCCGCCTCCGAACTCGTCGTGGACGTGCTCGACTCGTCCTCCCTCGGCCTCTCGCTCGGTCCGCCGCGCGGCGTGCCCGACGGCGCCGAACTCGAGGCGGGAGAAGTCGCATCGCGCGCGACCTCCATCGAATCCGAAGGCCGCCGCTACCTCGCCCTGCCCCTCCGCGTCGGCATTCCGGGGGCCGACTCGGTAGCCGTCTTCGCGGACGGAGGCTCCTCGCGGGCAAAGGCGCGGATAAGCTCCTCGGGACGGGAACCCGCCCCCGTTCCGGTTTCGGTCCGCGTCGTATCGCGGAGCGAACTGCGTGTATCCTTTCATGCGGGAGGCTGTCTGGACGCCTGCGCGGCGGCCGCCGCGGCAACGGCTGCGGCCGCCTCGGTCGGATACTCGGACCGCGGGGCCATGGTCGTTCTTCGTTCTGGCGCGCTCTGGGCCGAATGGGCATCGCGAGGCGACGTCTATGTCGTCGGCCGGCCCGAATACGTCTTTCGCGGCGAGTACTATCTGCCGGACGATTGAAACCTCAGTAATAATCGACCCGGTAGTCGTCGAGTTCCACGAAGCCGAGTCCGCGGTACAGCGAAAAGGCCGGCGCGTTATGCGGCTTAACGAAGAGGACGGCGGCTCGTCCCTCCGACTCGATCTGCCTAAGCAGGGCCGAGACCAGGGCCCGCGCCAGCCCCCTGCCCCGCCTCGAGGGCAGCGTATAGACGCCGCCTATCTGGTCGACCGCGAGACCGCGCGCGTTGGTGGCCGCCTTGGCGACGACAGTCCCGCCCTCTTCCGCGAGATAGACTATCTGCCGTTCTATCGAGCGCGCCAGAGAAGCCCTACAGGCCGCCTCGTCGTAGGAGTGGATGGATGTTAATACTTCTTCGCGTTCGTAGGCCTCTTGAAGCGGGAGAAGGGCATCGAGATCAGAGCTCAGGGCCCTTCGTATGAGGACGCCCCTCGGAGGAGAGGCGGGGGGCTCCGGCGACGAGATCCCCAAACGCGACATGAGACGGTAATTCACGCTCACCCTCGCCGCAAGTCCGAGGGCGGAGCTGTAGCGCGCGACATGGGAGGCGAGCCCTAAAGCCTGAGCAGGCTTCCATCCCGCAGTGCTGCGCTTCAGCCCTGGGTCCGAGGCGGTATCACCTGCGAGCACCGGGAAGGCTATGCCCGTGGGATGACACAGGAGCGCGCTTTCAGGCGGCGCGGCCTCAGACTCGGTCTCGATCCAGACACCGCCGCGTAAAAACGGAGGAAGGCGAAGCTCGCCGTGCTTGACGATACGCCCTGTAAAACCGGCGCAATACTCCTCGCGGCGGGCGAGGAAAACGCGTAGGGCATCGATGTCCGACTTGAGGGCGCGGCGCCAGGGCATCGGGCCTAGCTCCGAAGCTTCACGGGAAGCCGGCCCTGCGCCGAGGCCTCGCCCTTCAGCACCGCGAGCCCCGCCTTGATCGACTCGCGCGAACAGCCGTACACGGCGACGACCGCATCGAAAGCGTCCGCGCCGCGGGCCAGGGGGGCGGGACTCTGCACGGAGAGCACGGCGACGCGCCTGCCCGCCCGAGCGGCGCGTTGCGCGAAATCCATTCCCGCCTCGTTCGGCACGCATATCACGACGGACTCGTAGAGGCGGATCGCCTCGTCGAAAGCCGACAACTCGTCGGCAAGGGCTTCGCTTTCGGGCGAATAGGAAAAACGGAACAGCGCGGCCCCCGGATAGGCCTCGAGAGCGGCCGTCGTGAACTCTTTGAGCGGCGAGGCGACGAGCACGCCTGACTTCGGAGCGAAGGGTATGCCCCGGGCCACGACTGCCGTCGCGCTGCGATAGGCCTGCTCCTTGAAAAACGATGCCGCCTGTGGATCGGGCACGAGGGAATCGAGTTTATCGAGATTGGGCAGAAGGGCTTCCTTGCCGCGGACCTTCAAATAGCGGATCTTCGTCTCAAGAATCCTCGCGGCCGCCTCGCGGACACGGGCGCGGAACTCGGGCCGCTTGCGATAGGCCGTAAGCAGTTTCGTCCAGGCCGGATCGTCGAAGTCGAGAAGCCGCGACATCATGATGACATCGTTGCCGGCCTCGAGCGCCTTGATGCACGCTTCCGAGAAGGCCCCGGCCGAAACGCTCGCCCCGTCCATGGCGAGGTCGTCGGTCACGGCGATGCCCTTGAAGCCGAGTCGGCCCCGGAGGATCTCGGTCATAAAGAGCTTCGAAAGCGAGGCGGGCGTGTCGTCGCCGCTGATCAGGGGGAAGGACAGGTGCCCGCTCATGATCGCAGGTATGCCCTGGGCGGCGAGGAGTCTGAAGGGTACGAGTTCCCGGTTCCAGAGCGTCGTTTCGTCGATGCGGATGACGGGAAGGGAGCGGTGCGAGTCCTTGACCGTGGCGCCGTGGCCCGGATAGTGCTTGGCGGTCGCGATGACGCCCGAGGCCGCGAGGCCCTGCGCGTAGGCCGCTCCGAGTGCGGCGGCCACCGACGGATCGTCCGAGAAAGCCCGGGGACCTATGATGTAGCTCGAAAGCTCGGTCGCCAGATCGACCGAGGGCGCGAAGTTCATGTTGACGCCGAGGGCAGCGAGTTCCCTTCCGATAAGCTCACCGCTGCGGTACGCGTCGTAGGGCCTGCCCGAGGCGCCGATGGCCATGTTGCCCGGAGTCTCGGTCGTGGCCCCCTTGATATGACGGATCCACCCGCCTTCTTGATCCGTCGCCACGAGGAGGGGTATGCCCGAAGCCGAGTCGAGGGCGGCCTTTTGCATCGCGAGCACCGACTCGGCCACGACGCGGCTGTCGGCCGCGTTCCACCCGAAAATCTTGACGCCGCCCAGTCCGCGCTCGCGAATCCACTTGAAAAGCTGCTCGCCCGGCCGGTCTCCGGGATAGGCCATCATGAGCGTCTGGCCGACGACCTCCTCGTCGCTCATACGCTCGAGGAGGGAGAGGGCGAGCTTTGTTTCGGGATCGATGTCGGCCGCCAATCCGGCCTTCTTCTGCGGCGCGTACGCGACATGCTGGGCCGCCGGGAGGGGCGACCAAAAACCCGACTCAGGCGGGGTGGAACTGACTGCGAGAACGCAGGCTGCGGCCGCAATAACGAAACCGAAGGGCTCTTTACGCGTAGGCCTCCCCCTCGATCTCGTCGATGTATATCGAAGCCGAGTGCGCGGCGATCGCTCCGTCCGAGGCCGAGGTGACGAGCTGCCTGAAGCTCGAGGCGCGCACATCACCGGCCGCGAAGAGCCCGGGTATGCTCGTCGCCATGCGCTCGTCGGTCAACAAAAATCCGCCCTCGTCCTTTTTCGCATCGGGAGCGAGTGAGGTCTGCGGGATCGATCCGATGAACACGAAGACCGCGTCGAAGTTCTCCTCGTAGACGCGACCCGTGGAAGTCTCGCGCAGAGTGACCGATTCGACCTTGCCCGTTCCGGAAATCCGCTCGACGACCGTTTCGAAGCGCACCTCGATCGAGGGGTTCTTGAGCACGCGCTCGGCGAGGGCGCGCTGGGCCCGGAATCGGTTCTTGCGGTGTACAAGCACAATCTTGTCCGAGAGTTTCGACAAGAACATCGATTCGTCGCAGGCCGCATCTCCGCCGCCGACGACGAGCATGCGCCGCCCCCGGAAGAAGGGGCCGTCGCAGGTCGCGCAGTAGGAGACGCCGCGGCCTGCAAACTCCTCCTCGCCCGGAACTCCGAGATGGCGGTGCTTGGCCCCGGTCGCGAGGATCACCGCCTTGGCGCTGATCCGCCTGCCCTCGGTCTCGACGATGAAAACCTGGCCTTCTTTGCGCAGGCCGAGGGCTGTCGCGTTGAGAAACGAGGCGCCGAAGGACTCGGCCTGCCGCTTCATGACCTCGGCCAAATCGTAGCCGTTTATGGGTCCTAAAATGCCTGGATAGTTCTCGAGATTGTCTATGAGGAGGGCCTGGCCCCCGGGCGCCATTTCCTCGAGGACGAGGGTCTTGAGATTCGCCCGCGCTCCGTACTGCGCGGCGGAAAGCCCGGCCGCTCCGGCACCGATTACAATGAGGTCAAAATCAGTTTCCATCGCGACTCCTTGCTGCGCGGTGTTTCCCGAAACTATACCCTGAGTGGATCGCATTTGAAAATGAGGATTCGCCCAAAACGGGGCGTGCGCCCAAAACGGGGCGCGAATGCAAAAGACCTTGCTTATACCTCAGCCCGAAACCGCCCCCGGTCCGGAGCTTTTCCACTCCGAGGTTTCCCGCTCCGGGAATGGAAAACGCAGGACGATCTGCGTACCCGAGCCCGAAGCGCCCGGACTGTACTCGATGGAGCCCCGCAGCTGTGCTGCGAGAGCGGCGACCAAGTCGGTGCCGACTGTTCTGCATCCCGATCCCGTCTCGACGGGGAAGCCTATCCCGTCGTCCTCCACCGTAACAGTGATACAGTCCCCGAGGGATCGCGCGGCCACATCGATGCGTCCCCGCCTGCCTGCGGGGAAGGCGTGCTTGAACGCGTTGGAAACCAACTCGTTGACGATGAGGGCCACGGGGATGGCGTGCTCGAGATCGAGGAGGACGGTCTCCGAACTCACCTTCCACTCGATACCGCGCAGAGTTCCCTCGTAGACATTTGAAAGATGATCCACCAGTCGCTCGAAAAAGGGATACATGTCCAGTATTTCGAAGTTCGACGAGGTATAGAGAACCTCGTGCACCATGGACATGGATTGAATCTGGGTTTGACAGTCGAGAAAAACCTTGTGTGCGGCCTGATCCGAGACCGTTCCGCCCTGGAGGTTCAGGAGGCTCGAAACGACTTGTAAATTGTTTTTAACTCGGTGGTGTATTTCCTTTAAGAGGATCTCCTTGTTCGCGAGTTCGATTTCCAGTTTGCGCTCGTGCATCTTCCTCAGGGTGATGTCCCTGATGATGCCCATGGTGCCGAGACCGGCCCCCTGGTACTCGGGAAGACGGATACCGGCACAGCTCACCTCGCCGTAACAGGTGACGGAACTGTTCCTGTATTCAGAGCCTTCGCCCGTACGCCTCAGTCTGACTTCCAGATTCCTCGTCATTCGTTTGCCCGAACGACGTTCGTCGAAGAGCTTGGGCGCGAGGGCGTCTCCGGTCCTCGTGCCGGCGAGGGCGGGAAGCACCATGGCGCGGCTCACCCTGGGAACATCCTCGGGATGGATGATCTCGCTGAAGTGCCTTCCGATCAGGGCCGCGGGATCGAAGCCCAATTCGCGCACGGCGTCGTTGAGGTAGAGAAAGCGGCCCTCGCCGTCGAGGGTGTACACGATGTCGGGGATGGCCTGCACCAAGTTCATGTACTGATGCTCGGTCATCCTCAGATGGGCGTTCTGCCGTTCGATGCTTTCGCGGATATTGAGGGCTTTGCGTACGAGCAGGGGCAGAAAGGACAGGTGCGAGCGGCGCTCCGTGCGCCTGAGAAAGAGCGAGGCCTCGTCGCGGAGTATCCTCTCGATGCGACCCGGTTCCTCGTCGCCGTCGACGATGAGGACCGCCGGGAGCGGCCACAAGGTCAGCCACTCGGCGAGGGCGCCGGAATGAAAATCGAAATCGGTCACGATCACGTCGGCCTCGTCGGCCGAATACCGCCGCTCGACGTCGCCGATCGCCTCGGGGAAGCTGAGCTTCCAGTCGGGGCAGGACTCGGAGATGACCCTAGCCGCCTCGGAGCGCTCCTGAGGATCGTTAATCGCAAGGATGAGCTTTGGTTCCCGCTTCACATCCGCCTCGGCGTTTTTCTGGATCGCCTGAGGCTTTGAGTGTAGGTATGCGTCACCCCCTGCGTCAAGCAAACTCTTGTCTCGATACCCGGTCGGATTTCGACTTCATTGCCTCGAAGCCCTTCGGCGTCATATACTGATGATATCTATTCGGAGGACCCGATGAGCGTGGATTCTGATTTTTCAATTCCCGATCTGGGCAAGCGCGGCATACCCTCGCCCATCGTCCTGTCAAACAGCAGGGGCGACCGCCTGGCCGATTACGTCAAGGACAGCGACCGGGTTCTGTACGATGTAGATTCGAGATCCGGGCTGTCCGAGAGAAGTTTCGAGGCCGCCGGGCCGAGGGAGTTCATTTATTTCGCCCCAAGCCACGTCCACGCGGGCATCGTCACCTGCGGCGGGCTCTGCCCCGGCATCAACGACGTCATCAGGGCCATCGTGCGCTGTCTGTGGTTCCGCTACGGCGTTCGGAGGATCACGGGCATTCAATACGGCTACCGGGGCTTTTTGCCCGAAGAGGAGATCGGCGTCAAACCCCTCGACCCCGAGGCCGTCGACGAGATCCACAAGGTCGGCGGCACCTTCCTCGGCTCCTCGCGCGGCGGCGGAGACCGCGTTTCGGATATCGTCGACGCGCTCGAGCGGCTCAATCTCAACATCCTGTTCACGATAGGCGGAGACGGCACGCAGAAGGGCGCCATGGAGATCGCCGAAGAGATCGAGCGCAGGGGGCTTAAAATATCGATCGTCGGCATCCCGAAAACCATCGACAACGACGTCCTCTTCGTCGACCGAACCTTCGGCTTCGAGACGGCGGTCGCCCGCGCGGCAGAGGCCGTGGCGGCCGCGCACACGGAGGCCCACTCCTCGATGAACGGCATCGGGCTGGTCAAGCTCATGGGAAGACAGTCGGGCTTCATCGCCGTGCATACCGTGCTCGCCGTGCACGAGGCGAACTTCGTCCTGATACCCGAGATCCGCTTCGACATCGAGGGACCCAACGGCCTTCTTAGACACCTCGAGGACCGTCTCGCGCGCAGGTCGCACGCGGTCATCGTCGTGGCCGAGGGCGCAGGCCAGGAATACCTCCAGAGCGACGGCGCGAAGGACGCCTCGGGCAACGTGAAGCTCGGGGACATCGGCGTGTTCCTGCGGGACGCGATTTCGGCGCATTTCAAGAAAAAAAACATCGATGTGTCGATCAAGTACATCGACCCGAGCTATATGATACGCTCCTCGGTGGCCGAGCCGACCGACTCGGTCTACTGCGAACGGCTGGGCAACAACGCCGTCCACGCCGCCATGGCGGGCAAAACCAAGCTCATCATAGGCGTCGTCAACGGACGATTCGTGCATATTCCTATCGCTGCGGCGGTTTCGCGGCGCAACTTCGTCGATCCCGAGGGATCCTTGTGGAGGGACGCGGTCGACGCGACTCAGCAGCCGAACGACATGACAAATCCGAGGTAACAAAACATGGCGAAAAAAAAAGTGCTTATCATCGACGAATCCGAGCTCTTTCGCGACTATCTCAAGAGCCGCCTGAGCGCAAACGGTCTCGACGTCGAAACGGCCATCAACGGCCTGGACGGGATGGTCAAGCTTCGCAGCGCCCTCCCCGATCTCGTGATCCTCGACTATCACCTCACTCGAAAGACCTGCAGGGAGGTCCTCGAAGAGAAGAACCAAAATCCGAACACCCAGGTCATACCCGTCGTACTGACCGCGCAGAAAATCGACAAGAACCGCATCCTCGAGCTCGTGCCCTACAACATAAAGCGCGTCATCATGAAGCCGATCAAGATCGACGGTCTCTATGCCACACTCTCGGAGATACTCGGAGTCAGTATGAAGATCGACGAGACGCCCTGTCTTATCGAGTCGCACGTCAACGACAACATCGTCTTCGTCGAGATCGCCAAGGGCTTGAACCGCGAGAAAATCGACCTCCTGCGGTTCAAGATCGCCGAGCTTCTCGAGATCTACGCGATCCGAAACCCGCGCATCCTCGTCATGATTTCCGACATGGAACTCAGCTTCGTCGACGGTCCGAACATGGAACTTCTCATGGACATCCTGCTCGAATGCTCGCGCGGGAAGGCCCGTCACATAAAAATTCTCACCAACTCTGCCTTTGTCAGGGAATTCGTGTCGGGAAGAAAAGAATACTCCGACATCGAAGTTCTGTCGAATCTCCAGTACGCGATGGACGGGCTGTTAACCGACTACGACCCCGAGGTCGAACTGGGCGACGGCAAGGCGGAGATGCTCGCCGAGCGCGTCCTCGCTTCGAGGAACCGCGAAACTTCGCGGGAGGCGATCGAGATGCGCTTCGAAGCCGAAGGCCGCAAGACCATAACCCTCGAGGAGATGAAGGAAGCGGGCAAGGGATTGACGATCGCGGTCGTCGACGACGATTTCGTCATACAAGAACTGGTGAAAACCACCTTCAGCGCCATCAACTCGATGGTGTTGAGCTATCAGGACGGAGCAAGTTTCCTCGAGGCGGTCAAATCGAAAAACTTCGACCTCGTTTTCCTCGATATCATCATGCCGGGACTCGACGGCTTCCAGGTCCTCTCCCGTCTGCGCTCGGAGGACATCGAGCTGCCCATCATCATTCTTTCGGCGGTCAGTCAGAAGGAGACGGTCATGCGCGCCTTCCAGGCAGGAGTCAAGAGTTATCTTATCAAACCGCTCAAGCCGGATCAGATCTTGAAGAAAACCCTGGAAATCCTGAAGGCGAATTTCTAATAACACTATGCCATACCCGGACGATCTGCGCCTTTCCTCGTTCGAGAACGTCCGCTTTCCCATAGTCCTTCTCGATGTACGCGGCGTCCCCGCGCTGTGGAATCGCGCCTTCGCTGACCTTTTCGCGAAGCTTTCGGGCCAGAGCCCCGAGGCCCTGAACGGATCGTTTTTCGAATTCCTCGCCTCGCGGGAGGGGACCAGGCTCGACTACTACGCCGCGGAAGTGCTCGTGGGCGGGCGCAGCGAGGCGCTCGTCGAAAGTCCCGCGAGGGCCGAAGACGGCAGCTTGTTGTGGCTCGGCCTCTCGCTCTCCTCGATACGGGCCACGGAGAGTTCCGACAGAAGAGGCAAAAACGAGGCCTTCATTCTCTGTGCGATAGAAGATATCACCGATCGCGTGCAAAGGGAGAACGCCCTGAGAAACGCGAAGGACGAGGCCGAACGCGCGACCTATACGAAGAGTCTTTTTCTGGCGAACATGAGCCACGAGATACGAACGCCCATACAGACGATTTTGGGCATCGTGGAACTACTGCGCGAGACCCGTCTCGACACGGAACAGTCCGACTACGTCGATCGAGTCGGCTTCTCCGCGGACGTCCTTCTGGGATTGATCAACGACATCCTCGATTTTTCGAAAATCGAAGCGGGCAAGATCGACCTCGAGACCGGCAACTTCGAGCTCCGCGCCTGCATCTATCAGGCGGTCGACCTGCTCGCGATCGAAGCGGACCGCAAGGGGCTCGAACTGATCGTCGACATAGACGAGAGCCTGCCGGCCATTGTGCGCGGCGACGAGCGCAGGCTCAGGCAGGTTTTGGTCAATCTTCTGAAGAACGCGGTCAAGTTCACGCAGGAAGGCAGCGTACGTCTCCGCGCCCTCCCCCTGGATTCCCCGGAGGGAGGGTATATCCGCTTCGAGATCATCGACACGGGCCCCGGGATTCCAGACGAAGTACGTGACAATTTGTTTACACCTTTTTTCCGCGCCGAGATCGAAGAGGCGCGGAAGAGCGGCGGAACGGGGCTCGGACTCGCGATATCCCGGAGTCTCTCGGAGGCCATGGGCGGGAGGATCGGCGTCAGTTCTCCGCCGCCCCGAGCGGAGGAGGGCCGGGGCGGTCCGGGAGTCGTGTTCTGGTTCGAACTGCCGCTCACTTCGGTGGAGAGCCCGGCTCCCGCCCCGTCTGCGGCGATTCAGCCGGGAGAGCGTCTTCTCGTGGTCGACGACCATGAACTCGCCCGCGATTACGCCGCTTCGGTGGCGGCTAAGGCGGGCTACGATGTACAGAAAGCTTCATCGGGAGAGGAGGCTCTCGCCATGCTGCGCGAGGCCGTGCGCGAGGGCAGGGCCTTCTCGCTCTGCCTCATCGACCAAAACATGCCGCACATGGACGGATGGCGGCTTGCGAGCGAGATCACCGGCGACACCTCGATCAACGCCGTCCGTCTCATCCTCATGACCGGCGCCGCAGCGATCGGTCCGGATGTGAAAATGAAACTGCTCAGATGGTTCAACGGCTATATCGCCAAACCCCTGCGTCCGCCTCAATTGCTGGAAGCCCTCGCCCGCGCCTTGTCCGAAAACGTCGATCTCGAGGACGCCGATCTCGAGCGCAAGAAGGCCGTCGAAACCGAACATATCGACGCCGACGTCCTCCTCGCGGAAGATCATGACGTCAACCGGGAACTCTTCACCCTCATGCTCACCCGCATGGGATGCAAGGTCACTACGGCCCGCGACGGTCTCGAGGCCGTCAAACTCACATCGAAGAAACGTTTCGATGTCGTCCTTATGGATATCTTCATGCCCCGCATGTCTGGCTACGAGGCATCGCGCGCCATGCGTGCGTCCGGCTACGAAGGGCCTATCATCGCCGTCACGGCCGGAGCGCTCAAGGACGAGCGGAGCAAGTGTATAGCCGCGGGCATGGACGGCATCCTCGTCAAGCCCTTCAAGAAGGAGGACCTCGTCCAGGTCCTCGAAACGGTTCTGCAGGGCAATCTCCACGTCGAGAACACGCTGAAATCGATACAGGCCGCAGCCTCCGATCTTCAGAGCAAGGCGGCTGCCGAATGGGCGGATATCTTCGACTGGAACGCTGTTCTCGACACCTTTCTCGGCCAGAAAGACACCGTGCTCAGCCTGCTCGCGCGTTTTATCTCCAAGGCCGAGGGCCAGCTGGCGGAACTCGCCCAGGCGCTCGAATCGCAGGATCTTCAACGCTTCCGAGAAATCTCGCACTCGCTCAAGGGCGCCTCGTGGAACCTGAGCGCCCGAAGACTCGGCGACGCCGCGCTCGCCGGAGAAACCGCCGGGAAGAACGGGGACATGGAAGCGGCGGCCTGGGCTTTGGGCGAGATACGCTCGGCCTTCATGGAGTTCTCCGCCGCGGCGACGCCCTATCTGCAGGGACCGGATCATTCTTCGTCCCAAGCCCATTAACACGCCGCGGCCCGAGCGTGTAGTATGCCCTCGTGCGCGCCAACTACCACACTCACTGCGACTACTGCGACGGACGCGCAAGCGCCGCCGAGATGGCCGCCGCGGCCGCCGCCGCGGGCTATTCCGTCCTCGGCTTCAGTTCGCACTGCCCCCTGCCCTTCCCGAGCGAAGGGAACTTGGAGAAAGAGCGTCTCGGCGAGTATTGCGAGGAGATACGAGGACTCGGCCGAGACTGGGCCCCCCGAGGCCTCGAAATACTCCTCGGTCTCGAGATCGATTATGTGCGCGGCGAGTGCTCGCCGCGCGACGAGCTGTTCCGCTCGGCGGGGCTCGATTTCACTATCGGCTCGGTCCACTACATCGATCTGCCGGGCTCGGGACGCTTCGCCGTCGACTACCCCGAAGCCAAGGTCGCCGGCCATTTGTCACAGTACGAAGGGGACGACCCCGGCCGCGCGATGTACGAAGCGTACTACGAGTCGCTCGCGCGCATGATCGAGGAGGGGGGCTTCGACATTCTGGGCCACTTCGACCTTGTGAAGAAAAACAACGGAGCCGGCCCGGACGGAAAGGGGCGCTTGTTCGACGAAGAGTCGCCCGAGTACCTTCGGTCAGCCTTCGGCGCGGTTCATCTTCTCGAAGGCAGCGATATTGTCGTGGAGATTAACGTCGGCGGAATAAGCCGCGGCAAGGTGAACTCGCCCTACCCCTCGCTCTCGATCCTCAAAGAAATCCGCTCGGTAGGGTCGCGCATAACGTTCTCGGCCGACGCCCACGCCCCGGGGCAGCTCGGTGTGAACCTCGACAGAGCGCGCGAGCTTGCCCGCGCGGCGGGATACACATCGGTCGCCGTTCTAACGCGGGGTGAATGGAGAGAAGTCGGTATCGACGAGACCTGAAAGAGCCCTATCTGTTGCGACGTTCCTCGCCCTTCTGGCACTCGACGCAGAGAACGGCGTAGGGGATCGCCTGGAGCCGCTCGGGCGGTATCTTCTTGTTGCACTTCATGCAAAGCCCGTAGCGCCCCTGGTTGATGCGGCCGAGGGCCGCGTCGATGGCCCGAAGGCGCTTTATATCCTGGGTTCCGAGCGCTTCGATCATTTTCCTATCGATGTCGTCGGATGCGACATCGGCGAAATCTTTCGGATCCATCTCCTCGACAATGGCCCGGAAGTCGGCATTTGTGGCGACGAGAGTCTCCAGTATCTCGCGTTTCTGGGCGAGGAGCTGCTCCTTGAGTTTCTCGATCATGTCCTTGTCCATTCGCCACCTCCAAACAGTTCTGTACAAGCAGATTCGCCGTACCAGGGCCGGCACGATGAAGCATATTCATCAAAAAGTCAAGCTCAATTTAGCGGGCAGAGGCCGTTAACAAGCGCCGCCGCCGCCCGCCGTCGAACTCGTCTCGATTGACATTCCCATCGATAGCACATACAATTTTACGCGCCCGTATAGATTATGCAAGACGAATGGACTCGGGGAAGGCCGGCGATACTTCAAAACTCGCCCTACACTTCCGAGGTGCAATCCCGGCCCGTTCGTCCGCCCATTTCACTCGAGGAGGAAACGTGGCCAAAGAAGAAGCGATAGAGGTCGAGGGGGTGGTACGGGAGTCCCTCCCCAATACCATGTTCCGCGTGGAGCTCCAGAACGGCCACGTCATACTAGCCCATTTATCGGGCAAGATGCGAAAGCACTATATCCGCATCGTCCCCGGCGACAAAGTCAAGGTGGCTCTTTCACCCTACGATCTCAACCGCGGCCGTATAATCTACCGCGAAAAATAATCTTTTCACAACGCACTCATCGTACAGGCCTTCTGACATAGACCCAGGTCGCGCCGCTTCCTCCCTGCGTTTTGTCAGCCGGACCGAATCTGCCCGCGAGGGGGCTTCGTTCGAGCACCCTTCTGACCAGGCTTTTAAGCACGGGCGCAAGGCTCGAGTGATTGCCCTTTCCGTGTATGATGAGCACCTTCTCGTAGCCCCTCCGCGCGCAATCGCGTAAAAAAACCTCGATTGCCGTCTCCGCCTCCGAAGCCTTCATACCGTGCAGATCGAGCTCGGCCTGCGGAGGCAGTCGAGCGAGCCGCCTCGCTTCCTCCTCGCGGCGTCGCTCCGGACAGGCTTGCTCGTCACGATCCGCCAGGTCCCGACTCCTGTACCACTCCAGATCGTCGCCGCGTTCATGTTTTATGCGTTCCCACTCGTTCAGTATCTCGCCGAAATCCATACACTCCTCAATAGGTAAAGATAGAATCAGAAGGCACCCAGGCCTCGACGCCGTCCGCAAATGTGAGCGAGGAAAAACCGGCTGCCGATGAACCCAAGCGAGCCGTCGAAGCCGGATCAATTGTGATTACGAGTTCCGCCTGGGCCGAGGGGATCGCCCGTGCTTCGTTGGTCCACACGACCGCGTACACGGTCCGGCGCTCGAGCGCGCTGGCAAGTCCGAGCAGGACTGCGCAGATGAAAACGGCGCAGAGAACGAGGGGCAACACAAGGCGCACGACCGGTTTCCGCTCGGGGCGGTCGTTCCGCCGCCGGAAAACGAGGAATGTCAGGAGCGCTGCGGCTGCGCACAATACCGCTATTGTTATGAATAACTTCGGCGGCGGAAGGGCGTCGAGCAGAATGTCGTTCGGTCCGAGGCCCCTGCCGATCGACGCGAGGATCTTCGAGGCCGCGGCCCTGGCTTCGCGATGCGCGCTCTCGAAAAAGATGGTCGTTCTGAGTGTTCTGTACAGCGAAGCGAGAGCGGCCCCCTGTGAACGATCACGGGCGGCGCCGTCCGAAGTTCCCTGCGCCGGGCCGGGGGCGGCATCGCCGCCGGACTTTTCCCGCGTCGGCGATCCGCCCCCTCCCCGCTCGCCCGTTTTCCGTTCAGTTACTTTTTTTTCATTTCCGCGCACGCTAATCGATACAGCCGGGGCTTCGCCTATGAGCAGGGGCGACTCTCCCGTCGAATAGATTTTCGCCCTCGGAATCGCGAGTACGCCCTCTTCGATCGCCGTTACAGTCCAGACGAGCCCCCCCGAGCGCTCGAAGGCCGCCCCCGGGGGCGGATCGAAGACGACGCGGATGTCCTTCCCGAGCGGTCGGCCGCCCGGGGGGAGAAGACGGAGTTCGAAACTCTGATACAGCCCGACCTCTGAGGGGCAGCTCCATTTCCAGACAGGCGCGGATCCCTCCCCTCCCGAACTCGCATCGAGGATGTTCATGGCAATGGGCCCGATCGTGAAGCGAGAGCCCTCGGCGAAAATTGAAAGTGACTCGATGTCGGGGTTGCCGGAAGGTCCCAGGATCAGGCCGAGTCTGAGTTCCGCGCCGCGCCGGCCTTCGTGCGAGGTGTACGGTCGTACGGACTGAGTTTCGAGACTGAGCCCCGAACCGAGATGGATCGACTCCACACGGAAACTAGAGGCCGACATGCCGTCGAAGCGCATCGACAGGGAGACCCGATCCCCCCGCCGCGCCTCCGGGGGAGACTGCTCTATCTGAAATGCGGGACTTCCCTCTCCGGCGCGTTGCGCGAACGAAGGATGGGACTGCAGGACGAGTATCAGAAGAGCCGCGGCCAGGGCGCGAAGAGAAGGGCTTTTCATCAGTAATCGGGCCCCCCGGACGAGCTATCCTTTTTTCCGGGACGCCAGGTTCCCGTCTCCAGGCGCTCGAAGAGCCGTATCTCGGCCTCGCTTTGGGCATCGCTCGAGATTCGGGTCGGCGCCGCGCCCGGGGGCGCCGACTCGGTCCTCTTCTTCCACGCGCGCCACGCGAGCTCGAGGTTGTACTGCGCGTCGCGCCGAAAGCCCGCATCTCGTCCGGACGACGAGAGCGAGCTGCGGAAGGCGCGCCAGGCTTCCTCGAAGCGTCCCTGCTCGTAGAGCGAGAGCCCTTCGTTGAAGTAGGCCAGGGCCGAAAGCTCGGACGAGAAGTCCCCGGCCCCGACTCGTCGAGCCTCCTCGTAGAGCCCCGCGGCGGCCTTGTGTTCTCCGAGTCTCGCGTAGACGTTGGCGAGATCATAGGCGACTGTGCAGGGGAAGCGTTTCGAGTCGATCTCGAGATAGGCGGCCGTCGCTTTCTGATACTCGCCGCGATCGTACAAGCGATTGGCCGACACGAAAGCCGCATAGTCCGCGAACCTCGCACAGCCGCAGAGACACAGCGCGAGGCAGGCCGCACGCAGGGCGGAAGGGAGGGTCCGTGAAACCGCCCCCGCCCTTGAACGGCTCGCCGACACCTTCCGCGCACTCATGGCCGTGCACTCCCGAGGGCGAAGAATCCCGTCGTTGCCGCGAGCACGAGAAAAACGAGGGCCGCGAGGGCGAAATCGCCGGAACGATCGGCCGCGCTGTATTCGATTCTGGCTCCTCCTCGCGCCGCCCCGTCGAGCTCGGCGGCGAGCGCGGCGGGGGTCTTCGGATCGTCCGCGGAAAGATACCTTCCTCCGGCGGCGCGCGCTATCGATTCAAGTCGCGTCCTGTCGAGGGCGCTGAGCACGGGCCTCCCCCTTTCATCGACCATCGGCGATCCGTCGGGGCCGGGGACGCCGACCGGCTCCGCTTTACCGAATCCGATCACGATGAGGCGGCAGCGAGAACGAGCTGCAAAAGCGGCTGCGCGGAGGGCCGAGCCGGAAAGTTCGCCTCCATCGCTTAACAGCACGAGGAGCCTGTCGCCCGCATGGGAGGCCGTGAATGAGGCGAGCCCTGCCTGGATGCCGCGCTCGAGATCGGTGCCGACGCTGGTGACGACATCGGGGTTCGCATAGTCGAGGCCCGATTCCAATGCCGTCCTGTCCTCGGTCATCGGCACAAGCAGGACGGCCTCGCCCTTCGCGGCGACAATCGAGAACGAAGCGCGCATATCCGCGCGCCCCTCCCGGTTCAGAATCGAGGCGACGAGGGCCTTCGCCGACCCGAGCCGCGTCGATCCGGAGTCCGCGGCTTCCATGCTTCTTGAAACATCTATGACAAAGGCCGTCTCGACTCCCGAGCGCTCGATCATCACGCCTTTTCGGCCCCAGGACGGCGAAGCGAGGGCGATGACCGCGCATAGCACAAACAAAACAAGGCCGATCTCGGCGATCATCGAAAAAAGCATGAAGCGCGGGCCGGCGTGTCCGCGCGCCGCAGGTCCGGACAGTGTCTCGAGCGAGGTCCTGAAACGCCGTATCCTGGTCGCGAAAACAATGATCTCCGGTATGCAGACGAGGGCGATGGCGAGAAGAGAGGGATGCGCGAAGCTCACGGCCGCCCTCCTATGCCCGCGAGGGATACGATGCGCGCACAGGCCATGAGAGCGAGCGAGAGGGCAGCGAAAAAACCGACGAGCCGCTCTTCAACTCCTTCGCTGCGGGAACGAAGAGGGGAGAGGTTCATCTTCGACAACGAGGAGAAGGCCGCTCTCAAAGCCGCGCGGTCGTCTGCGGGGAAATACGATCCGTCTCCGGCTGCGGCGAGCTCTTCCATCGAGGCTCTGTCGAAACCGGATCGATACAAGCCGCTTTTCACCTCCCCGGTTTTAGGATCGGTATAGGTTACAGGTATATCACCATTGCTTCCGATCCCGACGACCGAAAGGCCGACGCCGTAGCGGCGGAGCGATCGGGCTGCGGTCAAAGGATCTATGGAGCCCGCGTTGCTCTCTCCGTCCGTGAGGAGAATAATGCGCTTCTCGGCTGCGCTCGAACGGGCGATGTGTGCTAAAGCGGTCGCGATACCCGAGCCTATCGCCGTTTCTTCACCGTAAAAACCGCTCTTCAGCTCGGCGAGACGGGAGGAGAGGGAGTTGTAGTCGGCGGTGGGCGGACAGACGAGGGCGGCCTCGGCCCCGAAGGCTACCAGGCCGACCGTTTCATTGCGCCGCGCCGACAGGAATTCGCCGATGATGGACTTCGCCGCGTCCAGCCGCGTCGGCTCGAAATCCGAGGCCGCCATGCTCGGCGAGACGTCGAGAACAAGCATGATTTCGGCCCCTCGTTCAAGATACACGATCCTGTGCGTCACGAAGCTCGGCCCCGCCGCGGCGATCACCGCGGAAAGGTACCCGAGCCAGAAGGCCGAGATGCGGAGCAATCGCAGGGCCGACATGAAAAACGGCACCCGCGGAAGCGGAGATCCTCCGAGCGGAAAAGCGATGGAGCCGAATCTGCCTGCGGAGAGGCGTCTGACAAACATATACGCAAGCGGCAGGGCGAAGGCTATGAGCACCCAGGGGCGATCAAAGACGAGCACGGATCGCCTCCTCGTTCTCGACGGCGATGCGCCGCACGCGCTCGGCCGCTGTGCACAGATCGGCGGCCTTCGCCGCCAATCCGCCGAATCGGACTTCGTCAGACCATGCGAGGACGGCAGCGGCCTCGTCCCTGATCGAAGGCTTGAGCGCAGCGGTATCGGCGAGGTTGCGGACCTCGGCCGGGGTCAGCGCGCTTATGCCGGAACAGGCGCGCAGCTCGAGATAATTGCGGAGCGCGCCTGCCAGGGCCGCCGCGTAGGCCGCGGGCTCCGCAGAGGCGGCATTCGCGAAGAGGTGCGTCACCGTGCTTTCGAGCCTCCGGTACGCCAGGCCCGCCTTCCAGCGCGCAAGCACGGAGCGAACGGCGGGAACGAGGTAGAGGAAAGCGCCGAAGAGGGCAAGACAGAGGCCGACGACAAGGCCGAGAACACCGTAGAAGGCCCCGGCCGCACCCGGCGGCAGCCTTTGAGGCCGAAGCGGCCGCGGATCGACGTCTTCGGCCCCGAGGCGCGGTCTCGCCCTGTACGCGACGGGGGGGAGGACGAAAGTCCCAGTATGATATTTTTCTATAACACCTTCCGAGGGCGACCAGGCGACGAAACGCAGGCGCATGAGCCAGGATCCGCCGCGGCGCTCCACGTCGAGACCGAGAATCTCCGGATCCGCGCTTCCGTCGAGGGCGGGAAGCCCGGATCCGGGCTCGAGGCTGATCTCCGCGAGGCTCTCCTCGGGACCTGGCTTGAGGGCGGCGACGGCGGTCACGGTCTCGCCGGGGCCGTACGTAGACGGAGTATAAACGACGGCCCCCTCGATCGTTGCGGCGCACAAAAGAGAGGGGGCGACGATCAGCGAAAAGAGTATAGACGCCGCGACGACTCGTCTCACCGCTTCCTCCTCCGCTCGAAAAACTCGATCAGAGAGCGCAGAGGATCGTCGCTCGTGTCGATCTCGAGAAGAGGAAGGCCGAGCGCGGAGCACACTTCCCGGCAGAACGCGCGGCGTTCTTCGCCGCACTGTTTCCAGCGCCTGCGGTAGCCGGAGCTGGAGAGCGGAAGCCAGGCGGTCCGCCCCGTTTCGGGATCGAACACCTGGAAAGCACCGGAAGTAGGAAGCTCGAGATCGGTCGCGTCGCCTATTCTGAGCGCGACGACATCGTGAGCGCCGTGGAGTTTCGCAAGCGGCTTATTCCACCCCTCGTCGCGGAAATCCGAGATGACGAGCACGAGGCTGCGGCGCTTGAGCAGGCTCGAGCTCGTCTCGAGGGCATCGGCGAGGGGCGAAAGAGAAGGAGGCGAAGCGCAATCCCGACTGCGCGAGAGGTCCAGGGCGGCGGCGCCCACCGCGAGGGCGTGCGTCTTGCCGCGCCGCGGCGCGAGAAAGCGCTGAGCCGATTCCGAAAACGAAAGACAGCCGACGGGCATGTCCTTGAGCCCGGCCGCATAGGCTGCGAGCGACGAGGTCAGCACGGCCGTGTCGAGCTTGGAAAGCGAGGAGGAACCCTGATCCATAGAACGCGAGACATCGATGACCAGAAAAAGCGCGAGGGATCGGTCTTCGCGGTAGGTGCGGACATAAGGCCTTCCCGAGCGCGCGGCAGCGTTCCAGTCGATGAGCCTGGAATCATCCTCGAGCTTGTACTCGCGCAGGGAATCGAACTCGATCCCCCGGCCACGGAAAACAGAACGGAAATCGCCCCGGGTAAAGGCGCGCGCCAAGGTGGGCGACGCGAAAACAAGCCGCCGCGCACGCGCGCGCAATTCGTCCCGGTCCACGGCGTCTTACGGAAGGGGAAGGGCCGAAAGAACGCGGCTTATGACCGCGTCCGCATCGATCGATTCGGCCTCGGCCTCGTACGAAAGCACGAGCCGGTGCCTGAGCACTGCCGGAGCTACGGCCTTGACGTCCTCGGGCAGGACATAGGAACGGTCCTCGAACAGGGCGGATATGCGGGCGCAGCGGAACAGATGGATCGAGGCGCGGGGAGATGCCCCGTACTCGACCCAGCGCGCGATATCGCGCGACAGATCGAGCGGCCTCACCGTGCCCGCAGAAGCCTCGCCCCGCCCGCCCTCGAAGCCGGGCCTCGTGGCGCGAACGATGCGGATCATATAGGCGGCTATCTCCTCGTTCACGGAGACCGATTCGGCGGCCGCGCGCAATGCCCCTATCTGGGCCGAGCCGAGCACGCGTGCGACGGGCGCGGTATGGCCGTCGGCAACGCGTCTGACGATCTCGGCCTCCTCCTCCTGCGTGGGATAGGTCGCGAGGACCTTGATGAGGAAGCGGTCGAGCTGTGCCTCGGGCAGGGGATAGGTGCCCTCGTGCTCGATCGGGTTCTGCGTGGCAAGGACGAAAAACGGCTCGGGCAGGGGAATGCTGGTTTCGCCTATCGTGACCTGGCGCTCCTCCATGGCTTCGAGAAGGGCCGACTGGACCTTGGCGGGAGCGCGGTTCACCTCGTCGGCGAGGAGGATGTTGGTGAAAACCGGGCCTCGCCTGGGAATAAAACGTCCCGTGGACTGCTCGTACACGAGGGAGCCCGTAAGGTCGGCGGGAAGAAGATCGGGCGTGAACTGGATCCTGCCGAATCCGAGCCCCGAGACCTCGGCGAATGACTTGACCGCCAGGGTCTTGGCGAGCCCGGGCACGCCCTCCAAGAGGACGTGCCCGCCCGCGATGAGGCCGGTGAGTATGCCGCGGACGATCTCGTCCTTGCCGACGATCCGCTTGGCGATCTCATTCCTTACGCGCTTCAACAGCTCACAGGCTTCGCGCAGGGCCTCGGACGCGGGAGGAGCCGTCATACAGGTCTCATCCAGCCGCGCGTATCGGGGATAAGACCGTACTGAATGCCCTTGAGTTCTCGCCCTAGCTTGACGGTGAGTTCCCCGGGTTTATCGCCGAACTTCGCGGTCCTGCCCTTGTGCGTCACCGATTCGACGAAGGTGGCTCCGGCCGCGGTGCCGGTGAAGAAGACTTCCTTGGCTTCGGAGAGGACTTCATCGATGGAAATTTTACGCTCAGAGACTTTTATTCCCGCAGCCCGGGCTAGCTCGATGACGCTCTTGCGGGTGATGCCGGGCAGAATCGTGTCGCCGAGTTCGGGCGTGACCAGCTCGCCGGATTTAAGATAGAAGAAAGCGTTGCAGGACGAGCCCTCCTCGACATACTTCCGCTCCACCGCGTCGAGGAAGAGCACTTCCATGTACCCCGCCTCCTCGGCTTCTTTTTTGGCGAGGGCGGAGATCACATAGTTCGAGTCGCACTTGATCCAGCCGGTGCCCTTGGGGGTGGCGCGGATGCGCTCGGTGGTGACCGCCGAGGAAGTTCCGGGTTTGAAATAGGAACCGACGGGAGTCGCCACGACGAAGACGCTGGGCTTTTTGGGGATGCCCACGCCGATCCCGCCCTCGGCATACGAAAAGGGCCGTAAGTACACACCCTGGGCCCCGGCGAAGTGATCGGCCTCCCAGGCCGAATCGTACGAAGGCTTGAAGCCGAGGGCCGCGTTGCGCGCGGATACCTCGACGCAGGCGCGGATGAACAGTTCCTCGGGGAATGAGGGCATGCCCAAACCCCGCATAGACCGCGCGAAGCGAGCGGCGTTCTCCTCGACGCGGAAGATCGCCAAACCCGAGCCCGAGCGGGGGTTTTTCTGCGGGAAGGCCTTGAGGCCCTCGAAGCAGCCCATGCCGTACTGGGTCGTGTAATTGACAAGCGGTACATCCGAAAAACAGTTGCGCCGGTCGTTGAGCGCCTCGCGCTCGGACTCGGAGAGGGCGGCCTCCTCGGCCGGCGTCTTATGCGGTTGTTCGATGAACTCCTCGCGCCAGGAGGCGCCGTCGTACCTGGCCCGGTACACGATCGGATACAAAGCGAGCGAAAAAGCCATGAAATTCCTCCGACCGCTACTCTACTGTCATGTATAAATATGCACAAGAAGTATCTTTCGGCCTTGACCTTCCTTCATTGAAAATCCTTAAGAAACACCCGTCCAAGCGATTGCATAACTACGAATGCTACCTTGTACACCAATCCCCTTGGTCGCCGAATCACCTGAAAACCGCCTTCTCGAGAAATTCCAAAAACGCTTGTTTCGATTGATCGAAGATGTATTCGCAGGAATCGAGGAGGATATAATGAGGGGGCCTCTAAAAAAACCAACCGGGTTTTTAGAGGTTCCCTTAAGCAAAAAATGCACCAAAATGAAAGGATACTTGTCTATTACCACGAGATCCAACGGTACTGAATAAGGAGAAAAAAACTATGACAAGCCATTCATCGTGCGGGATCGAGGAGGAGGTAAGTGCCCCAAACAACAGCGACAGTATTCGTTGCACCGATCGATGGGGCGGGAATCTCGCCGCCGCCTCCTTCGTGATAGCCGCGCTCTGCGTCTCAGGCTCGCTCGCGCTGCTTGTCATAGATTATATCGGCGACGGAGTTTTCGGTTTTTCGATTTTAGCGGTTGTATCGGCCGTTGCGCTGTGGCTTGTTGTCGGCTTTCCCATGCTCGAGCATAAAAAACCGATTGTCTTTCTTCCCGTCATGGCCGTAACCTCGATCGCCTATCTGTGGGCGATCGAGCGTCTGACCGGCGGATCGGGCTGGTTCTTGTCCTTGGCCCTGCCTATCGCACTTGCGGCCATAGCGCTCTTCGGCCTGACTGTGTTTATCTGCCACAGATCGACGAGACAGGGCCCCAATATCGCCGCTATCGTCATTTTAGGCTGCACGGCGGTCTGCGTTGTCGTCGATAACGTGATTTCGCTCAACGACGTCGGCACGCTCAGGCTCGGCTGGTCCGCGATCGTCGCGGCCGCGGCAGTCCCTACCGCGATCCTGTTCTTCGGTCTTGAGATGAGGCTCAGGAGCCGGTGGCCCGGCCCCAAGGCCCCGTGAAAAGCTAGCTCTTGTCTTGCACGAAACGGTCGATGAGATATCGCGCAACGCTTCCCGGAGGCGGAATGTCGGGTAGATCGTCGGGGCCGCACCAGCGAAGCTCCTCGATCTCGACTCCGTCGGGCCTCGCCTCACCAGACTTCCATTCGGCGGTGAAGGCGATCATGAGCGAGTCGGGGAAGGGCCAGCTCTGAGATTTCACGTAGCGAAGATCCTGTATTTCGATTCCCGCCTCCTCCCGGACCTCCCTGACCGCGGCCTCCTCGAGGCTCTCGCCGGCCTCGGCGTAGCCCGCGATGAGGCCGAAACGGCCCGCCGGAAAGCGCGCGTTATGCGCAAGCAATATCCTGCCCTCCTTCTGCACGAGCACGATGACGGCCGGAGAGATGCGGGGGAAGAAGAGCCTGCCGCAGGAGGTGCAGGTGCGGCACAGAGTTGCTTCCGAGTACTCGGGCTCGGTCTTTCCCTCGACGTCGGCGAGTTGTCCGCCGCAGGCTCCGCAGTACTGCGCGACCTCGAGCCACCTGAGGAGAGCGGCTCCGCGCAGGGCTCCGGCAATCGACACGGCGTCGTACTGCGACAGGGCCTGTCTGAGGGCCACTCGCCGTACGCCCTCGAGCGCGGCGACGCTTTCCTCGTCGAGAAGAAGGGCCGTGAACCTTCCGCCCTGGGCCGCCCCGAGTCCGCCGTAGTCGCGTCGCATGCGGGCTCGGCGACCGAGTTCGAGCGGAACCGCGCCCTCGAATGCGGCGCTGTCCCCGCGATCGGGCGCGATGATATCCTGGCCGCAGAAGAGAAAATACCCGGTGCTTTGTTCCATAGACGTCCTATCGTGCCGAAGCGTCGTAGACCTCGAGCCTTGCGTCGAGGAAATCCGAGAAAACGACGCGCCGTCCGTCGGGCGAGACGGCGAGACCCGTCGGCTGGTCGCCACCCCACTGCCGGGCGACGACGCTCAAGCTCTCGGTATCCACGGCTATGAGTTCGCCCGCATCGGGTCCCTCTTTCTCGTAGCCCTCGGGCCCGTTGGTCCCGCGCGTGCATGCGTAGATCGTTCCGCCGTCAGGGCTCAGGGCGCAGGTGTTCGGATTCGGGCCGAGCCGTACTTCGGCGATGCGGCCGCCCGTGTCCAGATCGAATACGAACAGCGAGTCGCGCGCCATGTCGGTGGCGTATAGCCTGTTCCGCTTTTCGTCGAGGACGAGATGCCGCTTGGACCCGCCGTCCGCGGCGTAAAAGGTCTCGAGTTTCCGGTCGGACAATGAGAGCCGGAGAATCGAACCGCCCGCGAATCGAGCGATATAAAGATAACGACCGTCCGACGTCGCGGCGAGGCCGCGCGGGGTTCCGCCGACCTTGACTCGATCCAAGACCGCATGCGTCGCAGCGTCTATGACGCTCACATCCTCGCTGACCCAGTTCGAGACAAAGACCGTTTTTTCATCGGCCGAAACGGCTATAACCTTGGGGTAGGAGCCGCCCGAGGGGAAACTCGCCTTATAGGCGAAGCTGTCCAGGTCGAAGACATGGATGGTCGAGGTATGCATCTGCGACACCCAGATTTCCCGAAGCGAGGGGATGACTGCGCTTTCGACAAAACCCTCCGATTTCGCGTAGGCGGCGGGGGGTTCGAGACGGCCGACGACGCCGAGGCTGGATGCATCGATGAGATCGGCGCCGCGACCCGACAAAAGCGGGGCGATGATGAAGCGGCCGTCGGGCGTGAAGGCCACGCTCTTCGGCCTCGGGCCGGTGCTCGCCATTCCCGCGAGACGAAGCGGCGACGAGGAGCGTTCGAGTTTTTCCTGGATCCGGGCGCCCTTCGATCCGACGACGACGCGCAGGACGCGGGTGTCGTAGCCGGATCTCGATACCACAAGCATGTGATTGCCCGGCTTCAGCTGAGCGATCCTCGTACCGTTTTTACCGGCCGAGAGGCTCAGCGCCGATCCCTCCTCGACGAGGATCGCGTCAGGCGGCGCCAGTTTGAAACTTACCGGGACTGAGACGGTCCCCTGCGGGGCTGATACAACCTCGGCGGGGGCGAGGGGAGCCGGCAGAGAACCCTCGGGTGGGACCGAAGATGCGTCGTTCAGATCCCGACTGCCCTCGACCGCCTTCGGCTCCTCTCGCACACAGGAAAACGTCAGAGCGAGGAAGGCTCCGCAGAACAGCATGAGGGCGGCGGTCCTGAGCGGAGAAGAGTTTTTTCCGAAAAGGCCCTGGAGACACAAAGCGTTCATTTCGCCAGACCGGCCTCGGCTAGAAGTTTCTGCACCTTCTCCCGCTCGACGAGAGTCGGCTCGTCGATGAGGGCGGCTGCCTTCTTCGTGTCGGAGAAGCCCGAGGCGATCGCGTTTTTCAGGGCATCGAGCCCTTTTTCGCCGTCTCCTGCTATCGTGAGCCGAAGGCGCGCGAGGGCGAACCAGGTCGCGGCCATCCTCGGCGCGGTTTTCACCGCCGCACTATAGGCGTCCATCGCCTCGGAGTACTCTTTCCGCGCCTCTCGGAGCTGGCCGATGCGGGACAGAGCGGCGGCGTCGGCCTTGCCCAGTTCGCGCGCCCGCTCGTAAGCGGCGAGCGCCCGCTCGGAAGTCGCCGGCGTCTGCCCGGAAGCAGCCGGCGTCTGCCCGGAAGCAGCCGGCGTCTTTTCATCCGAGCCGAGTTTATCGAGGGCCTTGCCCAAAAGCGCGAAGGCCTCGCCGTCATCGCTCTTTGCCTTGGTCAGACGCTCGAGAGCCTCCACGGCAGCCTGAGCGTTTCCCGCTCCGAGTTCGAGAAGCGCCGCATTGAAGACAATGTCGGGCGCATAGGGGTCGAGGGCGACAACTTCGCGATAGGCCTCGAGCGCGGCCGCCGCGTCACCCTTTTTATAGAGCGCGTAGGCTCGGGCCGAAAGGACGCGGACATTGCCCGGATCTTTTTTTGCAAGTTCATTGAGCACCCGAAGAGCCCCTGCGTAATCGCCGGACTCGGTCAATGCACGCGCGAGATTGAAGGAGGCGGCGGCGAAGGACGGATCGAGGGCTATGGCGCGCGAATACGCCTCCCCGGCCTTTTTCCAGTCTCCCTTTTCCTGCCACGAAACGCCGAGCTCGTACCATTCCCGAGCCATGGGATTCGGAGTCGAGGCGCAGCTTACAAGTATGACAATGACGGCCACGGCCGATACAAAACTCGTCTTGGGCATGAGGTATTTTCTCACGACAGGCCCGGACCCGGCAATGACCGGAACAGGGAGAGGACAGGGCCTGAAAGCGATGGTACAATAGACCTATGAAACAGTCCTTTACATCACAGGCTGCGCTCGCGGCGGCTTTGTTTGTCATTTTATCGGCCGTCGGCTGTTCGGATTCAAACCTGCCGAGAATCGGCGTCGCCTTTTACAGCGTCGACGACGCCTTTATCGCGACCGCACGACGCGCATTCGACGCCGAAATAGGGACGAAGGCCCGTCTGCAGATCGTCGACGGCCAGAACAAGGAACGCGTCCAGGCCGCCCAGGTCGAGGCCATGGTGGCCGACAAGGCGAATGTCATCATCATGAATCCCGTGGAGCGCACCTCGAGCGCCCTCACCCGCGCCCTTCTCGCCAAATCCGCGGGCATACCCTTGATCTTCTTCGGCAGGGAGCCTCCCCCGATGACGGTCCGCTCCTGGAGCAAGCTCTATTATGTCGGCGTTCATACCGACGAGGCCACCGGCGTCCAGGCCGAGATACTGCGCGATTACTGCGAGGCGACCGTCGGGGCCGACGTAGGGGGCGACGGCGTGATCCACTATGTCATCCTCCGCGGCGAGTCCAACGCCATCGACATCGATGCGCGCGACAGCTACCGCGGCAGGGCTCTCTCGGGTTCTTCCCTGAAATTCGAGAAAATCGCAGAAGCGACGGCCAACTGGAGCCGCGCCGAGGCGCAGAAACGCATGACCGAAATCATCGCTGAGCAGGGAGACAAAATCGAAGCCGTGTTCTGCGACAACGACGAAATGGCCCTCGGCGCGATCGCAGCCCTGAGAATCGCCGGCTACCTCAAAGGAAGCTCGCGGTACATCCCCGTGCTCGGCATCGATGCGACGCCCTTCGGACTCGAGGCCGTCAAGGAAGGCAGTCTCCTGGGCACCGTACGGAGCGACGCCGAAATCCAAGGGAAAACCCTCGCGCGGCTTGCTTACGACGTCGCGACGGGGAAGGACCTCTCGGAATGGTCGCTGCAGGACGGGCAGTACCTCTATTTCCCGTATCAAAAAGTCACGAGCGACAATGTGTATGAATTCACACGGTGAGTCGTCCACAAAGCTTGAATGAGCATACTGGGTATTCTGTACTGGGGCCTCTCGTACTCGACGGGCATCGCCTGCGCGACCGTCTTCCTTATACGTTTCATTCAGGAGAACGAACGGCACGCGCTCAGGCTTTTTTTCTTCCTTCTTCCTTTTCAGCTCTCGATCGTCTGCCTGAGCCTCATGGGTAGTTTCCCGGGGCAGCCGGCTCTGGAAACGCTCATCGGACGTCTCGCCCTGGTCGGGGCATCCCTGACGGCCATGACCTTCCCCACTTTCGCGAAAGGTGAATTGAAGGATCGTCGGAAAAAAAGGATATCGCTCGCGTTCAGACTGCTCGGCCTCGTCCTCGCGATCGTCAATATCGCCGTTTACATCCTGCCTGATTCGCTCATCGCGTGGATTCAGCTTTGCACGTTGATTGTGCTCGCCCTGTCGATTTTCATCGGCATGTCGTGGATCGCCCGCGGCAGCATCCCCTGGCGCTCGAACAAAAAGCCTGTACTGATGGCAGTTCTTTTTCTATTCTTCGCCCTCGTGATCGTCGTCGACTTTTTCCGCGGTCTGTTCCCGCCGCTTTCCGTCCTCGGTCCGCGCTACATACTCCTTCCGGCATTCTTCGCCTACCTCAATCTCTTCCTTCTTATAAGTCACATGCGTCAATGGACGCGTACGCAGAAAGCACGAGAAGGATCGGGCCCGAACGCCGAACTCCTGTCGCGCTACGGCGTCACGGATCGGGAACGCGAGGTGCTCGCCCTCCTCGCACGGGGGCGGACCTATAACGAGGCTGCTGACGAACTCTGCCTCTCCCTGGCCACGATCAAGTCGCATGTCTCGCACCTCTACGAAAAGACGGGGACGCGCAACAAGGTAGAACTCATCAACCTTTTGTATGATTCCAAGAAACAAGGCGTAAATCAACCGAAGAGCTGATTGTTTCCCTCTTCGGCCCGCGGCATCGTCCATGCCATGACGATGAATGGACGAGCCGTATGGATCATCCTCCTCCCCCTTCTCTACACAGCCCTGCTTCTCAAATCCGCGGGCGCGGACGACAAAGCCCTGTCACCGAATTCGGACGGCGACGAGACATTGTTCCTCATGGTATTCGGCGAAAGCCCGGAGCAGGAATCTTCCGATCAGCTCGTTCTTATCCATGACATCGTCATCGGCTGTCCGGCCTCGCTCGAAAAAGAATACATCCGCTCCTTCGCGTCGAATCTGAATATCGGCGAGGTGATGTCGCTGCGTGAACTCAAAGCCTCTCTCGCATTGGTCGAAGAACGTCTGTCCCGCTCGAATATGTTCTATACATCGAAGGCGAGCTACGAGTATGCAACAAGCACGTTTCACGACGACAAGCCCGTCCCCGTTACCGTCATCATTACGACGGACGAAGGTTTTTGGTGGAGTTTCAATTTCTCACCCTGGGACATCATGATCGGATACAACAATGTACGCGGATCCGGAAAAAAACTCGAGGCCGTCCTCGGTTTGAATACACAGGCCCTTGCATACCAGGATCCATCGATACAGTACGGAAACTTCTTATGGAAATTAGAGGCGAGGCATGAAGTTTCTCTGAAAAACCAAGGCGTCGATCCTGATCATCTCGAAGAGCAAGCCTCGCTTACGGGCGGCTTCGGGATCGCAATCTGCGACGACCTTTCGCTGCAACTTGCCTTAGGCTGCCGGGCTTTTCGTAGTCCGGATACGTATTTCCTATATCCCGACTACCGCCCACCCTCTGTTTCTTCGCTCGACGAACTGGGCCTTGCACACGAGTTTTCGCTTCTTTTCTCCTCCGGTCTTCGAATCAGATGCGGCGATTTCAACTACGGTCGGCGCGGAGGAGTGCGTGCCGCGGCATCCCTCGACCTGGATCTTCTATCGTCCTCGTCAGGCCTCTGGAGCATTGTGCCCCGCCTGTCCGCTCTGGGCCGCCTGCGATTCGACGCCGGCCGACTTCTCAGATTCACGATTCAAGAGCGCATAACGTATATGCCGAAAACGGCCTCCGCAGGAGTTCCGGAAAGTCTCTGGGCCGATGTGAGTGAACTCAGATGCGCCGCGGGCCTTGTTTCCGGGGAGATCGCTGCCTTTTCCCGTTTCAGTCTCGATCTCGATCGTGTCGCGTCCGTGGGGAAGGGAATTTTCGAGTTCGCGCTTGTCCCGGAACTCTTCTATGAATTCGGGGCGGTCTCGAGGAAGTCGTACGACACGAAGATGCGGTTTCAACAGGATCTCGGTTTTCTCGTCAAGGCTGCGGCCTCCGCTCCGGTCAACAGGACTTTCGCATTCGGTTTCGCATTCGGTCTCGAAGGAGAATCCGAATCGCATATCTCATTCGTAATAGAGGTCAAATGATGGAAAAGGCAAAAAGGAGGATTCTGATGCGCAAGATTTTCCGCATACTCTCTACGGCTTCGTTGATCGTCGGTTGTTTTATCCTGACAGCCCCGATTTTCGCGGATAAGAGCGTACGGAATCCCGAAGAGCTTAAACAACTCGATGCTCGCCTCAGGGAACTCAGGATGCTCGAAGAGTCGCTCCCCGGTTCCAAAAAACCGGCAGCGGGCGCGAGCGAAGCCGAGCGGACGAAGGCTGCGGATTTGTTTTTCAAAGCGGGGATCCTATGCCACGACATTCAACGCGATTTCTCGGAAAGCATGATCAAAAAGGCCGACGAGTATCTGCGCGCCTCCCTCGCATATCGTGAATCATCGTTGACAAGGGCCTATCTCGGCTCGGCGCATCTCATTCAGGCGAGGGACGCGTCTTCGGCGATATCGAAAATAGCCGAGGTGAATACAGGCCTCAACGAAATCGATGCGGCGGTGAATGCGGATCCGAACGACATCCTCGTGCGGGCCCTCAGGGTGGAATGCACCATAGAACTGCCTGCGATGTTCAATCGTCTCGATGTGGTGACAAAGGATCTGAAACTGCTTCTCGAAGAGTACGCGAAATCGCCCGACCGATTCGCTTCGATCTTCCCGCCTTCGCGGCTCTTCGAGCTCAAGGCGAAGGAGCTCGAGCTTCGCGGCAAGTCGACCTTGGCGGCCCAGTATCGCCAGCGCGCGAAAGAAATCGCGAAAGCCGAGACGCAAAACTCTGCTTCATCAGCTACGACAAACACTACAAGCGGGAGGTAATCGACCTATGAAGCGCAAGAACATGTTTATGAAATGCACGACTTTTTTTCTGACGATGCTCGGGTTCAGTTTCTTCTTTTCCTGCGGGGCACGAACTGCATGGAGCGGGGTCGATAAGAAAAAAGCCGAGCTTTATAAAGCCGAGATTACCGAGTTGGAACAGAGTTACACCTCTTCGTCCGATGACGCGACACGTACCGAGTGCCTGCGATCCATCCTCGAAATCGAAGTCATAAAAACGGGCGATGTGGATTCCGCTCTCAAGAGGTTCTCCTCGAACGAAGGTCTTCTTTCGAAGGACAGCATGTCGCGAATCTATATCGCGGTCGCCCAGTGCATAAAGGCCGGGAGGATGAAGAAAACCGAGGACAAACTCGCCTGGCTCATGAAGGGGATGAAGGGCTTCGACGATCTACGTTCCGAATACCCGGATGACGAACTCGTCTACATTTACCAGGCTTCCACCTATTCGAACTTCCCGGTCGAAGTCGGGTCGCGCGACGAGGTCCTCGATCTGCTCGCGACAATGTCCGAGCGCTACACATCCGGTTCTTGGTCCCTCTCCGAAGGAACTGCGGGGCAAATCGCCGTAATCTACAAAACACTCGCCTCGATATACAAAGACGCCGAAAGCTCGAGCATCATCGAGACGAGCAGGCGCGATTTTGCAGAAGACTTTCCGCTTTTCGCGGACATTCTCGAGGGGCGGGCGGTTAAGACGTCCACAGATACGGCGACAAAGCGATGAGCGACACTGTTCTGCAATTCGACTGCGTCTCGCGCTCGTACCCCTTAGGGGAGACTATCGTCTACGGAGTCAGAGACCTGAGCGTCTCGTTCGAGCGGGGAGAATTCGCGGCTCTCGTCGGGCCCTCAGGATCGGGAAAGTCCACGCTCCAGCATCTCGGAGCAGGATATGACTCGCCGAGTTTTGGCCGGGTTCTCCTCCTGGGGCGCAGTATTTCCGAATGCTCGGGCCGCGAACTCGCGCAGATACGCAACCGTATGATCGGCTTCGTTTTTCAGACATTCAATCTTCTGCCCGTATTGAACGTGATAGAGAATGTCGCTTACCCCGCCCTCCTCTATCCCCGTCCAGGCGAAACGAGGTCGACGATCGAGTCCCGCGCCCTCGCTCTCATCGAGCGGGTCGGCTTGTCGAGCAAAGTCAAAAAAAGGCCGCACCAGCTCTCGGGAGGCGAGCGGCAGCGGGTCGCCATAGCGCGCGCATTGATCAACGATCCCGTTCTTGTATTCGCCGACGAGCCGACAGCCAACCTCGACCACGAAACCGGATCGACCGTGCTCGACATACTCGAGTCGCTCAACGCAGAACGCGGCGCAACCCTCATCCTCGCGACTCATGATCCTGAAGTGATGAAACGTGCCCGGCGCGTGCTGCGCATGAAAGACGGCCGTCTTGTAGAGGATTCGACATGTTCCGCCTCATGATCGGGGCCTGCAGGGGGCTTTTGCTCACACCCCGCCGGAGTCTCGCGCTCTTCGCGCTGCTGTGCGCCTCCTTTCTCGCCCTCACGCTGCTGCGGTCAGGCTATGCCGACATGTTCGACCGAATCAAACGAACGATGCGCGAGAAAGAAGGCGATATCATCCTGACAAACTCGAGCGGCGAAGGACTGAGCATCGAGGAATACCGTCGAATGCAAAAGTTTCTCATCGCCGGAGGCGGTTTCCAAAAGATCCGCGCTTCGCTTCCGATAGACGGTCTCGTCGGAGCCGGCGATAAATCGGCGCCGGTGAACGGCCGCGCGATCGAGGATTCCGCCCTCGAGTTTTCGTTCGATGATTGCATATCCGAGGTCCGTCTCGGCGAGGCTCTCGCGCGGACACTCGGCGTCAATCCGCAGGACGAACTCTCCGCCCTTATTGGCGATACGGGTTTTTCGCTCAGACTATCCTCATCGGTAAAAACCGAATCGGCGACCCTCGACAGATTTTACATCGAACTGCCGCTCGAAGTGTTCGAGAACGCAGATCCATCTCGGCGCGTCGACAAGATCAATCTCTGGCTGAGCGACGCACGAATCGGTGTTACAGACAGGATACGCGAGCTGTCCGCGATACCCGAGTTGTCGACATACACGGCGAGCGCATACGAACTCGGGAACACCGACGCAAACCGCATAGTGAAGGTGTATGAAGAGAACTACCGCGTCGTACTCGTCGCCGTCGTTCTGACCATGCTCCTCGCATTCGGCAACACGATGCTCCTTTCTTCGTGGGAACGCGGTTCGGAATGGGGGACCATGCTGGCGCTCGGGGCCCGCTTTTCAAAGATACTTTCGGTACTCTGCGCCGAGACCTTTGTTCTGAGCGTCGCCTCGTCGATAACGGGAAGCGCGATCGCCCTTGCAGTCGCGTCTTTTTTCAACAGTCGAGGAGGGCTCGTCCTTCCTCCGCCTCCGACACAGGAAAACCCGATCTCTTTCTGCTTCAAACTCGAAATCACCGCATTCGCATCGGCCTGCGCTCTTGTATGTCTTTGCGCCCTCACGGCCGCCCTTGCAGGGGCGTATACGGTACGACGAAAGACCACCATAGAACTTCTTTTCGAAAGGAATTGATAGGCACATGAAAAACGATTGTTCGACACAACAAGGCCGACACAGTAATGTACCGGTACCGCGAATCGCATACGGTTTTTTGATCGTTCTATTAGCAGTACATCACTTTTTACCCGCGCAGGTTTCGGCGCAAGATGCAGTCACTGCACAAAACGCATTGAAGACCGTCGACTCATTCCGATTATTCGACAAGGACGGCTTTTCATTCGACTTTTCGACCAAGGGGGCAGAGGGCTCCAGCCTCATGCGCGTCTCGGTCCGCCCGAAGGACGACGCCGCCCTCGTCCGCTATCTCGAGCCTGCGAAAAAACGAGGGCGCCTCGTTCTCATACGTGAGGACTCCTTCTGGCTTCTCGATACCAACATGAAAAGCCCCCTCCGCATATCGCCGCGGCAGCTGCTTTTCGGCCAGGCCTCCGCCGGAGATAT
>CAZXXZ010000014.1:0-51282 GCA_964644505.1 uncultured Treponemataceae bacterium | reverse complement strand
TGCTGTACTTCATGTCACCTCCATTCTAGGTGACAACTATCTTGACTCAGAGGGTGTCCCCGCGGACTCCCTTTCCCGAAAGCACCAATACCCTGGTCTCTATGAATAGTGGAAAAAAGTCTATGGGCGATAAAGCAAAACACTCGCAATTGCCTCTACGGCACGGCCTTCGCCGACAGCACCTAGGCCTTCGGCTGTTTTGGCCTTAAGAGAGATTGCATCAACAGTGATACCTAAACAGGATGCTATGGAATCGCAAATCGTGGTACGGTAGGGACCAAGGCGGGGTCGTTCGAGAATCACGGAGCAGTCGATATTGCCAATCTCCCAGCCGGACGATCGGACTATAGCAGCTGTACGGCGGGCAAGATCGCGCGAGTCGGCATCGCGCCAGTTTTCGTCTGAAGGGGGGAAATATGTCCCAATATCACCTAATGCGGCAGCCCCTAGCATGGCATCGATGATCGCGTGTAGAAGAACATCGCCGTCAGAGTGGGCATCTTCGCCCAAATCGTTCGGTATTTCAACCCCGCCTAACATGAGGCGACGAAGGGGAATTAGGCGGTGCAGGTCCCAGCCTTGACCTATCCGAAAGTTAAATGATAAGGCAGATCCTGTGCCCGCTGGCTCTGTCCCCACCGACTCCGACTCAGTCGGCTCTGTCCCCACCGACTCAAACTCCGCCGATTCTAACTCTGGCTCTGTCCCCACTAACTCTGGCTCTGTCCCCACTGCCCCGGTCCCTACCAGCTCTGTCCCCACTGACTCGGCATTCCCCAAATCGGCACGTACCGTTATCTTGCGATTCAACTGATCGCCCGGAATCCAGGAGACGGGGCCGACATAGCGGTCCCAGAGCTCGGCATCGTCGGTACATTCCACTTTTTCGACGGCGGCGCGGCGATGGGCCTCGAGAAGGGGACAGAGCCAGAAGCCCTGCGGAGTTTGGACGCCGCCCAAGGATGCGCGTGGAGGGTGTCGTGTAATGAGTCCTTCAGTACCAAGTTCCTTCGGCGTATCAACAAGAGGAACGATCGGTACACAAGCGCCTTTCTCGATTGCGCCTACGGCAATGCGAGATACGAGTTCGGGTGTAACCCAGGGGCGTGCGCCGTCGTGTATAAGGACTACAAGGTCGTCGAGAGGGGCTGGAAGGATCGCGGCCACCGTTTCGAGACCGGCGCGGACCGAATCACGTCGAGTCGATCCGCCCGGGATCACAGAAAAGCGTCCTGGACCGAGTTTTTCAAGTGCGTGGCGACTGCTTTCGGACAGAGCCGAGAGAAGTTCCACCTCACGGCCGGGCGGGGCGGTGATGACGAGTCCTTCAAGGCCGGGAAGGGATAAAAAGGGGGACAGAGCCATATCGAGGACGGTTCGGTCATTTATACGGACGAGTTCTTTTTTCCCGCCGCCGAATCGTACGCTAGATCCGGCTGCGGTGAGAACGACTGCAAGTCTGGTTTTCGAAAGAGTCATCGTATTCGTTCCAGTCCGGAACCCGGTCCGAGTCGGGCTCCGCAAGGGATATTTGGAAGAAGGGGGTGCGGGGGAGAGGAACCTTTGGAAAAGGTTCCGCCCCCCGCTCAGCTCTCTAATCGAGCTCTGATGAGTTCGGCGATTTCTTCTTTATCTTTGTTGAGCGAGAAGGATATCTCGTCCTGGAGGAGGTTGAGGGCCGAGTCGTAGAGCTTGCGTTCGAGGATGGGCAGTTCCTTGATTTTGGAACGATGGTAGAGCGAGCGTACGACCGAGGCGATATCCAAGACCGAACCTTTCTTAAGGAGGTCTAGGTTCATCTGGTAGCGCAGTTTCCAGTCCGAGGGGATGGGTGCGTATTCTTCCGAGATGAAGGCGAGGGCTTTTTCAGCCTCGTCCCTGGGAACGATCGGTCTGATGCCGAGTTCGCGTGCCTTATCAACAGGCACCATGACGGTCATGTCGGAAAAATCGAGGTAGATGGTATAGTAGAGTTGCTTGGTGTCCTTGAACACTTTTTCGGTTATTTCCATTATTTTCCCGACACCCTGGCTTGGATACACAATATGTTGATTGACTTTGAACTCTGTGCGGGGAGCCTTCTCCATAGAATTGCCACAATAACAGAAAATGTTCAAAAAGTCAAATATGCCAAGGACAGCCTCGTTTAGTCGTAAGAAGTACGCCTCTTGCCGTGCCTCGCGGCTATGGGTAGAGTGCCTTTATGGGAAACTCTCGACCTCGCTCGATCGTCTCGGTTCTCGCGTTTCCGCTCTTGATCTGCGCGATCCTGGTGTTTTGCTTTGTCTTCCGTTCACAAATCGCGGGTTTTTTACGAGATCGTGATCTTATACGTACCTACATCCTATCGTTCGGTATATGGGGGCCGGCGGTCTTCATCGCTCTTCAGGCGCTTCAGGTGATTATTTTCGTCGTACCGGGCGAGTTCATCCAAATCGCAGGGGGCTATGTCTTCGGTCTGTGGCTCGGTAGCTTGTATACGGTTGTGGGTATTATTATTGGATCGACAGTCAATTTTTACGCAGGCAGAATTCTGGGCAGGCCCTTTGTCGAATCGATTTTCGATAAGGCCAAGATCGAATCGGTCGAGCGAATCACCGGCTCGGGGAAGGGCGCCGCCGGGTTCTTCTTGCTCTATCTCATTCCGGGCATGCCCATCAAAGACCTTCTTTGTTATGTGGCGGGGATTTCCACGCTCAAATTCGTCGTGTTTATCGTCGTCTCGATGATGGGGAGGCTGCCGGGGATCGTGGGATCGGCCTTGATCGGCGACGCCGCGTACGGCGGGCGGTGGACGGTGGTCCTCATTGTGTTCAGCGTCGCGGCCGCTCTTTTCGCTCTGGGACTTGTTTTCAAGGAACGGATACAAGATTTTCTTTCTAACATTTTACATAAATCGAATCGTGAATAACACGGTAAGGCGTTGCAGCCTGGCACAATTTACGTCGGTCCCTTTGCGAGAACCTGTATCACGCGTTATACACGCTCGACCTTCTGGCCTCATCGATGGTGGACTGATGCATCAGGAGCAATACGAGGAACATGCACAATCGCAGACTGAAGCCGACAAGAAAACCGCGCAGCTGGATGAGTTCGGTAAAGGGGCGCTTGATCAGGAATGTGAAGCTTACGCACAAGATACTTGCCGCAGTCGGTAGAAATATCATGTGCAGCTTGGGAGATTTGAGCCGTAATCGCGTATCCGTCAGGACCGTCGCTAGCAGGGGGGCTGCGGCAACGAGGATCGAGTATACAAGAATGGTCAATAGCTCCTGCACTTCATAGTCGGCGACGAACGATCCGATTTTATCTCGGATATCTAGGCCGTGGAACACGACGGCCGATACACAGCCTACGAGGACGAGTAACACGCTCGGTATAATAAGAAAGTTACGTTCTTCTTTTTTCTGTAAGAGTAAAAGAGATGTAGGGATCGGCGTGAGCGTTGTCACCCCCCAAACGAATGCCGGGATGATACCGGTGATCCCCTCTTCACTACCCATGTAGTAGGGCCATGACAATACTCGATTCAAAATGTTCCACAACATTCCGCCTGCCGTCGCGGCGAAGAGTGCACCTGTAGTTGCCAGTAGGAAAAAGTGTGTGTTCCCTTCGATACTGTGTTCATAAGGTGTGTCGATGACCGTCATAGTTGAGAGATGGAGGCATTCGAAAAGAAGGGCCTCGAGGGTCCGCGCCGAAAGCACTTTTCTGCGCAGTTCGGGGCTGAGGTCGAGTTTGTCTATGAGCGACCGTAGGTGTGTTTCGAGGACGGCCTTCCTCGCTTCGGATATCTGTTCGGAAATGATCGATATGATTTTGGGGTAGTAATAAGCAGGCGGGACCGATGATCCTGAGCGCCATTTGTACATGAGGCTACGTTCGCGGTTCAGTTCTATGGCGAAGGTAGAGGGACGTATCCCTGTGTCGTCCAGTATCACGCGGAACAGCTGGGCGAATGAAATGATTGGATGAGTGTTCCTGCTAACTTCGTTCAACAGTTTTTCCACACATGTTCCCCGGTGTTTCCACCACATCATGCACTTTGAAGAGTACCATACAAAAGAATACTCGCAAAGTCGCCGCAATGATAGGAGGATGTCGACTATGAATACTGCCTCATCGGTTCATGTCCGGCATGGTAATTTGAAGAGGACGGTTCACTACCGTTGTGCTTTGGTTGTGGTTATGGCCCTTGTCATGGCGATTGGTATTTGGGCAGATACTGCGAAGGGGAATGCATTCCCGCGCGGAGTCGTCGCGGTCGGTTTCCAGCGCGCATGCTGGACGGCCTGGGGCCCTTCATTGGAAATCGACGCCGCCTCGCCGGGATTCGCTCGTTTTTTGAGTCTTGAAGCGGTATTCGGAATCATACCGAATTGGGATGCCTGGGACTCGGAGTACTACGACGCCTATGCGCTCAGGACGTATTTCCGTCCGCTCATCTTCGGCCGCAGCAACCTTTATATCGTAGGGATGTTCGGTTCGGCTGCGTTTTATGAAGGATGGGTATACGGTCGCTGTTATATACTGGGTGCCTATGCTGGCGGCGAACTCGATTTCCGCAGTCTTGGTATAGAGATTCCAATTACAATCAATGTCGAGGGCGGCTATGAGTACAAGGTCGGCTATGCATATCCCTATGGATACCCGACCTTCGGCCTCGGAGTCCGGTATTGGTTATTGACGAAGTGACACTGACGTGAGGAAACCGTCGTTCTCCGTTCACCGACACAGACAAATGTATCTCGATTCAGAAACCCGGCGCATTTTTGTCTGTTAGCCGACGCTAACGGCGCGTAGACATCGCTTGCGCAGGTGGCCGTACAATTCTATAATCCTTCTCCGAATGGGGAGTAGCTCGTCCGCGCGTCGGGCGCGGACGGATCGGATCGACATCACGGCACGAAGCCTCGGCCTCCTGCCCGGTCCGGTTCAGCGTAGCACCTGAGCAAGACCTTCGTCCGGGCATCGCCCCCTCGCAATGCCTGAACGGAGGTCTTTTTTTGTGCCGAGAGAAAGGAAGGATGTATGGAACTGTGGCATGCGAAGACGGCTGCGGACGTTGCGGCGGCGCTTGGCGTGGATCCCGGGAAAGGGCTTTCATCGGATGAAGCGGCGAAACGTCTCGAAAAATACGGACCGAACCGCCTGGCCGCGAAAAAAGGTAAAAGCCTTTTCGTCCGGATTGTAGAGCAATTCCAGGATTTTCTCATTTATATCCTTCTGGCCGCCGCTGTCATTTCGATACTTCTCGGTGAGATATCCGACGCGGTTATCATCCTTATGGTCGTCGTCATCAACGCTGTTGTGGGCGTGGTCCAGGAAGCCAAGGCCGAGAAGGCTCTGGAGGCCTTGAAAAAACTTTCAGCCCCGCGCGCCGTCGTTGTTCGGGACGGCACGCCGCGGGAGATCGACGCCGACCAGGTGGTCCCCGGCGATGTCGTCATGATCGACGCCGGCCGCATCATCCCCTGTGATCTGCGGTGGCTGGAGGCGGTGAATCTCAAGGTCGAGGAGGCCTCGCTGACCGGCGAATCGGTCCCGGTCGAAAAGTCGGCCGACGCTGTGGTTGACGCCGAAGCCCCGCTCGGCGACCGCGTGACCATGGGTTACGCCTCGACGATGGCGACCTACGGGCGCGGCCTGGGCGTCGCGATCGGGACGGGCATGGACACCGAGCTGGGGCGCATCGCGACGATGCTTGAAGAGGAGCCCGAGGAAGCGACGCCGCTCCAGAGAAAGCTCGACGATTTCGGGAAGAAACTCGGCATCGCCATTCTGGCGCTCTGCGGCCTCATGTTCGTCCTCGCCGTCGGCGAAGAGCTTATCAAGACCGGCGCGATACCGCAGACGCATATATTTGAGTTTTTCTTAACATCCGTCTCACTTGCGGTCGCCGCCATCCCGGAAGGCCTTGTCGCGATCGTGACGATCGTGCTCGCCATCGGCGTGCAGATGATGAGCAGGGAGAAGGCGATCGTACGACGATTGCCCGCGGTCGAAACCCTGGGCGCCGTGACGATGATCTGCTCGGACAAGACGGGGACCCTGACGCGCAACAAGATGTCGGTCGTCGAGTGGTCGGCCGACGGTCAGCGCGGCGGCGACGCGGCGCTCGATACGACCCGGCCCGGCTTGAGGCGTTTTCTGGAGGTTTTCGCGTTGTGCAATGACGCGAGTCTCGGCGCTCAGGGATCTGGAACCGCGCTCGAGGGCGCGACGGGAGATCCGACCGAGATCGCCCTGCTCGAACTCGCGAGCCGCGGCGGAATCGTGAAGGAAAAACTCTTGACCGAGGCTCCGCGGATCGGCGAGCTTCCCTTCGACTCGGACCGTAAGATGATGAGCACGGTCCACAAATTCGGCGACGAACGCTTGGTCATGACCAAGGGCGCGGCCGACCGTCTCTTGGAGCACTGCGCCTGGGTCATGGAGGACGGAAAAGCCCGTGAACTCGACAAGCTTCGTAAAGAAAAAATACTCGCCGAGGCCGAGGCAATGGCAGGCCGCGCGCTGCGCGTCCTCGGCGCCGCGTATCGGCCCTTGGCTACCGACGAAAGGGCCGAGGGAGAGGCACTCGAGCGCGATCTTGTCTTCCTGGGTCTTGCGGGCATGATCGATCCGCCGCGCCTCGAAGTGAAGCCTTCGATAGAAATCTGTCACCGCTCGGGCGTCGGTGTCGCGATGATCACCGGCGATCACAAGGCGACTGCTTTGGCGATCGCTCGTGACCTGGAGATCGCCGATGATGCGAACGAGGCACTTTCCGGATCGGAGATCGACGAACTCGGAGATGCCGAACTCGCCGCAAAGGTCAAGACCGCGCGCGTTTTCGCCCGCGTGTCGCCCGAGCACAAGGTGCGCATCGTCAAGGCCTTCCGCGCTCAGGGCCATATTGTCTCGATGACGGGCGACGGGGTTAATGACGCACCGAGTCTCAAGGCCGCCGATATCGGCGTGGCGATGGGCATCACGGGCACCGACGTGTCCAAGGGCGCTTCGGATATGATCCTGGCCGACGACAATTTCAAAACCATCGTCAAGGCCGTCGAACAGGGTCGCAATATCTACAACAACATCAAAAAAGCGATCCTGTATCTTTTATCGTGCAACGTGGGCGAGGTTCTGACGGTCTTCTCCGCGGTTTTGGTGGGAACCTACATTCCCCTTCTGCCTGTGCACATTCTCTGGGTCAACTTGGTTACGGACACCTTCCCCGCGCTCGCACTCGGCATGGACAAGGGCGACCCGGACATCATCAAGGAGCCGCCCCGGGATCCCAAGGAGAGCCTTTTCGCCAAGGGCGGTGCGGCGTTTATGGTTCTGAACGGTATCCTCGTCGGAGCCCTCACCATCGCCGCCTTCTGGATCGGCATGGCCAGGGCCCAGTTCCTGGGCATGGACGAAGAGACGACCGTCGGATTCGGCCGCACCATGGCCTTCTGCACCCTCAGCCTCACCCAGCTCTTTCACGCCTTCAACCTGCGCAACTGGAAGAAGTCCTTGTTCTCGATCGGCTTTTTTTCGAACAGGTGGCTCGTCGGAGCCTTCGTGCTCGGGGCAGTCCTTCAGTGCAGTATCGTGCTCATCGAACCTCTAGCTGTTTTTTTCAAGGTGCAGATTCTCGATGGGGTCGAGTGGTTCTTCGTGCTCGCACTCGCGGTATCGCCCATCGTGGTCAATGAAATCGTCAAACTCGGCCTGCGGATCGCATCGAAGCACTCGTCCCGATCGGCGCGATGATAGTATTATTGAGCTATGTACAGAGTCATTGAAAACGACGAGTCAGGCATCTCGCTCGTCTTTCCGCGTTCTTCGATAAAAGGGATGGCCGGGGCCATGGCCGCCTCGCTCACCGAAGAAGGTAGTCGCGTTTCTGCGTCCCTGCATCGCGAGGTCTGGCGTTTCGAGTCCATCGAGGATCGGGGTGATACCACCAGACTCTCAGGTCCGCGCTTCGAGGGCAGGCTCCTCGATTCGGCCGGATCTCTGGAGGAGGGCTTGGACCTTGTCCGCTCCGCCGCCCGCGCGCTCGAGTTTTTATCGCGTGAGGGCCATCTGCAGCGGGGCCTGGTCTCGACGGGTATACTGATCGGTCAGGACGGAGGCGTGCTCGTGCTTCCCGCGGGCCCGGTCGCCAGGGCCCTCGCCGCAGCCGGCCCCGAGGAGCGGGCCGCGGCCGCCGCCCGCCTCGTCCATCCCCGCTCGACGAGCGCCGAGTCCGACGCCGTTTTCCTGCTCGCGCAAGCCGCCTACAAGTTCGCCTCGGGTCGCGCTCCCTATCCGCGCGAGGCGGCTGAAGTGAGCAGTTCCGCTCCTCCTACGCCGCCCGTGCTGAGCGCGAAGCTGGCCGCTCCCCGCCTGAAACCCGAACTCGTTTCGTTGATCGACCGAAGTCTTGCGGAACCCGCCTCGGTGAATCTTCTCGAGTGGCGTGTCGCGCTCGACGAGGCGGCCGAACGCGGCTGGCTCCGTAATCTTACCCCCGACGAGGGGACAGAGCTCGCCAGGCTGCGTGAGGAGACAATCCAGAAGGCACAAAGGAAGGATGCGGTTTCGACGTTTTTCAGGAAGTACGGGCTTATGCTGGGAGGCATCGCCGTCGGTGCGGCTCTTCTCGCCCTCATCACGGTGTCGACGATTCGCGCGCGGAACGACGGTCCCAACCTCTCGAGCTTCTCTCCACGGCAGGTCGTCGAGGCCTACTACCGCGCCCTCGACAGTCTCGATATCGAGACCTTGGAGGCTGCCGCCGACAAAAAGGCTGCAGCGACAGATTCCACCATCGTAACAAATCTTTACATCCTGACGCGAACGAGGCTCGCCTACGAAGGCATCGACTCCATGGTCTCGGCCTCGAAGTGGAAGGCCGCGGGGATGCGAACTCTCAATGACGGCGAAATTCTCTTCGGTGTCACCGATCTGGCACTCAAGGTGAAATCGCCGCCGAGTTCCGAAGAACTCGGTTCGCGCTGTTCGATCAGCGCCTCGTACTCGCTGTGGTACCAGGAGCGGGATGAAGGTGCCTGGGGAACGGCTCCGAAGATCGTCGAAGACAAGAGGGTGGACGAACTCGTTCTGGAAAAAACCAAGAAGGGCTGGAAGATCGTCGAGCTGACGCGACTCCCGGGATGAGAGGCCGCGTGCATCGAGCGACGAGCCTCTCGTCGGGCAGCTAACGTCTCCCTTTGCTGGCTCGTGCCCAGCCCCCCTCTCCGGTCATGATCGGCGCGATGCGCTTCCAAGCCATCTCTTCTTCGAAGCTGAGGCTCGCGCGCCGCTCCTCGGTCGAGAGCTTGAAGGAGTCGATGTAGCGCACGATGAGGTCGCGAAAGGCCTGCGTCTTCGAGCGGTGCAGTTCGAACAGCCAACTCGGCGCGTCGCGGCGCCGCGCGACGACTGCGGCCAGATGCGGAAGACAGAGCCCCTCTGAAGATTCCAACCCGGCTCTCATGTCGTCCTCGTCCAGAAAGTCGGCGACCAGTCCGACGAAGCGCGACTCGGCGTCGCGCTCGTGGTCGCAGGCGGCGCAGGATCCCTCGTTGACGTGCGGAGCCTTCCCCGAGGACAGCTCGGCGACCGCCGCTTCCAGCACATTGCGGTACACGATCGCCGCGCCGAGCCCGTCGCTCTCGGTCGAGCAGAGCATGTGAGCGTGACGTCCGCACAGTCCGCGCTCGGCGTCGAAGCGGTGCCTGAGCGGTCGGTCGTTCGCGCTTTCGTACAGAAGGTTCTCAAACCACTCGTCGAGCGAGGCGGCCGTCTGCGCGCAGACGGGACAACCCGGTCCTGAGAGCGATTTGATGAAGGTGAAGTAGGGTAGATGCTTTTCCGGTGTTCCTTTCCTGCTCATGGGCGCCGGCTCCTTGTTCGACGATACAAAAACAATCTACCTGAGGCCGTAGGGCTGTCAATGGCCGCCCGCGATCGCTCTTTACTCCGGCATCGCATTCTCTGATGCCGATCCCCATGGCATCGACGACGAAGTCCCCCTTCGCGCCTCTACTCGGCATCTTTCGTCAAGAGCCCCCCTGCGTTTGACAGCTTTCTTTCCGTTGCTACAATGAGTAGGGGAGCATCAGGATGAAGGCCGAACTCGTGAACCCCTTTCTCACCGCGACCATCGAGCTTTTCGAGAGGACCTTCGGCATCGTCCCCCAGGCGGGCGAGGCCTACCTCGACGAGCGCGCGAGCAAGCATCGCTGGGACATCTCGGCGGTCATGGTACTGACGGGCAGCGCCATCGGGGTGGTAGCCATCAGATTGACGCGTATCCTCGCCGACAAGCTTCTACATAAATCGGGCGTCGAGTGGTCCAGCGACGAGGAACGCGAGTCGCTCTGCGACGGGATGGTGGGAGAGCTCGTCAATATCATTTCTGGCAACGCGGCCGGGCAGCTCGCGGGCTACGATATCGAGATTTCGGTCCCCATCGTGGTGCAGGGAGTCAATCATACCGTTTCATGGCCGGAGCGCGCGCCCATCCTCGCGATCCCCTTCGCGACCGACTACGGTCCCTTTGTCGTCAACGTTTCTCTCATCGAGCTTCCCAAGGCCTACCGGAAAACATGAGTACTGGCTCGCGGGGTTCTTGTCAGGATGACATCCGGCACGTATCGAGTGTGTCGTCGATCTATCATGTCCGACGGTTCAGCATCTCGCTCAGGCACAAGAGTACCAGGATGAACGCTCCGACGCAGGGGCCCAGAATCTCGAGCCCGGCCGCCGACATAAGTACGCCTACCAGGGCCGGCAGAACCGAGGCGCCGATGTTGGCGGCCCCGATCGAGAGCCCGATGACCCGCCGGTATGTCTCTTCGTCGAAACGCTCGGGCGTCTCGTGCATCATGCAGGGGTAGATCGGCGCGAAGCCCAGACCCAAAAGCAGAAGTCCCGGCAGGGCGAGCCAGTCCGCCGAACGCAGACAGAGGAGCGCGCAGCCGGCCGCTGCGGTTAGTATGCCCAGCCGCGCCATGAGGCGGTTTCCCAGGCGGTCCGCGACGAGGCCGGTCAGGACCCTCCCGGTCATGATGCCGCCGTAGTACAGCGACACCCAATTACCCGCGACATCGGCCGGGATCCCGCGCGATTCGCGGAGCATGGATGCCGTCCATATCCCGACCGAAAACTCGCAGGCGCAGTAGACGGTATACATTCCGACCTGGAGCCAGCTCTCGATCCTGCGGATGCCCGAGATTTTTCGCTTCGCAGCTGCGCGCTCCTCGGCCTTATCGGTCTTTGCAGCCGTGTTCTGAGTCACCCCGGCCCTGTCCCAGAGGCCCAGCGCAAGAACGAAGAGCAGGGCGAGGAAGGCCTGAATGGACGCGATAGTTTGATAACCCGATCTCCAGCCGCGCGAGGCTATGAAGGCGGTCATGAGGATGGGGCCGACTGTCGCGCCGACGCCCCAGGAGGCGTGGAGCCAGTTCATGTGCCTCGAGGAATAGTGCGAGGCGACGTAGCCGTTCAGCGAGGAATCGATCGCGCCTCCGCCGAAGCCGAGGGGGAGGGCGGAGACGAGGACCCACAGGAAGGAGGGCGCGAGCGAATACCCCGTGAGCCCCACGGCCGTCAAGAGGGTGCTGACAAGCACGATCCGTCCGGTTCCGAAACGCTTGTTCAAAAAGCCGCTCGCGACGCTCGAAAGGGCCGAGCAGGAAGTCAGAACGACGGCTATGAGGCCTGCGGCCTCGAGCGGGGCGCCGAGACTCAGGCGCATCGAGGGCCAGGCGACGCCGAGCACCGAGTCGGGAAGTCCGAGGCTTATGAAGGTGAGGTAGATGACGGGAATGAGCAGCGAGGGGTTCATGAGAATCCTTCCGCGGCCGACGGGCTGCTTTATTAGCATCGAATTTCTCGTCGGCCTGTCAGCGCATCTCCCTCAGAGCCTGCGATATCGAGTACGCGTAGTCGCCGATCTTCTCGACAATGCGGACGACATCGATGAAGAGAAGCTCAACCTTCGGGTCGGAGCCGCCCTTGATCCGCTTCCGCGCCATCTTTCGAAGCTCGTTTCGCATCGCATCGATGCTGTTCTCGAACTCGGTCGCCTTTTTAAGCTCTTCCTCGCTGATGGGGCCGTCCGCGTTCGCCTCGACGAAGCGCAAAAAGTCCTCGGCCAAAAGCGCGTAGGGCTCGAGACTCTCGATCTCCTTTTTACCGAACACGAGGGACTTTTTCTTGCACCGCTCGACGAGCTGCGCGAGCGAGAGACAGGAGTCGGTTATATTCTCTAAATCCCCGATTTCTCCCATCAGGCGGCCTATCTTGTCCTGGGTCCGCTCCGGTATCTCCCCGCCCGCCACTTCGAGAAGATAGTGCGAAAGCTTCTCCTTCATCTCGTCGGCGTAGGTCTCGTAGCGCGAGAACCAGTCCATCTCCGCCTCTATATCATCAGGACAGGCGACGAGGTCGGTTCTGAAACGCGAGAACATCGAGCGCGCAACCCCGGCCAGGTCCGCGATTTCCTTGCGTACGTAGACGATGCTGAGGTCCGGGCTCGCGAGGAGGGGGCCGACCTCGTAGCGCGGCTTGATTTTCGCCGCATCCTCCTTCGTTTCCTCCTTGAATATCCGTTCAAGGATCGCGGCGTACTTCGATATAAAGGGCAGAAGCACGATGGTGTTGATGGTGTTGAAGGCGGTATGGAGCATGGCGATGTGCGCTCCGATGCTTCCATTATCGATCGGACCCGGAACGAGGAAGTCGACAATCTTCAGGAAGGGATCGAATACGATCAAGACCCAGATCGTGCCTATGATGTTGAACGAGATATGGGCCCAGGCCGCGCGCTTTCCGTTGACATTCGAGCCGAAATACGCAAGGAAGGCGTCGAATGTCGTGCCGATGTTCGCCCCAAGGGTTATCGCCGCGGCCATACGAAAATCGATGATCCCCTGGGCCGCCAGGGGGATGACGATGGCCAATGTCGCGCTCGATGCGTTGATGAGGATCGTGAAGACCATTCCGACCAAAACTGCGATGATGATGGAGAGAAAGCCCATGTTCGAGACGCGCTCGAGAAAGAGCAGGGCATCGCCGGAGGGATTCGGAATGGAGCTTGCGATGAAATCCAGACCGAGGAAAATCATGGCGAAGCCCATGAATCCTACGCCGTAGCTTCGGAACGAATCGCCCCGTTTTTTCATGATGGACATGAAATAGCCGAGCCCGAAGACGGGGAGGGCGAGGGCCGAGATGTGGAATTTGCCGACCCCGACCGCGGCGATGATCCAGCCGGTCAGGGTGGTTCCGATGTTCGCCCCCATGATCACGCCGATGGACTGTGTCAGCGAAAGAAGACCTGCGTTGACGAAGGACACGACCATGATGCTGGTCGCCGAGGACGATTGGATGGCGATGGTCAAGACCGCACCGGTGATGACGGCGAGGATACGGTTCGATGTCATGAAATTGACCGCGCGCTGGAGGCGGTCCCCGGCCGCCCGTTGGATACCCTCGCTGGCCAGCTGCATGCCGTACATGAAGAGGGCGAGGCCCCCGGCCAGGCCGACGATGATGGTCACGAGCTGCATGCGAGGATCCTCCGGAACGTTTGGCAGTCACCGGAACGGGGACGGCGGCGCGAGCGCCCGGGCCCCCCTCCCCGAATCCATCGGAGCGGTGATCAGGTGGATTTATACACTGTTTCTCGATTCGAGGTAACCCGTCCGGCTCCGGACCGGCTGGGAGCTCTGTCCCCCCCGTCCGGGGAGCTCTGTCCCCCCGTCCAGGGGGCTCTGTCCCTCAGTACTCCCGGGGGCTCTGTCCCCTCACGGTCCGTCCGGCTGGGAGCTCTGTCCCCCCCGTCCAGGGGGCTCTGTCCCTCAGTACTCCCGTCTCGGGCCGTCAGCTCTGTCCCCTCACGGTCCGTCCGGCTGGGGGCTCTGTCCCTCAGAACTCCCCGATCATCAGCACTTCGGGCTCGAGTTCGATGCAGAGTTTCTCGCGCGCCTCCGCCTGTGCCAACTCGATGAGTTTGCGCATGTCCGCGGCCGTCGCGCCCCCCGTATTGACGAAGATGTTCGCATGCCAGGGCGAGATCATGGCCCCGCCGATCCTGCGGCCCCGCAGTCCGAGACCGTCGAGCAGTTTCCCCGTCGGCGAGCCGAAGCGTCGGTCGTTTTTGAAGACCGATCCCGCCGAGGGCAGGCGGTAATGGCCCTTGGCCTCGCGGTCCGCGCGTCGAGTGCGCATCACCGCCGCGGTCCGGGCGGCTCCCTCATCATCGAGCCTCGTCAGGCGGAAGCCGGCTTCGAGCACCAGTTCGCCCGCTGCCGATCCTCCCGGCTGATACGGTGAGCGCTTGTAGGCCCACTCGTCGCGATTGATGATACGGCGCACAATCCGGCCCGAGTCGTCGACCGACGAAACCCAGGAAAGGACCTGCGACATCTCGCGCTCGTAACAGCGGGCGTTCATGAATACCGAGCCGCCGACCGAGCCGGGCATACCGTAAAAATCCTCGAGACCGCCCAGACCCCGCGCGAGCGCTTCGAGGCAGAGCTCGTCGATCGAAAGACCTGCGCCCGCGACGAGAATTACGGAATTGTCCGCCGGTTCTTCCGTTGCGGTGGACAGGTCCAGTCGTGTCGCGCACAAGCCGCCCGTGTCCATGACGATGCCGCGCAGGCCCCGGTCGCCGACCAGAATGTTCGCGCCGCCGCCGAGAACGAAAACGTCGATGCCCTCCTTACGGGCTGCGCTCAAGAGTGTGGCCGCGGACTCGGCGTCGCAGGGCCGGACGATGATGTCCGCGGGGCCGCCGATCTTGAAGGTTGTACGGGAAGCCAGAGCTTCTTTCCAGGTAACCTTCGCCCTTATATTGATTTTTTGGATGAAGTCCCGTAGTGTTTGCACGGTTCGATACTAGCAGGCCGCCGCCGGAGGGTGAAGCGCTTCTACGGCCGCCTGCGCGCAGCAGCCGGAGGAGTTTCATGCCCGCGCTCAGGCTTTTCAACACACTCGGCCGCGAACTTCAGGAGTTCGCGCCGATCAATCCAGGCCGCGTGGGTTTTTACGGCTGCGGTCCGACGGTCTACAACTACGCGCATATCGGCAACCTGCGCGCCTACTGCTTCGAGGATGTTCTCGTCCGGACCCTGCGCTTCCTCGGCTACGAGGTGACGCACGTCATGAATATCACCGATGTCGGGCACCTGACCGGCGACGAAGACGAGACGGGCGAAGACAAAATGCTGAAAAGCGCCCGCGAACGGGGCAGTTCCGTCCTCGAGATCGCCGCTTTTTATACGGAGGCCTTCTTCAAAGACGCCGATCGCCTCAATATCCAAAGACCCACGATCGTCTGCAAAGCGACCGAGCACATTCCCGAGATGATCGAGCTCATCAAGCGGATCGAGGCCCGAGGCCATACCTATCAGGCCGGCGGCAACCTCTATTACGATGTGACGACCTTCCCGAAATACGGCGAACTCGCGCAGCTCAAGCTCGACGAACTCAAAGCCGGCGCGCGGATCGAGATCGATCCGAACAAGCGCAATCCGGCCGACTTCGCCCTCTGGTTCACAAAATCGAAGTTCGAAAATCAGGCCCTTGTGTGGGACTCTCCCTGGGGACGGGGCTACCCGGGCTGGCATATCGAGTGCTCGGCGATGAGCATGAAATATCTGGGCGAGCAGTTCGACATCCACGCCGGAGGGATCGATCACATTCCGGTGCACCATACGAACGAGATCGCCCAGTCCGAGGGCGCGACCGGAAAAAAGTGGGTCAATTACTGGCTTCACAACGAGTTCGTCGTGATGTCCGGCGGAAAGATGTCCAAGTCGAAGGGCGGTTTCTTGACCCTCCAGAGCATTGTCGATGCGGGCTATGAACCGCTCGATTACCGCTATTTCCTCCTCGGGGCGCATTACCGCTCGCAGATACAGTTTTCGTACGAGGCCCTCGACTCGGCGCGCGCCTCGCGTCGTTCGCTCATGGAGAGGGTTTTCGCGCTTCGCGGCGCTCTGGGAGCCGCGGAGGTGCCGGCAGGAGACGAAAACGCGCTTGGCCCGAAGGCCCGCGCCCGACTCGAGTCCTTCACCGAGGCCCTGTGCCAGGACCTCGCGACCCCGCGCGGCCTCGCCGAACTGTGGGGTCTTCTCCGTGACGACGGCATCCCGCCCGCCGAGGCTCTCGCGGCCGCATACCGCATGGACGAGGTCCTCGGCCTGCGGCTAAAGGAGGCCGAGGCCCCGAAAGCGGCTACAGTCGATCCCGCCTTCGCCCTCGACGTGGAACGCCTTGTCGCCGAGCGGAGCGCCGCGAAAAAGGCGAAGGACTGGAAGCGCGCCGATGCGATTCGGGCCGAACTCAAGGAGCGTGGCGTGGTCGTCGAAGACGGCCCCGCGGGGACTACCTGGAAGATCGTGGGAAACTCCGGCAATCCGTCCGGTTGTTGAGTTTCTTTTTTCAATTCCGCGACCCTCGACGACAGATGTAGGGTCGTAACCCGAGGGGGGAGGCATTGTTTTCTAGTAGCGGGCCTCCGGGGCCTGACGATATACGACGCCTCTACGATGCTGTCGCGCCCCTTCTTTTACGGGTGACGGCGCGTATCGCCGGATCCACCGAGGCCGCGGAGGATATCGTGCATGAGGCCTTCGTCCGTCTGGTCGAGAAGCAGATTCACTTTCCGACCATGGACGATGCGAAGTACTGGCTTATCCGGGTTGCGAAGAACGGCGCCCTCAACTACGCCAAGCGCAAGGGGCGCGAGGCCCGCGCCTATGAACGGTGGTGGAAGGGCGAAAAAGAAAGTTCGGGCGGGGCCGACGAGAGCGTGCTCAGGGACGAAGCAGCGGCAGAACTCAGGCGCGCCCTCGATTCGCTGCCCGAGACACAGAAGGCAGTCCTCGTGCTCAAGGAGTACGGAGGGCTGAGTTATAAAGAGATCGGCCGCGCGCTCGGCATCAGCGAGGGCAACGTCAAGGTCCGGGCCTTCAGGGCCCGCGAGGCTCTCAATGCCAAGCTCGGGGAGGGGTCCTAATCATGTGTCCTGATCACGAACTTCTTTCCGCCTATGTCGACGGCGAGGTACCGAGTCCCTGGCGCGAACGCATCGCGGAGCATCTGGCGTCCTGCCCTGACTGCGCCGCGACCGTCGAAAGCTATACGGCGCTCGGCACGGCCCTCCGCGATGACGTACTGCCCGGCGAGGAGGAGGCGCTCGAACGCATCCGCAGCCGGCTCGACGAAAAGCTGGCCGGTCTCGAAACGGCCGCCTACGGTCATAAAGCGGCCTCAAGTTTTGAGCCTTCGGTGAAGAAGACCGAAAAAGATGCGTTCTGGAAACGTTCGATTCAACTGCCGCTCCCGATCGCGGCAGCGGCCGTGCTTGTCGTGGTAGCTCTCGGCGGAATAACGACCGGGCTAGCGCTCGGCGCCCGGCGAACCGAACCGAAGTATGTCGCAAACCAGCCGACCGTTATTTCTCCGACAGTCCTTACAAGCGCGCCGGCTGTTTCGTCGCCCGCAGTCCAGCCCTCGAGCATGGAGGAGCTTTTACGATTCCTCGACGCCCACGATGCACAAGTCACCATAACGATGAATCTTCCGATTGGGACCCGCTTCGACGAATCGGGTGAGCCTGTCATCATCCGAGCTTCGCAGGAGTCGCGCGGAGTTACACAGACCGCGCCGCTCAAGCCCGAGGGGAGAAAGCCGTGAAGCGGATTCTCGCTGGTTTGAGTTTCGCCTTTTTTTGCTCGATCGGAGTCCTGGCCCAGGAGGGGACGGCTCCTCCGGTCCAGAAGTCGGGCGATCTGGTAGTACGCGTGCGCGCGAACTACAGCCTTCCGCGCGGTCCCCAGGGCGCCGAACCTGTTTCCTGGGAGGCCGAGAACGTGAAGTACACGACTCAGGGCTCGGCCGCTCCCTTCAAACTTGTCGGACCGAATATCGTGGTTTTTGTCGGCGTCACACCCTTCCTCCGCAAGGACGGTCAGGGCGTGATCCTGATCGCGGAAGGGCAGGTCGGGCTCATGCGCTCCGACGGCGTTTTTTCATACCAGGCTACGGTCAGCAAGATCGAAGTCGGATTCGGGGAACAAGTGCTCTTTCTTCCTTTGGGACTCGAATCTCCGCTTAAAGTCTATATTTCCGTGTTCCGGGCCTCTGAACTCCCGAGCTCGGATCAGGGGGCCGAGGCAAAACCGCTCGTCAAAAGCGGCAAGTGAGCATGGAACTCCCCTCGGCGTCGAGCGTACTTGGATCGAGGCCGCGCCGGCCCGAATCCGAACGACGATGGCTCTTGTTTGTATTTCCCGCACTTGCGGCTTTTGGCCTCAGTGTAATCGCCGCTAGTCTGGCTCTCGGCGTTCTTTTGCGGCCGCAAATCGACAGACTCGATCCGGCAGTCGGCGAGCGGGGCGGGGTTATCGCCGTCGAGGGACGGAATTTCGGCGCGGAGCGGGGTTCTTCTCGGGTCGAGATCGACGGCGTCATCCCGACCTCTTCGTCGTATCTTTCATGGTCCGATACTTCCATTTCGCTCAAGCTGCCCAGTTCGGTCGATTCGGGTCTTGTCCGCGTCGTAACCGGCCGCGGTAGATCGAACGCCCTCCTTTTTATGAACCGCGCCCGTCTGCCAGTTCCGACCGCAGGGACAAAAGAAGGCCGATCGGGTCCCTTCATCGCATCGCTCTCGGCCGAGGCGGGGCAGGTCGGTTCACTCCTCGTTCTTTCAGGGCTCGATTTCGGCGCGAACAGGGAAGACTCGGCGGTCGTGTTTTCATGGAGTTCCGATGAGGAGGACGGCGCCGCGGCCGGGGATCAGGCTTCTCCCCGAGTCGTCGTTCCCTCCGAAGAGGATTTCGCATACGAATTATGGTCCGACAAGGAGATCAGGATCCGTATCCCCGATGGTGCGGTCTCGGGTCCTCTGTATGTTCAGACCGGCAAGGGCATGAGCAATGCGCTTTTCTTCCGCGTATCTGAAGGACCGGGCGTCAAGCGTTACACATCGCGTTCGACCTTCGCGCTCTCGAGCACGGTGAGTCTGACGAAGATCAAGTCTTCGGGCCCCAACGAATTGTATCTCTGGGCACCGCTTCCGGTGTCTTCATCGGCCCAGCGGCTCGTCCAAGTGCTGGAACAGAGCCCGCCCCCCTTGTTCCCGAACTACCGCGGCACCGCGCTCTATCACTTTTCGAATTTACCGAACGGCAAGGCCATCTCGCTGCGACAATCCTTTCTGGTCCAGTCCTTCGCCGTAGAGGCCGCCCTCGATGTCAAGACAGTGATACTTCCGCAGAAAGACAGGCCCGTGCTGGTCTCTGTATACACCACGGCCGACGCCCTCGTGCCCGCCGACAACCCCGCGATTGTCGATGCGCTGAAAAAAGCCGCTCCGAGCGAACGCGGCACGTGGAAAACGGTCATGCTCATCTGCGACTGGCTCAAGAAAAATCTCGGTTGGAGTGACAAGAGCGCAATCGGCTCCCCGCTCGATGCCCTTCGCATGCGCCGAGCCGATTCCTACGCATACGCCCTCGTCGCCTGCGCGATGTTGCGGGCCGCCGGTATTCCCAGCCTTCCGGTCGCCGGCTGCCTCATCGACCAAAGACGGGGCGCTCTCCGCCACTACTGGCTCGAAGTGTATGTATACGGTCTCGGATGGCTGCCGATCGACCCCGTTCTCGCATCAGGCGCCTCGCCGGGAGGCATCGATCCCGCCTGGGAGGACAGATCCCGTTACCTCCACGGGGTCGATGCGCGCCGTGTCGCGTTTTCGCGCGGGCTTACCATACTCGCGCCCATGACGAGCGGCGGACATCGGACAACGAAGGATCGCTATTGGTCCTTCCAGAATTTCTACGAGGAATCATCGGGCGCCCTCGACGCCTACAGTTCGTTCTGGGGCGACCTCGAAGTCACCGGAGCATACTGAAGCCGCGGTCGTTGATGAGCTTCCCCCTTTTCGATAATATGCATTCATAAGGGTCCCGCCAGGGCGCCCGACGATTCATCGCCCCCAGGAGGCCGTATGTCCCTCATTCAGCAGCAGGACCCTGAATTATACGAAGCCATCAGGCTCGAGTCCGGTCGCCAGCGCGACAATCTCGAACTCATCGCAAGCGAAAATTACGCCTCCCGCGCGGTTATGGAGGCTGCGGGCTCGGTCTTGACCAATAAATACGCCGAGGGCTACCCGGGAAAGCGCTACTACGGCGGTTGCCAGTTCGTGGACATCGCCGAGGACCTCGCCCGCGATCGAGCCAAGGCCCTCTTCAGCGCGGATCACGTCAATGTGCAACCCCACTCGGGGAGCCAGGCCAACATGGGTGTGTATTTCTCGGTCCTGAAACCGGGCGACACGATCCTCGGCATGAATCTGAGTCATGGAGGCCACCTGACGCACGGCGCGCCCGTGTCGTTCTCGGGCAGGCTGTACAAGGTCGTGAGCTACGGCGTCAATCGCGACAGCGAAACGATCGACTACGATGAACTTGCGCGCATAGCCCGCGAAACGAAACCGGCGATGATCGTCGCCGGCGCCTCGGCCTATTCGCGCATCCTCGACTTCGAGCGGTTCCGAAAAGTCGCAGACGAGGTCGGCGCCCTACTCATGGTGGATATGGCGCACATCGCGGGCATCGTTGCCGCGGGCTTCCATCCGAGCCCTGTCAAGCTCGCGCATTTCACGACGACGACGACGCACAAGACCCTGCGCGGACCGCGCGGCGGCATGATCCTCATCGGCACGGACGGCGACAATACGGTCGGAACCATGACCGTCAAGGGCGACCGCCCCAAGCTCTGGTCCGAACTGCTCGACGGTTCGGTCATGCCGGGCATCCAGGGCGGGCCCCTCATGCACATCATCGCCGCCAAGGCAGTCGCGCTCAAAGAGGCGCTCTCTCCCTCGTTCAAGACTTACATCAAACAAGTGCTCGCAAACGCGAAAGCGATGGCCGGCTCTCTCGCCGCGGGCGGAGCCAGGATCGTGTCGGGCGGCACCGACAACCACCTCATGCTCGTCGATCTGACGGGCTTCGGCGTCACCGGCAAGGAGGCCGAGAAGTGGCTGGACGAGGCCAACATAACGGTCAACAAGAACGGCATCCCCTTCGATCAGAAAAGCCCGATGGTGACCTCGGGTATCCGCATCGGAACGCCCGCGCTCACCACGCGCGGTATGCGCGAGGGGGAAATGGCCGAGATCGCGGGGTATATTCTCGATGTACTCAAATCGAAGGGTGATCCGAAAATCATCGCCGGTGTCAAGGAAAACGTGCTTCGCTTGACGGCGAGTTATCCTCTGCCCTGATCGTACTGCGATCGGCTTCAATTGACAGCGCGATTCGGCCGATCCTATACTTATCAATAGCCGGCCGCGAGGAATAAGCAGGAAGGACGATGGACAATCCGCTTCAGCTCTCCTTTGTAAACTTCAAAAAAGACGCATATATAATCGTCGAGGGCAAGCAGAAGGCCGATCGTTTCTTCATAATCCGTTCCGGCAAGGTCCGCCTCTTCAAGATGGTCGAGGTGGTCGAGGAAGAGGGGGGCAACATTCTCGGCCCCGGCGACTCATTCGGCGTCGAGTCCACCATGTCGAACCACAGCTACATCGAGACCGCACAGGCTGTGACCGACTGCACCCTCATCTCGGTGCATCGCGATCAGTACGGCCCCCTTATCGAGAAGAACACACCCGTAGCGATGAAGATCATCATGTCCTTCTCGAAACGCATGCGCTATCTCGACGAGGCCCTCACGAGGCTCACGCTCAAGAACACCGCCGAGGTCGATCCCTCGCATCTGTTCCGGGTCGCGGAGTATTACCTCAAACAGAGCCAGTACAACTCGGCCTATTTCGCGTATTACCAGTATGTAAAGTTATGCCCGCGCGGCGCGCATGCCGCAATCGCCAACGAGCGGATGGCCAAGATAAAACCCTATTCCAAGGCAGTGTATCTCGACGGCTCGACGGAGGATTTCAATCGCTTCTATCCCAAGGACACGATGATCATGTCCGAGGGCATGCCCGGCCTCGAGCTATATATAATCCAGAAGGGGGCGGTCAAAATAACGAAGATCGTCGAGAACAGCGAAGTCCTCCTCGCCGTGCTCAAGTCCGGCGATATCTTCGGCGAGATGGCCCTTCTCGAGAACAAGCCTCGATCAGCCAACGCGATCGCCTTCGAAGACGCGTATCTGCTCGCCGTCAACAAGGCCAACTTCGAACGCATGGTCGCCTCCCAGCCACAGATCGTGACCAAGTTGACGACATTGCTCGCGGAGCGCATTTGGCTCATCTACAAGCAGCTCGCCAACACCCTCCTGCCCGATCCCCTGGGACGGCTCTACGACGCGCTGCTCATTCAAATCGAGAAAAACCGAGTGCCGATACGTCCGGGCACGCCCTATACCTTCGATTTCGGCCCGAAGGAGCTTGTCGGTATGGTGGGCTTCTCGCCGAACGAGGGCACGCTCTATATCCACAAGCTGCTCGAGAACAATAAAGTCAGGCTTATCGACAATAAATTCACGGTGACCGACGTCGCGGAGATCGAAAAGGAAACGGAGATCTACCGCAGAATGATGCGCCGCAGCGAGAAGGCGAAGCGGGAAGGTTAACCCCCGCCACGCTATGCCTCATTCTGATAACGGCGACTATGCGAAACAATTGAAACAAATCCTCGAATCTGCGCTTAAGGCGGCCTCTGTCGCCGTTTACGGGTTTATCGAAGACTCTGCCCTACGCCGGATCTGTGCCGGGCTTCCAGAGACTATTAAAGCAAAATACGGCCTCGAGAATGCGCGCGGGGCGGTCGCGGCCGCGCTTCCTTACAGTGACGGAATCGTGGAAATGCCGGAATGGGCGAGTTCCTTTTCGGGGCCGCGCGCGCTTATAGCCCGTTTCGCCCGCGCCGACTGGTACGGAGAACTCAGGTCGAGGCTCAAGGCGGCCTCTGTAGCGGCGCGACAGAGCCTTTTCGAGGCCGGCATCGAGCCCGGGGACGCCCGGGACTGGCGCTGCCTGGCAAATTCGGGATTGCCCGAACGCCGACTCGCGCTCGAAGCCGGCTTGGGCAGGCTCGGTCGGCAGGGCCTCGTCATGGTTCCCGGTCACGGCAGCGCGGTGGTGCTCGGCATTATGCTCATAACGCTTCCGATAAACGATACCTATACCGAACACGACAGTAATTCCCAGCCGCCAGCCAAGCTCTGTCCCCAGCCGCAGCCGCCAGCCAAGCTCTGTCCCCAGCCGGCCAAGATAGATTCCGTTCTCCACGAGCTCTGTCCCTCTTGCGGCGCCTGCGTCGCCGCATGCCCGACCGGAGCCCTCGGCATTGCCGAGCCCCGTGGCTCGGATTCCTTCGAGCACGCGATCGTTTTTCATCGTGAACGCTGCCTTCAAAACTGGAGCGCGATTCCGGGCCCCCTCCCGCCCGAAATAGAGCGCTCATGGGGACAGAGCTTGTATGGCTGCGACCGCTGCCAGGAGCTCTGTCCCCTTTTCCGACCAGATCCTACTGCCCAGACCGAGCGCGGACGCTTGGGGCCGTCTCTCCCCGCCCTGTGGTTCATTCAGGCCTCGCCGGCCGAAATCAAGGAGCGTCTCCGGGGCAGCGTTCTCGGCAGAAACTGGATTCCGCCAGAGGCCTTGGTCAGGAATGCCCGTCTCGTTATGAAACACGCAGGCTCGAGAAGCGAAATTTGACGCGGCTCTTCGGATGGCCTAGACTAAGTTCATGCGGCAGACGGCGGGTTGTACACCGCTTTCAACGACCCTGTCCGCAGGGGGATGTATATGGAAACATCGAACATGAACCAGTTCCTTACATTTACACTCGATAACGAACAGTACGCCATCGGGGTCTCGAAGGTACGCGAGGTCCTGGAACACACGAAGATCACAAAACTGCCGCGCACCGCCGAGTTCATGAAGGGCATCATCAATCTCCGCGGCATGGGCGTACCCGTCATAGATCTTCGGCTCAAGTTCGGCCTTCCCGAGACTCCCATCACCAAGGATACGAGCATCATCGTCATGGAGGTCGAGGGAGAAAATGGCAGCGTGGTGGTCGGAGCCCTGGCCGACGCCGTGCACGAAGTCGTCGACATCGAGGATTCGTCGATAGAGCCTGCCCCGCGTTTCGGCACCCGCCTCGCGGCCGAGTTCATCAAGGGAGTGGGCAAGCGGGACGACAGCTTCATCATCATCCTCGACATCGACCGCATCTTCAACGCCGACGAGATCACGGTCATCGCGGCGTCGAAACAGCACGAGGCTCAGTCCGCGACGGTCTAGAACGGCGCAGGCCGATGCAGCAGGCTGTCGAGGCGCGTCGAGCCCGCCGTCGGCGTCTTTACAAAATCGGACCTATGGCCGATAGTCGGCTCGATGGGAATCTCCGAATACGTCAACAAGACTGTCCCTTTCAAGTTCAACGGCGCCGAACTCAAGTTCGATCTTTCGCACGCCCTGTTTTCTTCATTCGATATCGACCGAGGAACGAAGCTTCTCTTGAAGGCAGTGGCTCACGACCCGGTACTAGCGCGCGCGCGAAATGTGCTCGACGAGGGCTGCGGCGTCGGCGTGATCGGTCTTTCTATCGCAAAGGCATTTCCCGGAACCGAGGTCGTGATGCGGGACCGCGACAGTCTTGCCGTCGCCTTTTCGGAACATAATCGACACACGAATCGGATTGCTTGCGCGCGAGATCCCGGCCAGGGAAGCAAAGGATCCGTCTCGGCGCCTTCGACTGCACGCGCAGTCTGGGCTTGCATAGGTACGCGCGCGCCCTCGGATCGCTATAATTTCATCCTCTCGAATCTTCCGGCCAAGGCCGGCGCCCCCGTGCTCGCCTCGTTTTTCGCATCGCTAACGGGCAGTGACGGAAGACCCCCGCTTCTCGCCGAGGGAGGACGGGCCGCGGTCGTCATTGTCGAACCCCTCGCACTCAAAGCCGAGTCCTGGATAGAATCGGCGCATCTTAGAATTGTAGGACGCGAGCGCGGCGCCGAACATGTTGTTTTCGTCATCGAAGCGATCGACGCAGGCGGAAGCGGCTGCGCCGGGAGAACCGAGGCTCAGCCCGATCCCGAAGCCTTCGATCTTGGACCGTATAGACGAGGCAGCGCGGATTTTCGTCTCGCCGAGCTTCGATACCGCGCTTCGGGGTTTTGGGGGCTTCCCGAGTTCGATACGCCGAGTTTTTCAAATTCGGCGGCCGCCGAACTCGCCGCACGAACTTTCCCGGAAACCTGTAAGGGCCACATGCTCGTCATCGATCCCGGCGTCGGGCATTTCGCGCTCTGGGCCGCGAGGGCCTGCGGATGTCGCAGCGTGACGGCAGCTTCACGCGACCTTGTGTCGCTCGCTGCATGCGCGGCCAATCTCTCCGAGCTTCCTCAACGATTTCGACCCACATACACCTCAGTCGACGAGCTTGGACTCGATAGTGTGTCGGAAGCCTCCTTCGATGTCATAGCCGACTTTTCCCCCCTCATCCCGGAACTCGATAGATCGACCTATGTCTGGAGCCGCGCCTCCCGTCTCCTCAAACCCGGTGGCGTTTTTCTCGCCGTACGCGGACTTGCGGAAATGGCGCGGCTTGAACGCCATAGGCCCTCGGGTTCTGTGATGGAAGGCCTCTCGTCAGCTCCTCTCTGGACAAGCCTGGGAAAGCGCCGGAAAAAGGGCGCTATAGCAGCTGCATGGCGCAAGTCAGACGCTTCAGCCTGAAGTCGTACATCATGATTCGTCAGCTTTGACATTGTCCTTCGATGGCAGGGCTTGATTCCGGCCTCGTAGACTATTATAGGCTGATGTTCGAAGACCGCTAACGTGGGAAGCGGACAACGCGTTTCGATGCGGTGTAATCGGCCGCGGAAATGCATTTCAACAATTAAGTAAATTCTTATTCTCAAATTTGCAAAGACGGACAGGGGGGCCTATTATTAAGGCATGACAAAGACAGAAAATGCGATTCTGGCGTCGAAGACGCCCCAGGAGTACATCGATCGTTCGCTCAAAGCCAGGCTGACTCCGGCCGCCAAGGCGAAGCTCGCCCGATTATGGATGGAATCCACCGGGTATACCAAAGAGGACATCCTCCGGGCGCGGAACCGGCATCCCTATTGGAAAAAGAAGAAGATGGAGGGATCGGCGGAGCGGACCAAGAAACGGCTGGAGCATCATGATTATTCGGGCGGCCTGGCTGTCCAGTGGAATGAAGGTCTTGTCTCGGAATTTCTCGGGCTCAACAAGAAGATGCCCGACGGGCGTTATATGTACAAGGATTGGCAGCTCGCCGAGCATTTCGGGGCGACCATCCCTTCAATACAATATATGCGCCGTAAATATAGCAAGGTATCGAAATTGCTCGGATCGCAGGCTTCACGGTCCAAAATGGTAGAGTATCTACTCCGGGCCGAGTCGGTTCTTTCGAGGGGCAAGGCCGCCGTGGAGCGCCTTAAGGCGGTCGAGAAAGGGAAAGTGGCGCCTGGATCCAAGTCCGTTTCTAAAACAACAGCGAAATCCGCCAAAAAAACCGCGGCGAAGAAAAAAACTACTGCCGCGAAATCGTCAAAAGCCAGAAGTTCTCGATCGAGATGAACTGCGGGTTTTTCAAATTCGAGTACATTGGAGCCGGTCTTCGGACCGGCTCTTTCTTTTTCATAACAGGAGACTTCGAAAACAAAAGTTTCATTTGTGGTCTTCAAATGTTAGTATCGCTTAATATTTTGTTAGAGAAAGAAATACATAGTGTTGTGTTATTGACGAACCCTAATGGCGCGCCTATAGTCACGTGACCATGAACCGAGCCGCCGGCAACGCCCGATTGTCCATTATTTTGAATACTCTCAGTGAGCGGCGACCGGCGTCTCGGAGAAGGGGTTGGCACGCTCGAGCACGTTTCGTATGACCGCATGCGCCGAGCTCAGAAAACCGGGGTCGGCTTCCGCTATGGCGAAGGCTTCTTTCCGCGCTTCCTCGAGGACGAGCGCGTCGCGTACCGGATCGGCGATCGACAGACGCAGGAAGCCCGATTGAGCTGTTCCGGCGATCTCGCCCGGTCCGCGTATTCTGAGGTCCTGCTCGGCGATCTCGAATCCGTCCGAGCTGGAGAGCATGGCCTTGAGCCTCGATTTGGCCTCCTCGGTGATCGGTTCAGAATACACGAGAAAGCTGTACGATTGCTCGGGACCGCGGCCGACGCGGCCCCGTAGTTGGTGGAGGGCTGCGAGCCCGAAGCGCTCGGCGTGCTCCACGACGATCGCGGCGGCGTTCGGGACATCGACTCCGACCTCGACGACGCTGGTGGCCACGAGGATCGACAACTCGCCCCTCGTGAAAGCGTCCATGGTCGCCCGCTTTTCCTCTTCCTTGATGCGGGAATGAATGAGCCCGAGCCTGAACTCCGGATAGATCTCCCGTTGCAGACGCTCGTACATCTCCTCGGCGTTCTTAAGCTCGAGTTTCTCCGACTCGCCGATGAGCGGATAGACGAAATAGGCTTGGCGACCCTGTTCGAGAAGGCGGCGCACAAAGGCGTAGACCTTCGCGTCGTTGCCGGATTTCGCGAGGTGGGTTATGACGGGCTTCCGTCCAGGAGGCATTGTTTTTATAACCGAGACGGCGAGATCGCCGAATACGGTCAGGGCGAGGGTGCGGGGTATCGGCGTCGCCGTCATCATGAGAAGGTCGGGCAGGGGGCCCTTGCGGGCGAGGGCGAGTCTCTGGAGCACGCCGAAGCGGTGCTGCTCGTCGATCACGATCAGGCGGAGATTCTTGTACTCGACCTCCTCGGAGAACAAAGCCTGTGTTCCGAGGACGAGATCGATCTCGCCGTTCTTGAGCGCCTTGAGCAGGGGGGGCCTGGCCGCGTCGTCGACATTGCCCGAAAGGTAGGCAAGACGCAGCCCCAGGGGCTCGAGGAGCCTCGCCGCCGTCGCCGCGTGTTGGCGTGCGAGCAGTTCGGTCGGCGCCATGAAGGCGGCCTGGCCTCCCGCCTCGACGGCGTCGAGGCAGGCGAGGAAGGCGACGAGGGTCTTGCCGGAACCGACATCACCCTGGAGAAGCCGCGCCATGGGTCGGCTCTGCGCCATGTCGGCGGCGATCTCGGCCGAGGCTTCCAACTGTCCGCTTGTGAGTTCGAAGGGGAGCCGTTCGATGAGTCGCTTTTTTAATAAGCCCGACGAGGATCCGCGCCGAACCTGCTGCTCGCGCCGTCGGAGGGATCGTCGCGCGATGGAAACCTGAAAATAAAATAACTCTTCGAAGATGAGCGTCGATCGGGCCTGCCCGAGAAGATCGACGCTCTGCGGAAAGTGGATTTGGCGCAGGGCCTCGCGCTTGTGGAGGAGCTTTTTCCGCTCGATCAATTCACGTGGAAGCTCGTCCTCGACCTTCGAACCGAATTCGGCGAGGGCTGCGTGGACAATGCGCCTGAGCTGCGCCTGCTTGATCCCTTCGGTCAGGGCATAGACGGGGAGGATCCCCGATTTCGGAGTCGATCCCTCTTCGGCGCTCTCGATCTCGAAGGCCGAGGATTGTATTTCTCCGTAGCGGTAGGTGAATTTGCCGGTGACCACGACTTTCGCGCCTATGGGGAACTGCTTTTCGAGAAAAGGACGGTTGAAGCAGACTAGTGTCGCGTTTCCGGAATCGTCCTTTACATAGATTTTCAATGTCCGCATCCGCCCGTATCCGAACCAGTCGTGCGCGATCACTTCAGCGTAGGTATGCACCCGTTCGTTCCGCGCAAAGGAGGAGAAGGGCGCGGTTTGGCTGCGGTCGTCGTAGTCACGGGGGTAGAAAAGCAAGAGGTCCGCGACGGTGTATACACCAAGTCGGGCGAGATGCGAGGCCACCGCGGGACCCGCGCCCCTGAGAACGGTGACCGACTGTGCCAGCTCGCGGAGGAACAGAGCCTTCCCCTATTCCGATGCCTTGCGCAGCGCCTTGAGCGCCTCGGCCCCCGAGACCGTCTGATCTGGCCTGAAGTTGAGGCCGTCTGGCAATGCGAGAATCTCTCGCTCGACGCATCCCAAGGCCGCGTCGAAGTACCAGGAACCCGGAGCGGTGTCTGGAACCGGTCCCTTGCTTCCTGTCGGGTACCGATTGCTGTACATGGTCAAGAGCGCGCGGTTCTCTTCCCGAATCGCCAGGAGACTCCACAGAAAGTAGGCGAGGCGGGCTCTGGTGGCGGGATCGGCGGCCTTGACATCGCCGGGACCGAAGAGCCCCGAACTGGAAAGGCGGGCGAAGAGAGGTCCCGGAGCCCATGATTTCGCTCCGGTCAGATAATCCAGAAGATCCGTACTCTCCTGCGTGATGACCGCGAGCCCGAGAAGGCTTACGGGGTTCTGGGCGGCGTACACCGCCGTTCCCTTGGGTGCGTCCTCGAGGTCCTTGAGCGAGAGCGCAAGCTCGCGCGAGGGTTTGTACAGGGCGGCCTCGCGCTCGCTCAGGCGCGGAAGCGCCTCGTCGAGAAGAACGATCGCTTCGCGGTAGCGGCCCTGCTTGACGCGCAGATCCCCGAGTTCGGCCTTGAGGACGAAGGATGTCGCAGCCTTGGCTATGCCTGCGGAAAGCGCGGCCTCGACATCGGCTTCTTTACGCGCCAGTCGCGAACGGAGAAGAAAAACGCGTTCTTCGTCCGCCTTCGCAGCCTCGGCTTCGGCGAGCGCTGCCTGCGCCGCGTTCCTGTCCCCGGCGAGAAGCGCGAGGTCCCCCGATATGGCCGAGAGTCTCGCCCGGTAGTTTTCGTTGAGCGGCTGATTGGCCTTGAGCGTAGCCGCTTCGGCGCGTGCTGCGGCCACAGCCGCCGTATCGAGCTTTCCTCGGGCGGCCTGAGCACGCAGCGAGGCACATTCGTCCGCCAGTTCGGAAAGCCGTGCGAAATCGGTCTCGGCCGCCAGGCCGCTGAAATTATCCTGTTGAATCGTCGTGCAGGACGAGGCGAGCGCCGTCGCCGCAGCCAGTATTAAAACAAGGGGAATTACGGAAAACGACCGCCGTATCCGCAGGCGGTCGAACACAGCCCGCCCTTGGCGGTCGATCACGTTATGCGATACAAAGCTCATCGGCAACCTCCAATCGTACAAAAGGCTTCTTCATTCGAGGTCGGCCTTCTTAACGGATCGCGTAGGCGTGTATCGTGTCGTCGATCCCGCCCGTGACAATCTCGACTTTCCCATCGCCGTCGATGTCGGCCAGAGCCGGCAGCCAGGCGGCCTTGGCCGGGAATCCGGGAACAGGATCGAGATCGCTTGTAAAGGCGTACAATCCGTTGCCCGAGCCCGCCGCAAAGACCAGCTCGCGGTCGTCCGCGTAGGGGGAGGCGATCGCGAGCGCGACCTCTCCGCCCTTCAGCCCTTCCTCGCGGCGTTCGGCGATCACCTCGCCTTGTGTCGAGACCCGCGTAATGAGTCCCTCGGAGTCGATCATGTACAGCGAGGATCCCTTCGACTGAGCAACCGGAGCGGCCGAATACGAGCCGCCCAGACGGAGCGGGAAGCCGCTCAGCATCGTCCCGTCGATGGAGCGGAGGGTCAATTCGCCGGCCTGCGTCAAGAATGCCACCAGGCGATCGGAACCGCTTCGCACGAAAACGGGCGAGCCGAATGCGATTCCGCCCGCCTCGACGGGCCAGCCGGCCATGGTCTCGCCGTTTTCATTCACGAGCAGGATCCTGCCGTCGAAGGATTTCGGATAGACGGCGAACATTCCTCCCGCAAAGGCCGGGGGGGAAAGAAGGGCTGGTTCGCCCGGTAGCTCGATCTTGCGTTCGGTGCCGTCGGCGGAGACGAGCAGGAATCCGCCGCCTTTGACGCCGAATACCAGACGGGGCGCGGCGCCCGATACGGGCGCGAGAGCGGGAGGACTCGAGGGCCGCAAGCTCGCCGCGATGGGGAAGGGGCGGATGTGTTCGAGTTTCGAATCGAGCCGGTAGACGGTTCCCTGCTTCGTGAGCGCCCAGACAAAGGGCATTCCTTTTTCGTCCACCGCGGCGCAGAGCCACGCGTCGCCGTCGAGCTTCGCCTCGATCGTGGATCCGCCGCCCGAGCCTCCCGAGAGCGGCTTCGCGACGAGACGGGCGCCGGAGAGCGGGAGAACGGCGACAGCCTTCGAACCTGAGCCGAGGACGAGGGGGGCTCCGACGAGTCTGCCGCCGGCAGTGACGGGGAATCCGGGAAGCTCGCGCAACCCCGCCGATTCCTTGCCCCGCACCGCGTGGAGCGAGACACCGAGCGCGGACGAGCCGCTCCGGATGAAGAGGACGCCGTTCTTGTACAGTCTGAGCACGCGCTCGATCGGACTTGAGCCGCGCAGGAAGAAGGGATCACCCCGATCGAGTGAATAGAAAATAGCAAAGGATGAGTCCGAGCCCGAGGAGCCTATCAGGTTGCGGTAGCCCTCGGATCGCATGAGGGTTTCGCCCGATGAGATCGACTTCGCCACGGCGCGGAGGGCCTCGGCCGATGAGGACGCGAAGAGGAAGCCCCGTTCGACGATCCAGTACGGCTGGGGTATGTCGACGTCGACGAGCTTGAGTATGTCCCGTACAAACGATGGAAGAACGAGCCTCGGAATCCGCAGATCCTCGACGACGGTCGAGAGGTCTTCGTTGAAGAAGGCCGAGGAGACGAGTTTGTCGAAGGCTGCTTTGCGTGCCGTTTCGTTTGAAACTCGCATAAAGAAGACCGGCTCGGGGAATTTCTCCAAACCGAATACGCCGAACTCGTCGCCGGCCCAGGAAAAGAGGAGCTTGTCGAAGCCGATGCCGAGCGCCATGGTGCAGGCAGAGTCGGCCGAGGCATAACTGTTTGCGCCCGCCTTGTCGAAATAGCGGAGAGCGATCTGCATGAGTGAGCCGGGGCGCTCTATGGCCGCGATACTCGCATAGACCGAAGAGGCGGGAAGCAGGGGCAGGACCGAAGGAACTCCGGAGCGTCGCGTAAGAAGAGCCGCGAGATCCTTGTCCGATGAGGAGACCGGAAGCGAAGCCTCGAGCGATACCGACTCGTCGGAAATGTCGAGATCGAGGACGGCCTCGCGCGGAAACGAAAAGTTTTTGAATAGTCCGCTCGAAAAAACGCCGGACCCGCCGAGTCGCGAGGTGAGGCCGGAGATGTCGGCGATAATCCTGATCGCCCCCTCGCGCGGCGCGGAGAGGTCGAGACCGGAAAGCCGAGCCCTGAGCGCCAAGTTGGGCGCCTCATCCGCCTCCATCGACAGATCTGACGTGCGCGCGGTGCCGCGCGCTATGGCTTTTTCGAGTTCCTGCGCCGATGTCGACACCAAGAGAATCCTTCCGACTACGGCGAGCCTGACAAAAGAAGGAGCTTTCCCGACGAGGATCCGCGATACTCCTTTGCTGTATTCATAGGACAGTTCCTTCACCTTGATAAACGGAGACGCGAGCGGTAAAAGCCGGGCCGCCGTTCCGGCCAGGCCGAGATCGACTGCCGCGATGACACGGTCGCCTTCTACGGCGATATGGACGGGGACATTGGCGAGGAATCTGAAAAGCTTCGAGGATAAAAGAGGCGTCGATCGAGCCGCCACAAGAAGTGAACGGAGCTCCGCCTCGCCGGGGCCGGAAAGAAGTTCGTCCGCTGCCTTGAGCCCGGTGAGACGGGTCGCCAGTTCGCTCAGCGATCGCACCGAGGCGTAGGCATCGGGCTTCGGCGGGAGAAACGAGGCGGCTTCCCGATTGTCGAGCGCGTTTATCGCAACAAGGACGAGGACGGCCGCCGCGATCAATGCAAGGAGGCCGAGAACGGTGATCAGAAATGCTCGAAACGGCCGCCTTCGACGTTTGGAGGGGGCGGCAGCCTCCGTTGTTTCAAAGGTCTTTGACATGCAATTACTATAACAAGAGGCCGATAAAGGCGGAAGCGCCTGAGTCGGCCTCTTGGCGAGCCTTGTTCTCGATCATGGTAAAGTGCTACGATTCTCCGCATGCGCAAAGAACTTGAAAAACTTATCTCGATCGACAGAGAAATAAGTTTGCTGAACCATATCGGCGCTCTCTTGGGCTGGGACCAGGAGACCTATATGCCGCCCAGGGCGATAACCGAGCGCTCCGAACAGCTCGCTCTCGTCGAATCACTCGTCCATGAACGTTTCACCAGGCCCGAGATCGCGGAACTACTAGCAGCCCTCGGTTCAACAGAGAAGAACCCCCGGGGACAGGAAGAGCTTTCTCTTCTAGAACGCACCTATCTCCGGGAATTCAGGGAGGAGTACGACCGAAGAACCAAACTTCCAGCCCGCCTCGTCGCCGATATAGCCCGCGAGACCAGCCTCGCCCAACAGGTTTGGATACAGGCCCGTCAGGACAACGACTTCGACGCCTTCGCGCCCCACCTCGGAACCATCGTCGGCCTCATGCGCGAAAAAGCCGAATGTCTTTCCGAGGGAGGCACGTACTATGACAGCCTTCTTAACCTTTTCGAGCCGGGAATGACGGAATCCTCGCTCAGGCGGATCTTCGACGGTCTCAAGAGCGAACTGGTCGGCCTTCTCGCGGCCATCCGTTCGCGGCCCGCCGTCGCGGCGGATTTCCTTTCGCGTCCCTGCCCCGCGGAACGTCAAAAGGCGATCAACGAATGGCTTCTCGAACTTTTGCCCTATGACCGCACACGGGGCAGACTCGATACGGTAGCCCATCCCTTCACCACAACGCTCGGTTCGGACGACGTCCGCATAACGACACGGTACATAGAGGACAACTTCGTTTCGGGCATTTTTTCGACCATCCACGAAACGGGACACGCCCTCTACGAACTGGGCATCGATCCCGGCAAAGAATACGCCCTGACCTGCCTGTCCGAGGCATCCTCGATGGGAATTCACGAGTCCCAGTCGCGCCTGTGGGAGAATATCATCGGCCGTTCGCGGGCATTATGGAAAAATAACTATCATCGTCTTGCGGAACTCGCCGGTCCGAGCCTCGAAGGGATCGGGCTCGACGAGTTCGTCCGGGGGATCAACAAGGTCGAAGCTTCCCTGATCCGAACCGAGGCCGACGAGGTTACCTACTGCCTTCACGTCATACTGCGCTTCGAGCTCGAGTCCGCGCTTATAAACGGGCAACTCGAGGTCGGCGATATCCCCGCGGCATGGAACGAGAGGATGAAGAAGTACCTCGGGATCGAGCCGCCGGACGACAGCCGCGGCTGCCTTCAGGACGTGCACTGGTCGGCCGGGCTTTTCGGATACTTCCCCAGTTACGCCCTCGGCAACCTCTACGCAGCCCAGTTTTGGGACGCGATGAAGGCCGAGATTCCCGATATCGAACAGCGGATCGAAGGCGGCGACCTTGTCGCGCCGCTCGACTGGTTGCGAAAAAAAATTCACGTTCACGGTGCGGTTTTCCGGCCCGAGGAGCTCGTCGTTCGAGTCACGGGCTCCGCGCTAGATCCGGAACATTTCATCGGCTACCTCCGCGGTAAATACTCGAGGCTTTATGGATTCTGAGCCCTCGGCCGAGCTGATGGCGTTTGCGGCCGATCCCTGGTTGTGGATCGCATCTGCCGCTCTTTTCTTCGGCCTCGCCCTCGGTCAGGCGCTTCGCGCCCTTCCGCCCCCGCGGAGCCGGACTCAGGCCGCGGCGCGTCGGAGGTCCCGGCGGATAGCGCGCGCCGTCGCCTACCTCAGCATCTCGCTCCTTTGTGCAGCCTGCATCCTCATCCTGCCTTCGAAGAAAACTCTCGATTCGATGCTCGTGAGCATGGACAGCCTTGTGTTCTATACTACTTTGGTCCTTGGAGCGGGCACGCTTGCCGGCCTCTTCCCCCTCGCCGGCGGCCTCTCCCTTCTGGCCATCGCAACCATACTCGGCATCATGATCCGCACCGCGCTTCGAGATTGGACAGTCTATACGGGCCCTGAAACGGTCGCCCGCATCCTGGCCTACGAGGTTGGAACATCGGCATTCAGGGGCGAACTCGAAGTAAAAGGGCCGGGAGCGGCAGCGGGAACCAGGTTCGTCGCGATGAACTCCAATTCCGCATCGATTTGTGTAGAAAAACTCGAGTTCTCCGGCCCCCTCGCACTACCTGCGCGACTGTTAGGACCTGGTTCCGCCGAAGGTGCCTATGCCCCCCTGCGGCGTTTCTATCGTGTCGCGGCCCTCGTTTCCGCCGATGCGCCGCCTGTTCTTCTCGAACCGCCGTCTGACCTTGTCTGGATCGACAGACTTCTGCCGCTTCCGGATAATGCCGGCTTTGAACCCGGCGCCGATCCCGTCAGAGCCGGAACCTTCGGCGGACTTCTCGTCCGATTCCGCTCTGCCGGTCCAGCGGTAAGGCTTTCCGCGCTGCAGAGCCAGTACTTCAGTCTCGACGAAGACGGACCTTTGAGGCTGGAAGCAGGAACGAAGCCGGATACGAAGTGGTAAACGATACTTTTCAGTACACAGCGAGGGCCTCGATTTCGACGAGTGCTCCCCTGGGGAGGGCCGCAACCTGGACGGTCGAGCGGGCGGGGTAGGGGGGGCGGAACTTCGAAGCGTATATTTCATTCACTTCGGAGAAATCATTGATATCCGCAAGAAAGATCGTCGTTTTGACGACGTCCTCGAAGCCGAGCCCCGCCTCGACTAAAAGCGCTTCCAGGGAGGCCAGCGCCCGCTCGGTCTGAGCTCTGACCCCCTGCGCCAATTGCCCCGTTTCCGGATCGAGACCGAGCTGGCCGGAGATACATAACAAACCACCTGCACGAATCGCGGGCGAATACGGCCCGATCGCCTTCGGGCTCGAGGCTGATGTTATTGTTTCTTTTTTCATGTCGTGCTCCCCATGCCAGTACGCAGTTCGGCGGAACGAGCGTGGGCTTCGAGTCCCTCGATCCGTGCGAAGGCCGCGGCCTCGGATGAAAGCGCATCGGGCGAATCCATACGAAGCCAGGTCCTCGCCTTTACAAACGAGAGAACCGAAAGACCGGCGGCGAAGCGCGCGGCGCCCCCTGTCGGCAGACAGTGATTGGGCCCGGCCCCGTAGTCGCCGAAAACCTCGGCGGAACCAGGACCGAGAAAAACCGCGCCGGCAGTTCCGATGCGCTTCGCCCAGATCTCAGGCTCAGGCGTCAGGATCTCGAGGTGTTCGGGCGCGAAGCGCTCAGCGGCTTTCAGAACCTCATCTTCATCAGCGGCGATGAAAAGCCAGCCGTTTTGGAGGGCGCGCCGCGCGACGCTCCTGTTCGGCTCGGGCAGGGCCTCGAGTCGTCGGGCGAGGGTTGTCGTGAGCGTGTTTGAAAAACTCAAAGCCTTTGTTTCTTCACGAATGTTTGCTTTCTTTTCATCGATTGGAACGGCGCTATCGTTTTTAGCTTCAGCAACGTTTGAGGTCTTTTTAACGTTTGAATAATTCAAATCGTTTGCAACAATACCCTTGTTTCCAGAACCTTCAAATCCCAACACAATCACCGCCGGAACAGCTACTACATCGTGTTCAGCCTGGGCGAGAAGATCGGCCGCGACAATGTCGGGATCGGCATCAGGCGAGGCGATGACCAGGAGTTCCGAGGGGCCGGCCGGAGCCTCTGTCCCTATGACGCCGAACAGAAGTCGTTTCGCCGCCGCCGCGTATCGTCCTCCGGGTCCGACAATGACGTCGCAGGCCGGGACGCCGGCTCCGAATGCGAGCGCCGCGATGCCCTGGGCTCCGCCAGCGGCCAAAAAACCCTCGGCCCCGGCCAAGGCTGCGGCGGCCAAGGTCGCCTTCGTCGGCTTGGGACCGAGGCACCAGACCGATCCGACGCCGGCGGCCCCGGCAGTACAGGCGGTCATGAGGGCGCTCGAGGGGAGCGGAAATCTGCCGCCCGGAGCGTAGCAGCCTGCGCGGCCTACCGGGATGAAACTGTGGCCCGCCCTGCCTCCGGGGACGGCGACTTCGATGTCGCGCAACGCTTGCCTTTGCGCGGAGGCGAAGTTCATTATCCGATCGCGCGCCGCCTCGAGGATTTTCCGCGTCCGAGTGTCGATGGATTCGAGGGCCTTCGCAAGATCGCCTTTATCGAGTATGAGTTTGTCGCCGATCCCGATGTCGCCGAGTTTGACGGCCCATTCGCGCAGCGCCTTCTCGCCGCGCTCCGCGACATCGGCGATAATCCGGGCTGCCGATTCTTCGGCCTCCGCGTCGCGTGCGCGCATGCGTGAATCTTTTATATCGACAAGATCGATCCGCCTCAAAAGCTCGTCCATCAGGATCCTCCGGTTTTGTCGGATTCGGGTTTTCTGATATACGCGGCTTTTGCGTCTCCGCTGCGCCGGCTCACTTTCAGCGCCCTCCGATCGAGTTCCGCCTCGATCGCCGCTAGGCTCGATCCCATGGCGAGGGCCTTGACGAGGGCGAAGTAGATGACGTCTGCCGCCTCGAAGGTGGCTTCGTCCGTGTTGGCCGCCCTTTCGAGCTCGTCCGCTTCCTCGCGGAGTTTCGATCCGAGCAGATCGGGATCGTCGAAGAGTCGGCGCGTGTAGGATCCGGCGGGTGCTTGCTGTTTCCGAGCCTGGAGCGTGCGTTCGAGCCGCTCTATCCCCGAACCGTCGTCGAAGCAGCTGCGGCGTCCGAGATGGCAGAAGCCGCGGCCGTGCTGTCGTACGGTAAAGCGGAGCGTGTCGCGGTCGCAGTCGGCAGCGATGCGGACAAGTTCCTGGATATCGCCGGAGCTCTCGCCTTTCTTCCAGAGCCCCCGCGTCCGAGAATGGTAGACTCCGCGGCCCGATTCGATCGCGGCGTCGAGGCTTTCGAGGTCTGACCATACGAGACCGAGCGCGCGGCCTCCCTCGTCGCAGACGAGCGTCGGCCAAAGTCCGTCCGCGCGGTCCGAGTTGAGGCAGGCTGCGAGGGCCTCGGCGAGACGAATTTTCCCGAGGGCGATTGCCGTTCCGACCTGAACGTCGGCGCCCAGGCGGTCGAGCGAACCGATCTCGGCGGCCGTCGAGGCGCCGCCGGCGAAGGTTATGCGAACTCCATCCGCGGACGAAATGAGGGACTTGATCCTTTCGGTGTTCAAGCCCGAGAGGCTTCCCTCGGTGTCGACGAAGGTGACGAGGAATCCGGACACGTAGGGCGCCAGAATCCTCATCCGCTCTTCGATGCTTCTCCCCGTCCCCTTGGTCCAGCCCTCGACGACGACCTCTCCGGCCTTCTCGTCGAGGGCGGCCATGAGTCGTTCACGGGGCAGTCCTTCGAGGAACTCGGGTTCTGCCTTGGTGCCCACCATGACCGCGCGGGCTCCCTTGTCCAGGTAGTCGAGCACCGCCTCCTTTGTGCGCAGTCCCCCGCCAACTCTGCAGGGATGGCGTCGGATGATGCGCTCGATGATTTGCCTGTTGTCGCCCGTGCCGAGCGCCGCGTCGAGATCGACGACGGCGATTTCGCCGACGCGTGAATAGCGCTCGGCGACGAGCTCGGGATCCCCCACCTCGAGGACGGGGTATTTCCCTCCCAAGGGTTTGCCGCCGCGCAGCTGAACGGCCTTGCCGCCCATGATGTCGATGCTCGGAATAATCACGTTCTGACCTCCATGCCGGCCTGGGAGAGGCTCCGCTTGACATCCCCGATGGAAAGTTCGCCGCGGTGGAAGACTCCGGCCGCAAGAACCGCACGCGCCCCGGCGCGGGCGCCGTCGACGAAATGCTCGAGCCTGGACGCGCCTCCCGAGGCGACGACAGGTATGCCGGAGGCTGCCGTCACGGCGGACAAGAGTTCGAGGTCGTAGCCGAGCCCCGTTCCGTCCCGATCGATCGAGGTGAGGAGTATCTCGCCCGCTCCCCGAAGCGCGCCCTCGCGCGCCCATTCGACGGCCTCGCGTCCCGTTCCCCTGCGTCCGGCTTCGATCACGACCTCCCAACGGGGGCCCCGGGAAGCTGAGGTCTTCGCATCGAGGCCGAGCCTGCGAGCGTCGACCGCGAGGATAACGCACTGCACGCCGAATCGGACGGCGAGTTCGTCGATGAGATCGGGATCGCGCACGGCTGCGCTGTTGACCGCGACGCGGTCGGCCCCCGCCTCGAGGATGCGGGCTGCGTCCGAGACCCCGCGTATTCCCCCTCCGACGGCGAGCGGGATCCCGATGGCCTCCCGTACGGCCTTGATGGATTTAAGGGCGGTGTCTCTCCCTTCGATCGTCGCCGAAATATCGAGGAAGGCGATCTCGTCAGCCCCTTCCGCCTCGTACCGAAGAGAGAGCTCGACGGGGTCGCCTGCGTCTTTCAAGTCCAGAAAGCGCGTGCCCTTTACGACCCTGCCCCCGTCGACGTCGAGACAGGGGATCACCCGAAGCGCGCCGATCCTGTTCATCGTGTTTCGTCCTTTGCTCTCCCGAGGCCGAGCCATCGTTTGTACACGTCAAGGCCCCAGGGCCCAGACAATTCGGGATGGAATTGGCAGAGGAGGAGGGCGGGGCCTTCGCCGGCCTGAGCCCGGTCCTCGGATTCGAGTGCCGCTATAAAAACGTCACCATATACCGCACGACTTGCGATGAAGCCTTCGGGTTTGTCGAGGATGCGGTAGGAGTTCGCGAAATAGGCCCAGCCGGAGCGGATTATCGTGTCACGAGAAAGCGTGCCGTCCGGAGTCACGCGGTTCCAGCCGAGCTGGGGGACGGGAACGCTTGAGGGGAATCTCCCGAACCTTCCTTGAACGAGGGAGAGCCCCGCGGCGCCCGGCGACTCCTCGCTCGACTCGAAGAAAACCTGCATCCCCGCGCAAATGCCCATGGTCGGCGATCGACGCGTTATGCGATCTTTGATCGCCTCGTCCATGCCCATTGCGCGCAGGGTCTCTACGGCGCTGCCGAAGGAGCCGACTCCGGGCACGAGTGCGAAGGGTGCTTGGGCGAATTGCTCGGGATCGGCGGCGATGAAGGGGGCGGCTCCGGCGCGCCTGAGAGCGGCCAGAACCGAGGCCAGGTTCGCGACTCCCGTCGGCGCGAGGGCTACGGAGATCCGATCCCCTTCGTCCCCGGAAGATTTAGACAGTACCGGCATTGCGTTTCCTTAAAAGTTCGGTCTTCGCCTCGGCGAACACGTCGTCGGTGATTTCCACGAGTTCTACGGACCCTTTCGCGCTGGTTCCCGCGGCTTCTCCGGGCAGGGCTTTCTCGATTGTCCCCGACCCCGCTGTACTGTCCGGTTCGAGCGCCTCGCGGAAGGCTCGGGCGAGGGCCTTGAATGCCGCCTCCGCCTTGTGGTGCGAATTTTCCCCGGCGAGGACGTCGATGTGGAGGGTCATGCAGGCCGAGGATGCCAGACTCGAGAAGAAGTGGGCGATGTTTTCGCCCGCCAGATCGCCGATGCGCGCACCTCCGAGGCCGAGCTCGGTCCTACAGAAGGGCCGTCCCGAGAAGTCGATCGCCGCCCGGGCGAGGGATTCGTCCATCGGAACGCAGGCAGAACCGAAGCGGCGCGGCCTTATCCCCGCGGATCGGCCCTTGGCGACCGCCCGCGCGAGCGCCTCTCCCAGGGCGATGGCGCAGTCCTCGGAGCTGTGATGCTCGTCGACCGCGAGATCGCCCTTGCAGAGAAGCGAGAGCGACCAACCAGCGTGCAGCGCGAGCGAAGTGATCATGTGGTCGAGAAAGCCCACTCCGGTGTCGATGGACGCGCATGGAGAATCGGGGTCGAGGTCGAGCGAGACGAGCACGTCGGTTTCCCTGCTCGTGCGCCTAAGTGATACTTTTCTCACTCCTGTCGCTTTGTCGCTGCGCATCAAGCCCTCCTTGTGCAATCACGGAACAATCTGGGATATTTCGGACACGACGATGTCGCTGCCGCCGCGGCGCTTTATCTCGGGGATGAGGCCCGCGAGCGAGGATCGCGGGGCGGCGACGCGTACGGCGAAGGCCTCGCCCCCCTTCAAGGGCGAAATTGTGGGCGACTTCATATATGGAAGAATCTCGGTCAGTTCGGCCAGGCGTTCCGAGCTGACGTTCACCTCGATCATGACGCGCTTGCGCGCCTCGAGCACCGAGCTGAGCAGGAGGGCGAGGGTTTCAGCCGCCTCGCGCTTGGCGGGGTCGGCCATCGCCTTCCGGGAAGCGTACAGCCGAGTCGAGCTTTTCATGATCTCGTCCACGATCTCGAGCCCGTTGGCCTTGAGGGTCGATCCGGTCGCGCAGTTGTCGATGATCGCGTCGGCGTCCTCGGGGGGGAAGACTTCGGTCGCTCCGTAGGAGCGGACGAACTTGGCCCCAGGCGCGTTGCGCGAAATCCATTCCTTCGCGAGATTCTCGTATTCCGAAGCGATGACGAGTCCCGGGCGCGTCGGCAGTTTGCCGTTTACAAGAAGTCCGGTCGGAGCGGCGACCACTATCCGCACCGGGTCGAGTCCCGTATCCAGAAGTTCCACCGCCTGTGAGCCGAGTTCGCGATTCCAGTCCGCTCCAGCGAAGCCCACGTCGCGGCTTCCCAGATCGATCATCTCGACGATGTTCTGGGGCTTGAGGAATTTGGCGTCGAAACGGGGCGCTCGTGCTGCGAAGGCGTCGGATGCGTCCCCGTTTCCCGCATGTCCGATGACCGGTCGGTAGCCGCGCTCGTCGGCCTTGACGGGCAGGCCGGCGTCGGCCATGAGCTTGAGAACTTCGGCCTGCATACGGCCCTTGGGAAGGCCAAGTTCGAGAATCGTCGTGTTCATATCGGTCTCCTTTCATTCGGGCGCGTGGGACCCGGTCGGCCGGCGCTCGATCCCCGAAAGGATCCCGTAAAAACCGAAGCGCCGGCCCGAAAAGGCCGGCGCTCCCGCAGACTGCGCTTTGTTTGAACAGCGCTCAGACTACGTCACCGCACGGCCTTCCGAAGTGGCCGTGATGATGATGAACGAGGCTGTTGAGATCGATGCGCGTCCTGGCGTCCATGATGAGGCAAGTGTGCGTGAACGGGGCGATTTTGTCAATAGTATCCGTCCTTGTCCATCGGGGCGCCTTGATGGTACCATTCGGCCGCGCCCGGAGCTGGGACGTGCAGTGTAAGCGATACATATATTGAGGGGTCCCGATGAACAGTCTCGGAATCAATGTCGGCTCGTCGAGCCTGAAGATAGTCTACCTCGAAGACGATGCGATCGCGTGGAGCGTCGTCCTGCCGCACGAGGGCGATTTCCTCGCGGCGGTTCGCAGGGCGCTTGAGGGAAGGAAGGCCCCGGTCGGGACCCCGGCCCTGGTGACGGGCAACGAGGGCAGGGGGCTCTTCGCGCTCAACAACACCATCGAGCCCTTGTGCATCGAGGCCGCCCTGAAGGCGACGGGCGAGAAAGTAGACGCCGTCGTGACCATGGGCGGCGAGGATCTCATCGTCTATACGGTCAACGAGCGCGGCACTATTGTTAATAATTTTTCAGGCAACAAGTGCGCGTCCGGGACGGGAGAGTTTTTCAAGCAGCAGCTCGCGCGCATGGACATGAGGCTCGAAGACGCGTCGAAGGTCGGGCCCGAGGCAAAGGTCCTGCCCTTGTCCACGAGGTGCTCGGTCTTCATGAAATCCGACTGCACGCACCGACTCAACAAGCGGGAGGCGACGAAAGACGACATTGTTCTCTCGCTGTCGATGGTCATGGCGACCAAGGTCGTCGATTTTCTGAAGCGCGCGAAGATCAGCGAGGGCCGCGTCATGCTCACCGGCGGCACCACGCTCAATCCGCACATACTCCGCTTCATCCGCGAGCTCGCGCCTCAAATCGAATTCGTCGTTCCAAAGGAAGCGGCGTATTTCGAAGCATACGGGGCGGCCGTCATCGCCCGGTCCTCCGGCTCGCCGTTTCCGGGGGCCGAGCGTCTCTTGAAGTCCAACGAGATCCGTTTCGACCGCCTCTCCCCCCTCTCCAGCGCCGCCGACAAAGTGAGTTACTTCGAGTCCGCGACAGGGCCGGTGCGGGCGGGACGCGAGTATATTCTCGGCGTGGACGGCGGATCGACCACCACAAAGGCCTGTCTCATCGATATCGAGACCGACGAGATCGTCGCCTCCCACTACGGCAGGACGCACGGCGACCCCGTCAAGGCCCTGAAGCTCTGTCTTGTCGAGATCGCGAAGAAGGTTCGATCCGATCTCGGTCTCGCCGAGAACGCTGATTTTTCGGATGCGATCAAGATCACGCTGGCGGCGACCACGGGGAGTTCGCGGGAGATTCTGGGCGTCTTCCTCGAGAACGCAGGAGTGTACAACGAGATCATCGCCCACTCGGTCGGAACCACGCATTTCACCGGCGACGTTGACACGATCTTCGAAATCGGCGGCCAGGATGCGAAATACGTATTACTGAAGAACGGCGTGCCCATCGATTACGCGATGAACGAGGCCTGCTCGGCGGGAACGGGCAGCTTTCTCGAGGAATCGGCCCAGGGAGACCTCAATATCCGCAGCGCCGCCGAGATCGGCGACATCGCGCTTTCCGCCCGAGCCCCCTTGAAGTTCGGCGAGCACTGCTCGGCCTTCATCAACTCGGATATCCGCAAGGCCGTACAGCAGGGCGCGACCCGCGAGGACATCACGGCGGGTATCGTTTGCTCGATCGTCGCAAATTATCTGAACCGCGTCGTCGGCAATCGAACTATAGGAAAGAAAATATTCCTTCAGGGTGGAGTCGCGAAGAACAAGGCCGTCCCGCTCGCGTTCGCGATGCTCCTCGGCAAGCCTATCCTCGTTCCGCCCTCGCCGGAACTCATGGGCTGTTACGGCGTCGGACTCTTGGCGAAGCAGAAAAACGTGGACGGCCTGCTCGAGAAGTCATCCTACAATATCGTCGAGATAGCCTCCCGCGAGATCCTGTACGAGTCTGTTTTCAAATGCCGCTCCTGCGAGAATCTCTGTCCCATACAGGTGCTCGAAGTGCGCGGCGCCAAGTACATGTTCGGGGGCCGCTGCAACAAATACGCGAACATGCGCAAGAAAAAGGCCGATGTCCTCGTCAACGACTGGGTCAAGGAGAGAACCGAGCTGCTCTATGTGCGCTCCGCTCCGAACCCGGCGGATTTCGTCGCCAAGCGCAATTTCGTCGTGGGTATCCCGAAATGTTTTTCGGTACACACGATGTACCCCTTCTATTCATGGTTCTTCCATGCACTCGGCATCAGGACCTTCCTCTCGGAGGAGGTCGATCACGAGGGTGTGGCGCGGGCCGAGTCGACCTATTGCTTCCCGGCCGAGATCGCGCACGGCGCGGTGCAGGATGTGCTCGACAAGGGCGCGGATTACGTTTTTCTGCCGCATTTCCGCGACATGCCCAGTTACGAGAAGGACGTGCACGCCAACTTCTGTCCGATCACGCAGAGCCTGCCGTACTATATCAGGAAGGCCTTCCCCGAGGTCGATCCCGAAAAGTTCTTGGACGTCGTCGTGTCATTCAAGTTCGGGCGCGCCAAGGCACTCGAGCATTTCATCAAACTAGGCCGCAGGTTGGGCATCGAGGACCGCGAAATCGAGGAGGCCTTCGATCTCGCCTGCTCGAAACAGGAGGACTATTTCAACAAGGCCTCGGAGATCGGACGGCGGGCACTCGAGGAGGCGAGAAAGGACGACAAGCCGGTCATCGCGATTCTCGGGCGGCCCTACAACGCCTATACCGCAGACGCCAACATGGGCATTCCGCGCAAGTTCACCACGCGGGGCTACTCGGTCATCCCCTTCGACTTCCTCCCCTTCGAGGACGAGACGATCTTCTCGAACATGTACTGGTACTACGGCCAGCAGGACATGAAGGCGGCCTCGCTCATCAAGGACGAGCCTAATATTTATATAACCTACGTCTCGAACTTCTCCTGCGCGCCCGATTCGTTCATCCTTCATTACATCAAGTGGATGATGGGACAGAAACCATTTCTCGTCCTCGAACTGGACTCGCACTCGGCCGACGCCGGTATCGACACCCGCGTCGAGGCCTTCCTCGATATCATCGACGGCTATCGCTCGAAGCTCGGCGAACTCAAAGAAGAGCGCTATGACAACGGCCTTAGGTTCATGAACGTGAAGGGCCAGCCGCTTCACGTCCTGGACACGAGGACGGGCGAGAAGCACGAGATATTCGGCAATAAGAAGATCAAGATACTCCTCTCCAACATGGGCGAGATGGCGACCGAGCTCATGGCCTCGGTCCTGCGCGGCATCGACGTCAACGCCGAGGCACTGCCGCGCGCTTCGCGCGAGACCATCCAGGTCGCCCGGAGCCACGCCTCGGGCAAGGAGTGCGTCCCCTCGCACCTCGTGCTCGGATCCGCCCTGCAGTACTTCGCATCTGAAAAGTATCGCAAGGACGAAATATACCTTTTGTTCGTGCCCATTACGACCGGCCCCTGTCGGACCGGCCAATACTTCGTTTTCTACGAGAACCTGTTCAGGGACTTGAGGCTCGAGAACGTCGTGGTTTTCACCATGAGCGCCGACAATTCCTACAACGAGCTCGGGCCGGGCTTCTCGAAATCCATGTGGTGGACCATAACCATCTCGGACTATCTGAAGGACGTCCAGACCGCGCTGCGCGCGACCGCCGCGGATCCGAAGTCCGCGATGATCGAGTTCGGCCGGATTTGGCGCGATATTCTGCACGTCGCCGAGACCGATATAAGCAAAATCAAGCCGACCTTGAAACAGATATCGAAACGCATAGCGGCCATCCCCGTCGCGAAGCGGATCGACGAGGTGCCGCGCGTTCTCATCGTCGGCGAAATCTACGTGCGGCGCGACGACTTCGCCGTGGACGAGATCGTCGATCTATTCTCGCGCAAAGGAATCATCGCCAAGGTTTCAGGCATAACCGAGTGGATACGCTATCTCGATTTCGTGCGCGAGTACGACCTCAAGAAGCGCTTACGGCTTAAGCCTTTCTTTAAGCGGCCCTTCAGCGCGGAGGCGAAAAAGCTCATTCGTCTTTACATCGAGACACTATGGAAAAACCATGTCGAGCACGGCGTCAAGCGAAGTCTCGCGGAAACCCGCCTCGTGCCCCCGAGCCCCGAGGACATGAAGAAGATCATGGCTATCGCCGAGAAGCACTTCGTCAACTTCGAACTCAATTCGGAGATCGTCATCTCGTCCGCCTCCGCGGCCATGGCGATGGAGGAGGGCTATTCGGGCGTTATCAATATCAGTCCCTTCGCCTGCCTTATCGGCCGCGTCATCGAAGGCATCTACACGCCCTGGGCGCGCGAGCGGAAGTATCCGGTCATGTCGGTCGAGGTCGACGGTAATCTCCTGCCGCCGAACATCGTGAACAAGCTCAACATCTTCATGGTGAATGTTCTGCGGCACGGCGGAAGGGACGGCTCGCGGGTACTTATCGAGGAAGCTGAGGAAAGGTCATAATACGAAGGCGTCCTGCTGAGACTGTGAAGTCGGCGGAGCTTGTTGTATATTAGCTTGATGCACCTAGGCTTTTTTTCATCCAAGCGCGTCATGTGTGGCGCCTGTCGATATGGTAAAAAACGGAGAGATGGATGTATAAAAACGGGTGCTTCTGGGCCGCCTTGTGCTGTTTTTTTTCGCTCGCAGCAGCCGGGTGCACACGGTCGAACTCAACGCCGAATCCCGAGCTTCTTCGAGCGAATGGAGAAACGCCCGAGGACGAGATCGGTTTCTATGTCTCGGGCGGTTCGGTCTTCGCTCCTTTACTTGAAGTCGAAAATGGAGCTGTCGTCGAATGGCACTTCGTCCCATACAAGGGAGGGATAGTAAATACTGTCACCGGCGCCGACTCCGCGACTCCGTCCGCCAACTATACAGGGGGAATGCTCGCGACGCTGAAAGTCCTGCCCTGGAAGGCGCTTACCACAATCGATATCGGCTACGACGGGAACGACGGGGGGACGCTCGGCCCTATGTATCAACGTAGTAATCAATATGTTACAGAGCTCGCGCATCTGTATCTTGCAAAAGATTCTCTGAGAATCTGGTGTTCCTCGCACAACACAGAGTTGAACAGCTTGAGTTTCAAGGATTTCAAAAAACTTCGCATTGTCGAGATATTCTTCAGCGAACAAGAGGGAGAATCCGTCGGCCTGGAATCGATCGACCTGAGAGGGGCTAACGCCCTTGTCCGCCTCTGCGTCGAAAACAATGACCTTGTTTCGCTCGATCTCACCGATTGCACGGCGCTCGAGGATTTGCGCGGGGCTTTGAACGCGTACACGTCGATAAAGTGGCCCTCCGCATGTCCGAAACTCTGGCATGTCTGTCTCCGAGAGAACCCGCAGCTGACGAATGCCGTGCCCGTGGACAGGATGCCGGCGCTTCAAGAATGCTTTCTATGGAACGCCGGTCAGGCCGGTACGTTCAAACCGAATTCAACGGTTTTGACAGAGGTCCTCATCTGGGAGAACACGTACACGACGATCGACCTGCGGGAATCGAAGTTCGCCTCGGAAAACGGCGAGATCAATGCGAGAAACTCGAGCATCGAATCCGTTTTCGTCGGATCGAGCGGGGTGCGCGCGCTCGATCTGAGCGCGAACTCGCTTGATGACGAGGCCATCGCGAGACTTTTGTCCGATCTTGTCTCGAGCGGCGTACGCGGCGGCACCTTGATACTGAGCCAAAATCCGGGTCGCGTCGACGCCAACTCGGAGGACTACAGGCGGCTTCGGGACGAACTCGGATGGACGATAACGAGCGACTAGCTCGCGCGCTCCGCTCTTCCGCGTCGCCGCTCCCGGCGCTATACTGCTGACGTTATGGCCGAGTTCGTCCACCTCCACAATCATTCAGATTATTCACTTCTCGACGGGGCCGCATCGATTCCCTCGATGGTCGCCAAGGCCAAGGAACTGGGGATGAAGGCCCTGGCCTTGACCGATCACGGCAATATGTTCGGCGCCGTGAAGTTCTACGATACATGCACGGAAGCCGGGATAAAGCCGATCATAGGTTCCGAGTTCTACGTCGCCGGCGGTTCGCGTCTCGACCGTACGGGCACGGAGAACGGGAACAAGTACTGGCATCTCATACTTCTCGCCGAGAATGAAACGGGGTACCGCAATCTTCTCAAACTTTCCTCGGCTTCGTTCACCGAAGGCTTCTACTATAAGCCGCGTATAGATTTCGAGCTTCTTTCGAAATACTCGAAGGGTCTCATCTGCAGCTCGGCCTGCATCGCGGGAGAAATTCCGAGCCTTATCCTCATGGGCAGGGAAGACGAGGCCGAACGCGTCGCCGGACGCTACGCCGAGCTCTTCGGCAAAGAACGGTTTTTCCTCGAACTCCAGGATCACGGCATCGAGGAGCAGAAGCGGGCGAACCGCTCCTTGATCGCCATGTCGAAGCGCTCGGGCCTGCGGCTTCTGTGCACCAACGACATGCACTATCTCGAAAAATCGGACGCCGAGGCTCACGATATTCTTTTGTGCATCGGCACGAACCGAAAACGCTCGGAACCCGACCGCATGCGCTTTCCGGGCTCCGAGTTCTACATGAAGAGCCCCGACGAGATGGCCGCTCTCTTCGCCGAGACACCCCAGGCAGTCGCGAACACGATCGCGATCGCCGAGATGGTCGATCTCGAAATCAAGTACCCGGGGCCGCTTCTGCCCGAGTACGAGGTTCCGAAGGAATTCGGAAGTCCCGAAAATTACCTGCGCCACCTGACGCATGAGGGGCTTAAAACCCGCTATCCTTCGGGCGGGGACGAGATCCGCGCGCGTGCTGAGTACGAGCTCGACATCATCATCAAGATGGGCTTCACGGGTTATTTTCTCATAGTCTGGGACTTCATCGACTGGGCGAAGCGCAACGGCATTCCCGTCGGACCGGGCCGCGGCTCCGGAGCTGGCAGCATCGTCGCCTACGCGCTCAGGATAACCGACATAGACCCCCTGAAGTACAACCTTCTCTTCGAGCGCTTTCTCAACCCCGAGCGCATCTCGATGCCTGATTTCGATGTGGATTTCTGCTTCGAGCGCCGCGGCGAGGTGATCGATTATGTGACGCGCAAGTACGGAGCCGAGCGAACGGGGCAGATCATCACCTTCGGAACGCTCAAGGCGAAGGCGGTCATAAAGGACGTCGCCCGTGCCCTCGACATACCCTTCGAAGAGGCGAACAATATCGCGAAGCTCGTGCCCGAGGATCCGAAGATGACCCTGGCCAAGGCCTTCGAGGACGAACCGAAGCTGCGAGCTCTCGCCGAGGATGTAAAATACCGCGAGCTTTTCTCGATCGCGCGCAAGCTCGAAAACAAAAACCGCCACGCGAGCTTTCATGCAGCTGGTATCGTTATTGGAAAATCGGAACTTTCCGATTTTGTCCCCCTCTATAAAGATTCAAAAACCGGCATCGTCTCGACGCAGTACACGATGGACTATCTCGAGAAATGCGGCCTTGTCAAAATGGACTTCCTCGGGCTCAAGACCCTCACACTCATAAAGCACACGCTCGATCTTCTGAAAAAACGCGGTATCGATCTCGATGAGTCGAAAATCCCCGAGAACGACCGTAAGACATTCCAACTTCTCGGAGAAGGGAAGTCGACATCTGTCTTCCAGTTCGAATCGAGCGGCATGCAGGGCATACTCAAGCAGGCGAAACCCGAGAGCATCGAGGACCTTATCGCCCTCAACGCGCTGTACCGGCCGGGGCCGATGGATTACATTCCGAAATACATCGATTCGAAGATGGGACGCAGCCCCATTACCTACCCCCATCCCTCCCTCGAGAAGTATCTCAAGGAAACCTACGGCGTCATCGTCTATCAGGAGCAGGTCATGCAGGTCGCCCAGGAGGTCGCGGGATATTCGCTCGGCAGGGCCGACCTTCTGCGGCGCGCCATGGGGAAGAAGAAGAAAGAGATTATCGAGAAGGAGAAAGGACCCTTTATCGAGGGCGCGGTCAAGCGGGGCTACACAAAGGAAAAAGCCGAAGAAATTTACGACATACTGGTACCATTCGCCGGCTACGGATTCAACAAGTCCCACGCCGCCGCCTACTCGATCGTCGCGTACAGGACCGCCTACCTCAAGGCTAACTACCCGGCCGAGTTCATGGCCGCCAATCTCACGAACGAAATTTCCGATACCGACAAGCTCACCGAATACATAAGCGAGGCCCGTTCCATGGGGCTCGAGGTCCTCCCGCCCGACATCAACCGTTCCGAGTCTTTCTTTTCGGTCGTCGACGGCAGGATCGTGTACGGACTCCTGGGGATCAAGGGCGTCGGCGAAGGCCTTGCCGCGGCCATTGTGGCCGAGCGCGGAAAGCGCGGCGATTTCACGTCCTTCATCGAGTTCATCGAGCGGCTCGGCACTCAAACCATGAACAAGAAGACCCTCGAGTGTCTCGTCAACGCGGGCTGTTTCGATTCGCTGGGAAACACCCGCAGAGAACTCGCTCTCGAGATCGAACGCGCCGTGTCCTATGTGCAGGCTAAGGAGGAGTCGTCGCGTTTCGGGCAGGCGAGCCTCTTCGATGGCACGGGCGAGGAGGAGTATCCGCCCTTCGAACTGTCGAGGTGCGAGGATTACCCGCGTGCCGAGCGACTCAGGCTCGAGAAAGAACTCTTGGGTTTCTATTTCTCGGGACACCCCATGGACGAGTGGAAGCATCTGTGGGAGCGCTCCTGCGACCTCGATTTAGCCCATCCCGATCGCTCGAGTCCCGACAGGACTTACACGCTCATCGCCATGCTCAAGGAGTTCCGTGAAGTAATAACGAAAAACGGGAAAAAAATGGCCTTCGGCTCTGTCGAGGATCCACAGGGGGGCATCGAAATCGTCGTGTTCGCGGACGCCCTCGAGCGCTGGAGGGACAAGTTCGTCGTCGATTCCGTCATATTCGCGCGGGGAAAGGTCGATCTTTCGCGCGGGAATCCGAGTTTCAAGATAGACGAACTCGTCGATCCCGTCTCGCTCAAGGAAAAATCCTGGCGCGAAGTGCACGTGCGGCTCGGCTCGGCCCCGTTGTGCGAGGATGAGCTCTACGCACTTCGCGATGCGATATTCGACAAGCCCGGGCCCTGCGGCGTCTTTTTCCATATACCCTCGGGACATCAGAGCGAGAGTGTCGTCAAAGCGCATATGCAAATCACCTGTTCGGCCTCCGAGGAGGCACTTGAGCATATCAAGTCCGTGCCTTCGGTGCTCGAGGTGTGGAGGAACTGACTGGGGCGCACGGCCGCATGCGCTGCCTCCGTGCATCAGGACAGAACGAATTCGACGAGACGGGACCACTTGAAAAAGCTGAAATCCGCTTCGCGGATGCGGCGACGGGAGACGATGGCCGATGTCATGCCGACCTTGTTCGCCCCCCGTGCGTCGACATTCGGTGAATTGCCGACATACAAAATCCGCTCCGGTTGTAGACCGAGATTCTCCGCGAGCATCATGAA
>CAZXXZ010000013.1:0-51762 GCA_964644505.1 uncultured Treponemataceae bacterium | reverse complement strand
CGGTCCTAAGGTAGCGAAATTCCTTGTCGGGTAAGTTCCGACCCGCACGAATGGTGGAACGATCTGGGCACTGTCTCGACGCGAGACTCGGTGAAATTTAAGTACCGGTAAAGATGCCGGTTACCCGTGGTTAGACGGAAAGACCCCGTGAACCTTTACTGCAACTTACCATTGGGACTTGGCCTGACATGTGTAGGATAGGTGGGAGACTATGAAGCATGGCCGCTAGGCTGTGTGGAGTCGTCGGTGAAATACCACTCTTGTCAGGCTAGGTTTCTAACCTGGGCCCGTCAATCCGGGTCGGGGACAGTGGTAGGCAGGCAGTTTGACTGGGGCGGTCGCCTCCTAAACGGTAACGGAGGTGCGCGAAGGTCGCCTCGCGCTGGTTGGAAATCAGCGCGCAAGTGTAAAGGCACAAGGCGGCTTGACTGCGAGTCCGACAGGACGAGCAGGTACGAAAGTAGGTCTTAGTGATCTGGCGGTGGCGGGTGGAAGCGCCGTCACTTAACGGATAAAAGGTACTCTGGGGATAACAGGCTGATCTTGCCCAAGAGTTCACATCGACGGCAAGGTTTGGCACCTCGATGTCGGCTCATCGCATCCTGGGGCTGGAGCAGGTCCCAAGGGTTTGGCTGTTCGCCAATTAAAGCGGTACGTGAGCTGGGTTCAGAACGTCGTGAGACAGTTCGGTCCCTATCTGCCACGGGCGTTGGATGGTTGAGAGGAGCTGCTTTTAGTACGAGAGGACCGAAGTGGACGAACCTCTGGTGTACCAGTTGTCCTGCCAAGGGCACGTGCTGGGTAGCCATGTTCGGAAGGGATAACCGCTGAAAGCATCTAAGTGGGAAGCCCACCTCGAGATGAACCATCCCTGACTCGTTAAGAGTCCTGAAGGTACCAGGGAGACTACCTGGTTGATAGGCTGGAGATGTAAACGCGGTAACGCGTGCAGTCGACCAGTACTAATCTACCGTGAGGCTTGACCATATTATTGTTCGCTCTTTCGCGAAAACGGAGCGTTCGCGTAAGCTTGGATGCCGCCAAGCCCTGCGGGGCTGGCACCGGCTAGAACGAGACCCTCCTCTGCTTTCCCCGCCGCGTCTGCGACGCAAAGCGTCGGCGACGCGAGCGTCAGTGACGCTTTGCGTCGACGATGAGCGTCGAAGACGCAACCCTCACGTGGGTGCTTTCGCGAGTACTCATGGTTCGTATGTGAATAGTTGCCTGGTGATTATCGTGAGGGGGAAACACCCGTTCCCATTCCGAACACGGAAGTTAAGCCCCTTAACGCCGATGGTACTGCCCTCGGGCGGGAGAGTAGGTCGTCGCCAGGCTTTTTTTTTGCTTTTAAGCTTCTTGTAAAAGCGAAAGCGCCTTTCTTTGCAGCTTCATACATAGTGCAATAACGTAACAAGGCGATAAAAGGATCGAGCGTGTAATGATCCTTCAAAGGTAAAGAAGCCTTCCCCTTCGTGTTAGACCAAGGCAGAGTTCTTGTCGATATCTGCGATTGCGTATAGACTTATCACTTCATGACCGCCTGTTTGACTTAAGGCGGAAGAGAAAACTGGTTCGAGGATCGACGGGGAGACCTCCTCGCCTGATCGATCTGTACAGCCGGTTTTCGATAACCAGCCGCTAGAGGCTTGGTGCGTCGTGCGCGGACCTGCCGCGTGCGGAAAGGGGTCCTTCATGGACATTCTCAAGAAGTGCTATGAGTTCGACAGGGCGAAGAAGGCCATCGAATCCGGTCTGTATCCCTTCTTCCAGCCGCTCGAAAGCACAGAGGGAACCGAGGTCGTCATGAACGGCCGAAAGGTCATCATGCTCGGTTCGAACAATTATCTCGGGCTGACCTTTCATCCACGAGTCAAGGCAGCTGCGCAAAAAGCGATTGACGATTTTGGAACGAGCCCGACGGGGAGCCGCCTCATCAATGGAACACTCAGCATCCATGTCGAGTTGGAAAAGCGGCTTGCCGCTTTTATGGGCAAGCCCGCAGCACTCGTGTTCTCTACGGGCATGCAGACCAACCTCGGGGCTATTTCGGCCCTCATAGGGAAAAACGACGTGGTTATCACTGACAAGGAGGACCACGCCAGCATCGTCGACGGCTGCAGACTGGGTATCGGCGAAATAAAAAGATTCGTCCACGGAGACTTGGATCAGCTCGATAGAATTCTCGCCAAGATTCCGCAGGACAAGGGGACGCTCGTCGTCGTCGACGGGGTTTTCTCGATGGGCGGCGATATAGTCGACCTGCCGAAGCTCGTGGGGATCTGCAAAGCCAGGGGCGCGCGGCTGTATGTCGACGACGCGCACTCGGTCGGCGTTCTGGGCGGCGGGAGGGGAACGGCCGCGCACTTCAATCTGATCGACGATGTCGATCTGACCATGGGGACTTTCTCCAAGAGCTTCGCCTCGCTCGGCGGTTTCGTCGTAGGCGATACCGACGTCATCGATTACATCAAGCATTTTGCGCGATCGTTCATTTTCTCGGCCTCGCTGCCCGCCCCTCTCGTTATGGCCGCGATGACCGCTCTCGATATCATGGAGAACGAACCTGAACATATCGAACGGCTTTGGGAGAACGCTCACTTTATGATGAAGAGTTACCGTGAGCTCGGTTTCAATATCGGGAACACCCAGACACCGATAATTCCGATCATCGTTCATGACGATGAGAAATGCTTCCGCTTGTGGAAAGAGGTGTACGAGGGAGGGGTGTACACCAATCCCGTAATAGCTCCTGCCGTTCCCGAGGGGCATGCACTTCTGCGAACGAGTTACATGGCCTCTCATACCAAGAGTCAATTGACGAGGGCTCTCGACGTTTTCGAAAAAGCGGGAAGAAAAGTCGGAGTCATCTGAGTTTTCCAAAACGAGTTTAGGGACCCTCTAAAAACCCGGTTGGTTTTTAGAGGGTCCTTGTAATTCCCTTGTGGGAATTGCTTTTTCTTTGGTTGACCTCGAAAAACTGAAGTTTTTCGAGGTCACCTTTATATGAGCCGCCCCTGCGACCTGTGTAGCTCGGGCGGCTTTGTATTACCGTTTGATTATTCCGCAGTCGCAGGATCGAGGAGTCCGTGTTCGACAAAACTGTAGTAAGCGTCCTTCGAGAAGACAACGTGGTCGAGAAGGGCGATGCCGAGGGTGTCGGAGGCTTCCTTGAGGCGTTTGGTGATTTCACGATCCTCGGGGCTGGGATCGAGTCTGCCCGAGGGATGATTGTGCGCTACGACGACGGCGCAGGCGCGATCGGTTATAGGATCGGCGAACACTTCGCGCGGATGAACGACGGTGCGATTGACCAGGCCGATCGAGACAATACGAGCGGCTATGAGTTCATGCGCACCGTTCAGCGAGCAGCAGATGAATCTTTCCTGTTTGCGGTCCGACCAATGCGCGACGACCGACCAGACGTCCTTGGGTGAGCTGATTCGACGGTCCCTCGAACCGTAGAGCCGCCTTCCAAGTTCGAGGGCGGCGTAGAGAGCGCAGGCCTTCGCCTCGCCGACGCCGGACAGTCTGCCCAAGGCCTCGGCCGAGGGAAGATCTCTCGTTGAATCGATAAGGCCGAGAATTTCTTCCGAGAGTTCGGTGACTTTCTTGCCTCTGGTGCCGGTGCCGATGAGCGCCGCGATGAGTTCGGCATCCGAGAGGGAGCCGGCGCCCTCCCGCACCATTCGCTCCCGGACATCGGGACGTTCTACCGTTCGGAAACAGGTCATGTCATAGAGTGAAACAGAGCTCATATACCCCTCTGCCTGGACAACGCGTCTTTTTACCGTAGATGATTGAAGGTTGAGTATTTGAATAGATAATTTGGTTTGCGCTGAAGCCCGGCATTGGCTATATTTAGCGACACGGTGTGGTATCTGAATGCTGCAAATCCATAGCAGGGGAGGGGACAATGAAGAGCCTGAAAGGGACAAAGACCGAGAAAAATCTTATGACGGCCTTTGCCGGCGAATCGCAGGCGAGGATGCGGTACACCTACTTCGCCTCGAAGGCCAAGGAAGAAGGCTTTGTTCAGATTCAACAGATTTTTGAAGAAACGGCCAATCAGGAGAAGGAACACGCCAAGCGTATGTTCAAATTCCTCGAGGGCGGAGATGTAGAAATTCAAGCCGCCTTCCCCGCCGGCGTGATCGGCACGACAAGGGAGAATCTTCTCGCTGCAGCCGCGGGTGAGAACCATGAGTGGAAGGAGATGTACCCGGATATCGCAAAGACCGCACGGGAAGAGGGTTTTGACGCGATTGCGGCGGTATTCGATGCGATCGTCGTCGCCGAGAGACAGCATGCGAAGCGTTACGAGAAGTTGGCCGCGAATATCGACTCCGGCAAGGTCTTCAAGTCGGATAAGCCGACGGCGTGGCGCTGCTTGAACTGCGGCTATGTATACGAGGGGACGGAGCCGCCGAAATCCTGTCCGGCCTGCGCCCACCCCCAGGGGTATTTCGAGCTTCTCGGTGAGAATTGGTGATCTGGTTGGTAGAAAGAAGTAACGACGAGGTAAGGAGACACTTATGAAGAAGTATGTATGCGATGTCTGCGGTTATATCTATGATCCTGCCGTCGGAGACCCCGACAACGGCGTCCCTGCGGGGACTCCCTTCGAGAAGCTGCCGGATGACTGGGTTTGTCCTATGTGCGGGGCCTCGAAAGAGAGTTTTTCACCGGCATAATACGACGTCGACAAGGGCGGCATGGTTCCTCAGAAGACCGGCCGCCCGATCTCTCATGGAGGACGATCATGCTTTCGCGCGAGGATTTTGTTTTTACAATCGGGTATGACGGCGCTGCCGCTATCGTCGACGGCCGCGCGAAACGGCAGTACGGGAGTCTTTCGACAATGGAACTCGCCGAGGCGGGCTTGTATCGAGCAGCCTTCGCGTCCGCCCTCTATGCGCTGAAAAACGGAAAAGACGAATCTCAAATGAAGTCTTTTATCGCCTTCTTCAATGCAAAAGCAGGGACCTCGTACGAGAATGCCGAACAGCTTCAGAGGTTGTTCGGCGTGACGGGCGAAGCCGCATCCCGTGTAATAGTTTTATAGTTAAATTGAGCGATGTGGATTCGGTCGAGTGAACAGCCGTCATTCGACCTCGCAGATGAAACACTTCAAGTATTTCGACTCATTGTAAGCGCTTACAACCGGATGGTCGAGATCCTGAAACCGTTCTTCGAGAACGCGTAGTTTTCTTCCGCAGTCGCCGGATGCGTCTTCGAGCATGGCCCAGAAAAGCGAGCTCGAGAACCAGTACGAGCATGAGCAGGAAACGAGGATTCCGCCGCGTTCGAGCATGCGAAGCGCCCGAAGGTTGATTTCTTTATAACCTCGACGGGCGCCTTCGAGGGATGCGCGGTTTTTGGCGAATGCGGGCGGGTCGAGGATGATCATGTCGAAACGTTTTCGCTCGCGTTCGAGTTCGCGCAGGTAATCGAAGGCGTTCGCCTGTACGGTCTGTACGCGCGTGTCGAGGCCGTTGAGGGCGGCGTTGTACGACGCCGAGGCGAGGGCCTCGGCAGAAGAGTCGACGGCTATGACTTCGGAGGCCCCCGCCGCCGCGCAATTCAGGGCGAAGCCGCCCGCGTTGCAGAAGGCGTCGAGAACCCGGGCGCCTTTTGCATACCGCGCCGCGGCGGCTCGATTCGCTCTCTGGTCGAGGAACCAGCCGGTTTTCTGGCCCGATGAAAGATCGATGGCGAAACGGAGGCCGTTTTCTAGCATTATGATTCGACCGGGGACTGAACCAGCGACTATGCCGGAAAAGGCTGCGAGCCCTTCGAGCATGCGGACAGGGGCCTCGCTCCGTTCCATGATCCCGTCTGCCGGAAAGTGTCTTTGAAGCGCGGATAGTATCTCGCTTTTCCGCACATCGACACCGAGCGACAGAAATTGAGCGGACAGCCAGCGTCCCTTCCGACCCTCGGGATCCTCGCCGGCGAAGGAATCTACGATCATGCCGGGCAGGCTGTCCGCTTCACCGAAGACAAGACGCAGACTCTGGTCTTCGAGATTGAAAAAGCGTCTTCGCCAGGCTATCGCCTTTCCAAGGACCTCGTCGAAGAACTCCGCATCCGCCTTCCTCGGCGTCCGTGAGTAGATACGCGCCCGGATTTTTGAATTTGGATTATAAAAGGCAGAACCTAGAAAACGGCCTCGCGCGTCGATGATGTCGATTTCATCCCCCGCCGAGCTCTGTCCCTCGATACGCGCGACTTCATTGTAATAGACCCAGGGATGCCCCGCCTTGATGCGGGGTTCCTCCTTGGGTTTCAGTATTATTCTCGCTTCTGCCATGTGTTGAGACTATCCGGGAGCGCCGCGAGCATCAAGTCGAGCTCATCGATTCGGGTGGTCTGTGCAGCAGCGGTTCCTCGGAGTCGCTGTTTGTGTGATGGTGTGCAAAACCCTCTGCGGTTTTACCTGTGAGATGCAGTATACTGTCCCGATGCCGAGGGGGTAGTGATGTCCATTCTCGATAAGTATCGCCTTTTTTGTCCTGTTCTCATCATAGCGCTGGTAGTTGCAATCATCGGCGGAGCCTTGTCCTGCGCCGCTTCTCCGAAGTCTCCCGCGACAGTTTCGTCGGTTCCGGATGTGAGCGCCGAGGAACTCCCGGATAGAGCGGCTCCCTCCGAACCGGATGCGTCGACAGGAGTCGCTGCCGCCAAGCGTGAAAAGGGAGGCGACATCGGCGACTCTTTGCGTGATTATGCCGCCCCGAGCGCAGCAGCGCCGGAGCCGCTTTCGAAAGAGCGCAGCGGCGCGCGCGCCGAGACCCCGGCGCAATCCGGGCTCAAGGCCGCCTATGCCGACGACAACAGGCAGTTCAATTACTTCGTCGATTTTCTGGCGAAGTACAAGGATGTCCCGCACTACGACCTGAAGATTGACGAACGGATTCTCGTTTCGATCCGCGATTCCGAAGACCGCCCGGTCATGAACGCCCGTGTGAAGGTCAAATCGGGCTCAAAAACACTCGTGACGGGCACGAGCTACGCGGATGGAAGTTTTGTCGTGTATCCCCTCGAGTTGGGCGAGGACGGCGCTTCGAAGTATCTGCTCGAAGCGAGCGCCTCTGCAGAGACGGCCGCGGTCGAGATCGATCGCTCGGGCCCGCGCTCGGTTACGGTACGGCTAAAGAAGCCGCGGCTCGTCCCGGAGCCGCTTCCGGTCGACGTTCTTTTCATTCTTGATACGACGGGGTCCATGGGGGAAGAGATCGAGCGCCTCAAGGCGACGATCGAAATAATCAACGCGAATATCGTGGGCCTCAAGCCGAAGCCCGATCTGCGTTTCGGCATGGTGCTTTATAAAGACAAGTATGACGAGTATGACACCTCGATCGTCCCCTTCACGAACGATTTAGACTTGTTTCAGAAGAAACTTGACGAGGTATACGCCGAAGGCGGCGGGGACGATCCTGAGGATCTCCAGGCGGCACTGGACGCCGCGGTAAGAAAAATGAAATGGAACACGGGAGGGGTCCGCGTCGGCTTCATCATCACGGATGCCGCAGCCCATCTCGATTACGGCCAGACCTACACGTATGCGGAAGCCTCCCGCGAGGCCAAGGCCGCAGGTATCAAGTTCCATTCGATCGGCGTGGGCGGACTACCGCTCGAAGGCGAGTACATCCTCAGGCAGATTTCCCAGTACACGCAAGGAAGGTATATCTTTTTAACCTACGGGGAGAAAGGCGAGAGCGAGGGCGGCCGCGAATCGGCAGTGTCGCACCATACGGGTTCCAACTGGTCGGCCGACAAGCTCGAGTCGATCGTCATACGGTTTGTGAAGGAAGAGATCGCCTTGCAAAGCTCCCGGCCCTTGGAAGAAGACGAAAGCTACTACTCGGCCAAGAAAGTCGGAGACGAAAGCGCGAAGGACATCCTCCACGAACTGTTCAAGAAGGCGCTCGCCGATCTTTCGAGTTATTCCAGCCTTCGGATAGACAAGAACACCCGTTGCGCGATCCTGCCCATCTCCGTCGCTGAAGGCTCGCCGCAGACCTTGGCTGCGCAGGCCGAGTATTTCGGATCCGAGTTGGCCCTGTCGGCCGCCGAGGCCGGGCTTTTCACCCTGGTTGAACGCAGGGATTTACAGCGGATTCTCTCGGAACTCGAACTGCAGCTTTCGGGCCTCGCCGACGAGGGGAGCGCCGCAAAGGTCGGCGGTCTTTTGGGGGCGCAGGTTCTTGTAACGGGGATACTGTACGAGCGTTCCGACCGATACGAGCTTTTTCTGAAGCTTCTGCGCGTCGAGACGGCCGAGATGCTCTCGGCCGTCAAAGCGCGCATCGAGCCCGGACTGGGTCTATAGGAAAAGCTTAAAAAACACGGTTGGTTTTTAAGCTTTCCTTTACAATTCCCTCGCGGGAATTGCATTGTATAGGGTCGATCTCGAAAAACTGAGGTTTTCCGCGATCTCTTATAGGTACTTGCGGCCGACCAGCCAGAGCGAGACGAGAATGATGCAGTGCCAGGAGAGCCTATAAAGCCAGGTCAGGAAATCGGGCCTGAGGAACTCGTTGATGATGAAGACCACGACGACGTACACGCCCCAAAGTACGAAGAGGGCGAGGCCGAGTATGCGCGTCATTCCGGAGGGCACCGAGACGATGAGGCCGAGGACGAGGATGGCGCCCATGACGAGCTCGAGGACGGCCATGATGAGAGAGAGGACTTGATTGTTGGCGAAGGCGCGGCTTCCCCCGAAATCGTACTTCGAAAGGTCGCTGATGCCCAAGACGACGAAGAACACGCCGAGGCAGAGCTGGAGGAGAAAGACGGAGGTGGACGAAAATTCGGCTTTCTTTGCCATGATCGCTCCTTGAAATGTTCGAGGATCGTCCGCGTGGCGGATCGTCTCTCGTTTGAATACCCTATCATTATATCGAATCGCGTTCGCCGCGACAGAGTCTCGTCCGGTACTTCAATCGAATGTAGGCCTCGAGTACGATACTTTGTATGGCTTCCTCAAAAAAAGTCGCTATCGTCTACCGTTGCGTCAACTGCGGCCATACCGAGCCCAAGTGGCTCGGCCGCTGCCCGGACTGCGGCCAATGGAACAGTCTTCGCGAATCATCGAAGGCCGATCCCCGCGCCGATGTCGCCGGCGAAACCTTCCCGCTTCCGATAGCCGCGATCGATCCGGCCGAAGGCTCTCGTCTTTCGACGGGGCTCCCCGAGATGGACCGGGTTCTCGGCGGAGGTCTTATGCGGGGCTCTTCGGTCCTTTTGGGCGGCGAGCCGGGAATCGGCAAAAGCACCTTGCTTTTACAGGTCTGCGCCGGGGCCTCGGCCCCGGGAAGAGTCTTGTATGTTTCAGGCGAGGAATCGCCCGTCCAGCTTCGATCGCGCGCCGATCGCCTCGGCGCGTTGCGCGACGGCATCGAGGTGTTTTGCTCGGGCGATCTCGGACTGGTCCGTGCGGCTCTCGATACGCTCAAGCCTTCCCTCCTCGTCGTCGATTCGATTCAAACCCTCAGGGCCGAGGAAGCCGGATCCGTTCCGGGGACGGTGAATCAGGTGAAGTACTGCGCACAGGAACTCTCGTCATGGACCAAGGCGCGTGGGGCGGCCATGATCATGACGGCCCATGTCACAAAAGACGGTCTTATCGCTGGACCCAAGACGGCCGAGCATCTCGTCGACGTCGTGCTCGGCTTCGAACAGGGCGAGGGGAATCTTCGCATTCTTAGAGCGTTGAAGAACCGATTCGGTTCGAGCGAGGAGGTGGGGCTCTTCAAAATGGGCGAGACCGGGCTCTCGGAGGTCGCCGATCCCTCGGGGCTCTTTCTTGTGCGACGAGAGGGAGGCCTCCCTGTCGGAGCGGCCGTCGCCGCGGTCCACGAGGGTTCGCGCGTCATCCTCGTCGAAATCCAGGCCCTGACCGTCCCCGCAAAGGCCGGACTGACCAGGGTGTATTCCGAGCGTATCGATTCCGCGCGGGTGAGCCGCGTCGCCGCCGTGCTCGAAAAACACACGGGATTGCGATTCTCCGACCAGGATATTTACGTCAATGTCGCGGGGGGTATGCGGCTCGATGAACCCGGCGTCGATCTCGCCCTCGCCTTGGCTCTGTACTCGGCGCGCACGGGAACGACCCTGGCCCCGGATTCGGTTCTCGCGGGGGAGCTGTCGCTGGCGGGCGAGGTGCGGCCGGTGCACCAGATGTCGCGCCGCGCGAAGGCAGCCGCGGCTCTCGGCTTCAAACTCATGCTCGGAGCTCGAGCCGAGACGGAATCGGCCAAGGTTCAGGGACAGACGGGCATATCCTGGCTCGGGGTCGCCGACATCAAGGCGGCCATCTCCGCTCTGTTCGGAGGGATGGGGCAGTAACGTAGTTTTTTCGATATGAGCCGCCCATGGCCTCAATCTTTCAAAAACGAGTCGGGACTGAACGAAAGCCTTCATGCCGGATATCTGTACGCCGGGCCCGCCTTAGCCTATAGTTGGTGTATGAGGTTTTCGAGATGAGGTATCCGGCCGGGGACCGACGGTGTTCGGGTCTCGTCGTTCCGCTTTCCGCGCTTCGCAGCGAATCATCCCCGGGTTGCGGAGAGTTCCCCGATTTGATCGAAGCCGCCGATCTCGCTTCGTCCTGGGGCTTCGATCTGATCCAGCTTCTTCCGGTCAACGAGTGCGGTTTTCAGGAATCTCCGTATTCTGCGCTCTCGGCCTTCGCCCTCAATCCTATCTACCTGAGAATCGCCGATCTTCCTGAACTTAAAAAGACGGCGCACTCCGGATTGCGCAAGGAATCGAAGGCCCTCGTCGACACGTTCTCGCGGACCGATCGCGTCCCCTACGCCTCCGTGCTCGCCGCAAAGCTCGAACTACTCAGAAAGATATGGGACCGGATTCGCGGCTCCGATGTGGACGCCGAGCTCGATCCTTGGATCGAGGCGAACCCCTGGTCGAAGGCCTATGCCGTCTACACCGCGTTAAAAAAAGAAAACTCGGAACTCCCCTGGTGGGAGTGGAAGACGCACTGTAATCCCGCATCCGGCGATATAGAGCGGCTGTGGAAGGACGCCTCGCTCGGCGACGAGTGCCGCTTCAGAATCTGGATACAAATGCGGGCCGAGCAACAGTTCGCATCCGCCGCGAAGTATCTTGCCGCGAAGGGCGTCGCCTTGATGGGCGATATCCCCATCCTCATGAACGCCGACTCTGCCGATGTCTGGGCGCAGAGGCGTTTTTTCAGGATGGAACTCACGGCGGGGGCCCCGCCCGACATGTATTCGCAGCTTGGCCAGAACTGGGGATTCCCGATTTACAATTGGGAGGCGCTGGAGCGCGACGGCTACGCGTTTTGGCGCGAACGTCTTCTCGAGGCGGATAAGTTCTATTCGGCCTTCCGCATCGACCATGTCCTTGGTTTCTTCCGCATCTGGTCGCTCTCCGACCGAGAATCGAGCGGATTCATGGGGCGCTTCGTGCCGAGCGTTCCAATTTCGCGGCGCGAGCTCGAAGACCTGGGGTTCTCGGCCGAACGCATCAGGTGGCTTTCCCGGCCGCATATACCCTCCTCCCGCCTTGTGCAGGCTGCCGGCGAGTCGGCGGCGAAGGCGGCCGCATCCGCCGCGCTTTCGCGCATCGGCGACGAGGACCTGTATCTGTTCAAGGATTCGATCCGCGGCGAAAAGGACATAGAGGCGCTTCCGACGATTTCTCCCGCGGCCCGCGACTTCCTTCTCGGCGCCTGGCGTGATCGGGCCCTTTTCGAGTACGAGGAGGATTTGTTCTCGCCGGCCTGGACCTTCCGTTCGGCGAGCTCCTGGCCGACGCTGGCGTACGAGGAGCAGGGGAAACTGGAATCGCTCATCGCGCGCAAGAACCTCGAATCGGAATCGCTCTGGGCCGAGACCGGCCGGAGGGTGCTCGGATCGCTCGCCTCCTTCACCGGCATGCTGCCCTGCGCCGAGGATCTCGGGGCCGTGCCCGACTGCGTGCCCCGCGTCCTCGGGGATCTCGGAATTCTCGGCCTCAGGGTTCTGCGCTGGGCGAGGAGGTGGAACGAGCCGGGACAGCCCTACGTCCCTGTTTCGGAGTACCCGGAGCTTTCGGTCGCCTGTCCCTCGGTCCATGATTCGAGTTCGCTCAGACAGTGGTGGGAATGCGAGGCCGAGCGTGATCTTGCGTGGCGATTCGCTTCCGAGACGCTCGGTCGCGAACTCGGCAACTGCCCCCTCAAACTCGGCGCCGACGAAGTGCAGGTCTTGCTCGAAGTAGTCGCACATTCCGCTTCGCGCATCGCGGTCTATCCGATCCAGGACCTTCTCGCCATGAGCGAAACTCTCCGGCCCGACGATCCCGGGCGCGAGCGGATCAACGTTCCGGGCACTGTCGGGGGCGGCAACTGGTCCTATCGAATGCCCGTTTCTCTTTCCGCCGTCGCTTGTGAAGAACAATTAACTCGGCGCGTCAAGGGTCTCGCCGGGGCCCGGGCTTCGCGGTAGAAAAGGGGAGGATGATGGTGGTGGGCGCGCGCGCTGCGGGTATGGTGCTTGGAAGCCTGCCCTTCGATGCTGCCGAGGCGGAGCGTGTCGCGCACGACTATATCCGCGCCGGCATTCGAGCCTTTGCACTGCCGGGCTCGTTCTTGGGCGAGGGCGAAAAAGCCCGAACGCTGACGACAAACATACGAAGGATGGCCGTCGAGGCCGGGCTTGGGCAAGTTCTGATCGCGATGGGCGGAGCCGTCCATACCCGTTTTGAACTGCCCTATTCTCCTCTTGCGCCGAGTCCCCTCTGTGTCGCAGCTTCAGGTTCGTCCGCGGCGGCGAGGCGATCCGGCAGGATACTCGGCGCCCTTGCCTTCAACTGCGGTGTGGATCTCGTGTTGGGACCGAGACTCGAACTGGCGGGCGATCCAAAGGACAGTTTGGGCTCTCTCGACTTGTTCGGCGCCGATCCCCGTCTTGTGGCAGAACTCGGATCGGCTTTTGTGCGGGGCCTCGCCGCAGGAGGCGTCGCATCCTGTGTCGGACGCTTCCCCGGTCTCGGTTCCACCTGCCACGCGGAAAACCGGGAAGGCATCCCTCTGGTCGATTATCCCCTCGATCGTCTGGAACGCTGCGAGATGCGTCCCTTTTCCCGCGCGGTTAAACAAGGCGTCGATGCCGTCCTTGTCGGGAGGGCCTTTGTCCCGGCGCTGGAAGTCGTACGCATCCCGGCTTTCCGAAGCGCGCGGGTGATCGAGGGAAGATTGAGGACCGAACTCGGTTTTCGCAAACTGGTTATCGGTGATGATCCGGGCGAGGACGTCGATCCTGGCCGCTCCGCGGTGCTCGGGGCCCTCGCGGGCTGTGATCTCGGGTTTTTTTCGAATCCCGAAGCCGCTCTCGCGGCTGCCCGGGCGCTCGAGCAGGCGGCAGGTTCCGGGGAACTGCCCGCGCCTCGGATCGAATTCTCGAACCAAAGAATCGACGCGTTTCTACGTCGATACTCACAGGGTACTCGACGGGAACCACGGCCTCTTTCTCCGGCCCTCATCGCCAGGGCGGCCCAAGATCGAGAAGCGGGTTTCTGCCGTCTCTCCGGAAGTTTGCGCTTGGACGCGGCCGCGCGGAACTCGTACAGGGGCGTCATAATAGTCGTGTTCTCGCCGCCGCCGCATTCGCCCCAGGCCGCCGAGACGAAGGCGGCGGTCGAAGTCCTGCGCGCGGCTCTTCCCGGGGCGCACATCGCCCTTCTGAGGTCCGATCCCGAGCGTGGAGACGCCGAGGCTCTGACGCGGACTATCGAACGCGCGGGCGGCTACAGTGAGGCCGTGATTCTGACCTTCGATGCTCATCTGCGGCCGGCGCAGGAAAGTCTCGCCCGCTATGTCGAGGAATCGGTGCCGCGTTTCATCGTCATCGCCATGAGAAATCCCTACGATGCGGCCTTCTTCCCGAAGGCGGCCGGACTCGGAGCCGCCCTCGGTTTTTCCGCTGCCGCGGCCGAGACGATCGTCCGCCACCTTTCGGGCAGGGCGGTCGCTCGAGGACGTTGCCCGGTTCCGGTGCTCGGTATCGAGGTGTAGCTCTTTGTTGACAGTCCTTCGCGCGGCAGGTAAAGTCGCTTCTGCATGGCAGACACCGAGCCCGGCGAGAATGCCACATCGAGTAATGACTCCGAAAAGCGGATTACGAAGCCGTTTTCACGCGTGCTACGCGCTATCACTCAGGGCTGCAGGATTTCGATAAGCACGATTTGGTTTCTTCTGAAGATTATCGTCCCGGTCAGCTTTATCGTCGCGCTCCTCGAGTGGCTCGGCGTCCTCGTGTGGATATCGCGCCTTCTCGAACCGCTTATGAACGTGGTCGGCCTGCCCGGCCAGGCTGCGCTCGCTTTTATTTCATCGATTTTCCTGAATATCTATGCGGCCATCGCCGTGGCCGCTTCGTTGAATCTCGATCTCAGGGCGGCGATTATCCTGGCCTTCATGTGTCTGACCGCCCACAACATGATCGTCGAGACGGCGGTGATGAAGAAAACAGGCTCTTCGGCAGTAAAGATGCCCGCACTCAGGCTCTTGGTTGCGATCATCGCCGGCTTTGTTCTCAATTTGATTCTGCCGACCACGATGGTCGGCGGTATGTATCCGACGACGAGTCCCGCGCACGTTCGTCCCTCGTTCATCGGAATGATCGGATCCTGGGCTGTCTCGACGGGACTTCTGTCGGCGAAGATCGTCGTCATCGTTTTAGCGGTCATGATCGTCCAGAAGCTCTTGCGGGAGTTCCGCGTGCTCGATCTGCTCGCGAGGATTTGTGCGCCGTTCATGCGCGTATTGGGACTTTCCCGCGACTCCGCCTACCTTTGGCTCGTCGCAAATGTCGTGGGGTATTCCTACGGCGCGGGGGTCATCGCCGAGCAGGTTTCCTCGGGCGGCATGAAGCGCCAGGACGCCGATCTTTTCAATCACCATGCGGCGGTCTGTCACTCCCTGGTCGAGGATAGCGCGCTCTACGCCATGGTCGGCATCCCGCTCGCCTGGATAACCCTGCCCAGGCTGGCCTTGGCGACCCTGGTCACCTGGCTCGAACGGCTCCGGCGCCGCATCGTGCTTCACTCGTTCAAAGCGGGGACTTTGTAAAAGAGCTGTCGGAGATTCCGTTAGGTCCCGCCGACCTGTGGCCTTGAGCCCCCTCTCTGTTGTATATTCCTCCCAGCAAAACGCAAGGAGAAGACATGGGCATTACCAGCGTCTACCGGCTCGGGGAAGAGGACGACGAGTCCCAGCCTCCGGCTCGAAAACAAGACGACGCTCTCGCCGAGCGCTTTCTGAAAACAAGAACAATCCTCCTTTCGGGGGAGATCGATAAAGAATCGGCCGAACGCTTTGTTCGTCACCTCTTGCTCCTCGAAAGTCTTTCGGACGAGCCGATAACCGTCCTCATCGACTCTCCGGGAGGCGACGCCGATGCGGGATTCGCGATGTATGACATGATCCGCTTCGTGAAACCCGAGGTGCGATTGGTCGGTATGGGACTTGTGGCGAGCGCCGCGGCCCTCGTCCTCCTCGCGGTCCCGAAGGAGCGCCGACTCGGCCTACCGAACTCGCACTACCTGATCCACCAGCCTCTTTCGGGTATCCGGGGCGTGGCCACCGAGATCGAGATTCATGCGCGCGAGCTCGATAAGACCAAGGACCGGATCAACAAAGTGATAGCAGAGGCGACAGGCCAGAGTCTCGAGCGCGTCAAGAAGGATACGGATCGGGATTTCTGGATGAACGCCGAGGAGGCCGCGGCCTACGGCCTCATCTCTAAGATTGCCGCCACGCGCGAGGAGCTGGGCCTATGACCAGGGAAGCTGTAGCAGCCGCTCTCGGTGCGGCCTTCGATCATCTGCCCGAGTCGGTCGCGGCCGGCAGGTCGATCTATCACGGCAAGGTCCGCGATGTCGTCAAAGGAGACAAGACGCTCCTTTTAGTGGCGAGCGACCGCATCTCGGCGTACGACCGGGTGCTCGCCACCGTGCCCTTCAAAGGCGAGGTCCTGTCCCGAATCTCCTCCTGGTGGTTCGATCGCTGCTCCGACATCGTCCCCAACCATATCGTGCAAGGCGGCGATCCGCTCTCCCTCGGCATCGGCCGCGCAACCTTGGTCCGCAAGGCCGAGATGCTGAGCGTCGAGGTCGTCGTCCGCGGGTACCTCGCGGGATCCGCCTGGCGCGACTATAAGGCGGGGAGAGACATCTCGGGCATACGTCTGCCTTCGGGGCTTTCACGCAACGAACGTTTCCCCGCTCCGCTTATCACGCCGAGCACCAAAGAGGAGAGCGGCCACGATCAGCCTATTTCGAGCGAGCGGGTCGTCGCCTCGGGCCTTGTCGATGCCGATGTGTGGGCCGAGGTCGAGCGCGCGGCGCTGGCGCTTTTCCGTCGCGGCCAGGAACTAGCCGCGAAGGCCGGGCTTATCCTCGTCGACACCAAGTATGAATTCGGTCTTGTCGACGGTAAACTCGTGCTCGCCGACGAACTGCACAGTCCGGATTCGAGCCGGTACTGGTGGGCGGACAGCTACGCGAGCCTCTTCCGCTCGGACGAGGACCAGCGCGAACTCGACAAGGAACCCTTCAGACGCTGGCTCGCCGAGCGGGGGTATACGGGCGACGGCGTGCCGCCTTCTATCCCCGACGAGGTCAGGATCGAAACCTCGCTTCGATACATCAGGGCCTTCGAGACGATAACAGGCGAGGCTTTCTCGAGTATCTCGCCCGCGGGTCAGTCCGAGATCGATGCCATAGAGCGGATCATTGAGGAGAAGCTCGAATAGGCCTGATCGAACGTCTTTATTTTCCGTAAGCCAATTAAGGTCTTTACACCTCATATGGGATTTCCGAACCTGAGTATCCCGCCCGAGCGGTATTGAGCGAGGGCTTCTTCATAAGGGATGACTAAATATGTCGGCACGGCGCGCCCATCGAATGTTTGTTATACTATTATTATGTGTATCGCGGATTCTGGTTTCGGCGGAGACTCTGTTCCTCCAGGGAAGCTGGGAGTTCTACATACTGTGCGACGATGCATACCGGCCGAGCTTCCATACGGCTTCGAACAGTATCGAAGTCTGGAGAGACCTCGGCAACGGGCGGGTTATCGTGCGTTCGACCGCCCGCATGATCGACGTTCGACGCGGGGCCGCCCTGCCTATGACGATTCCCCCCGAAATGGAAAGTTTTCTTTCTCCATGGTACAAGCAGGATGAGTCGAAAGCTGCCGCCTTGAACGAGCTTGCCCGCTCGATCGTCGGCGAAGCGGGCACCGTGGAAACAGCGGTCGATCGATTGAACGTATGGATCAGGGACAATGTCTCTTACAGTCTGGGCGTATCGACCGATCCCTTGGATGTGGTTAGAAACCGTCGGGCCTACTGTGACGGCTATGCGAGTCTCGCGGTAGCCCTGTTCCGCTCGGTCGGCATCCCCGCCCTTAAACTCACCTGCTACATTCCGCCGGGACATGATTGGGGTTTTGGAAGCTCGGGCGGAAGCCATGCGTTTTTCGCGTATTATTACCCCGAGATAGGCTGGATTTGCTGCGATCCGCAGTCCAGTTCCGGCTATGTCGATCCCTACCATCTCGTGGGCTTTACGGGGAATATCTATGCGCAGTATCAGCGCCCTCCCGAGGCCTATGTGAGCGGTTATTCTCTCGAGCCGAAGGAGTGGAACACGTACTCGGCGGCGGGATCCAATAACGGCGTGCGCGGCTTGGCCCTGCGCATGATCTCGCCCGACGAAGAGTTCTGCTACTTCTCGGCGTCATTGGTGGTATCAAAAAATAACTTAAAGCCCTCTTCCTCGTATTTCAAACAGAACATGCTCGGCCGATCCTGGTTTTCCGCCGATTCGGGCGGTGTCGTGCTCAACGCCGACGCCGACCGCCTTTTGGCCTATCTTGATGGTTCCGGGTGGCGCAGTTTCTTCGCCCGTCCCGGACTATGGCCCGAAAGCGGCGAAGAGCTTGTGGCGATGCGATCGAACGGCATGTTGGGGCTGCGCGCAATCGATCTTTCCGCTTCGGCGTTTTCCGTTATCGACATGAGTTTTTCCGATGGTCGTTCACAGAGCCTCCGCTTTTACGATCCGACAAGCAAGGCTCCGCTTTCGAACCGCACCGTGAAATTCCATGTCGACACGTTCGATATCGAGTCCGAGACCGACCCGAACGGCTGGCTCCACCTTTCGATCCTCGACTCGCAGGGAATGCAGCGCCACGGTCTAGCGATTACTGCCTCGACGGGCGGTTTCAGCTACACCTTCGTCTACGATCCCGGTACAAGGCTCGTTTTCCCCGACCAGTCCGCTCGGGAGGCGGCCGTGCAATCCGCCTTGGCCGAATTCCGATCTTCATCGAAAAAACCTCACTTCCGTCTTGTCGTCCGCGACGCGGCAGGCTTGGCCGACAATTCGATTGTCAAGGCGGCCAGTCTCTTCGACGGGGCGACCGAACGGCGTCTGATACCGCGGGGTTCGTACTTTCTCGCGGTCGAGGGGATCGAGCCAGGAAAGAGTTATGTCCTGCGCGCGCGTATCGGTAGGGTCGAGGTGCAGCGACGCATTGGGCCGATAGATGCTCGGGACGGATACGAACTCGAACTAAGGCAGGCCGATCTCAAGCCCATCCGTTTGTGGCGGGAGAATCCTTTCGAAGCCGGAGATTTCACCTTGTACGAGTATTTCAACGACAAGGCGAATCCCTGGCCCATGGCGGGAACGAATGGCTGTGTTCTCTGGGACTGCCCCGAGGGGGAGTACCTCGTTTCGAATAACGCCTCCAGGGCCAATGTGATGCGGCTGAGTGTGGCGGAAGGTCGGGATCTTGCGTACAAGCCGAGCGGTATGAACCTTGCGGACTTCCGTTTCGCCGAGATTTTCAGGCGCGGTACCGAGGCGCTCGTCGTCGGACGGGTACGTGAAAAAACGAGTATTCTCCGTACTGGTTCTGTTTTTATCGTCGACGAGGGAGGCCTGTACCCGCGCTGCCTCGATACGGACGAGCGGGGTTTTTTCGTGTTCGATGGGTGCAAACCATTATCGAAGTATCACATCGCCTTTTCATCGACGGGCAAGACGCTGCTTCGAACCTTCACCACCGACGAAAAGGGATCGGCGATGCTCGATTTCGATCTCGAGGGAAAGTCGATAACATGCGCGACCGGGGAAGCGTGGTCGCGCGGCGGAACTGACAAAACCATGCTCCTCGTCCCGACCTTTTCGAATGGAGAAGCCCTTCTCAAGAGTTTTACGCTCAAGACGGGCAAGCGCTTCGAGCTCTATCCCGACGATGCCGCGTATTATCTATCGACCGAGGCGACGATCATGGGCGCAACCTGTCTCGCCGCGGGGACTGCCCAGGGCAGGAGGGAGAACTCGGGGGTTCTGCGCCTCGACCCCGACAGAAGTGAAGCCGGATACATAGAACGTTCTCGCAAGCTCGTGAAACTCGCCTGGCCCGAGGCAGGCGATCTTGTCTTTATCGGGTTCAGCGGCAGCGAGGCTGGGGTTTGGCAGTCGGCTTCAGTAAAAATATGGAACGGAGCGAAACTCCTTCCCGCGGTCTTCGACTCGGAGGGCTTTATGCAGCTCAGGGCGGCGATCGGATCGGAGATCGGATTCAGCTACTCGCGGCGGGGCTTCGATTGGGAGGGCCGTCTTCCGATTACATCATCCGGACCATCCGTCGTGGAGCTGCGTCCGAATGTGTCGAACTCGATCTGCATACAGCTAAAAAGTTCCGATCGTCTTTGGCGAATCGCTCCGGTGCGTTCGAGCCCCGATTCCAGGCTCGACTATCGCGCGCTCGATGCGGACAGCCGCGGCTTCGTCCTCGTCGAAGGACTAGGAGGTGGCGCGTGGATCAAAAAACAGGACGGATCGATCCTTTTTTGCGCTTTTGAAGGAGGAAAGACCAAGTACTCCTTGGATCCCGCTCAGGATCAGGCCCGTGCCTGGACGACGCTCTTGGGCGAACTGTTTCCGGGCACCTCGCATTGTGTGCTGGACCTGCGTTCCCTCGGAAAGGGCGAGGCCCCGCGCCTTGTCGACGGCTCGGGCCGCCTTCTTCCGGCATGGTCGCCTATGGAGTTACTATATATTTACTCTGATGTGAAGGACGCGGAGCTGAAACTCGATGTCAAGCGTGACGGCCTTGTGCTGCGTCAGACGCTGAAACCCAAAGCGTCCGGCGCTCAGTTGATCGTTCCTCAGACGAAAAATCCGGCTGTCACGGTAAAACTCGTGGGTCCCGCGGAGAAGACGAAAAACGTCTTCGTGCGTCTGTACTCGAACGGCAGCTTGGAAGGATCGGTCCTCAAAGGTTTCACCGAGAGGATCGAAGCGAGATCCTCCGCGGACGGCAGGATTTCCTGTATCCTGCCGGAGGGCCTTTGGTGGGTCGAGGTCGCGGGGCGTTTCAAAAAGGTGGCGCTCAGGGCCGGTCAGAGCCAAGTCCTGTCGATCGAGTTGTAGCCGCTCGTTGTTTGAAAAATGAGATGGTGGCCTCGAAAAACTTCAGTTTTCCGAGGCCACCCATATAAACGGAACCTTAAAAAGCAACCGGGTTTTTAGAGGTTCCCAGATGTAATTCAATCATGAACCCAAGATGAGCACGTGTAGTCGGATAAAAGGTCGGCAGCAAACTCGCTTCTGCTCCAGCTCGATATATCATCCGGCATTCGGGGGTCTACATGCGCTCCTTGCGTTTCTTTTACCTCATTCTGTGCGCGGGAATTTTCTGCTTTGGATGCGGCGAGGGCTCGGGCGGCCCGCACAAGCTCGGAGCTCGAATCAGCATCATGGCCTATAATGTCATGACATTGTTCGACGCAAATGACGAGGGTGGCGAGTACGAGGAGTTTTCCGTAGCCCGCGGTTTATGGGACGAGCAGAAGTACAAGACCAGGCTCGATTCGGTCGCAGAGGCTGTTTTCGCATACGACACCGGTTCGTCGCTTCCCGGCCCCGACATTCTCTGCCTGGAAGAGGCCGAGAACGCGAGGGTGCTCGAGGACCTGCGGACGGGCGCGCTCGCGAAGGCGCGCTACCCGTATTCCGCGGCCGCCGAAAGGGAAGGTGGCCCCTTCGCCAACTGTGTACTCTCGCGTCTGCCGATATGCGCAACAGCGGCTCACTCGGCGACTCTCGGCGACCGGAAGGCGGGCCGTGACATTCTCGAGGTCGAGTTTGACGCGGGCGGAACTCGCCTTGTTATTTTTATATGCCATTGGAAATCGAAGGTCGATGGCGCCGAAACGACGGAGGAGGCGCGCCGTGAGGCCGCCGCCCTGGTCAGAAGCAGAGTCGCAGCCAGGCTCGGAGCGGATCCGAACGCTGCGGTCGTCGTCTGCGGGGATTTCAACGAAAGTCCGGATGAGTATCGTCGCATCGGCAAGGCCTATCCGACCGCCTTTATCATGATCGAAGATGCGCACAACGTAAAAAACAAGAAGAGCCGTCTCCTCGTCGCGAAGAATTTCAAAGACAGCCAAAACGGCGATGAACCGGTGCTTGTCAGCCCCTGGTTCGAGCATGGCGGCTATAGTTATTCATACAAGGGATCTCATGAACAAATCGACGGTTTTTTGTTGAGCCCGGCTTTTGATAGCGGCAGATCCGGCGCGTTTGCGTTTTCGGGCTTCGACGTGGTCGACGAGTCCTTCCTGGTCGACGAGAACGGAGATCCTAAGGCATGGAATTCAAAAACAAGATCGGGCTACTCGGATCACCTTCCGATCGTGCTCGAATTGAATGTCGCGGCAGGTGGTAAGGGTTGAAATCGGACGAGATGCAATCCTGAGGTATGCCGCATCTCCTCGGTCGTTGATCGCCTGCGCCGCTTGGCTTTCGTCGGTCATCGGGGCTATGCTTACCCGAATATGGCCGATGGCGCACCGCTGATCGTTCAGAGTGATTTGTCCCTCCTCCTCGATGTGCACGACCCGGGATTCGATGAGGCGCGTGAGGCCGTCGGCGCCTTTGCGGCCCTCGAGAAAAGCCCCGAGCACCTCCACAGCTACAGGATCACGCCCTTGTCGCTGTGGAACGCGGCGAGCGCCGGGCTGTCGCCCGACGATGTAGTCCATACGCTGTCGCGCTGGAGCCGTTACGAGCTTCCCCGCGATGTCGTGTTTATCGTTCGCGACACCATGGCGCGTTTCGGCCGCCTGGTTTTGCGCGATGCTTCCGAGAGGCGCGGAGAGGGGGCCGGCGGCGATGAGGTCCCCTCGCGGCTCATGCTCGTCTGCTCGGATTCCGATGCCGAACGCGAAATCGCCGCATCGAAGAAGCTCGCGAAGTGGCTCAGCCCTGTCGAGGGCGGCTTCGAACTCGCCGCCGTAGATCGGGGTACGGTCAAGCGCGAACTGTTGCGGCTGGGTTGGCCGGTCAGGGACGAGGCCCCGCTTTTACCGGGCGATCCGCTCGACATTCACCTCCGCGACATTCGGGCCTCGGGAGGCGCTTTCACGCTGAGGCCGTACCAGAGGGACGCGGCGGCCGCCTTCGTCGGCGGAGGCAGGCCCGGCTCGGGCTACGGCGTCGTCGTCATGCCCTGCGGCTCGGGCAAGACCATTGTCGCCATGGCGGTGATGGCGGCGATCGGCCGCAAGACCTTGATCGTGACGACCAATGTCGCCGCGGTTCATCAATGGATGGACGAACTCGCCGACAAGACCGACCTCGGACCTGACATGATCGGCGAGTACACCGGAGCTGAGAAGTCGGTTAAGCCGGTCACGGTCGCGACCTATCAGATACTGACCTGGAGGCCGGACAAGAACTCCGACTTTCCGCATTTCGAGCTTTTCCGCCGCGAGAAGTGGGGCCTTGTGATCTACGACGAGGTGCATCTTCTGCCCGCCCCGGTCTTCAAGGTCGTCGCCGAAATACAGGCGGTGAAGCGGCTCGGCCTCACCGCGACGCTTGTGCGGGAAGACGGTTGCGAGGACGATGTGTTCAGCCTCATCGGTCCCAAGCGCTACGACGTCCCCTGGAAGGACCTCGAACGGCTCGGATTCATCGCCGAAGCCTATTGCCGCGAAATCCGCATCCCCCTGGGCGAGGACGAGCGCTTCCGCTATTCCGTCGCCGAGCCGCGGGAAAAGCATCGACTCGCCGCGGAGAACAGCGCGAAGTTCGAGGCCCTTCGTCAACTCGTCGCGAACCACGAGGGTGAAAGCATCCTGGTTATCGGACAGTTCCTCGACCAGTTGAGTAGGATAGCCGAAGATCTCAAGGCCCCCCTCATCACCGGACGCACGCCGAATCCCGAGCGCGAACGCATCTACGCGGACTTCAGGGCCGGGAGGGAGAAGCTCATCGTCGTATCGAAGGTGGCGAACTTCGCGATCGATCTGCCCGATGCATCGGTGGCGATACAGGTTTCGGGCTCCTTCGGTTCGAGGCAGGAGGAGGCGCAGAGACTGGGGCGGATTCTGAGGCCCAAATCGCGCAACTCGTATTTCTACTCGCTTGTCTCGCGGTTCACGATCGAAGAGGAGTACGCTTCCAACAGGCGGAAGTTTCTCACCGAGCAGGGATACCGTTATTATATCGAGGCATGGGATTGACTGCGGCTGAGTGGTCGGACGCGCTCCTCGCTTCGAGCACCGAGTCATTGCTCGGGGCCGTGCGCAATTACTTGGGGCCGGTAAAGACTCCGTACGACAAGCGCGTTCTCGTTTCAAAGCTCGAGGCCTTTCTCAAAAGGCCGCAGACGCGGGCGGCGGTGCTTTCGCTCCTCGACGAACTCGACGCGAGGATACTCGGATCGGCCCTGCTGGCCGGACCCTGTCCCGAGTACGTCCTCCGGGGCTTCTTCGAAGGCGAGCTGCCGCTTTTCGATCTCGGACTCCGCATCGAGAACCTCTTCGATCGGCTTCTCCTTTTTCGGATGAAGTCAGGGCAGGAGCGGCTCGTCGCCGTGAACCCCTTGTTCGAAGAGGACATTCGCGGCATCGCGCTCGACCCCGATCTTCTGTTCGGCGCGGCATCGGCGTCCGAAGTGGACGAGGCGGGAACGCCTTTGGACGCGGAACGCGCGATCGCGTTTTTTTCCTTTGTGTTTCATTCGCCCGCTGTCCTGCGCAAGTCGGGTGACCTGACGAAAAAGGGCAGGGAGCGGGCCTCGGCGCTTTTTCCTTTTTTTGCCGTGGCCGACCGTCTCGACAGCCTCGCGCGGGCTTTCAGCGCGGCCGGTTTTTTCAGGGAAGACGGCGATGCCCGCGTTCCCGACCGCGACGCTTTCAAGCGTGCGCTGGCGGCATCGGGCTATGATCTGCCCTTCTATCTCGCCGGGGCTCTGGCTGCAGATTCGTCCTCCGGCGAGGGCGACGATACCCTGTCCGATGCGTCCGGTACGGTTCCGGAAAAGAAAGTACTGGAAATCTGTAGGACCCTTGCTGCCGCCATGCGCGCCCTGCCCGAGAATTTTGTTCCCGCCCGCCGCTCCCTTCCGCGCTGGCTGCGCATCGTTTCATGGAAGCTGGGTCTGAAGATCGACGCCGCCCGGGCCTGCGATGCGCTCTTCTCTCTCGGTCTTACGACCTGGGCCGCGCGCAGCAAGGCCCAAGGAAGACAAAAGCCTGAGACGCGGGGGCCTGTCCTCGTCGTCGAGGGCTCGCACGCCCTCCACCTCATGCCCGAGGCGGGTCTGGACGAGCGGCTTCTCGCTCTGTCGCTCGCGCGTCCTGTTTCGCTCGAAACGGTATGGAATCTCGAGATCGACCGCGAAAGTGTGCGTCGCGCCTTCGCCTCGGGCCTCGACGCGAGAACTCTGTGCGTCGCGCTCGAGACCATGGCCTGTTCGCCCCTGCCGCAGAGTCTGAGTTTCTCGCTTACTGCATGGGAAGAGGAGTACCGTTCGCTCAGGCTGTATCGCGGCTTCGTGCTTGTCGCTGACGAGCGTCAACGGCCCCTCGTCGAGCGATCGATGGAGGCGGGCCTGATAGCAGCCGAGCGGCTCGCCCCCGGTGTATACTTTCTTTCGGTGACGGCGCAGGAAGCCGTCGCCGGGATTTTGGAAACTGCGGGATTCGAGGCGCCTCCTGTCGTCGAATTCCTTCCCTCGGCCTGCGCGAATAGCGGCGCGGATAGCGGCGCGGCCTCCTTGTCGGCAGTTTCCGCGCTTGAGGGCCGGGACCTCGATCTCCCGCCCTGGCGGAGCGGATCCAGCGCCGAAGCGCTCGATCCCGAGAAGCTACTCGCCGAACTGCACGCGGCTGTACAGGCTTCGGGCAGGAGCGAGGACGAGATCCGCGAGCTTCACGAACGCGTCGACCGCAGGCTTGTTCTTACGCCTCGACAGATCGTCGAGTCCGAGGCGCGTTCGGAACGTCTCGAGGCCGGGGGCCTCGACTATCTGGGCAAGGTCCGGGTCGTCGAGCGCGCGCTCCGGGGCCGCGGCGACAGGCTCGAACTGCTCTACCGCCTGCCGGGGGCCGAACCGGTCCGCGTTCTTTTGAGGCCCGTGCGCCTCGAGCGGGGCGAGAAAGGCCTCGTTCTCGAGGCCGAGAACCTCGCTACGGGAGGACCCGTACGCGTACCGCTGGGGGCCGTCAGCTCGGTCCGCCGGCTGCGCGCATCACTTTTTGGAGAAGAAAAATGAAAACAAGACAAGATCAGGAAAGCCAGGCCTTGCAGGGTCAGTTGAAACTCGCCGTCCTCATCGACGCCGACAATACCCAGGCGTCAATTATCGACGGTCTTCTTGCCGAGGTCGCCAAGTACGGCGTCGCGAGCGTCAAGCGCATCTACGGCGACTGGACGAGCACGAATCTGAGGAGCTGGAAGGACAAGCTTTTGGAATACGCAATCCAGCCCGTCCAGCAGTTTTCATACACGACCGGCAAGAACTCGACGGACAGCGCGATGATCATCGACGCGATGGATCTGCTATATACCGAGAACCTCGACGGCTTTTGCATCGTCTCCAGCGACTCCGACTTTACGAGGATAGCGATGCGCCTGCGCGAGGACGGCAAGCTCGTGCTCGGCTTCGGACAACGCAAGACGCCGAAGCCTTTCGTCGCGGCCTGCGACAAGTTCATCTACACCGAGATTCTGCGCGAGAGCGAGGATGAGCGCGAGAGCGCGGGAGGAAGGGAAAGGCCGAAGATCGCGACCGATATCAAGCTGGACAGGAAGGCCGCCAACCTCCTCCGCGCTGCAGTCGAGGACGCCGCCGACGAGTTCGGCTACGCCTATCTCGGTTCCGTGGGGACCTATATCATGAACCGGCAGCCCGAGTTCGATCCGCGCAATTACGGATTCCGCAAGCTCGGCGAGCTCATCAAGGCCTCGGGGCTTTTCGACATCGACGAGCGCGCGAGCCCCACGGACCAGGGGAAGCAGATCTACATCAGGACCAAGGTTAAGGGAAGATAATAGCAGTCGCCCCGTCTCGGTCGCCTATCGGGCGTCATCCAAGACAGTTGCCGTCTCCAAGGGGATCGAAGTCGCTACTACAGCCGAATAGGTGAAAAACGCGAAGCTCCAGCAATTGACCGCCCGCTTGCCATTAATGAGCAATTGTCCGATTCCAAAGGCGAGGAGGGCGAAGCCGTTGCAGGCGATGAGCAGTTTAACTAACACATCCCATATCATCAGTAAGACATAGTGTGTAGATTCTGATATGCGCAGCTATTATATACCGAATATCCGTTTTCGGTTTTCCGAACCGACGCGGGCGAGCGTTTCGACGATCGACTCGCCCGCGCGAGACTTTCGTTTGACTTCGATCGCGAATTGGTTCATGGAAAAATGATTGAAGGCCCAGACCGAGGCGAGTATCTCTTCCGGGACTTTGGCCATGCGCCCGGCCAGTTCGTCGCGGTAGAGCTCGAAAAGGCCGCCGCGTTTGAGCTCGCCGAGTCCGGAAATCCAGAGCACGGGCCATAATTGCGTTTCGCGTACTTTTTTATGCTGTAGGCTTTGCGGCCTACCAGTCATCCATAACGCGAGGAACAATCTCCAGGCAAGATCGGCCATCGCGGCCTGCGATTCGCACAGGAGCGATTCGACGCTGCTTTTTTTCATGCCCGCCGATTCGACAAGTGTATCGAGTTCGCTTGTTTTCGCTGTGTGTATCGGTGTCTTGTTGAGTATCGCGACCTCGCTTCGAAAATCGATTCCCAGCTCCCGCCTGAGCCAGCTCTCTGCCAGTTTCCCGGATTGCCCGACGAGATAGCGGTTGTTTTCGACGAGCTGCTCGTTTTTGCCCGGATTGTCCGCGACCATCACGATTTTGATTGTCGAATCGCGATTGATGTCGTCTAACGCCCGATTGTACACAATCGCCGTCTCGACGCGGTAATCCTTATAGCCGAGCGATTTTCGAAGGCGTTCTTGTATGTTTTTCAGATAGCCGTGTTCGTTCGACCAGGTCTCTATCAAAGTTTTGAATTCGTTCCGTATCGAGATGAGATTCCTGTATGCTTTCTGCTCCATGCCGCATTCTAATATGGAATGAACCTGCCGGAATATGCGTACAAACCGAGTCTTGCCGACCGTTGAGCTGTCGCTCGCACATCCGGTATCATCAATCTATGAGCCTTCCGAGGAGAGCGCTTTCAGCCGCCTTCGCCGCTCTGTGTTTTTTATCTTGTCAGGGGCGGAGCGGTTCCCAGTCTATATCCACTCCTTCTTCGGGTGGAAAAGCTTTGACCTCGGATCAACGCGGTGTCGACGCTTCCGTAGCCGCGGCATTGTCGAAGGCTCTGCCTGCCGGCGTCGCGCAGGAGGTCCGTGCGCGCATAGAAGCGGCGCCGCAGCGCTTTTTGCAGCTTCTATCCGCTGCGGCGGCCGAGCGCGGCGCCGACCCGATCATGTTCACCCCCGTCGATAGAAGCCGCGCTCTTTCCAAAGACTATGCGCCTTCGGACCTGGTCGTGCTCGATGCAACGGGACTCTCGGTTTCTCGTCCGGGGCACAAGCTGCGCCGTCGGGCATTCGAGGCCATGAAGGCCATGGACAAGGCGGCACGCGAGGAAGGAATTGTGCTTCTCGTTTCGTCCGCGTACCGCTCCTACGAGTATCAAGTCGAGGTCTTCGACCGCCATGTGCGCGAGATGGGCCGCGAGGCTGCGCTCAAGGTTTCGGCCGAGCCCGGCCATTCCCAGCATCAGCTCGGCACGGCGATCGATTTCGGCTCGATATCGGACGCCTTCGCCGAAACCGCCGCCTCCCGATGGCTCGCCCTCAACGCCCGACGATTCGGATTCTCGTTGTCCTTTCCGAAGGGCATGACCGAAGTGACCGGGTACGCATGGGAGAGTTGGCATTACCGCTACATCGGAACGGCCGCGGCGGCCCTGGAGGCGGAATATTTCGGCGGGATGCAGCTCTATGTATTGAGATTTCTCGAAGACTATCGACCCTAGCGCCTGATGATCGAGTCGCGCGCGATCCGGCTGGATTCGATGCGGAAACCCTCGGACATTTTCTCGACAACGGTTTTGAAGTGCTTTTCGCTGGTGAAGCCGTAGTCCTGAAGCACCGAGGGCTCTATCTGCTCGTAGGCCATGTTGCCCGCCTCGTATTCGCAGAAGACGTTCGCGAGGTAGACGGTGTTGACGACATCGCGGAACTCGCCGGATTCGAGGCTGGGCTCGTGGTGGAAGCGGATCGCCGCCACAAGACAGTCGGGGAAATTCCACTTCTCCGCGATGCGCGCGCCGATCTCGGCGTGGTTCATGCCGCCTGCGATGCCCTCGAATGTCTCCGGCGGGATGCCCTTGTCTTTGCAGAATGTGCGGATCCGTTCGAGCAGATCGGGATGCACCGCGGAAAAGATGATCTTGCCCATATCGTGGAGCATGCCGCCGACGTAGGCGTCGTCGAGAAGGCCCTTGATAGTCGGCTTGAAGTTCTTCGCGAGATTGTAGGCGTAGTACGCGGTTCGGTACGAGTGATCCCAGAGCTTGCGTTTGTCCGCGGCCCCGTCGTCGAGTATCTTCAAGGTACCGTAGGAATACAGAAGGTTTTTTATGCCCCGCAGCCCGACCAGTTTTACGGCGTCGGCGATGTTGTCGACACGCTTCGACATCATATAGGCGGCCGAATTGACCAGCTTCAAGAGGTCCGCGGTCATCGCGGGGTCGGTGGAGATGTATCGAGCTATATCGACGATCTGGCTGTTCGGGTCCGCGATGAGATGCTGTATGTGAACGATGTTCTCGGGGAACTGCGGCAGGCTGGTGATAGATTTTACGATCTCGTCGGTCAGGACCGACATGGACTCGATGCGGGTGGCGGCGACGGGGACGGTGATCCGCGCCACGGTCTCGCCCGACTCGGCCCAGATATCGAAGCATCCCTCGTCGAGGCCGATCTTCTTGAGCATGAGGGCCAGGATGACAAGGCCGAGCCCCGCGCCTTCCGACGGATCTATGACCTGGGCCAGTGCCTCTTCGAGCGTTGTGTACTTTCGCGAACGGGCGAGCTTGTCGTGGATGCGCAGGTACTCCTTTTTCGTGATTTCGACGTTGTTGCGCACTTCGAGGATGATGTTCGATCCCTTGGCCTGGAAGATTATTTTAACATAATATCCTTTTTCCTTCTGCCTCTGCAGGTACCACGCTATATTCTCCATCGTGTCCTGCTTGAAACTCTTCATCCCCTCCTCGTACTGGTCGGGGTCGTTTATGTCGAGGCCGCGCGAATCGAAATAAACGCGCTTGGTGTTCGCCTTCTTGGCGTTGACCGCAAGCTCCCTGAGGCAGTAGATGAGGTAGTCTTTGAGTTTCTTCTGGCCGAGTTCGGAAAGGAACACGTCCAGGACCTCTTCCATGTACACTTCGATATCATGGGGGAGGGTGTAGGTAAGAATATTGAGCGCGATCGCGTTATGGGCAGCCCGTTTAATTTTCGCTACGTCAACGACCAACTCGCTCGCAGGCATCGAGGCCACCTTTCTACTTTGGATAATAAAAGCGCTTCCGTATCTTCACATAAACGAAGCGCCCTGTATTTTTATCATCGGCGGAAACACTGCTATAATAGTGTCAATCCGGGCTGTTTTCAAGAATGAAATCATCGCGTCCTTCACCCGGTGTAGGACTTGACCGTTCTCGCCATTCGTAGAAGTTCCCGCCGCACTCGGGCATTGAACGAGTCCTGGGGGAAGTCGCCGCGGGCGTCCGCCGTACCTGCCTTCATCCCTGTTAGTATTTCAATACCTTCGTCGATCGAGGATACGGCCCAAATATGGAAGGCTCCCGAGGCGACCGCTTCTTGCACTTCGCGTGAAAGTGTCAAATTGACGATGTTCCGGCGCGGTATCATGACACCCTGGCTCCCCGTCAGGCCGGCATGGCGGCAGACGCGGTAAAAGCCTTCTATTTTCTCGTTGACGCCTCCCACGGGCTGTACTTGTCCTATCTGATTCAACGAGCCGGTGACGGCGATATCCTGCCGCAGGGGGACCTCTGCGATCGCCGAGAGAAGGGCGTAGACGGCTGTCGAGGAGGCCGAATCCCCTTCGACTGCGGTGTAGGATTGCTCGAAGCAGATACTCGCCGTCACCGCCAGGGGGAAGTCCCGGGCGTAGCGGCTTCGCAGAAAACCTTCGACGATAAGGACGGCCTTGTCGTAAATTTCGCCGGAGAGGCCTGACTCGCCCTCGATATTGATGACTCCGCCCTCGCCCGGGCTCACCTGGGCCGAGATGACGGCCGGCATGCCGAAGGCGAAATACCCGCGGTCGTGAACGGCGAGTCCGTTCACCCGCCCAACGGCGACCCCCTCCGCCTGGAGAATGATCTCGCCCGAGGCGATCATGTTCTCGAGTTTCTCTTCGGGGAGGTTCGATAACCGTGAACGAGCCTCGACGGCCGCCTGCACCGCTTCTTCGCTTATGCTGTTCTTGTGCGCGGCTCTCGCCTGATAATCGGCCTCGCGCAGAATATCGGCGATGGCCCCGAATCGGGTCGAGAGGCGGCCCCGGTATTCGGCCAGGCGTGCTCCCTGCTCGATGAGGGCGGCGAGGCCGCTCGAATCGAGTCCGAGGAGGGCCTCGTCCCGGGCAACCTTTCGCGCGAAGGCCGCGTAATCCCTGAGCGACTCGTCGCTCAGGGCCATGGTCGAATCGAATTCGGCATGAATTTTAAATAACTTCTGGAAGTCCGGATCCGTTTGATAGAGGATGTCGTAGCTCGATTCTCCGCCGATCATGATGACCTTGACATCCACCTCGGGCGGCTCGGGCTTGAGCCATCCGCCGGGGCTCATAGGCCCCTCTCGGCACAGGATGTCCGCCTTACCGTCCTGGAGCGAGCGCTTGAGTCTCACCCAGGTTTCTTCGTCCGATACCACGTCCTCGGCCCTCAAGATGAGGAACCCGCCCGAGGCCTTGTGAAAGGATCCGGCGCGGATTCGGAGATAGGATGCGCGGGCGTCGATTTCGTCCTCCGGTCGCGCTTCGATCGAGCCGAAGAGATTCGTCGGCGTAGGATGGTTTTCGATGATGACCGGAGCTTCGGCCCCGGGCTCCTGTGCGACGATGACATTGACTCCGTAGCGCGCGAGGGCAGGACTGCGCCGCCTTCGCCGCTCGTCGACGGCTTCCTCGTTCTTGAAAAAGAACAGATGGGACATGATGTCCTTCTGCAGTTCGCGTATCCATGCCGCGATTTTCTCGTCGGGCCACTTTTTATACAGTAGCGATGCCTCGGCCTCCACGTGGGGGGCGATCGAGTTCTCGCGCAGTTCTTCTATGCGCTCCTCCACTTCGATCCTGGCCAGCCTGAGATCGGCGAAGAGCCGCTTCATGCGGTCCATGTGGCCGTACCAGCGCCTGCGCAGGTCGTCGTACTGGGAGGCGGGAATCTCGCCCGAGGAGACACCCGCCTGGAGGGATTCGAAGCAGGAACTGGAGTCGGCGAAGCCGCCCTCGGCCGGCACGATGTCCATGACGGCACCGCCGCCCGATTCGACCTGGACCGGCCTGAAGCCGTCGGCCGCAAGCTCGGCCTCGAATGAGGAGAGAAGGGCATTCTCGTGTTCCTCGGCCTTCGCGGTCAGGGCTGCCTCGGCCTCCCGTGCCGAGGGGCTTTCGGCCTGAAGGCGCACGATTTCCTTGACCGCCTCGATCATACGGTGGAGGTCCCGTTTGAACTCCTCGCCCCTACCGGCCGGAAGCGAGAGCACGCGCGGTTCGAGCGGCGACGAGAAGTTGTAGACGTAGGCGATGTCACGGAGCCGTTCCGAGCCCCGCGCTTCCTGCGCGATGACGCGCAGGACCGCGGTGCGCCGCCCGGTCCCCGGTGCGCCCGAGACATAGACGTTGTAGCCGCGGGCGCGGATGTGCACGCCCATCCGCAGCGCTTCGAGGGCCCTAGGCTGACCGATGACGGCCGAGCCCCAGGGCTGTGCTCCCGACTCGGGCGCCGCGGCGCGATCAGCCGCTGCCGCGCGCTCGGCCCCGATTACGAAGCGCACATCTTCCGGTTTGAGTTCGAGTCTGCGATCTGAGTTCGTCATTTCCGGTCGCGCCTGAGTCACTTCGCGTGCTCGATGAGGGTGGAAATCGGCACGATCTCGTAGCCTTGGCCGATGAGCGCGTCGATGAGGAGTGCGAGGTCGCGATAAAGGTAGTCGTCCCTCCCTCCCTCCGGTATCCCGAGTCGGATCGGAATGATCGATCCGGGTTTAACTTCCTTGACAATCCGCTCAATGATCTCGTGCGATGATGCGTAGGCCCCGGGCAGCCGCGAGGCGTCGGCGCGGGTCACCCAATCCATGGGGTCGATGTCGCGTCCCACGTAGGTGTAGCTCATGGTCTGCGCGGCTTCGATGATGTCCGAGCTGACGGTGTAGTACGGAGTATGCCATAAAAGTGATAATTCCTTCCCGGTCGCCGCGAACCACTCGTCCTCGGCGCGCGCGAGGCCCCGGCGCACATAGTCCTTGTCGATCTTGAAGCGCGAGTCGGTCGCGTCGACCGCCGCGAAGAACATCGAGCCGATTTCATGTCCGGAGCCGGCGAGAAGCCGCGCCGCCCCGGGGCTCTGCCTCACGAACTCGCCGTTTACGAAGAATGTCGATCTGATGCCGTAGGATCTCAGCGTGTCGAGCACCGAGGCGAGGCCTTCCGAAGTGTCGATCGCGTCGAAGCTGAGCGCGACCTCGCGCCTCCTGATCCTCGAACCGTGGTCGAAGGCGAGTCCCGCGCGCGGCTCGTCGCGCTCGGGGAAGGCCGCGTAGGTGGTTTCGGGCGCGGGGAAGAGGGGGCGAGTCCCCATGCCCTTGATCGAGCGGATCATGAGATTGTTGCGATAGGTGCCTGCGGCCAGAGCGTCGAGATACACGCGATACGAGGCGGAGACCGTCATCGCCGGCAGTGGCTCGAAGCTCGAGGCCTGTGTCCAGGCTCCGGTCGCCGCGCCCGAGGATGCTGCTTTCCCGATGGCGCTTCCCGAAGGCGCGGACATTCGGTAGATCGAGGAGCCGACGCGTGCGAGTATCGATCCGTCGTCCGAGCGCCCGAAGGCGTCGACGCGGGACAGGGCGATCAGCCTCCGTTCGCCCGTCGAAAGTTTCACCGTCTCGATGAGCGAGGAGCCTGCGACGACGAGCGAATCGTCCGAGGTCCACAGAGCCCTCAGCGCGCCCGGCGCCTTGATCTGGCTTTTTTGAGACCAGTCGAGATAGGAACGGATCGTCACGCCCGCGTCGGTGACAATAGCGATCTTTGTCTCGTCCGGGGAGAGGACGAGCTCGATGGCGTCCTTTACGTCGAGCTGTTTGACCGCCGGCGCGAGGCCGAGTTGCGAGGGGTCCGATGGAGCCAATATGCGGTATGCCCCGGAACTGCGCCCGCCTTCGCGGAGCGAGCCGGTGAACACCGTGACCGCGCCGCCCGCGGGCCAGATGACGCTCCTGACGATCGTGTCGCCCTGGAGGAACAGATAGGGCAGGGCCGTGACGCGGGGGTCGGAGCCGTAATCGTCGGGGTCGAGATAGATGAGGAAGAGGCTGCGGCCGCCTTTCGAGAAGATGATGCGCGAACCGTCGCCCGATACCCAGAAGTCGTCGAAATTGGGGTCGAAGGGGAAGGGAGTTTTGCCGGCCAGTACGCCCATGCCGGCGATTCCCCGGTACAGCGCCTGGGTGAAAAACTCGGCCGGAAGAATCCTGAAAAGAGAGCGACCGTTCAGGTAGAAGAGGGAGCCGTCGGCCCCCCAACGTACGCAGCGGATCTTGCCCTGCCCGATGCGGCGGTATTCCTCGTCGAGGATGCGATCGTTCGCGAGCTGACTCGTGCTGAAATAATAGATCGACCCGTCTTTCTCGTAGACGAAATTTCTTGAATCCGGCGACCAGCGCGCCGGGAATTCGTCGACCGAGTATTCGACTTTCGTCGCGACGGTCGATTCCACGCCCTTCGCGACGGAGAACAGCACGAGGCGTGCATAGGCCGCCGAACTCGGCGTCGCCGAAAGCACATAGGCTCCGTCGGGACTGGCGGCGCTGGGAAGGAGTTTGCCTTGGCGTACCGAAGAGCCGCGCGTAAAGGCCGGATAGCCCTGCACCGGCGCGAGCGAGGTCAGCGAGGGGCCGGTTCTGAACAGACCGAAGCGGTTCTGTACCTGCAGCCGTGAGCCGCCTTCGATGAGACACAGATTCTCGGGATATACGGTGAGCTGTGCGGTGCCGCCTCCCTCGAGATCGGATAAAAAGAGACTGTCTATTTTCTGTCCGCCCGGCAGATCGATCTGGGCCGCGAAGAGAAGGCTGTTGTCCCGGCCGAGATCGGGATTTTTGTATTCGAGTTCGGCCAGCGCGGCCGTTCCGAGCGCGAAAAGGAATGACAGGAGCGCGATGCTTCGCTTCATGTGTATACCGTCCCGCTTCATTTTCGGTCATCGGAGCCTGGATGTAAACCGTTTACTGCGCTCGGGCCTTGACGCCCGTCCTCTTGATCGGCTAACCTCATAAAACTTCGCGCCGTGTGAGGCGCCGAGTTGTATGTAGAAAGGCAATTTCCGCACGGAAATTGAACCACGGACGCAAAACCGCCTTGGTTTTGCCCGTCGAGACTCGTTGAGCCGAAGGAGGGCCTGACATGGTGTTTAATCGAACTAAAATAGCTGCCCGGTCCTTCGCGTCGAACGCAGTCCGGTGACGCTCGCGAGGATATAGGCCCTCCCAGGGCCCTCCCTTCGGAGTCCTCGCCCGCGTATCGGCCCTTCGCCGCGAACACAAAACTGCGGAGGGTCCGGCACACCCTGTAATCCCTGTAATACGGACAACGAGCCGGTCGTTTTCCCTAACCGGCGTTCAGTGCATGTTGATGTGAGGGCGCAGGTCCTTTCTTCCCTGTGCCCTCGTACCTATAAGGCGGTTACTATGCCTTCGCGGCCGTTCCACACACTGTGGCGGGCGATGGCGGGCGCTCGCGCCGTTTTTGTCGGCGCCCTGGTTTTTGTCGCGCTCGCCGCTCTCAGCTCACTCATCGATCCGCTTATTCTGCGATTCACGCTCGATTCGGTACTCGCCGGAAAAGAGGCCGATCTGCCGCCCTTCGTATCCACATTGATCGAAGGGCTCGGCGGCAGGTCTTTCATTGCGCGGAATCTCTGGCTCTGCGCGCTCGCCCTGCTCGCGGCGAGTCTTGTGAACGCGCTCTTCTCCTTTTTACGCGGAGCCTTGTCTTCGGTCGCCGCCGAGAGGACCGCGAAGAACCTTCGCGACCGGCTGGCCGCCCATCTCGACGCCCTTCCCGCCGCGTATTTCGCGAAGACGAGCGCGGGCGACCTTGTGCAGCGCTCGACGAGCGACATGGACACCGTACGCCGTTTCCTCGCGACCCAGATCGAGGAAGTGGGGAGGGCCGTCGCCCTCCTTCTCTTTACCATCGTGATGATGGCCTCGATCGACGGCTACATGACGCTTGTATCCCTGCCCATCATCCCCGCGGTCTTCGGCTTCTCCTACTTCTTTTTCAAGAAGATCCAGAAAGCCTTCACCGCCTCTGATGAGGCCGAGGCCGAGCTCACCAAAGTTCTCGAAGAAAACCTCCACGGCATCAGGGTGATCAGGGCCTTCGCGCGCGAGGACTACGAGATAGAACGATTCGACGCGCGCAACCGCCGCTTCACCGAGTTGACCCGTCGGCTCATCGTGCTCTTCGGCTGGTATTGGGGCCTTTCGGTGCTTCTCTGCGCCGCACAGGAGGTCGTTACGATCTCGGTAGGAGCGGGCAGGGTCGCTTCCGGGGCTCTTTCGACCGGAAGCTTTCTCGCTTTTGTGGCCTATGTCGGCCGCGTGCTCTGGCCGGTCCGCCAGCTCGGTCGTACGCTGACCGAGGTCGGCAAGGCCATGGTGTCGATGAAGCGGATATCGGCGGTTCTCGACGAGCCCGACGAGTTCTCCGCCGACGAGATCGTTTCACCGGCCTCGTCGGTGATGATCTGCGACGATCGCCCCTCCTTGAACCTCGATGCGCCGCGTCGCGGAGGATCTCGCATCGATATCGATGGACTGAGGGTCGAGTACGAGCATGGCAAGAGCGTGCTCGAGGATGTCAGTTTTTCCGTGGAGGCGGGCGAGACCGTCGCGATCCTGGGCCGGACCGGATCCGGAAAATCCACCATCGCGGCCGCCCTCGTCCGGCTCGTCGAGCCTGTGTCGGGCTCGATCAAGCTCGACGGCGTCGATATCCGTCATATAGACCGCAGGCGCCTTCGCGGGCTCGTCGGTCTTGTGCTTCAGGAGCCCTACCTCTTCTCGCGCACGATGCGCGAGAACGTCGAACTCGGCACGGGCGAATTGAGCGACGAGGAACTCGAGCGGGCTGCCGCTCTATCGGGCTTCACGCAGGTCGTCGAATCCTTCGAAGGCCGCTGGTCGACCATGGTCGGTGAAGAAGGTGTAACGCTCTCTGGGGGCCAGAGACAGAGACTCGCCCTGGCCCGTGTACTTGCCAAGCGCCCCCGGGTCCTCGTGCTCGACGATACGCTTTCGGCTCTCGACGCCGAAACCGACGCCTCGGTACGCCGCGCCCTGCGCTCCGAAGGGGCCTTCGGCGGCCGCGGCGGGAATACGCCGACGACGATCATCGTGGCCCATAGGATCGCCACGCTCATGGGCGCGGACAGAATCGTGGTGCTCGAGAACGGACGCGTCGCCGACATCGGGACGCATGCCGAGCTTGTGTCCAGACCCGGCCTCTACCGTCGAGTCTGGGAAATCCAAGGAATGTCATCATGGAAGAAATAGACGAACGACAAACATTGAAGTTTTCTTTATGGCGCTCGCTTTTGCGTTACGCCGCGCCGTACAAAAAACGCTTCGCACTCCTCGTAGTGCTCATGGTTCTCGTCGCCGCGATCGACGCCGTTCAGCCGTTTTTGACCGGGTGGGCCGTGGACAATGTGGCGATCGCCGGACGGCTCGACCGTCTGCCCGGTTTCGCGGCCCTGTTCGGCCTCCTTATGGCCCTGCAGGCGGCGATGGTCCGCATATTCATCGGCCAGGGCGGCAGGGTCGAGATGGGCATGAACTACGATATCCGCGCGGCCGCCTTCGAAAAATTGCAGAAACTCTCGTTTTCGTACTTCGACCGCACGAGTTCGGGCTGGATCACGGCGCGGCTCACGAGCGACATAGGACGGCTCGCCGACATCATCGCCTGGGGTGTGATCGACATGGTCTGGGGTCTGTCGATGATGCTCATCTCGGCCGTGCTCATGCTCGTCATAGACTGGCGTCTCGCGCTCTGCGCGCTGTCGGCCCTCCCGGTTCTTATACTCATCTCGGTTTTCTTCGAGCGCGGCATACTCGAGCGTTCCCGCGTCGTGCGAAGGACCAATTCCCGTCTGACCGCGGCCTTCTCGGAGAACATCAGGGGCGTGCGCGCGGTCAAAACGCTCGTCGCGGAGGAACGGCAGGGTCTCTCGTTCCGGCGCCTTACCGAAACGATGAGAAAGGCCTCGGTCCGCCAGGCCATGCTCGGGGCGCTGTATCTGCCCCTTGTCATCTCGCTCGGTTATGTGGGTATGGCTCTGTCCCTCTGGCAGGGCGGCGAGCGGGTCCTCGCGGGCGGCATAACGATCGGCCTGCTATCATCCTTTATTTTCAGCGCCTCGCGCTTTTTCGATCCTGCGACCGAGTTGGCGCGGGTGCTCGCCGATCTTCAGTACGCCCAGGCCTCGGCCGAGCGTGTCATGGGGCTTATCGACACCGAGCCCGAGATCGTCGATACGCCAGCGGCGCTCGCGCGAAGCAGTCGATACGCGAAGGAGACCGTATCCGCTCGATCGCCGAGAGGCCCGAGGCTTTCGGGTCGGATCGAGTTCGAGCATGTGTCCTTCTCGTACGATCGAAAACGCGAAGTTCTTTCGGATTTTTCGCTCGAAATCGAGGCGGGATCCACGATCGCCTTGGTGGGCGAGACCGGTTCGGGGAAAAGCACGATCGTTAACCTCGCGTGCCGGTTTTATGAGCCGAGTTCGGGCCGCATCCTCATCGACGGGGTCGATTACCGTGAGCTGCCGATACGGGAGCTTCACGCGAATCTCGGCTATGTAATGCAGCAGCCCTACCTCTTCTCGGGGACCGTCCGCGAGAACATCCGCTACGGCAGACTCGATGCGAGCGACGACGAGGTCGTCGAAGCGGCGCGAACGGCGCGTGCCCATGACTTTATCGCCGGAGGGCCGGATCGGCCCGGTCTCGAAGGGGGCTATGGAGCCCAGGTGGGCGAGGGAGGCCTTCTTTTATCGACCGGCCAGAAGCAGCTCATCTCGTTGGCGCGGGCGGTCCTGGCCGACCCCGCCATTCTCGTGCTCGACGAGGCGACAAGTTCGGTCGACACCGAGACCGAGCGCCTGATCCAGGACGCGATCGCCGCCGTGCTCGAGGGCAGGACCAGCTTTGTGATAGCCCACAGGCTTTCCACCATCGTCGATGCCGACCTTATTCTGGTGTTGAAAGACGGGAGGGTCGTAGAACAGGGTCGGCATGAGGAACTCATCGCCAAGGGCGGAGCGTATACGCGGCTTTACGAGGCGCAGTTCATCGTCGAAGAGGAAAGGACCGAATTGGGGATAGTCGAGAACGAGGACATGGAGGCCGGATGATGTGTGCGTGCTGCGGTCGTGCAGGACCGCAGCAACCCGCATCGATTCATTTCTGAGTTCCGGGGCGTCGCCCTTATCTCACTTCGGCGTCGCCCTTATCTCACTTCGGCGTGCGCCGCCGGCTCACTTCAGCGGGAAATACTGATCGCAGAACGAGGAACCCTTCACCATGCTGCGCTTGATGCGGCAATTCCCTTCTGTGGTGGGATCGACTTTAATGATTGCGCGCTCGGGGTGGTAGGTTCTCTTGCCGTCCCACTGGATGCAAGCGTAACAATGGCGGGCGCCACTCGGGAGAAGATCTTGCATCGCAGGCCTCCATCGATAACACGTGATGCTCCCGCAATCTGCGGGGTCGCTCCTCGATTACAAAACCGGGACGACTACGTTACCATTTTGTTATCGGTACAGCCGCGTATTAGCTTGAACACTCTATCGCGCCGCGGACAGTGTGCCGTAGAACGGCCATTCAGCGCAAGAGGGCGACACGCCGAACCAGATCGGCGACGGCGTTTTCCTCGTTGCTCAATCGACTAGTATAGCGCGCCGCTTGTAAAACCTCAGTAATTGCATTCGATGGAGCGCAGCCGAAGCCAGCGGCCCTCACCATGCCCAGATCATTCATCGCGTCACCGATAGCCATGACTCGTCGCATATCGATTCCGAGCATTGACGCAAGTCGCGTGAGCGCCTCGCCCTTGTCGGCGCCGATCGGTAGAACTTCCAGAAAACAAGGCTTCGAGGTCAAGACATGGGCTTCTCCGGCGAAGGCCTCGCGCAGTCCGGGCAGGAGTCCGGCGATCCGCTCCGGCTCCCCCGGTACGACGAATTTCAAGAGCCCGAGCGAAAAAAACTCCTCTTCGTCTTCGATCAGCATGGCCGGCTGCCCGGTGAGTCGTGAATCGGTATATGCCCACTCGTTGGGCCTGCTTACATGGATGATCCCTTCTTCGTAGATCTGCCAGGGGAATCCCTCGGCCTCGATGGCTCTCGCGATGCGGGCGCAGAGATCAGGTGAAAGCCGTATCTCTTCGATAAGACGACCTGTCGAGGCTGCGATTATCTCCGCGCCGTTCGAGCAGATGAGGTAGTCGTCGGGGCCGGTTAAGCCGAGTTCGTCGGCGTAGTACTTCATCGAGTGGATGTTCCTTCCCGAAGCGAGAACGATGCGGATGCCTTCCGCCGCCGCTTCGGCGAGGGCGCGCTTGTTTTCATCGGAGATCGTGAGGTCGCTGCGCAGGAGCGTGTCGTCGAGATCGAGGGCGATAAGATCGACAGTCATGTCGGGAAAGGTAGCCCGAAGTGCTTTCGAGGGTCGAGGGGAGGGCGAACAGTGTGATGACAAACTCGGTGTCGGCCGGCAGTCTACAGAGGACGGCCCCCTATTGTTTGAAGCGATGCTTTCCCGTATTCTCGCTTCATGTCCGACGACGAGGCGCAGGTTATCGCATCCCGTGAAGACTCTTCGTCTCGTATGATGCGGGAGGGGGGCAAGCTGTCCCTCCTGACCATGTGCTCGCGGGTCCTCGGGCTTGTGCGCGAAATGACGAAGGCCGCCTTTCTGGGCACGGGCTGGCTTGCCGAGGCCTTCGCGGTCTCGTTCACCGTCCCGAATTTCCTCCGCCGTCTCTTCGCCGAGGGCTCGATGGCGGTGGCTTTCATCCCCACGTTTTCCGGATACCTCAAGGACGGGGACGAGGACGCGACGCGGGAATTCCTTTCGGCTTCGCTTACGGTCCTGACCGTCTTCGTCCTGGCGGCTGTGGCGCTCGGCATCGCCTGCATGCCCCTTGTAGCCTTCCTCTTCAGCTCCGATCGGGCCGAAACCATCGTCTTGACGAGGATGATGTTCCCCTTTCTCGCATTCGTTTCGATTGCCGCGCTCTTCCAGGGGATTTTGAATTCGATCGGCGTTTTTGTGCCCTCTGCCCTCGGCCCCATCCTGTTCAATGTTTGCTTTATCCTCGTTCCCTCGTGCTTGGGTGCCTGGACCGACAACCCCGCCCGCGCGATGGCGGTCGGAGTTCTCGCCGGCGGAATTGCGCAGGCCCTTTGTCAGCTGCCGGCAGTCCTGCGCGCGGGCTTCCGTTTCGGCTTTATCGGCTTTGGGCGTGCCATCCGAAACCCCGGTATACGAAAAGTGGGGGTGCTTATCGCTCCGACCATACTCGGCATGGCAGCCTACAACCTCAACGATCTTGTCTGCACATCCCTTGCTTCGAGCGTGCAGGCCGCTGCAGGCATCCAGTACTCGATCCGCCTCCAGGAATTGTTGCTCGGCATTTTCGCGGTATCGGCGGGTACGGTCCTTCTTCCCCAGCTTTCGGCTTCTGCGCGGCGGGAGGATTGGACCGCCTTCGCCTTGGATTTGAAAAACGTGTCCCGGACCATCATTCTTTTGACCCTTCCCGTGGCGGTGTTTTCCATGGTTGCCGGGCGGGAGATCATCATTCTTCTCTTTAAGGCCCGGGCCTTCGACGACTCTTCGGTCGCTCTGACGAACTCGGTGTTTTTCTTTCATATGGCGGGCTTGGTCTTCATCGCGCTCAATCGCGTGCTTGCGCCCGCATTCTATGCCCGTTCCGACACGAAAACACCGACTATCGGAGGGCTTATCTCGTTTATTATGAATATCATCCTCGCCTTTGCCCTCATTAGACCCTTGAGGGGGCCTGGTATCGCGATCGCCTTATCCGTTGCAAGCGCGCTCAATACTGCGTTTTTACTCTTTAAGCTCAATCGTCTTTCGATGCCGGCTTTCAAAGGTCTTGTCTCTTCACTGGGGGGCTATATATTGAAAATATTTTTCTTTTCGATTGTTGCGGCAATACCATTATATTTCATTCGTCCATATATACTTAGCGCTTTTTCTGCAGGCGGTCGCCTTGTTTCGAGCGGAATACCGATCCTTATCGAAACAACAATTTTCGCGGTACTGGGTATTGCCCTCTTGGCCTTGAGCCGAGATGACGTAGCTTCTTCCCTGATAAAGCGTTTTGTTCATCGCAAATAGTGTAAGCAAATCTCGTGCCTCGGCCACGGCGAAACCTGTACTCCGCTTGACATACGGGCGGTCCGGGTGCTAGTGTTCGCCGTCCTTGTATGCCCTTGTAGCTCAGTTGGCAGAGCATATCCATGGTAAGGATAAGGTCAACGGTTCGATTCCGTTCGAGGGCTTTCTGTCTATAAGGTTATAGACTGGACGTGGCAAGACGGGAATGCTTCGCATTATCCGTTCGAGGGCTTTCTGTCTATAAGGTTATAGACTGGACGTGACAGGACGGGATGCTCCGCATCGTCCGTCCTAGGGTTTTTCGCGGTCCGGCTCGTCCTGCCGCGGCGAAAGGAACTGGATATGGCTGCCAAAAAACAGACGGTAGAAATCATTGCGCTCGCCTGTTCCGAGTGCAAGCGGCGGAATTACACGACGAAGAAGAACCGCAAGACTCAGCAGGAAAAGCTCGAGCTTATGAAGTACTGCAAGTGGGATCGGAAGCATACCCTGCACAAAGAGACCAAGGTCAAGTGACATCGTAATTCGACCGAACTTGAAAAGTTCGGGTGTAAAGGGAACCAAGAGCGCGAATCGCGATAGGCGATTCGCGACGTAATTCGACCGAACTTGAAAAGTTCGGTCGAATTACGAAGGCCAGTAGCTCTAATGGTAGAGCGCCGGTCTCCAAAACCGGATGTTGAGGGTTCGAGTCCTTCCTGGCCTGGCGCGAAATCGGGGGAATCCTACCTTTCCCGATTCCGTGGCGCGATTCCCGTAAGGAGTCGCGGAGGATATGAGCGGAGCTGCCGGAGCGCTTAGCCTCCCCTCCGCGGCGAAGGAGCCGAGATGAAGAAGATCATTCAATTCTTCAAGGACAGCTACGCCGAACTGAGAAAGGTTGTATGGCCGAGCAGGGAGGATGTCGTCGCCTCGACGAAGGTTGTCCTCGTCTCGACCCTTATCATGGCCTGCGTGCTCGGGTTTATCGATTACCTTCTCGTCGTCGGCATCGACGTCGTGTTCAAATAGGCGGCGGGCTCGGACATGGCAAAAGCCTGGTATGTTCTCCATGTCTATTCCGGCTATGAGAACAAGATAGAGCGGACGATCCGCATGTTGATCGATAACGGCGACCTCAGCCGCGATATTGTCACCGATATCAGGGTGCCGAGCGAGGATGTCGTCGATATCAAAGACGGTAAAAAACGCTCGACCTCGAAAAAGATGCTGCCCGGCTATATTCTGGTTGAGATGGATCTTCCCGAGACCGACTGGAAGGCCACCTGTGCGACAATCCGCAAAATCACCGGAGTGACGGGCTTTGTCGGCGCGCTCCAGCATCGCAAGCCTCAGCCGATCTCCGCCGAGGAGGCGCGCGCCGTTCTTCAGCGCGCCGGCGAGATCAAGGGCGACAGGACCGCGCGAGCCCGTCAGACCTTCTCGGCCGGCGAACAGGTCAAGATCATCGACGGTCCCTTCGAGTCGTTCACCGGCACGATCGAGGAAGTCATTCTCGAAAAATCGAAACTCAAGGTCATGGTCGGCATCTTCGGGAGAGCGACTCCCGTCGAGGTCGATATGATGCAGGTCGAGAAGATATGAGGCGGTAAACCGCCTAATTCGTTCTTGGGGAACCTCTAAAACCGGTTGGTTTTAAGGTTCCCGTGCAATTTCTTGCAGGAATTGCATTTTTTAATAGGTAGACCTCGAAAAACTGAAGTTTTTCGAGGTCGCCCATTGTGAAAGCGGCGGCGCGCGGCCTTGCGGCCTCGCGGCGCTTCTCATAGGGGTTCCAAGCTCCGTAGATGGGAGTGCGCGAATCGCGTTGCGATTCGCATCGCGATTGCCTTCGGCAATCGCGGGCGATCGGCTCGATCGTCGCGCACGCTACCCCGACCCCTCCGGCGGGATTTGTCCGCCGCGACGTCGGGTACACCACGAAAGGAGAAAGGCAATGGCAAAGAAAAAGGTAACTGCGATCATCAAGTTGCAGTGCCCGGCCGGGAAAGCGACTCCCGCGCCGCCGGTCGGACCGGCCCTCGGTCCGCACGGCGTATCGGCTCCTCAGTTCTGTCAACAGTTCAACGACAGGACAAAGGGCATGGAGGCGGGTCTTGTCATCCCCGCCGTCATCACCGTGTACGCCGACAAGACGTTCACCTTCGTCCTCAAGACGCCGCCGGCTTCGGTCCTCATCAAGAAGGCGGTGGGGATCGAGAAGGGTTCGGGCGTCCCGCACAAGCAGAAGGTCGGCAAGCTCGCAAAGGACAAGCTCGAGGCGATCGCGAAGCAGAAGATGCCCGATCTCAACGCCAACGACCTCGAGGCCGCGAAGCGCATCATCGCCGGTACCGCCCGTTCTATGGGCGTCGAGACGGAGTATTCGAAATGAAGCGAGGGAAGAAATACATCGAGGCGGTCAAGAAGTACGACGCCGAGAAGGAATACGAGCCCGCCGCGGCCTGCGCCCTGGTCAAGGAGCTGCATTACGCTAAATTCGACGAGACCGTCGAAGTACACATCAGGCTCAACCTTAAAAAGAGCCAATCCGTACGCGACACCGTCGTTCTGCCCAATCAGTTCCGCGGCGAGAAGAAGATACTTGTTTTCTGCAAGCCCGAAAAAGAGAAGGAAGCCCTCGACGCCGGCGCGGCCTACGCCGGTTCCGACGAGCTCATCGAGAAGGTCAAGGGAGGATGGCTCGATTTCGACGTGGCCGTCGCGACGCCCGACATGATGAAGGACGTCGGAAAGCTCGGAATGGTCCTCGGCCGGAAGGGCCTCATGCCCAACCCCAAGACCGGCACCGTCACCTTCGATCTCAAGGCGGCCGTCGCCGAGCTTCGCAAGGGCCGGACCGAGTTCCGCACTGACAAGTCGAATATCATTCACCTGGCGATCGGCAAGGTATCCATGGAAGGCGACAAGATCTCCGAGAATCTTACGACCCTCCTCGAAGAGATCGCGCGCAAGCGCCCCTCCGACGCGAAGGGCGACTTCGTGGGTTCTGTGTACTTGACGTCGACCATGGGGCCGAGCGTCCGCGTGGCCCAGGCAAAGAGCGAAAAGAGGTAAGCGCCATGGCAATGCGAGCTACCAAGATACAATCGGTCAAGGCCGACGCCATCGTCGAGCTTAAGAACAAGATCGGCGGGGCCAAGGATTTTATTTTCGCCGAGTACCGCGGTCTTACGGTCGAGCAGATATCAGCGCTTCGCAGGCAGCTGCGCGAGAAGAACGCGACCTTCCACGTCGTCAAGAACAACTTCGCGCGCATCGCGTTCGAAGAGCTCGGCTACACCAAGGAAGTCGAGCCCGTCCTGGTCGGGCCGACGGCGGTCGCCTTCTCGACGACGGACCCGAACGAGGTCGCGAAGATCCTCGTGGAATTCGCGAAGGAAGTCCCGGCCCTCAAAGTCAAGGCGGGGATAGTCGACAAGGGCTTTATGGGAAGCGCCGATATCGAGGCCTTCTCCAAGCTCCCCGGCCGCAACCAGCTCATCGCCATGTTCATGGCGGGACTGCGCAGCCCGGTTCAGAAGCTGGCCTATACCCTTGTCGCGCTCAAAGAGAAAAAAGAGAAAGAGGGCGGAAGCCCGGCTCCCGCGCCTGCGGCGTCAGCGCCGGCTGCGTCCTCGGCCGAGGGCGATGCTCCTGCAGCGGCGCCCGCTCAGGCCTAGGGCCCGAGCCGCTGCGTATACGGTGATTGTTTTTCGGCATTCAGGCTTCGGTAGCTGCCGTTCCTGTGTGCCGTCGGCGGCGCTCGACGCGGCCGCCTCCGCCGCCCGTATGGGCCGGTGAGTTTGTGTAAGGAGAAGATAATATGGCAGCGCTTACGAACGAGCAGATCCTGGACGCGATCGCGGAAATGAAGATCACCGAGATCGCCGATCTCATCAAGGCGATGGAAGAGCGCTTCGGCGTCACCGCCGCGGCTCCCGTGGCCGTCGCCGCCGCCGGTCCCGCCGCCGCAGCCGCCGAGGAGCAGACCGAGTTCACGGTCATCCTCAAGGCAGGCGTCCCCGCCGACAAGAAGATCGCGGTCATCAAGGAAGTCCGCGCCATCACCGGTCTCGGTCTCAAGGAAGCCAAGGACCTCGTCGAAGCCGGCGACAAGCCGATCAAAGAGAATGTCTCGAAGGACGAGGCGGAGAAGATCAAGAAGCAGATTACCGATGCCGGCGGCGCCGTCGAGGTGAAGTGATACGTTTTTCATTTTCTTTGTGCATGATTTCTCATGTCGCGTGCGGAGGGCGTCGTCTTGTCGAAACGGGCGACGCCCCCGGCGCCGTTAATGCGCCGTTCGGTTTTTGTAGCGTCGGGGGGTGACGATGGCATATTCCCAGAAAAAGATCGTTCGCGAGTATATCGGTAAAGACTATCAGGAAGTAATGGAGCTTCCCGACCTCATCGACATTCAGCTTTCGTCGTACGAGCGGTTTCTGCAACGCGAGAAATCCCGTACGGGCCAGCCGCTCAACAACCAGGGGCTCGAAGAGGTCTTCCGCACGACATTCCCCATCGAGAGCCAAAACGGCGACATGATCCTCGAGTACGAGAAGTACAACCTCGACGAGGATGCGATGAAGTACTCGGAACTCGAGTGCAAGATGAAGGGCCTGACCTACGCCGTTCCTCTCAAGGCAAAGATAAACCTCGTGTTTCAAAGAACGGGCGAGATCAGGCAGAAGGAAATCTACCTCGGCGACATCCCGCTCATGACCGACCGGGGAACCTTCATCATAAACGGGGCCGAGCGGGTCGTCGTTTCGCAGATCCACCGCTCGCCGGGCGTCATTTTCTGCCATGAGAAGGGCGTCTACTCGGCCCGCATCATCCCGTACCGCGGCAGCTGGCTCGAGTTCGAGATCGATCAGAAGAAGGAACTCATATTCGCGAAGATCGACCGCAAGAAGCGGATCCTCGGCACGATGTTCCTCAGGGCCCTCGGCTTCGAGACCAGGGAGGATATCGTCCAGGCCTTCTACAAGTCCGAAACCGTGTCGATCGGAGCCGAACGCTCGCAGAAGGACAAGGCCGTCAACCGCGTTCTCGCGAAGGCGGTCAAGGCCGAGATCAACGGCGAGGAGAAGAAATTATATCGCGCCGGCGACAAGCTCCACCTTCATGACGTCGACGAGCTCGTCAATCTCGGCGTCAAAGAGATCGAGGTGATCGACTTCGAACACCCCGAGAGCCTTCACTTCGATATGATCCTCAACTGCTTCGAGCGCGAGGATATCAAGCTCGTCAAAGAGGATCCGAATCAGGACGAGCCCTCGCGGGCGGACGCGCTCGCCGCCGTGTTCTCGACCCTCATGCCCGGAGAGCCTATAACCATCGAGAATGCGGAGCGGGAGCTCACCAACATGTTCTTCTCGAGCCGGCGCTATGATCTGGGCAGGGTCGGCCGCTACAAGCTGAACAAGAAATTCGATTACGCGGTCCCGGTCAAGGACTATACCCTCGTCCGCGAGGACATCATCGCGACGATGAAATACCTCATGAGCGTGTACTACGGCGAGTCCAACATCGACGACATCGACCACCTGGGCAACCGCCGCGTCCGCTCGGTCGGCGAGCTGCTCGCGAACGTGATGAAGAGCGCGTTCAGCCGCATGGAACGGATCGCCAAGGAGCGCATGAGTCTCAAGGAGACCGACACCATACGGCCGCAGGATCTCGTTTCGATCAAGCCGATCGTCGCGGCGATCAAGGAGTTCTTCGGCTCCTCGCAGCTGTCGCAGTTCATGGACCAGGTCAATCCGCTGGCCGAGCTTACGCACAAGCGCAGGCTGAACGCGCTCGGCCCGGGCGGCCTTTCGCGCGACCGCGCGAGCTTCGAGGTCCGCGATGTCCACTACACCCACTACGGGCGGATGTGTCCGATAGAGACGCCCGAAGGTCCGAACATCGGCCTTATCGTGAGCCTCGCCACCTACACGACGGTCAACGAGTACGGCTTCCTCGAGACGCCCTTCCGCAAGGTCGAGGGCGGCAAGGCGACGAAGCGCATCGAGTATCTGTCGGCCATGGACGAGGACAAGTACTATGTCGCTCAGGCCAGTGCGAAGATCGACAAGCAGGGGAACTTCCTCGAAGAGTCGGTTTCCTGCCGTCACCAGGGCGACTACACGACGCGTCCGGCGGCCGAGATCCAGTACATGGACGTATCGCCCAAGCAGATAATTTCAGTCTCCGCGGCCCTCGTCCCCTTCCTCGAACACGACGACGCGAACCGCGCCCTCATGGGCTCGAACATGCAAAGGCAGGCGGTGCCCCTCGTGTTCACCGAGCCGCCCCGCGTCGGGACGGGCATGGAGCAGAAGACGGCCTACGATTCGGGCGTCCTCGTGAAGGCTCGGCGCGACGGCGTGGTCGATTACGTCGACGCACTGCGCATACTCGTAAAGCCCGACGAGGACAAAAAGGCGCGCGACGAATATGTGCTCGTGAAGTATCAGAGGACGAACCAGGACACCTGCTATACCCAGAGGCCGATAGTCCGCAAGGGCGAAAAAGTCGTCAAAGGGCAGGTCCTCGCCGACGGCCCCGCGACGAAGGACGGCGAACTCGCCCTCGGGCGGAACATTCTCGCCGGCTTCGTCCCCTGGAACGGCTACAACTACGAGGACGCCATCCTCATCTCCGAGCGCGTGGTCAAGGAGGACATGTTCACCTCCATCCACATCAAGGAGTTCCAGACCGAGGTCCGCGAGACCAAGCTCGGGCCGGAGCGCATAACGCGCGACATACCCAACACCAGCGAGAAGAGTCTGGACAGCCTCGATATCGAGGGCATCATACGCATAGGCGCCAAGGTCAAGGCCGGCGACATCCTGGTGGGCAAGGTGACGCCCAAGAGCGAGACCGAGACCACGCCCGAGTTCAAACTTCTTAACTCAATCTTCGGCGAGAAGGCCAAGGATGTGCGGGACACTTCCCTGCGCGTGCCCCACGGAATAGAGGGCACGGTCATCGACGTCCAAAGGCTCAAGAGGTCGGCGAACGACGACCTCTCGCCCGGGGTCGAAGAGGTCGTGAAGGTCCTCATCGCCGCCAAGCGCAAGCTCAAGGAGGGCGACAAGATGGCGGGGCGCCACGGCAACAAGGGCGTCGTCGCCCGCGTTCTGCCGGTCGAGGACATGCCCTATCTGGATGACGGCACCCCGCTCGACATCTGCCTGAACCCGCTCGGCGTGCCTTCGCGCATGAATATCGGTCAGATCATGGAAACGGAGCTGGGCTGGGCGGCCCAGGCCCTGGATGAGTGGTATTCCTGCCACGTCTTCCAGTCCCCGAGCCAGGAGCAGATCGAGCAGAAGCTCAAGGAAGCGGGGCTTCCGGCTAGTTCGAAAACTTTGGTGCGCGACGGACGGACGGGCGAGTACTTCCAGAACCCGGTCACCGTCGGCGTGATCTACTTCATGAAGCTGCACCACCTCGTCGACGACAAGATGCACGCGCGCTCTACCGGCCCCTATTCGCTGGTCACGCAGCAGCCCTTGGGCGGAAAGGCGCAGTTCGGAGGCCAGAGACTCGGCGAGATGGAGGTCTGGGCCCTCGAAGCCTACGGAGCCGCCAACACGCTTCAGGAGCTTTTGACCATCAAGTCGGACGACATGACCGGCCGCGCCAAGGTCTACGAGGCGATCGTGAAAGGCGAGCCGCATACCGCAGCCGGTATCCCGGAAGCCTTCAACGTCATGGTCCAGGAGCTGCGCGGACTCGCGCTGGATATCCGGGTCTTCGACGCCAAGGGCAAGCAGATCGCCCTGACCGAGCGCGACGAGGATATCATCAACAAGCAGGGCGCGTTTTAGCGACTGGACTTCCGGTCGCCGAATTCGCAGTCCGCGCGTCGCCGTGACCGTGAAACGCTGACTGCGGAAGGGGGAGTTGATATGAGGGACATTCAGGATTTCGATAGTATAATGATCCGCCTCGCCAGCCCGGACATGGTCAGGGCATGGTCGTACGGCGAGGTGAAAAAACCCGAGACGATCAACTACCGCACGCTCAGACCCGAGAAGGACGGTCTTTTCTGCGAGCGCATTTTCGGCACGACCAAGGAGTGGGAGTGCTACTGCGGAAAGTTCAAGTCCATCCGTTATAAAGGTGTAATCTGCGACCGCTGCGGGGTCGAGGTCACGCACTTCAAGGTCCGCCGCGAGAGGATGGGCCACATCGAGCTTGCGAGCCCCGTGTCGCACATCTGGTTCTACCGCTCGGTGCCGAGCCGCATGGGGCTTCTGCTCGACCTGCCCGTCGCCTCGCTTCGATCCGTGCTGTACTACGAAAAATACATCGTCATCGATCCGGGCGACACGGATCTCAAGAAGATGCAGCTCTTGTCGGAAGAGGAGTGGTACGAGGCCCAGGACCGCTACGGCGGGGCCTTCACCGCGGGCATGGGCGCCGAAGCGATACGCTCGCTCCTCGAGCAGATCAACCTCGATGAGCTCGCCGCCGAACTCCGCGCCAAGATGATCGAGAAAGGCCCGAAGTCGGATAAGCGGCTCTTGAAGCGCATCGAGATCGTCGAGTCCTTCCGGAACTCCGACAACAAGCCCGAGTGGATGGTCCTCGACGTCATTCCCGTCATTCCGCCCGAACTCAGGCCCATGGTCCAGCTCGACGGCGGAAGGTTCGCCACGAGCGACCTCAACGATCTGTACCGCCGCGTCATCAACCGCAACAACCGCCTCAAGCGGCTTCAGGCGCTCAACGCGCCCGATATCATCATCCGCAACGAAAAACGCATGCTCCAGGAGGCGGTCGACGCCCTCTTCGACAACTCGAAGAAGAAGCGCGTCGTCAAGGGCGCCTCGAACCGTCCGCTCAAGTCTCTTTCGGACATGCTCAAGGGCAAGCAGGGACGGTTCCGCCAGAACCTCCTCGGTAAGCGCGTCGATTACTCGGGCCGCTCGGTCATCGTCGTCGGCCCCGAGCTCAAGATGTGGCAGTGCGGCCTGCCGACCAAGATGGCGCTCGAGCTCTTCAAGCCCTTCATCATGAAGAAGCTCGTCGAGAAGGATGTCGTCTACAACATCAAGAAGGCGAAGATGCTCGTCGAATCGGAGACCCCCGAGGTCTTCGCCGTTCTCGACGAGGTGGTCAAGGAGCATCCCGTCCTCCTCAACCGCGCGCCGACGCTTCACAGACTCGGTATCCAGGCCTTCGAGCCTCTGCTCGTCGAGGGCAAGGCGATCAAACTCCACCCCCTCGTCTGCAAGGCTTATAACGCCGACTTCGACGGGGACCAGATGGCGGTCCACGTCCCCCTCACCAGCGCGGCCCAGGCCGAGTGCTGGTCGCTCATGCTCTCGAGCCGGAACCTCCTCGATCCCGCGAACGGCAAGACCATCGTCTACCCCTCGCAGGACATGGTTCTCGGCATCAACTTCCTGACCCGCAGCAAGGCGGGCGTCAAGGGCGAGGGCCGGCGCTATTCCTCCCCGGAAGAGCTTCTCATGGCCTGCGAGGCCAAGGCCTGCGACTATGAGGCACTGGTCAAGGTGCCCGTCCCCAGGCGGCCGATCTGGTCGAAGGCCGGGGTCGAGGTCGATGTGCCCGAAGGCGCGGCGATCGAGACCACCGCGGGCCGCTATATCTTCAACGAGGCGATGCCCGAGGGCGTCCCCTATGTGAATTACGCGCTCGGCGAAAAGGACATCC
>CAZXXZ010000012.1:0-54014 GCA_964644505.1 uncultured Treponemataceae bacterium | reverse complement strand
TTCTGTTCGTACATCAGGCGCAAAGACATGGATACCGTCCTCAACTGTCTTGTAACGGATTCCGTCGGACCTGGTGAATACCTCGATCGTTTCCAGAAGGCCGCGCGGGAAAGTTTCGGCTTCGAGGCCTGTCTCGCCGTACGCAGCCCGGCTATCGCCCTCGGCCTGGCTCTCGAATCGATCGGTTTGACCGAGGGGGACGCGGTCGCAGTGCCTGCCGTCGCGCCGGCGTATTACGAGCAAGAACTTTCTGCGCGCAAGCTTGTACCGGTTTTTGTGGACCTGCGACCTGATTCGGCGGATATCGACTTTTCCTCATTTGCCGCACTAGAGCCGAAGCCGAAGGCTTTAATACTCTATGAAGCGCTCGGCATCATGCCCGATCCCGAGGAAGTCGAGAGCCTCGGAATCACCGTCATCGAAGATATGAGCGAGGCGATCGGCGCCTATCGAAACGAACGACGGGCCGGCAGCTTGGGACAGCTCGTCATCGTCGGGCTCGAGCACGGGAGCCTCGTCACCTCGGGCGGCGGAGCTCTTCTCGCCGCACACGCAAGGCGCGAGGCTCCGGTGATACGCTCGATCGCCGAATCGCTGTGCGCCGAGTATCGCATGACCGATTACAACGCAGCTCTCGGCCTTGCCCAGCTACGGGACATGGAGAGCGTCATCGCCAAGCGCAGGGAACTCGCGACTTTGTGCGCGCAATCGATTGCGCGGACCCGGCACAAGCTCGTAACTCAGGGCGGGGAGGGTGAGCCTGGATACTGGGCCTTCCCCGTCGCGCTCGAATCGAGCGTAAAAGAAGTGCGCGCGTACGCGAAAAAGAAGGACATCGAGACCGCGTCGGCCTTCGAAGACAGCGTTCTTTCCCGGGGCTCGGTTCCTGAAGGGATGTGCCCGAACGCACGATCATTGGCCATGCGCTGTGTGCTCTTCCCGGTGCATCAGCGCGTCGGCGGTGCGGGAGCACAGAAGATATCCAAAGTTCTGGCGACCCTGCCATGACACGGAGTTGCCCATGAGCGCCGCACGGCCGCGAGTTTTTATTCTGGCGAATGCAGACAAGGAAGCAGCCGCTACGACCGCGAAGCAGTGTGCCGATCGTCTGGGCGCTCGCGACATAGACAGCGAGACGTGCATAGTATCCAGCAGCCGGTGCATACCCCGGCCCAGTATCGAAGGGTTCGATCTTGTCGTGTCCCTGGGCGGCGATGGCACCGTGCTCTACGCCGCCCGACTGGCCGCACCTTTCGGCATCCCCGTACTTCCTGTCAATCTCGGACGGCTCGGTTTTATCGCCGAATTCGGCAAGAACGACTGGGATGCCGCGCTCGATGCCTGGATAGCCGGGCGGCTCCCCGTCTCCGAACGGCTCATGCTTTCGGTGGATGTTCATCGAGGCGCGGACTCGGTCGCCGGTTTCTGGGCGCTCAACGACGCGACGATTTCGGCGCAGGGGATCGCCAAGCTCATCGGTCTCGGCGTCCGGGTCGGCGGATCCTCGGTCGTCGGGTATAGGGCCGACGGGCTTATCCTCGCCACCCCCACAGGATCGACGGCATATAATCTCGCGGCCGGGGGGCCCGTCCTCAACCCGGAAATGGACGCGCTCATCTTCAACCCGATCAACCCCTTCACCCTTTCCAACAGGCCGCTCGTTTTGAGCTCGACGGAACAGGTCGAGATACTGATCGAGGAGGAGAAACGCGCCTCGGTGATGCTCACCATCGACGGGCAGGAAACCTTCGCGCTTTGCGCGAATGACCGTGTCATAATACACGGAGCGCCGAAGAAGGCCTTGATCCACGTCTCCGAAAACTTCGCCTTCTTCGAGCTTCTGCGTTCGAAATTGGCCTGGTCTGGAGGAGCCGGTGCTTGAGGAATTGACCGTCCGGGATTTCGCCCTCATCGACCGTCTCACCGTCGGTTTTACGGGCGGGCTCAATCTGTTGACCGGGGAGACCGGCGCCGGCAAGTCTCTGCTTGTCGGCGCGATCAGTTTCCTCCTCGGGGCGAAAGCCGATACGGGTGTCATTCGAGCGGGCGCCGAAGAAAGCCTGGTCACCGGCGTGCTCGATGTGTCGGGCAACGCGGAAGCCCAGGCCTGGCTTCGCGCGAGGGGGCTCGATCCCGAGGACGGGAAGGTGCTCATCCGTCGAGGCATCAAATCGAACGGCCGCGGCTCGGCATATATCCAGAATCAGGTCGCACTCCGCTCGGACATAGCGGAGTTGACATCGCTTCTCGTCGATCTTCACGGACAGCACGAGCACCAGAGCCTGCTCGCCGTCGAGAATCATCGGAAACTTCTCGACCGTTACGCGCGGATCGAGAAGGACGTCGAGGCCTTCCGCTCGCGCTTCGACCAATTGACCGCAGAGAAACGATCTTATGAATCGGCGTTAGCGTCCGAGAAAGAGCGTGCCCGCGAAATGGAATTCCTCCGCTTCGCCGTCGACGAAATAAGCAAGGCCAAGCTCAAAGCCGGTGAAGAGGAGGAGCTCACGGCCGAGGAGCGGCTTCTTTCACAGCACGAAAAGCTGTACGCCGCCGTCGAGGCCGCGCACGCCGCCCTTTCGGAAGCCGGCGAGGGAGCCCTCGCTTCCCTACGACGACTGCGCTCGAGTCTCGAGACCGCCCAGGCGATCGATCCCGAACTCTCCGACTTCGCGCGCCGCTCCGACGACGCCTTTTACGAACTCGAGGATGTCGCCGATTCGCTTCGGCGGTACATGGATTCTCTCAGGTTCAGCCCGGAACGTCTCGAAGAGGTCGAGTCGCGCCTGGCCGAGATCCGCAAGCTCAAGAAAAAGTACGGCGGCTCGGTCGAGGAAGTCCTCGCCCGTCTCGACGAAGACAAGGACCGGCTCGCGCGTCTTGAGACCTGGGAAGAGGATAAGGGCGAGATCGAGCGGCGTATCGCCTCGATGGAAGCCGAGGTACTCGCGTCCGCCTTAGCACTTTCCGAAAAACGCCGCGCGGCGGCCGCCGGGCTCCAGTCCCGCATCGAATCGATCGTCCGCACCCTCGGCATGCCGAACGCTCGGTTCGTGGTCCGCGTCGGGCGCAAGGAGCTAGACGGCGGCAAGCCGGTGGTCGGCCCCTATGGAATCGACGAGGTCGAGTTCATGATCGCCCCCAACCCCGGTGAAGGCGTCAAGAGCCTCGCTCGCATCGCGTCGGGCGGCGAGCTCTCGCGTGTGGCCCTCGCCGCCAAGACGGTTTTGGCCGATGCGGATTCGGTCGATACGCTCATTTTCGACGAGATCGACACCGGCATCGGGGGCGAGGTCGCCGCGGCCGTCGGCGAGCACCTCAAGGCCCTCGGAAAGACCAAACAGGTGCTCTGCATAACGCATCTAGCCTCGATCGCCGTTCGAGCCGATAATCATGTAAGGGTCGAAAAGGATGTCGCCGGGGGGAGAACAACGACCCGCCTGAGGCGCATGGAAGGGCGTCCGAGGGCCGAGGAGATAGCCAGAATGCTCGCCGGCGATCCCGAAGAAGAGGCCTCCATCGCCCATGCGGTGGAGCTTCTGCGCAAATACGGCAATTGGCGGGACGGCTGATGGGCAAGATAACGCAGGAACAGCGTAATCGGTATTTTGAAAAAGTCAAAGAACACAGGAAGACGATCGAAGCGGGCCTCGCAAAAGAGAAAATGCTCCTCGATCTTCTGGCCCGTGACGAGACCGGCGCCGGATACAAGCGCCTTGTCCTCGCCGAGGGCGCCCTCGATCTCTGCTCGTGGTACATTCTCGTCAACACATTGTCGGTATCGCTCCTCGGGATAAAGAACGAGGACTATCTGCTCGAGGCCCGCAAGACCCTGGTGCGAGCCGTCAAGTTCCTCGAAGATACCGTTACGGGTTACGTCGATGTTCCCTTCTCGGACTATGAGGAAAAGCTCGAGGAGATCAAGGATTTCGATGTCGACAATCGCTTCCGCCTTCTGCGCAAACTGTGTTTCGCCGTCAACTCGCTCGAAGACGCCTTCGGCGAGAACTCGAAGTACTCGGCGTCGTTCATCGAACTCTGGGGCAAGGTGGCGGCTGTCGGTAAGAATCTCGTGAACCTGAAGACCGCCGTACCCGACATGGATTTCTCTTCGCCCATCCGCGCGACGATACTCGGCCACCTGGGCCTCGTCAAACAGCTCTTTCAGCGGAGCGCCGACAAGTACCGGGAGCAGTACGAGCTCTATACCCACAAGGTCCAGGATTTCCGCGCGGCGATCGTTTTTCTCCAGGCCCTGCGCCGACTGCATGTCGTGCTCTCCGAGCGCGACGAGGCCGAGACGCTGAAACGGAAAATAGAGATATGGTCGGCAAAACTCGATGCGGATATGAAGAAGGCCGAGGAAGGCAAGAAACAGTAGGGGATTGTGTTGGTACGACGTAGCTTACGCTGCGCACGAATAGATTGTATACTTTTTTAGGGTGTGTTTGATGTTAGCTTATAAGAAAGAGCGAATAGATAATATTATACTCTATTTCGCTTCAGAGCATTATAAAAAAACAAAGAAATACCTTTCTCAAACTGCCTTATATAAATATATAGCTTTCTTTGAGTTTAGACATCTAAAAAGCCGAGGAGATATGCCTTTAGAATTAAACTATAGGGCAATGGAGTATGGACCTGTACCCATCGATATATATGAACATCGTGAAGAAAAAAACTACTTTAAAAAAGTTATATTTGAAAAATATAAACTTTCTAATGGTAAGGATGCGATTTTAATAAAACCAAATGGTAAATTTGAAGATGATTATTTTTCAGAAAATGAACTTGAAGAGTTGCATAATCTTATTGAAATATTTGCTCAAAAGTGGGTTGATTCCAAGGTTATGAGCGATTCAAGTCATCAGGAATTAAGATCTTGGAGAATTACATATAAAAACAATCCAAATGCTTTTATTGATCCTAAAGATGAATTTGATAAAGACATTTTCTCAATACCAATTGACGATTTATCTGCAATAGAAGAACGATATTTAATACAAAGGTTATTGAGGGATCATAATGCTTGATAAGACAATCTGCATTTGTGCTGGTCAGATTTTTATATGGAATAAATACCCTTTTTTTGAATGCGAAGAAAAAAACAGAAGATGGTTTTTGTGTCTAGGTAGTTCATTATTAGAAGAAATACTATTTCAAGTTACTACTACAACAAGGTTCGAGTATTATCAACAAGATGGGAGGAGAGCAAAGAACAATTTCTTTCACTTAAGAGCTGGCATGGGTGGTCTTGAACAGGACTGTATTGTTGATCTCACTTTATATTATGAGAAGAGATCCCATAATGATGTAAACAATTCTAAAAATGATATTGAACCTAGATCGTTATTAAAACAAGATCAGATAAATACATTAATACGTCATATCGATAAAGATAGAGATATAATAAAAATCGAAAAGAAAAATATTTATCAATATCTAAGAGATTCTGGTTTTTCAGTTAAAATATGAAAATATGTCCTAACAACTGCTTCGACCTGACTCGGCTATTTTACGATTCTTGCTTGTCGTCGTTAATCTTATTGGCAAGAATCGCGCCAAGGTACGAATCGCGGATTAGGTGTTTGTTATGCCACCTCAATCATGAAGGATTACGAATAGAAGGAGTAATAGATGTCATTTAACACGAAATTAATAAATCTGCTCAAAACCGACCTGCATTTCGTGGACGATGAAGGCGAACTTGTCCTTGCCGCCGTGCAGAACGCGGCCTGGAAGATTGACCGCGCCCTGGTAAAGCTGCTCCTCTCGGACAAGGAAATCAAAGCCAAGTTCTTTGACGAGATTGAAGGGCACTGGATTTTCAACATCAACACCTTCATTGACTACATCTCGCAAAAGAACTTTCTGGACAACTCCTACACCCGCTTCCGCAACCGCATCGGTTTGACCATTGGCGGCAAATTCCTGCGCGAGCGCGGGGAAGTGGCGCTTGCCTGGCCCTACAAGGACTGTGTGTTGGAAGGAGGACAGACGAAGGAAGAAGAAAAACGCAAAGAGATTTTCTTCAATGAACTGCTGGCGCAGGATGAAATCAACCGCCTGTTCGACTCTAAAGTGTTGACTCATTTTACTCGCTACACGGCAAAGGGCAAAGAGAAGGTGACGGGCTTCCGCCGCGATGAGAACGGCGTGATACGCGAAAATTTAATAATCAAAGGCAACAACTTGCTCGCCCTGCACACGCTCAAAACGCAGTTTCGCGGGCGGGTGAAGTTGATTTACATTGACCCGCCGTATAACCCCGATAGCCCATCGAACACTTTTGTTTACAACAATAATTTTAATCATTCCACCTGGCTAACCTTCATGCAAAACAGATTGGAAGTAGCCAAGCAATTACTAACAAAAGATGGCGTCCTGATTGTAGCCATTGACGATAACGAAGTTTTCTACTTGGGTGTAATGCTTAACGAGATATTTACTGAACATGAAATTCACTGCATAACCATTGTGCATAATCCTCGTGGGGTTCAAGGTACGAATTTCTCGTATGTTCATGAGTATGCTTTCTTTGTTCTTCCTAAAGGACAGAAGGTCATTGTCAATAGAAAAATTAGCAATGCTGAGATTGATTGGTCACCACTTCGGAATTGGGGCGGTGAGTCTTTACGCGAAGACGCCAAAAACTGTTTCTATCCCATTATTGTTGAGGATGGGGAAATAAATGGTTTTGGTGACGTTCTGTCTGATGATGAACATCCGAAAGCACAAACTGAAAAGCATGGGAACCGTTATTATGTATATCCTATTGACAAGAATGGCGTGGAGCGCAAATGGCGATATGCACGCCATAGCATCGAAGAGATAAAGCATTTATTGAGGGCAAAAGGAGTAAAAGGTGGATACGATATTGAAATAGGGAAAGACTTTGGTGTTTACAAAACAGTCTGGCAAGATAGCAGGTATGACGCAAATGCTTACGGCACGCAGATTGTCAAATCACTTGTGCCAGGTTCGCCGTTTGATTTCCCAAAGTCACTTTGGAATGTGTATGATTGTCTCTACGCAGTTATCGCTAATGATAAAAACGCTATTGTGCTTGATTTCTTCGCAGGCAGCGGCACGACAGCCCACGCTGTCTTGGAGTTAAACAAAGATGGGGGCAATCGTAAATTTATCTTGTGCGAGCAAATGGATTATGTTGAAACTGTATCAAGAGAACGGGTTAGAAAAGTTATTGAACAGCAGGGCGGCGGCGATTTCATCTACTGCGAACTGATGAAATACAATGAAGTCTTCATGGATCGCATTCAAGCCGCTATGTCCAGCGAAGAACTCCTGCATATCTGGCGCGAGATGGCGGAAGGCTCATTCCTGAAATGGTACGTCAACCCTGAAGTGCCGGAAGAGGCAGTCGGGGATTTTGAATCGATCGGGAAAGAGCCGAACGGACTGGAAAAACAAAAGAAACTGCTGGCGGAACTGCTGGACAAAAACCAATTGTATGTGAATCTGTCGGAAATTGACGACGCGCTCTTCAAGGTGAGCGAAGAAGACAAGTCGTTGAACAAAGCGTTTTATGGAGAGCAGGCATGACTCCACTCTATTCCGACACCCATCCCAAAATGGAAGCACTGCAAATCCAGTTGTGGCGGCAGGCGAGTCCCACACGAAAGATGAACATGCTGGCGCAGTTGAATTCGTCCGTTCGTATGCTGGCGCTGGCTGGCTTGCGCTCGCAATATCCGCAGGCGACGGAAGCCGAACTGCGCCGTAAACTGGCGTGTCTGCTGTTGGGGGAAGAATTAGCGCGCAAAGTGTATGGAGACCTGTCCCATGCAAAATGAACCTGTGGAAGTCACGCTCAAGGTGACGGGCGTTCTTGAAAGTCTCGGCGTTCCTTATTTCATCGGCGGCTCGCTCGCCTCCACACTGTACGGCATGGTGCGAACCACGCAAGACTCGGACATTGTGGCGGAAATGCGGCTCGAACACCTTGCGCCTTTTGTCGCCGCCCTGCAGGATGAGTTTTTTGTGGACGATGAGATGATAGTTGAAGCCATTCGGCGTCATTCCAGTTTCAACATCATTCACCGCGAAACGATGTTCAAAGTGGATGTGTTCATCCCGCGCCCGCGTCCCTTTCTTCAAGCCCAACTTTCCCGCGCCCAAAGGCAGACGTTTACCTTCGAGACGGAAGTCAGCACGAAATTTGCCAGTCCCGAAGATACAATCCTCTCCAAACTGGAATGGTATCGCATGGGCGGCGAAGTATCCGACCGTCAATGGCGCGATATCCTCGGTGTGTTGAAAACTCAAGCGGGCGAACTCGAACTTGACTATCTGCGGAAATGGGCAGCCGAGCTCAAGGTTGGTGACCTGCTGGAACGTGCCCTACGGGAAGCGGAGTAACTCCATGGACGAACAATTTTTATACGAAGAACTCGATTCATTATCTCGTTGGAATGCCATTCCAAAGGCAATTCCCGATTCAGTGAAACAAAACCTGAACCCAAAATACGAATTGCGCCCGTATCAAGTGGACGCCTTTGCGCGTTTTTCCCATTGCTACAAAAACGACTTCCCCCAAAAAGCCTATCCTTTGCATTTACTTTTCAACATGGCAACAGGCAGCGGTAAGACGCTCATCATGGCGGGGCTGATTCTGTATCTCTACGAACAGGGCTATCGAAATTTCCTGTTCTTCGTCAACTCCACCAACATCATCGAAAAGACCAAAGACAACTTTCTCAATCCTGCTTCTATCAAGTATTTGTTCAATAAGGAAATTTTCATTGGTAACCGCCGCGTGCACGTGTCACCAGTGGAGAACTTTGAAGCGGTCAATCCCAGCGACGTCAACATCTGCTTCACCACGATTCAAAAACTTCACTCCGATCTGACCAGCGAGAAGGAAAATGCCCTGACGTTTGAAGATTTCCGCAAGCACAAAGTCGTCCTAATTGCCGACGAAGCTCATCATATGAACGTCAAGACCAAAGGCAATGGTGAACTGTTCGAGAGTTGGGAAAACACTGTCGAGCGCATCTTCACCCAAAACGATGAAAACATTTTGCTGGAGTTCACCGCAACGCACGATTACGCCACGCCCACGATGGTGAAGAAATACCGCAATAAGGTCATCATCCGCTACGACTTGCTCCAATTTCGCAACGACCGTTTTTCAAAAGATGTAGTAATCGTGCAATCGGATTTTGATCAACAAGAACGTATCTTGCAAGCCATCATTCTTAATCAGTACAAGCAGGAAATTGCGGCGAAATACCGCATCAATCTCAAGCCCGTGATTCTGTTCAAAGCTCAGCGCACCATCGAACAATCCAGACAGGTGAAAGCTGAGTTTCACAAACTCATTGAAGGGCTTACCGCAAAGAATATCGTCCGTATCCGCACATCGAACATCCCGCTGGTGCAGCGTGCCTTTCGTTTTTTTGACGAGAACAACATCAGCGACGAGCAACTTGTCGAACGGCTGAAGCGGGAATTTCAACCCGATCATTGTCTCTCGGTCAATGATGAAGGCGAAAAGGAACGCTACCAGATTCTAGTCAACACACTCGAAGATCCTCGCAACCGCATTCGCGCCATCTTCGCAGTCCAGAAACTCAACGAAGGCTGGGACGTGTTGAACCTATTCGATATTGTCCGCTGTTACGAAACCCGCGATTCGGGCAAGGGGAAAATCGGTAAAACAACTCTGTCCGAAGCGCAACTAATCGGACGCGGAGCGCGGTATTACCCGTTTGTTTTACAGACAATCAATGACAGGTTTCGTCGCAAATTCGACGGCGATCTCGACCATGAACTGCGAGTGCTGGAAGAGTTGCACTATCACAGCATCAACGACTCGCGCTACATTGCCGAAATCCGTCAGGCGCTCATCGAGCAAGGCATGATGGACGAACGCGAAGTAACCCGCGAACTAAAACTAAAAGAGCCGTTCAAGAAAACCGACTTTTACAAATATGGCGTTATCTGGCTGAACGACCGCCGCCCCAAAGATTATCAACGTATCCGTTCCTTTGCCGATTTGGGCGTCAAACGGCGGAACTATGTTTACATCGTTGCCACAGGTCACGGCGGCACGACGGCGGCGCTGGCAAATGGAAAAGATGGGACGGTGATCAAAGACGAAACGCGACGAGACATCAAAATTAAAGACATCGAACGCAACATCGTGCAATCTGCCATTGCCCGCAACCCGTTTTTCACCTTTACGTCTCTAAAGCGCTATTTCCCCCATCTTGCCTCCATGCGCGACTTTATCGCGTCTGAGGAGTATCTTGGCGGATTGGAAATCATCTTTCAGGGCAATGTGTACGGCTTGGACGACAACCGTGTTGAAAAACTCGCAGCTGTGTCGGACTTACTGAGTCAAATCGAAGCCGAAATCCGCGACAGCGTCACCGAGTACGAAGGTACAACCGACTTCAGACACGATTTTGTGCGTGAAATATTCAAAGACAAGGTGTTGAAATTCGACGTCAATAATCCCCGCGCCACAGACGACCCGCAATTTGAGCATTTCATCTCTACCAAAGATTGGTTTGCCTTCAACACCGTTTACGGCACAAGCGAAGAAAAAGCCTTTGTGCGTATGCTCGACAGGCAAATGCAAAAACTGCAGGCGCAATACGAGCAAATCTATCTGCTGCGCAACGAAGGGCATTTTGTCATCTACAACTTCCGCGACGGTCAAGCTTTCCTGCCCGATTTTGTCTTATTCCTTCGCGAGAAAGGCGGCAGGCTCCTCGTTTATCAGCTTTTCATTGAACCAAAAGGGAAACACATTAAAGAGTATGACCGATGGAAAGAAATCTTTTTGAAAGAAATCACCTCCCTAGCTGATGGTAAATCGCTAGTGTTTGAAGACAAGAAATATCGTTTGCTTGGCGTGCCGTTCTACAATAACGAAGACGAAAACCAGTTCAGGGCAAGTCTTGAGTCTGTGCTAAACTAAATGAAATAAACGAATGGAGCCAAAGGAAAAAAGGCAGCATAACAATGAGTTGCAGCCGACACGCTCCGCGTACCGCTGAACCGGAGCGTTATATACAAGCGTGCAGCTCTTTATGTTCAGTCGCGCCGCGTATATGAACTAAACCTGAGTACATCACGAAACTTCCGTGGGCTCTCAGTTCAATCCGCCAACTCGTGGAGCGCGTCATATGGATAGAGCTCGGCAATGCTTGTGGTCACGAGCTTGTCTGAGGACGAGCCGAAGACGACGAATGCATCAGGCTGCATAAACTCCGACAATACCTGGCGGCAGGCTCCGCAGGGGCTGACCGGGTACGCTGCGTCCGGGGTTGCCACGGCGATGCCGACGAACGAGCGTTTTCCGGCGCATGCCGCGGCCATCACGGCCCCGCGTTCGGCGCATATCGTCAATCCGAAGGAGCGATTTTCTACATTGACACCGATAAAAACAGAACCGTCGTCACACAAAAGAGCAGCTCCGACGCGGAACTTCGAATACGGCGCGTACGCGTTCTTCGCCGCTTCGAGCGCTCGTGTATAGAGGCTTTGTCCGTCCATCCGTCTTTCCTCCACGAGTTGACAGTATGTCATGCAACTATATACCATTTCGAGCACCGGTAGCTAAGGTCCGACCGCTGATCTGGGGTGGCAGAGCGATGGAAGAAGCGAGCAAGAAGAGAATTTCGATTGTATTGACCGTGGCGGCGGGAATTATCTACTTCTTCGTCTGCGCCCAGCCATTGCCCAAGGAACTCGCCCTCGTTCCGCACTGGTCGGTGCTCCTGTCGTCGGCATCTTCTTCTCCTGCGAAGGAAAAGGAGGCGAAGGCCTCCGAACATGATGCGATACCATTTACCTTGGGCGACCGTTTCGGGTATTTCTCGTCGGACGGAACGCTGTTGTTCACGGCGGTACCTGCATACGGCGTCGCTCTATCGGCCGAGGAATACGCCCTCTACGACCGGCTTTCGACAGGTTTTACTATTCTGTCTCCCCGATCGACCCTTCGTGCGAAGGTCGAAGCGCCGGGCTATCCGTTCTTCGCCGCGTCACGGCGATTCGTCATCGGACCTGATCAGGCGAGCGTCTCCGAATTAAGTTCCGATGGGAAGATCGCCTGGACCAGGCGTTTTTCTTCGATCGTCACCACCTTCGCCGCCTGTCCCTCTTTGGCCGTGTTCGGACTCATGGACGGTTCGATCGTCGGCATCGATTCATCCGGTACAGAACTCTTGAACTTCTCCCCCGGAGCTTCGCGGATCCCGGGGATCTACGGTGTTGCAGTCTCCCCCGACGGCAGGACGGTTGCCGCGGTTTCGGGCCTCGACCGACAGCGTCTTGTCGTTCTCGAAAAACGTGTATCGGCATATAGGGTCGCCTACCATCGCTGGCTCGATTCCGAATACCGCCGTCCGATAGCGATGGTCTTTACGCCCGACGGTCGTCGGATGCTGTTCGAATCGCCCGAGGGGCTTGTCATTCTCGATACTTCCGGAAAAATCGGGGGACACGAGACGCTTATCCGCGTGGACTCGCCGCTTGAATTCGGCAAGACGGTGCATGACGGCGAGTTCCTTGTGTTCATAGCCGGATCCGAGAACAAGCGGCGTTTGATGTGCGTTCTTCCTTCCGGGAGAATCGTTGTCAATGTACCGCTTTCGGCGAATCAACTATATCTTGAGACCGCGGGTGACGCGGTGTTCGTGGGAGCCGACGATCGTATCGCTCGGCTCGATTTGAGGGAGTTATGAAAACTTCCCGACGAACTCGTATCGTACAAATAGCGGCGGCTCTTTTTATCTGTCTTGCGGGCGCCCTCGCCGCCCTTGATTGGCCGCTCTCCCCGCCGAGACTTTCGGCTACCTTCGGCACCCCGGCCGGCACCCCCGCCGGCACCCCCGCCGCGGGACGCATGGTCTTCGGCCTTTCCCTCGCATCCGACAACGGTATCGTGCACGCTTCGGAGGAGGGTGAACTCTCCTTTCATCTCGAGGAAGGTCGTCATCCCGCAGGGCTGCCGACTCCGTTGGGTTCCTTCGTCGTCGTCGAGCACGGCAAGGGCCTCGCCGCCGTCTATGCCCATCTCGCGCCCGGAACGGTTTCAGATTATCTCGAAAAAGTCTCTTCCTCCGCGATTCTTGGAAGAGCCGGCTCGTCGGGATGGGCCGAGGGCTCAGGCGTGTTTTTTGCAGTGTTCGACAGACGGGAGGGAGGATGGGTCAATCCCCTTCTCGTGCTTCCTCCGCTCGCCGACGACAAGCCGCCGCTTATTCGGTCGCTCGCACTGTCGCGCGGCGGCACGACCTATATTCTCGGGGCCGCCTCAAAGCTTCCCCAGGGTACATACGTCATTTCAGCCGATGTCGTCGATCCCGCGGACTCATCCTGGCTCGTCGGCCCCTTCGCGCCCTACAGTATTCGGCTTGCGGTCGACGGAGTAGAGATTTCGCGGAAGGTCTTCGACGTGGCCCGGGGCGCCAAGGGCGATCTTGTGTTCTTTTCGAACGGGGGCGGCGTCATGAGTGAGCTCAGAAGTCCTGAGGGCCGATGGATCCTCGCCGAGCGCCAGTTCACGCGGGGCAGAGTCAGCCTGGAACTGAGGGTCGAGGATGCCGCCGGAAACAAGCGGTCCTCGACATGGACGATTTCAATTGAGTAGGTCTTCGGTAAAAACATTCGCGACATGTCCGAGGCAGGAGCCGACGAGGCTCGTACCCTGCGTCCTGTGCGGGGGCCGGGAATTGAAGGCTTTGTGGAACTGCGAGGGGTTTTCCTTCGTCCGATGCCCTCGCTGCGGCCTCATTCAGCAGAATCCTCAGCCCGAACCCGAAGCAGTACGGCGGCGCTACGACGAGTCATATCTCAAATATGAAGAAGAGCATCAAGAATCCTACCGCGACCTCGAACTCCGCGCCCTGGAGGATCTGGGTTTCGACGAGGCCGTCGCACCCTTGTTTGAAAGCGCACGAAGAAGGGGAACTCGCCCGTGCCTTCTCGACGTGGGCTGCGCGACCGGTGCGCTCCTGAGTACGTTGCGCGACAGAGGCTGGGACTGCGTCGGCGTGGAAATATCCTCGGCCCAGGCCGCGTACGGCAGGCAGCGCTACGGCCTCGACATAATCCAGGGGACGCTCGAATCGGCTCGCTTCGCCGAGCGTAGTTTCGATTTAGTCCACGCCTCGCACCTCATCGAGCACGTAAATGACCCCCTGTCTTTTCTCCGGGAGGCCCGCCGGATCTTGAAGCCCGAGGGACTCCTCATCCTCACGACGCCGAACGCCGACGGGCTGCAGGCTCGTCTTCTGGGATCGCGCTGGCGGAGCGCGATTTACGATCATCTGTACCTTTTCTCGCTGCGGACCCTCGGAGCCATGCTCGACTCATGCGGCTATGCCATGACGCGCTTTATCACCTGGGGCGGATGGGCGCGCGGCCTGAGGCCGGCCTGTATCAAGCCCCTGCTCGACCGTTTCGCAAAACGCTGCGGCCAGGGTGACGTGATGGCGATCCTCGCCCATGTCAAGACGATCGAGGCTGGTGATCAAAAATAAGTTTCAGTTTAAGGAGCTGTGGCGGAAGCAGCGGCTTGGGTTGTATAGTATCTCCTATGGCGTACGGTTTTGTCGCTGAATCGCTCGTTCGGGTCCGTGATCGGATCGAGAAGGCCGCGAAAAGATCGGGCAGGGATCCTTCGGAGGTGGAAATACTCGCCGTCACGAAAAACCATCCGATCGAAGCGGCCGAGGCCGCTCTGGCCGCGGGCATACGGGCCTTCGCGGAAAGCAGGGTGCAGGAAGCCCGCGCGAAGTACCCGGATTTCCTCGCCGCGTATCCAGGCCTCCGCTTCGATCTTATTGGAAGCCTCCAGTCGAACAAGGTCAAGAAAGCGGTCGAACTCTTCGATAGGATACAATCGGTCGACTCCCTCGAACTCCTTCTCGATATCGACAAAAAGGCGGCCCTCGTCGATAGGCGTGTCGAAGTGCTGTTCGAACTGCATACCGGCGAGGAATCGAAGGCGGGCTTCCGCTCTCTCGACGAACTGTGCAGGGCCCTCGATACCTATCTTCGGATCGAAAATCCTTACGTCGTGCCGCGCGGGCTCATGACCATGGCGCCGAACACCGACGATCAGCGCCCTGTGAGGACCTCGTTTCGCTCTCTTTACGCGGCGCGCGATCTCGTCCGTTCGCGTTTCGACCTCCCCTTGTTCGATCAACTATCGATGGGGATGTCGGGCGACTTCGAAATCGCAGTCGAGGAAGGCTCGAGCTCGGTGAGGCTGGGTACTATTTTATTTACCGAGGCTCATACATGAAAAAGTATACTCTGCTCGTCCTTCTGTCCGCCGCTCTGACTCTCTCGGCGCAGACGAAGGCTGATGATGCGAAAGATCTGATTCCGGATTTCGCGCCCGATCACGAGAACAGTCTCGTTCGGTTCGGCATAGTAACACTCGGCTCCTTCCCCCTCATGTTGCTCTATTCAGATCTGTCCTTCGACGTCGGAAGGTACTTCGCGAACGGATTCGCTCCCGAGTACGCACCCTGGCCTTTTAAAACCGAGTACTCGGCGCCGGTCTCGGAGAACGAGAAACTGCTCAGGATCGGCGTCGCGGCCGGAGCATCGATCGGCGTGGGCTTGATCGACTATCTCATCCGCCAGTCGAAGGCGAAGAAAGAAAGGTTGAGGCGCGAGGCCCTTCTCGAGTACTCGGCGGGACAAAAACAGTCGAGCCGGGAGGGGGGAAACCCTCCGGCTCCATAAAGCAAAGTACTTCGTCGAACGTGTTTCTCGCGCCTCCGAACTTGACATCGCTCGCGGCCAAAGCATAGTATCTCGGTGCGAAGAGTTGGCGGTCCGGAAGATGAGAGGATAACAATGTCGGTCGGATTCAATCTTGACGATGCCATCCGCAAAGTCCCCGATTTTCCCAAAAAGGGCATACTGTTTTACGATATCACCAGTGTCCTCACATCGCCCCGGGCCTTCAGTTATTGCTTGGATTCGATGGTGAAGCTCTATCAGGGCACGGGAATCGACGCAGTCGCCGCGATTGAATCCCGGGGTTTCCTCTTCGCCGCACCTTTCTGCGATCGGCTCGATCTTCCCCTAATTCTCGTCCGGAAAAAAGGCAAGCTTCCCGGGAAGACCCTCTCGAAGAAGTACGAGCTCGAATACGGAGAAGCCGAAATAGAGATCCACGAGGCCGACATCCCCGTCGGCGGCAAGGTCCTCATCGTCGACGACCTCATCGCGACGGGCGGCACGATCAAGGCGGCTTCCCAAATTCTCGAAGAGGGGGGAGCGAAACCGGTGGGAGCCTTCGCCGTTATCGGTCTTCCATTCCTCGAATACGAAAAGTGCCTCGAACCCCTGCCCGTACGCACTCTCATCGAATACTTCGCGGAGTAATGAAGGGCCCGCTCAAGCCGAAGGTTTCCGCCGCTAATAGATAAGATCGCAAGGAGTCCGTGATGGTGAACAAACTTCAGAAAAATCCTTCCTGGAAGGGCCGGCGCGGTCCCCTCGTTCTCGTAATCATGGATGGAGTAGGGTACGGAGCCTACGCCGAGGGCGACGCCGTAGCCGATTCCAAGATGCTGGCCTTCAGGGCCCTCGAGTCTTCCTGCCCGCACACACGGCTCAAGGCCCACGGCACCGCCGTAGGTCTGCCTTCCGACGATGACATGGGCAACTCGGAGGTAGGGCACAACGCGATCGGATGCGGCCGGGTCTACGCTCAGGGCGCCAAGCTCGTGTCGAACTCGATCGAAACCGGCGCTATGTTCAAGGGCGCGACCTGGAGGAAACTGATCGAGCAGGTGAACAAGCCGCTCTCCGGCCGGATTCCGGCGATGCATTTCATCGGTCTTTTTTCCGACGGCAATGTGCATTCGCACATCGACCATCTTCGGGCGATGATCGACAGGTGCGCCGCCGAAGGAGTGCGTCGCGTCCGCGTCCACATCCTCCTCGACGGCCGCGACGTCGGCGAGCAGAGCGCCCTCGACTATGTCGAGCCCTTCGAGGCCTTTCTGGCTTCGCACAACGCGAAGGGCTTCGATTACCGCATCGCGTCGGGAGGCGGCAGGCAGTACATAACGATGGATCGCTACGGCGCCAACTGGGAGCAGGTGAAGCGCGGTTGGAACTGCCATGTCCTCGGCGAAGGCCGCCGTTTCAGGAGCGCCAAGGAGGCGATTCTCGCATACCGTTCCGAACAGCCGAATGTCATCGACCAGGACATCCGCGAATTCGTCATCGAAGGACCGGACGGCCTGCCCGTGGGAACCATCGAGGACGGCGACTCCGTCGTGTTCTTCAATTTCCGCGGCGACCGCGCTCTTGAGATCACCGCCGCCTTCGAGGAGGATGACTTCGACAAGTTCGACCGCCGGAGGCGGCCAAAGGTCGAGTACGCAGGCATGATGGAGTACGACGGCGACGCCCATGTGCCCAGACAGTACATCGTCGAACCTCCCTCGATCGAGCGCACGATGGGCGAGTATCTCGTCGCAACGGGCGTCAAGATTCTGGCGATATCCGAGACGCAGAAGTACGGGCACGTCACCTACTTTTTCAACGGCAACCGCCAGGGCAAGTTTTCCGAGGAGTACGAGGATTATGTCGAGGTGCCTTCCGACCGAGTCCCCTTCGAGCAGCGTCCCTGGATGAAGTGCGCCGAGATCACGGACAAGGTCATCGAGGCCGTCGAATCGGGGAAGTACGAGTTCATCCGCCTCAATTATCCGAACGGCGACATGGTCGGACACACGGGCGTCTACCAGGCCGTGGTCGCGGGACTCGAGGGTATGGACCTTCAGCTCGGCCGTCTCAGGGCCGCGGTCGAGAAGGCGGGCGGCATCATGATCCTGACCGCCGACCACGGGAATTCCGACGACATGTACGAACACGACAAGAAAACCGGAGCGGTCAGCCGCAAGGCCGACGGCACGCCGAAGGCGAAGACGAGCCACAGCCTCAATCCCGTGCCCTGCGTGATATTCGATCCCGAGTACAAAGGCGAGTATTCCCGCGAGCTTCGGTCGGAGGTGGACGGCAGAGCCCTCGGCATTTCGAGTCTCGCCGCAACCTGTATCGAGCTCATGGGCTACATGCCGCCCGAGGATTACGATCCCTCGGTTTTAGTCTTTCCGAAGTGATGTCGAGCGGACCGCGGCTGGCATGATCGAGGTCGAGCTCAAGGCAAGGGTTCGAGATCGGGCGGCCGTCGAGACGGCGCTCCGTAACTTCGCAGTCTATGTAGGCGAGATCGATAAGCGGGATATTTACTGGCGGGCGCCGTCCTCGGACGCTGGTGTTCCGAACCGGACATTTCGAGTTCGGTACGAATCCGGCGCCTGCGTCGTCACATTCAAGCACAAGAGCGTCGAGGGCGGCGCCGAAATCAATATCGAGCGCGAGTTCGGCGTCAGCGATCCGGATGTTTTCGCGGAGTTCGCACAACGGCTCGGCTGTGAACTATGGTATGAAAAACGTAAACGGGGCCTCAAGTTCGAGACGGTTTCAAAATACGCCTATGATGGGAAGGCCTTGCTAGAGATCGTCGATGTCGAGAATCTCGGCTGCTTCATCGAAATCGAGGAACTACTTCACGAAGACAGGAAGTCGTTGGTGGAAGACGCCCTGTCTGAGATTTCCGGCCTGCTTGCCCGGACCGGCCTCTCGGAAACCGATATCGAAAGTCGTTATTACTCGGAACTTCTGGGGAAAACCTTCGACCGCCCCTGATCCAGTTTCACTTCGGGAATCGAGCCTTATAAGCCCCGATTATCGATTCGAGCGAGGCGACTATCTTGTCGCCCGCGGCCGAGGATGGAATGTTCACGGCGTTGATGACGATCTTGGTGTCGCTCCCGCTCGGAAAGAAGTTGACGACCGCGATGACATCCCTTCCCCCCGTGACAGCGACGGCAAGAACAATCATTGTCGCCGGTACGGTGTAGAGTACTATACCGGACATGTTCCCCAGTTTGAATTTGGACAGGGGATTCGGATTGACAAAGGATTTCTTGGCGATACCGGCTTCGAGAAATGCTTGATCGAAGAAGAGATCATAGGCTTCTTTGGGTTTCACCGATTTCAACGTGACATTCAACATGTTCTCCCCCCTCGACTGGCTCAAGTATATCATACGAAATACTTCGAAGCCTGTTTGATCCGCCCCAACAAGGTTCGAGGAAGTAGGATGATGTACGGAAAATTCCCTATGCCTGGCGCGGCTAGGGAACGTATACCTCAGCGGGGTTTATAGGAATATAGTGCTTGCGGTTACGGAGTTCGTATTAAGCACGGCTCCGCCGTATCGAATCAATTCAGGAGGGAAAAATGCGCAGATTCAGAATCGTCGGGCTGGTGCTCGCGATTTGTCTCGTCTTCAGCGCTGCAAGCGCTTGGGCCGCACCCACGGTTATCCAGTGGTGGCACATCGGCACTGCGGCCAACGACAAGGCCCTGTTCCAGAGTTTCGCCGATGAGTTCATGAAGGCGAACCCGAACGTCAAGATCGAGATCACCGTCCTCGAGAACGAGGCTTTCAAGAGTAAGCTGGCGACTGTCATGCAGTCCGGTAATCCGCCCGATCTGTTCCACAGCTGGGGCGGCGGCGTTCTGGCTCAATATGCCGCGGCCGGTCTTTTGAAAGACATCTCTAAGGACGTCAAAGGCACCGCCTGGGGCAACTCGATGGCGAGCGGCGTCTGGGAAGTCTACAGCGCCAACGGCAAGAACTACGGCGCTCCGAACGACATGGGCGGCATAACGTTCTGGTATAACAAGGACCTCCTGGCCAAGGTCGGCTACAAGTCATTCCCGACCGACTGGGACGACTTCATCGCCATGGTCAAGAAACTGAAGGCCGCCGGCATCACGCCGATCGCACTCGGCGGCGCCGATAAATGGCCTGCCATGCACATGTGGTCCTATATCGCCCTGAGGCTCGGCGGAGCCCAGCTCTTCGCCGACACGATCTCGGGCAAGAACAAGGCGGGCTTCAACGATCCCACCTGGGTCAAGGCCGGTCAGATGCTCAAAGAACTCGCCGATCTCAAGCCCTTCCAGGACGGCTTCCTCGGCGCGACCTACAATGACGAGGCGGCCCTCGTCGGCAACGGCGTCGCCGCTATGGAACTCATGGGGCAGTGGGCTCCCAACGTTCAGAAAGACAATTCGACCTCCAAGGCCGGTATCGGCGATAAACTCGCTGCCGCTCCCTTCCCGGCGATCAAGGGCGGCAAGGGCAAGGTCACCGAGGTCATCGGCGGCGGCAACGGCTACGCCGTCGGCAAGAACGCCCCCCAGGCCGCGGTCGAGTTCTTGAAGTTCCTCACGAACAAAGAGAACAACGCCAAACAGGCCGAGGTAAGCGGCATCATCCCGACGACCAAGGGCGCCGAGGTGGGCATGAAGGATCCGAACGCGAAGATGGTCAAGGCCATCGTCGATCAGTGCACCTTCTTCCAGCTCTATCTCGACCAGGCCTTCCCGCCGGCGGTCGGCGGTGCGGTCAACGACGCGGTTCAGACGATTCTGGCCGGCACGGCCACTCCGGCTCAGGCCTGCGCCGCCATCCAGGCTGCTTTCGCCGCGAATAAGTAATAGAGCGACAAGCTGATATTTATCCGGGGCCGAGCTGCAGGCGACTGCACGCCTCGGCCCCGATTTGCATTCAAGGCTTAAGGGCTGCGGCTTCCCAGAAAGAGGGTGCAATTGGCTAAAAAATCTGTTTTACATGGGGGCATGGGCAAGCCAGGTTTCTTGACACTGGCGGTTCTGCTCGGACCTGCTTTAATCTTGTTTACTACCTTAGTGATAGTCCCGGTTGTAGAAGCGGCGGTGTTCAGCTTTTACAAATGGAACGGCCTCGGGCCGATGACAGATTTCCGTGGTTTTTCAAATTACCTTCAATTCATCAACGACGCTATTGTCCATAAAGCGCTCTGGCATAATCTTCTCATCGCCGTCGTCTCACTTGTGATCGAACTGCCGCTCGCGCTTCTTCTCGCCCTCATCGTGAGCGATCCGAGATTCAAGGGGGCTGTTTTTTTCCGTACTTTCTTCTTTCTGCCGTATGTCCTCTCGGAAGTCATAACAGGTGTGCTGTGGCAGTTCATCTATCATCCACAGTACGGTCTTGTTCGCGCGGTATGGGGACTCTTCGCGCCCATCGAGACCGCCCCTGCGCTCATGGGGAACACCTCGACGGTTCTCTGGGCCATCATGGTCGTTATCATATGGAAATACTTCGGCCTGCACATGACGATTTACATCGCGGGGCTTCAAGATATACCGAGGGAGCAGATCGAGGCCGCGACGATCGACGGTGCCTCAGGGTGGCAGATTTTCCGATCGGTGACGCTTCCGGGCATGCGGACGAGCATCCAGCTTTCGGTCTTCTTTTCGATGATAGGATCCTTCCAGCTGTTTGATATCGTCTGGGCGATGGGTAAGGGCGACCCCGTGAACGCAGGGGAGACTATCGTCACGTATATGTACAAGATCGGACTTCAGCGCTTCAATATCGGCTATGGAGCCACCATCGCCGTCTGTGTCTTTTTAATCTGCCTTGTCTTCAACATCCTGTATCAGAAAGTCCTCTTCAAGGAGGAGGCTTAGCCATGAGAAGTATGACCAGGAAAAAACGGCTCATGGCCGCGGTGAAATACATTATTTGCACCATTATGATTCTGATTATTGCCGTTCCTCTGTACATATCCGTTATGGGCGGCTTCAAAAGCGTCGGGCAGCTGCGGGCCGAGCCGATGTCGATCCCCAAGCCTTTCAACTGGCAGCAGTATACGGATATGCTCACCGGCAAGCAGGGCAGATTTTGGAATCAGCTGGGGAACAGTCTCCTGCTCGGAGCGGGTACGGTGGCGGTTGTTCTCGTTGTCGGGACGCTCGCCGCCTACGCCCTCGCGCGGATGAAGTTCAAACTCAACGGCTTGATCTACGGCTACTTTCAACTCGGACTTCTCTTCCCCCTCGCCGTAGCCATTCTTCCGCTCTACGTGCAGCTTCGCACATTCAAGCTTCTCGACTCCTACATCGGCGTAATACTACCGCAGGCGGCATTCGGCCTTGCGATGATGCTTATGCTGCTGAGGGGATTCATAAAGGCGATACCGAACGAGCTCGAAGAGGCGGCGGCTATCGACGGATGCGGTCGTTTCGGCTTTTTGTACAAGGTCATCATCCCCCTTTCGACGCCGATACTCGCGACCGTGGCGGTTTTGACCCTCGTCAACAGTTGGAATAATTTCTTCACTCCGCTGCTTGTCTTCAACAGCGAGAAGAAGTTCCCTCTCCCGATGGGCGTCATGTATTTCATGGGTCAGCATGCGGCCGACTGGAATCTGATACTGGCCTTCTTGACGCTCGCCATGATCCCCGCGGTCGTAATTTATGTGTTATGCCAGAAATACATTGTCGCGGGTCTTACAGGAGGGGCCATAAAAGGCTAGTATATGGCCGTGGCTAGAGCAAAGCGAACGGCGCTATCGAATTCAGATACTCCTCCTCGGATCGGGGTCTTTATCGGCTTTGTCGAAGACTCGTTCCAAAGAAGAATCTGGAGGAGCCTCCTGCGCGAGGCCCATGAAAGGGGAGCGTCGGCGATTTGTTTTTTCGGCCACGGCCTCGACGCCCCCGAACCCCGCGACGCGGCAATGAATGTCGCGTACAGGTTGGCCTCTCCGGATAACCTCGACGCACTCATCGTGCTTTCGAACACTGTCGGAAATTTCAAAGGTCCGGAAGCCGTAGCCCGGCTTATAGCGGACACAAGGCTTCCTGCCGTTTCGATCGCCTTTCCGCTTGACGGCGTACCCTTCGTATCGATCGAAGGCGCGGACGCGATATGCGAACTCGTACACCATCTCGTTCACGCCCATGGACGCAGGCATTTTGCGCTCGTGACGGGTCCGGAGAGCCATTACGATTCGCGGCAGAGGGAAAAAGCTTTTCGTGAGGCTCTCGCTTCTGAAGCGATTCCCCTTGACGAGTCGCTTGTCTTCCACGGGCAGTTCTACAAGAACTCGGGCGTTGAAGCGGTCAGATACTTCCTTGCATCCGGCGCACATATCGACGCCCTTGTATGCCTGAACGACTATATGGCGATGGGGGCCCTCGACGAGCTGAGAGCTCATGGAGTCAATGTGCCTCGCGATATATCGGTCGTAGGTTTTGATGATGTCGAGGAAGCCTCGTCAACATGTCCACCGCTCACTACGGCGGCTCAGCCCTTTGATGACATCTGCAGAACGGCCGTCGAAATGGCACTTGCTATCGTTCGAGGCGAACCGCCACCGATAAAAAAGTTACAATGTCGTTGCGTTATACGGCGTTCCTGCGGCTGCCCTCCGGCTTCACCCCTTGAAATACACGATGTCGAAGATGAATCGGAAAAAGAACTGGCAAAGCGACTTGCATCAGCCGATTCTCGCGGCGGCCTTGACGGACTACTCCATTTTATAGAGGAACAGATCAATGCCGATCCGGGCGAAGCCGATACGCGTTTACGAAGAAGTATTATCCGTCTCTGGGCAGAGGCCAGGACTAAGGCGGAATTATGCAAGGTCGCCGACCGATACGGCCAGGCTCTTGCATTCATATCCGAAGCCTCTATTAGACGATTGACAGAAAATAAAGTAAGACTCCTTGACCGTCAGGTCTTCATGAGACTTCTCAGTTCAAGACTTTTAGGTTCATTCAGCCTGAACGCTCTCGCCCGGGCCTGGGAGGACTGCCTTGAGCCGCTTGGATTCCGAAGAGGGTATCTCGTGCTATTTGATCGGCCCTGGGAGCCGGCGAGTCAATCTCCGCCGTATGAATCACGACTTGTTACCGCGATCCCCGAACCCGGTGTCGGCGTCGTCGAGCGTCGTTTTAAGACGAGCCAGCTTCTGCCCGAAGATATGACATCGGGCTGGGGCGATTCTGGCTGGCTTCTCGAGCCCCTTACGTATCAGAACGAGGCGCTCGGTTATGTGATAGTTGAGTTGGGGTCTGAAGAGGCCGACGCCTATGAAACACTTCGAGTGGAAATGTCCTCAGCCCTGAAGGGCACACTCCTCATGGAGGAAATAAGGAACAACGAAAAAAAACTCGAACGGCTCGTCGAACTCAGGACCGACGAACTCAGAGAGGCGAATCGCGATTTGCTCAAACAGATCGCCGAGCGGACATCGCTCGAGCGCGAGATACAGGAAGTATCGAACAGAACGATGCAGGCGATCGGTCAGGATATACACGACGATCTCTGCCAGCGTCTTATCGGGATATCCATGCTGTCAGCCGTACTAGAAAAAAACCTAACGAGCACCGGCGTCGTCTCGATAGAGTCGGTGCGAGAAATACGGAGCCTGCTGGACGATGTCGTAGAGCGGTCTAAGCGCTTCGCGCGCTCGCTCTATCCGCCTGCGCTCGACGAGGCGGGGCTCGTCCCCGCGCTCGAGGACCTCGTCGCCTCGCTCAAGTGCAATGCATCCGGTGCATCTGTCTCGGTTCAAGTCGAGGGGGAATGTCAACTCGACGATCGAAGCAGGGCCCTTCAACTGTATCGCATTGCCCAGGAAGCCTTGACGAACGCCCTGAAACACTCGGGCAGCGATTTGATCATTCTCAGACTTGTGGGGCGGGACGGAATCCTGCGCCTCGAGGTTCGCGACTTCGGCGGCGGTATAGCCCCCGATTGTATCGGCAGGGGCATGGGTATGAGAATAATGCGTTATCGCGCCGATTCGATAGGAGCTCGACTCGAGATCAACACCCTTGATCCCGGAATATGCATTTCATGCTCAGTCCCGATACAGGAGCCAGAAAAATGAGCGATCCGGTCAAGTTTTTGATCGTCGACGATCATCCCATATTCAGACACGGAATGGCCTGTCTCATCGAAAGCGATCCGCGATATAAGGTGATCGCTCAGGCCGGCTCTGCTGCCGAGGCGCTTGAGCGGGTCGAGGCCGAGATACCGGACATTGCAGTAATCGATATATCACTAGGGAAGGACAGCGGCCTGGATCTATTGAAGGAACTCTATGTCAGGCATCCCGAAATACGCAGTCTTGTCGTATCGATTCATGATGAGGCCGTCTACGCGAGGAGAGCCCTGCGGGCGCATGCCCGCGGCTATCTGATGAAACATGAAACGAGCTCTGCCCTTCGTGAGGCGATAGATACGATCATGGAAGGCAAGATATACGTCTCTTCTTCGTTTCGTGAGAGTTTCCTTGAACAAATCGTATCGACTAAGCATCGTGACAATGACCAGGCGAGAACGGAGATCCTTTCGGATCGGGAACTCGAGGTGCTCAGAAAAATGGGTCAGGGCTATGGAGCGATCGAGATTGCAGACAGTCTCGCCATTTCCGTCAAGACAGTAGGTGTGTATCAGGAACGGATTAAAAAGAAGCTCTCCCTCACGAGCACGGCCGAGCTTAGAAAATACGCCGTACAGTGGTTTCAGAACCTTTGAGCAAATGAAAACGACCGTGTTTCGGCGGGCATCATCTATGATGCCCTTACGGCGCTCGAGCGCTGCGCTCTTCGCCCTTCGATTTCCTCAGCGCCTTAAATGAAAAAACCGCCTTTCGGCGGTCTTTGATGTGGGCGCTGAGGGAATCGAACCCCCGACCTACTGGGTGTAAACCAGCCGCTCTAACCAGCTGAGCCAAGCGCCCGGGAAGACAAAATTACCATGTGTTCGTAAAAAGGGTCAATGGAGGAGGATGAAAACCATCGTTTGGGTTCATCGCATTTCGATAACCGAACAACAACAACATAGGTCTTTTTTTCACTGTTTTTCGGATGACTCATAGACTAAGGTTGATATCAGAGACGAGGTGCCATGTACAACGGAGGTTTGCATGAGTGTCGATAAAAAGGCGCGGCTTTCATATACCACAAAAGCTATGGAGATTGTCGAGAAGATGTCGATCGAGGAGAAAGTGGCGCTCATGAGCGGGAAGGTGGAACTCGATGAACTGAACGAGGTTAATAGAAACCCCGACGAGAAGCGGCACTATAACTCGTATCCATACCCGGCGGGCGGGAATCAACGGCTCGGTGTTCCGGAACTTAAATTCTGTGATGGACCCCGCGGCGTTGTCTGCGGACAGAGTACCTCTTTCCCCGTGACCATGGCGCGTGGCGCTACATTCGATATCGAACTCGAAGAGCGGATCGGCGAGGCGATCGCGAAGGAAATCCGCGCGCACGGGGGCAATCTTTTCGGAGGGGTCTGCATCAATCTGCCCTACAATCCCGGATGGGGTCGCAGCCAGGAGACTTACGGCGAGGATAGTTTTCATCTCGGCGCCATGGGCTCGGCCCTGGTCCGCGGCGTCCAGCGTCATAATGTCATCGCCTGTATAAAACACTTCGCATTTAACAGCATGGAGATCGCCCGATTCACGGTCGATGTACACGCAGATCCGGTCGCGGAACGCGAAGTCTTTCTTTCCCATTTCAAAACATGCATTGACGCCGGAGCGGCCTGTGTGATGAGTGCCTATAACAAATACAAGGGCAGTCATTGCGGACACAGCCGCTATTTACTCAAGGAAGTGCTCAAGGGCGAGTGGGATTTCGACGGGATTGTCATGAGCGATTTTGTCAGGGGCATCCGGGATACGGTCGAGGCGGCGACCGCCGGCCTCGATATCGAGATGTGCGACACCAATCAGTACGGCGCGAAACTTGTCGCCGCCGTACGCGAGGGCAGGGTGCCGATGTCCGATATCGACGACTCTGCCTTGAGGATAGTGCGGACACTCCTGGCGTTTACCGAAGCCAAGGACCCTCAGAAATATCCCGCCTCACTCATCGCCTGTGATGAGCATGTGAAGCTCGCCGCCGAAGCCGCACGGAAATCGATAACCTTACTGAAGAATACGGGCCCTGTCCTGCCCTTCTCGAAAAACAGTGTGAAGCGCATCGCCCTTCTCGGGCCTCTCGCCGCGGCCGAGAACCTGGGCGATCGCGGCTCGAGCCGCGTGTTCCCGCCCCATGTCGTGACGCCGAAGGCAGGACTGGAAAGACTGCTTCCTCAGTGCGAGATACTCTGCCGTGACGATGGCGATGCCCGCTCCGGCGCCGACCTCGCCCGAAGCGCCGACGCGGCGGTTGTTGTAGTCGGTCTTACGCACAATGACGAAGGCGAGTACATCGACGAGAGACTCGCCGGCGTTACCATGGGCGGAGACCGCACGGAATCGCTCGGTCTGCACCAGCGCGACATAGAACTCATCCGTGCGGTGGCTGCGGCGAATCGCAAAACCGTCGTTGTACTGATCGGTGGAAGCATGATCATGGTCAAGGATTGGATCGACTCTGTCCCCGCCCTCATGATGGCGTATTATCCTGGTATGGAGGGAGGAACTGCGATCGCCGAGACACTGTTCGGCGACAACAATCCCAGCGGTAAACTTCCTTTCGTCATACCCTCCCGCGAGTCGGACCTCCCCGCCGTAGATTGGCGCGCCGACCGCATCGATTACGGCTATTATCACGGATACCGGAAACTCCAGAAGGAGGGGGCCCCCGTCTCTTTCCCCTACGGCTTCGGACTATCGTATACGAACTTCGATCTGAGCGATATGCGCCTCAATGTCTCATCCGATACCCTTTCGGCTTCCTGTGATGTTCAAAACACGGGTCTGGTTTCAGGTGACGAGGTCGTCCAGTTGTATATCGGTTTTTCCAAATCGAAGTACAACCGACCGGTCAAGACTCTGTGCGGTTTCACCCGTGTCAGTCTCGAACCGGGCCAGTCGAAGAGGGTCACTGTCATTTGTCCTATCGAGAAGCTGAAGCGTTACAAGGCCGAATCCGGAACTTGGGAATTGGAACACATGGAGTACGAGGCCTACCTCGGAACGAGCAGCGCGGATGAGGACCTCATGAGGATTTCGTTTTCGCTCTAGGAAATTGCCGTGAAGAGCCGATCTACGGTGGAAGGGTTTTGTTTGAAATTGTAATGGAAGCGGCGATGTATTAGGATAGGGGTATGGAACTCGTCGGTATCGGCAACGCCCTTATGGATGTCGTCGCATTCGTAGACGAGTCCTTCGCTCCGAGTCTCGGGTTCCACAACAATTCGGTGTCGCATATAGACCGCGGGAGAATGGACGAAGTGCTCGGTGCTTTGACCGATCCCGTCGTCTCGGCGGGTGGCGGGGCCGCGAATGTCGCTCGGGCTTCTTCTATACTCGGGGCGCGGGCGGCCTATGCAGGATGTGTAGGCGAGGACAAGCTCGGTGAGGATTTTCTTGCAGACCTCGCGGCCTCCGAAGTCGAAGCGCTTGTATCTCGCTCGGGATCTCCGACGGGCGTGTACTGCGCCCTCATACGGCCCGAGGGCGGGCGCACGCTCTTGGTGTCCCAGTCCGCCGCCCTCGACCTGACGCTCGAGCCTCCTATGCCGTCCATCTTCAGGCCGGGTGCGACATTGTTCATCGAGTGTTTCCTCCTCAGGGAGCGGTCTTTCTTTATGGACTGCCTGAGGTCCGCGAGGGAGTCGGGTATGGAGATCGCCATAGATCTTTCCAGCCGCGAACTCGCCTCGAGCAACCGTGATTTCATTTTGGGACTCTTGCCCACATTCTGCGATGTGCTGTTCGCGAACGAGGACGAGTTCGCAGCCTTGACACGACTTCCCATACGAGAAGGTCTCGAGCTTTTTTCGGCGTGGAGCATCGAAGTTGTCGTCAAGCGGGCCGAGATGGGGGCTCTCTGGTCCTCTGCGGGGGCGGTTTTCGACAGCCCGGTCCGCGAGTTGTGGCCTGTAGACGCGACCGGGGCCGGCGACGCCTTCGCGGCGGGTTTCTTATATGGCCGTTCGATGGGACTTCCGCCCGAGCGGAGCCTGAGACTGGGTAATCGCGTCGCCGAAGAGGTATTAGGCGTGCCCGGTCTCGGGGTCGATCCTGAGCGCGTCAAACGCGCGATGAACCGGGTCATGGGTTGAGGATGTTGTAGTACACCATGTAAGTTTTTCGTGTAAAACAGGTTTTCTAACGTATAAAACCGCTTATAGAAGGCTCAAAACCTTGCCGTACGGGTTTAAAAAGGCGTAATTTATGGTTAAACACATGAAAGCGAGGGCGGCATCATGGCTGAGACAGAAATAATCCCCATCGACCAGATACTTCCCAACAAACTTCCGATCATTCCGCTTTCCGGAAGGCCGATTTTCCCCGGTATTTTCACGCCGATCATGATCGGCAATCCCGACGACGTTAAAGTCGTCGAGGAAGCCCTCCTCGCCGACGGTATGATCGGCCTCGTCATGATAAAAAACGACTTCGAAAAGCCGAAGGCGGACGATCTCCACGCCGTCGGCACAGCCGCGAAGATCGTAAAGCGCATCAACCTCCCGGACGGAGGGGCGAATATATTCATCTCGACCCTGAAGCGTTTCAGGATCAAGAAGTTCCTTTCGAAAGAGACGCCCATCATCGCCGCTGTCGGTTATCTCGACGAGGAAAACGACGATACCGATGAAATAAAGGCGCTGACACGCGCCTTGTTGGGCGAGATGAAACAGATCTCGGAGAACAATCCCCTGTTTTCCGAAGAGATGCGCCTCAATATGATCAACATAGATCATCCCGGCAAGATAGCCGACTTCATCGCCTCGATACTCAACATCGACAAGAACGACCAGCAGAAAATTCTTGAGATGACCGACGTTCGCGAACGCATGGAGCGCGTTCTCGTCTTCATTAAAAAAGAACAGGAGCTGTTAAAGATTCAAAAGCGTGTCCAGCAGGAGATAAACGAGAAGATCGAGCGCAGCCAGCGCGAGTACTTCCTCAAGGAGGAGCTGAAGGCTATTAAAAATGAACTTGGGATGCCGACCGACGCAAAAGGCACGGATTACCAGCGGTTCAAGGAAAAGATCGACTCCTTCGGATTCGAAGGCGAAGTCAAAGAGCAGGTCGAACAGGAGCTCGAGAAGTTCAATCTTATGGACCCCAATTCGAGCGAGTTCATCGTTACGCGCAATTGGCTCGATTTGGTGTGCTCGCTGCCGTGGAAGGCTGCCGTCTCGGGAGACTTCGATCTCAAGAAGGCGCAGGCGATTCTGGAGGCGGATCATTACGGTCTTAAGGATGTGAAGGACCGGATCGTCGAGTACCTCGCAGTACGGAAGTTGAAACAGGATGCGAAGGGTTCGATCATCTGCCTTGTCGGACCTCCCGGTGTGGGTAAGACTTCGGTGGGCAGGTCCATCGCCAGGGCTCTGGGCAAGGAGTTCTTCCGATTCTCGGTCGGCGGCATGCGCGACGAGGCGGAGATCAAGGGCCATCGAAGAACCTATGTCGGCGCCCTGCCCGGCAAAATAGTGCAGGGGCTCAAAATAACGAAAAGCCGCGATCCCGTTTTCATGATCGACGAGATCGACAAGATGGGCTCCTCGTTCCAAGGCGACCCTTCGAGCGCCCTGCTCGAGGCTCTCGATCCCGAGCAGAACTTCTCCTTCCGGGATCACTACCTCGATCTGCCCTTCGATCTCACCCATGTCTTTTTTATCTGCACGGCGAACACCCTCGACAGCATACCGGGGCCGCTCGTCGATCGCATGGAGGTCATACAACTCCCCGGATACATAGACTCCGAAAAACTCGAGATCGCGAGGCACTACCTTATTCCGAAGAGCCTCGAAAAAAACGGCATAAAAAAAGGAACCGTCAGATATACACGCGACGCTCTCTTGTTCATCGCCGAATCCTACGCGCGAGAGGCCGGAGTGCGCAATTTCGAGAAGTATCTGGACAAGATACATCGAAAACTCGCACGGCATATCGTGCTCGAGGAGGCCAAGGGTAAATTCGTCATCGATAAGGCGACGGTTCTCAAGAACTTGGGTAAACCGCCTTTCGACGAGTCCCAGGTGAAGCGGGCGACTCGAAGCGGCATGTCGGTTGGGCTCGCATGGACAAGCATGGGCGGCGACACCTTGATCATAGAGGCCGTCGCCAATCCCGGCAAAGAGGGTTTCAAAATCACCGGACAGATGGGCAACGTGATGCAGGAATCCGCAGGTATCGCATATACCTACGCTCGGCATCTCGCCGCAGAGCGATTCGGGGTGGGCGCCGATTGGTTCGAGGGCAGGCAAATACATCTGCATATCCCCGAGGGGGCGACCCCCAAGGACGGCCCCTCGGCCGGAATCACCATGGCGACGGCGCTTCTGTCCTTGGTGCTCGACAAGAGAATCAAGGATCGACTCGCCATGACGGGAGAGCTGTCATTGACAGGACAGGTCCTTCCGATAGGAGGACTGCGGGAAAAGACGGTGGCGGCCAAACGCAATAAGATTCGTGAAATAATAATCCCGAAGGGGAATGAACGCGACCTCGAAGAAATACCCGATTACGTGAAGAAGGGCATAACCTTTCATCCCGTCGAGCGGATGGAGGAGGTCGTAGCCATCGCGCTTGGAGAGTGAGAAAAAAAACCACGGAGGCAGGGGCCGGCCCGACCTCCGTGGCATATTTTTTAAATATCGTCGATATTCTTTTTAAGTTATCGTTTTTTATCCGATCGCCTCGCCGCCGGTCTCGCCGGTGCGGATTCTTATACACTCTCCCAAGGGAAGAATGAATATCTTGCCGTCACCGATCTGTCCGGTCCGGGCCCCCTTGACGATGGCGTCCACGGTCGGCTGGACGAAACCGTCGTTGACCGCGATCTCCAGCCTGACTTTTTTAAGCAGGTTGACCTCTTCGTCGGCGCCGCGGTAACTCTCGTGATACCCCATCTGCTGTCCGCAACCGAGCGCGTTCGTCACCGACATTTTATAGACCTTGGCCTTGAAAAGTTCCTGTTTGACTTCATTGAGCTTGTGCGGCTGAATATAAGCTATTACGAGCTTCATCTTCGCCCTCCTACATGTTCGAGAAGATCTGGAAGCCCGAGTAGGCCTCGATGCCATGCTCGCCGATATCGAGTCCGGCGAGTTCCTCGTCTTTTTTGACCCTGAGGCCCATGATCGCCTTGATCAAGCCCCAGACAATAAGGGCGACGGCGAATACGAATCCACCGACCGTGATAACGCCGAGAGCCTGCGAACCGAGCTGTGTCAGGCTTCCGTCTACGAAAAGGCCGTTTGAAAGAGCATCCGAATCCGTCCCGATTTTGGCGGCGACAGCTTTGTCGGCGAAAAGTCCGAGCGCCAAGGTGCCGAAGACCCCGTTGACGAGATGCACCGATAGAGCGCCGACGGGATCGTCGATCCTGATTTTGTCGAAAAAGAGAACCGAGAGAACGACCAGTACGCCCGCGACAAGACCGATAATCGCCGAGGAGCCTACTGAGACGAAGGCGCAGGGCGCGGTGATCGCTACGAGTCCCGCAAGGCAGCCGTTCAGTATCATCGTGAGATCGGGCTTCTTCTGGATAATCCACGATGTGACAGTGGCCGAGAGTGCTGCCATGGCAGCCGCGAGGTTCGTGGTCATGGCGACGTGTGAAATCGCCTCGGGGTTGGCGGCCATGGTCGACCCCGGGTTGAACCCGAACCAGCCCAGCCAGAGCACGAAGACACCGAGTGTAGCCATGCTCAGGTTGTGGCCGTAGATCGGCTTTACCGATCCATCCGATTTATACTTTCCGATTCTCGGCCCTAGCAGGATAATGCCCGCCAGAGCGCACCAGCCGCCGACAGAATGGACTACCGTTGATCCGGCGAAGTCGAACATGCCCAAGCCCGAAAGCCAGCCGCCTCCCCATATCCAATGCCCGGTGATCGGGTAAATCACGGCGCAAATGACTATAGAGAAGATGATGAAGCTTTTGAACTTGATGCGTTCCGCGACCGCTCCGGATACGATTGTGGCCGCCGTACCGCAGAACACGAGCTGGAAGAAGAACTTCGCCCAGAACGGAACTCCGGTCCAGGAAATCGCTGAATAGGCTCCCGAGTATGCGTCGCCGGTTGCGGGCGAGTTGTCTGCGCCTGAAGCGAACAACAGACCCTGCAATCCGATAAAGCCGTTTCCGTTTCCGTACATGAGCCCGAAGCCGATGACCCAGTAGGCCAGGGTCGAGATCGCAAAGACAATGAAGTTCTTTGCGAGAATGTTGACGGTATTTTTCGCTCGACAGAGCCCGGATTCGACCATGCCGAACCCGAGGTTCATGAAGAAGACAAGAAATGCCGTCACAAGCACCCATAGGGTATCCAGGGCGATCTGCATTGTTCCTGCGTCCATGATGTACTCCTTTATGACGCATAGTGAGATACCATGTATAAGCAAAAGGAGTGCCAACATCAGAAAGTCGCTGTTTTTATAGGCAGAATCGTGGTGCGTTTTATTTTTTACTATAGTCATTTCATATATTATTCATTACTGGATATGTTTTTTTGAAGTATACGTTACTATCAATTGGGTAGCCTTCTTTCGTGTAAAATCAGAAATAAAGGAAGGAAAAGATACGTATATGTAGTGAAGCATATTATATACAACAAATATGTAGGTTTAATTTCTCTGATTGAGCAAAGCACCGTGATCCTGATTTTTGGTTTGCTTGGCTTAAACTGTGCAACAAGGTTCGAGCAAGATTTATAAGAACGACTTTCAAGTATAAAAAATACGAATCCCATAAAAAACGTTGCGAGAATAACGAACCCAGTATATAGTTAGTGACAACTCGACGTATTTCGTAAAAGCGGCTGCCTAGACAAGAATGAGCGTCTGGGCATAAACGGCGAAAGGCAGCACGATGAATCAGCAGCTGGTTCTCGTTCTCCTCGTTTTCGCACCATTGGCCGGCGCATTTATCCTCATCCCCCTATCGAAACTCTCGGAAAAACTACGTAACGGCTTCGCTCTCATCATCGCCTGTATTCCGGTTTTCTGCTCACTCATTCTCCTGCCCTCGGTCCTTGAGGGCAGAAGCGTTGCGATCACTCTGCCGCTCGGTATCGGTGGATCGTTTCTTTACGCTGACAGCCTCGCTGTTTTTATGGCGATGATCTCTTCCTCGCTGTCGGCGATCATAGTTGCATATTCCTTTGGATATGTGCGCCGCTATGAAAACCGAAGCGAGTATTATTTCATGGTCCTATTGTTTCTCGGGTCGATGATGGGTCTCGTTTTTTCCCGCAACTTGATTTACCTCTTTGTCTTCTGGGAGATCACTGCATTCACGTGTTGGAGACTGATCGGATTTTTCCGAGCCCCCGAAATCGTGCTCAAGGCCGACAAGGCTTTTTTTATAACGGTGTTCGGCGCCCTTGTGATGCTCGCCGGATTCATCATTCTGTACAGTAGGACGGGATCTTTCGATCTCGATACAATAAAAGGAAAACTCAATGGTGCTCCGATTCCCGATCTCGCTGCCCTGCTTATTATGGTCGGTATTCTCTCGAAAAGCGCTACACTTCCTCTGCATACTTGGCTTCCCGACGCAGGTGTCGCTCCTTCGCCGGTAACCGCCCTGCTCCACGCGGCTGTTCTTGTGAAGATCGGTGTATACGCATATGCGCGTCTTTTTTCCGAGGCGATGTCTTTATCCGAGATCTGGGGCTTCATCGTACCGGTCGCCGCCTGTGTAAGCGCGCTCGTATCGGCGGGGGCTGCCCTTGTCGAGACCGACATGAAACGGATCATCGCCTATTCTACCGTAAGTCAAATAGGCTTCATTTTCCTCGGGCTGTCGATCGGCGGTGGCACCGCGCTCGCAGGCGGTCTTTTATACATTCTTATGCACGGTATCGCGAAAGGCGGCCTTTTCCTCTGCGCGGGAATAGTAGAACAGACGACGCACACGAAGGATATAACCAAAATGGGCGGACTTGCGAGACGAATGCCTTTGACCGCCGCAGCCTTCCTATTTTGCGCCTTCTCGGTCATGGGCGTCCCGCCATTCGGAGGTTTTTTCTCGAAGTATCTCGTCTTTTCTGGAACGGTCGCCCTTGGACAGACCTTGATCGCCGCAGTTTTCGTACTCGGCGCCTGTATGACGATTTTGTATCTCTTCAGACTGTTCACCGCGGTATTCACCGGTGAAGAAAAAATAAAAGTCGATGGCGAAGGCAGTCCCGTCATGCTCGTATGCGTCACCGCCCTTGCGGCGCTTTCGCTGCTTTCCGGTATTCTGGTTCACTATCCCTCGGTTTACGTCAGGGATATGGTTGCAACCTTGATGACGGCGGCGCGATGATGTCGGGAGCGGCGCGATGAATCATATGTTTATGATTCTGCCTGTGGCTCTTCCGCTTGCAGGGGGGCTGTTCTGCTTTGTATTCTCCGATCGATCTGCCCGCGCCAGGGAGATCACGGCTCTGGCGACGACTGTAATGTGTCTGGTCGCCGCGGTCTTTCTTCAGTCTACCGAGGCCCGTCTTTCCTTCGTGTGGATCCCGGAGTTGGGTTTCGAAGTATCCTTCAGAATTTACTCGTTTTCCGCTTTTATTGTTTTGGCCGCCTCCGGTTTTGCGCTCGCCATCAGTCTGTATTCGTATATCTTTATGCGAGGCAAGCAAAAATTAACAAGATACTATGCCTTTATCCTGTTGACTCTTGCGCAGGTAAACGGGGCCGTCCTTGCCGATAACCTTTTTGTCATGCTGGTTTTCTGGGAGAGTCTTCTTCTGACTCTGTACGGCATGATTACCATAGGGAGCGGAACGGAAGAAACTGCACGACATGCTTCGGTCAGGACCGCCGTCAAAGCATTTGTTATCGCAGGCGTGACAGATCTCTGCATGACGCTCGGTATCGTCATCCTTTGGAAAGAGGCAGGAAGTCTCGATATGTCGAGTCTTCATGTGTCTTCGAACGGTCCGGGCGGCCTCGCCTTTGTCCTTCTCATGATCGGAGCTGTATCCAAGGCGGGATCGATGCCCTTCCACAGCTGGATACCCGATGCGTCCCGCGACGCCCCGGTCTCCTTTATGGCTTACGTTCCTGCAGCTTTAGAAAAACTTCTGGGAATCTATCTCCTTTCGCGCATTGTCTTGGATTTTTACACCGTGGCACCGGATTCCTGGCTGAGTCTTCTTTTGATGATCGTCGGGGCGGCGACGATTGTCTTGGCCGTTCTTATGGCCCTCATCCAGAAGGAATACAAAAAATTACTATCGTATCACGCAATCAGCCAGGTCGGTTATATGATCCTCGGTATCGGAACCTGCGTGCCTGCCGGAATGATCGGCGGCATTTTTCACATGCTGAATCACGCGATATATAAATCGGGGCTCTTTCTCAGCGCAGGCTCGGTAGAGCGTCAAGCAGGGACGACGGACCTCGAAAAACTGGGGGGCTTGGGGAGGAGAATGCCCGTAACCTTCGCTTGTTTCCTTGTCACTGCGGCCTCGATATCGGGCGTGCCGCCCTTCAATGGTTTTTTTTCGAAAGAGCTCATCTATGACGGAGCGCTTGAGCGCAGTTGGATATTCTACGCCGCTGCGCTACTTGGATCGATACTGACCGCAGCATCTTTCCTAAAACTCGGCCATGCCGCCTATTTCGGGAATTTGTCGCCACAGAGCAAACAGGTCAGAGAAGCGCATCCTGCGATGCTCGTTCCAATGCTGATCATCGCCTGTTTCTGTATACTTCTGGGGCCGCTCAACTCGATCCCGATAGATTCCGTCATCGCGCCGACTGTCGCCGGCTCGGGCTATGTACAGGCCGAGGCTTCGAGTATAGGTGCTCACGCATACTCCGGCTGGCCGCACAGCTTGTTCCTTGTCGGCATGACGCTCGCCGCTTTGACGATCGCAGTTCTCAATCATTGGTACGGAGTACGGCGTACGGGTTCCGGACTCGGCGCTGTCGATCACATTCACTACGCACCCCTCCTGCGTTCGATCTACGGTGCGGCTGAAAAGGGGCTGTTCGATCCTTATAACATTGGCATGCGCATCATTCTTTGGTTCGCCGCAGTGTGCAAAGCGGTGGACCGGGCAATCGACTGGTTCTACGACAAGGCTGTTCCATCGACCGTATGGCTCGTGTCGCGCGTTTTTTGCAAACTTCACTCGGGCAGTCATGCGCGTTACATTCTTTGGTCGCTCGCGGGAATAGCGGCCTTGGCAGCTTGGATGGCTCTGACCTAGGAGAAAGAAATGGCCGCATACTTCGTGCTCGCCCCCATCGCCCTTCTTCTTCTGTTGAATATTCCGAGCGGCGCTCTCGGGAGAAAAGCCGCCTTCCCCGCGGCGCTCTTCATTGCGGCTCTCGAAACTCTGGCTGTTCTTTTTATACCGGAGCCTTCGCTCAACCTTCCCTCAGGTCTGCTTTCTCGCTTCGGCTTTACACTCGCCGTCGACCGTTTGAGCCTTCTTATCATGCTGACGATCGGAGTTGTAAGTCTCGCATCGCTCGGCGTCGGGTATGGAACCATGCGTGCAGGCGAGGAACTCAGGCGCTTCTCGAATCTCGTCATCCTCGCGATCGCCGGTATGAACGGTATTGTAATGACGAAGGATCTCTTCACGCTCTATGTTTTTCTCGAAATAGTCGCCGTCGTCTCGTACATCCTCATCGTCGTGCGAAGCGAGCGCGATGCGTTCGAAGGGGCGTTCAAGTATCTTATGCTTTCGGTCGTCGCCTCGCTCATGATGCTCTGTTCCATCGCCCTCTTCCTGCTGAACGCCGGAGGAACTTCGTTCGACCTGATCGCCGCTTCGATCGCCGAATCCGGAGGCGGTTGGCAGATGATTCTTTCCTGCGCTCTCTTCGCCGGCGGACTATGTATCAAATCGGGGCTGGTGCCTTTCCATGGATGGCTTCCCGACGCCTATACCGCTGCGCCCGCGGCGGTCTCCGTTCTTCTTGCGGGTATCGTGACAAAATGCACCGGGATTTATTCTCTCATGCGTCTGAGCGAGTCTGTTTTTCACTATGCCTTCGATATCGGCCCGGCGCTTACCCTCATCGGACTTTTTACCATCATCTTCGGCGCCTTCGGTGCCATGGGCCAGAAAGACATAAAACGCATGCTCGCCTATTCGAGTCTCTGCCAGGTGGGTTACATTTTACTCGGCCTCGGTACTGGAACGGCGCTGGGCTTCGCGGCCGCATGTTCCCACCTGTTCAACCATGCCATGTTCAAAACTCAGCTTTTCGTGAACGCTTCGGCGATCGAACGGCAGACGGGGACTCGTAATCTCGAAGAGCTCTCGGGTCTCGGTAGAAGCATGCCCATAACGGGCTGGACCTCCGTCATAGCCTTCCTGTCCGCGGCCGCCATTCCGCCGCTTGCAGGATTTTGGAGTAAATTGCTCAGCATTATCGCGCTCTGGAGGGCCGGGAACATCCCGGTGGCTATCGCCGCGATATTCACGGGTCTGCTTACCATGGTTTATTTCCTTCTCTTTCAAAGAAAGACTTTCTTCGGGAAGCCCATGGTCGGCCTCAATACTATACGAGAGGCGCCTTTCTGCATGACGGCGCCGGCCGTGGTGCTCGCAATCATAACGCTCGGCGTCGGCATCTTGTTCCCGCTTACGTTTGATACGATCATTCTGCCCATCGCCGCGATACAATAGGGGAGGGGCCCGGCGTGATGGTTTTAACGATCACAGTCCTCGCGCTCACCGTGCTCTCGGGACTCTGGGCGGTCATGGCGAGAAGCCTCATGCGCTCGGTTATCGCCTTGGCTGTTGTAAGTGTCTGTGTCACCATTCTTCTGTTCATGCTCGGCTCTCCTCTCGCCGCGGTCTTCGAACTCTCGGTTTGCGCGGGTTTGATCACGGTTGTTTTCGTGAGCACCGTTTCTCTCACCCAGCCGAGATCGGAAGATGAAATTCGCGAGCGGAGCCGGATACATCTGCGCCGCTATCTGCCATTGCCTTTCATTGTTCTTGCGGTAGGACTCGTTCTTTTCCTCTTCAGCCCGAGTCCCGAAACCACGGTGAGCGCTGTCTCGTCGTCCGCCGATGCAAAGGAGTACCTTTGGAACTCGAGGCAGACCGATATTCTGGGCCAGATAGCCGTTGTTCTAGCGGGTGTTTTCGGCGTCATCGCGCTCTTCAAGGAGCATAAAGAATGAGTGATACTGTAATGATCACCGCGACTCTACTCAAAACCTATTGGATATTCATCATCCCGCTCATCGTAGCCGGTGTGTACTGCCTCGTTGCGACACACAATTTCATCCGCGCTCTCATCGGACTCGAGATTATAACCAAGGCGGTGACGCTTCTCATCATCGCGGCGGGCTGGGCGACGGGTAGACTCGACCTTGCTCAGTCCTTGGTGATCACGCTCATTGTAGTAGAAGTGGTGGTGATCTCGGTCGCAGCGGGAATTGTACAGAAGGTTTTCGGCCTGAACGGCTCCCTGGATATCCGCAAGACCCGGAACTTGAAAGGATGATCGTCATGGCGAATTGGATACTGCTGCCGCCTGTCGCCGCAGGCATTTTTATCACAACCTTTGTTCTTATCGCGCGCCTTATGAAAAAAATATCTTACCGCGGCGAGCCGAACGAGGGGGCCAGGGCGTCCTACGCATGCGGTGAGGAGTCTCCGAAGACTCATTGCAGACCTGAATACGGCCAATTCTTCTCCTATGCGTTTTTTTTCACGATCATGCATGTGGTAGCTCTGGTCCTCGCGACAGTCCCCTCGGGCAATTCCGAGCCGTACTTGATTGCGGCCTTCTATATCGTAGCGGTCTTTGTCGGTCTTAGATCGCTTTTAAGGAACGAGTCATGAACAAGCTCGATCGACTCGTGAACTGGGCGCGTCGCACGTCGCCCTGGGTCATTCACTTCAACACCGGATCCTGCAACGCCTGCGATATCGAGATCGTGGACGCCGTCACTCCTCGTTTCGATCTTGAGCGTTTCGGTGTTCTTCTCAAGGGCTCGCCGCGTCACGCAGACGTTCTTCTTTGCTCCGGTCCCGTCACCAGACAGATCGAGAAACGCCTCATACGCATCTACGAGCAGATGGCCGAGCCGAAATTCGTGGTCGCTGTCGGTTCATGCGCCTGCTCGGGCGGGGTGTTCCGCGGTTGTTACTGCGTCAAGGGCGGCATCGACTCGGCGATTCCGGTATCGATGTACATACCGGGATGCCCGGCGAGTCCCGAGGCGATAATAGACGGAGTGGCCAAACTCCTCGACGGCCTAAAGAAACCGAAGGAAGACCAATGATCGATCTTGAACGAGAAGAAAGTATAGCGAACAAGCTTCGTTCGGCATTCCCCTTCCTCGAGGGGGGGCTCCGCGTCCAGCGTTCGAGGAGAATATGGGCCGATGTCGAGCTGAAAAATTTCCGCGTCGTGTTCGATCGCGCCGTCGATGAACTCGGATTTGGTAACATATGTATGATAACCGGTCTCGACGAGGGCGACAAGCTCGGTTTTATTTATCATCTGTCCAACGACGCCGGGACGGTTCTTTCGATCCACACGACTGCACCCAAGTCCGATTCCCGTATCGCCAGTGTGACGAAGCGCTTCCCTTCGGCTCATATCTACGAGCGGGAACTTGTCGATCTCTTGGGTGCCGTCGTAGAGGGGTTGCCCGAAGGCAATCGATACCCTCTCCCGGACGACTGGCCGAAGGGGGAATACCCATTACGCAAAGACTGGAAGCCCCGGGAGAGTGGGGCTGCGAGCGCTCAGGGCGCGGAGGCGTAGCGGTATGAGTGATATAAAGATACCCATCGGTCCGCAGCACCCGGCTTTGAAGGAACCGGAAAGTTTTCTCATTTCCCTGTCGGGTGAAAGGATTAAGGACGTCGGGCTGAGACTGGGCTACAACCACCGCGGTATGGAAAAAGCGGCCGAAGAGCGTACATACATCCAGGACGTGTATCTTCTCGAACGTATCTGCGGAATCTGTTCTCATTCGCATTCGACGGCATTCGTCCAGGCGGTCGAAGAAATCGCGGGGATCGAGATACCATTACGGGCCAAGTATATCCGCACCATCGTCGGAGAACTCGAGCGAATTCACAGCCACCTGCTTTGGCTCGGGGTCGCCGGACATGAAATCGGCTTCGACACCCTTCTTATGTATTCCTGGCGCGACCGCGAACTCGTCATGGACATTCTCGCCATGCTGACGGGGAACCGCGTCAATTACGCGGTGAACGCCATAGGCGGTGTGCACCGCGACATCGACGATGCGCAGACGGCGGATATTCTCAAGGCGATGGACAAGCTCGAGGAGAGAACGAAGTATTACATCGAACTCGCGCAGGAGGAAAAAACCCTGATAGCGAGGCTTTCGGGCGTCGGCGTCTTGAGTACCGAGGACGCGCGCAGTCTTGGGGCGGTTGGTCCTACTGCGCGCGCTTCGCGGATCGACCGCGACACGAGAAGAGACGATCCCTATGCGGCATACGATAGGCTCGAGTTCAAGATCGTGACGGATGATCACTGCGATGTCTACGGCAGGACGCTGGTTCGGCTCGGCGAGCTGATGGAGACATACTCGATCATACGGCAGTCTCTGAAGACAATGCCATCCGGAGAAATATCGGTCCGCGCGCCCCGACGGATCCAGGCGGGCGAGGCTCTTTCCCGTTACGAGGCTCCGCGCGGCGAGGATGTGCACTACGTAAAGTCGAACGGCAGCGACAAGCCCGAGCGTGTACGCGTACGTGCGCCGACTCTGGCGAATCTCCAGGCTGTTTCGAAGATGCTCGAGGGCGACAATCTCGCGGATGTCCCGATCGTTATCGCGGCGATCGATCCTTGTTTTTCGTGCACGGACCGGATGCTGCGCATCGAGGGAGAGAGGGATCTTGTCAGCTGGGGCGAGCTGCGACGACGCGGCATAGAATGGTACCGCGCTCGGGGAGTCGATTTCGGCGAACTCAACAAGAAACTCGGGGCAGGTTTATGACAGAGGGCGTTTTTCTTGCGCTTTTTCACATCCTCGTCTTCCCCGGCTTTATCTTTCTCTGCATCGCCGGATTGTCGGCAGAGTACGTGGATCGAAAACTGTACGCGCGGTTTCAAAACCGCATTGGACCGCCGTTCATCCAGCCGCTCGCGGACATCATAAAACTCGCTTCCAAGCAAGAGATCGTCCCGGCAGAAGCCGACAGGTTCATCTTCCGCGCAATGCCCGTCGCCGCCGCCGCGGCCGTCGCCTGCGCCTTTTTGTATGTGCCTATGTGGGGCTACCGAGCGCTTTTCAGTTTCGAAGGCGACCTTATCGTTGTGCTCTACCTGCTCACCATCCCGACTCTCGCTTTCTTTCTCGGCGGTGTGTATTCTACATCGCTCTTCGCGTCCATCGGCGCCTTGCGCGTTGTGACCCAACTTTTCGCCTACGAAGTTCCTCTCTTCCTCGCCCTGCTTTCTCCCGCCTTGGTCTCAGGTTCATGGTCTGTATCGGGCATAGCGGCGTTTTATGGAAGTCATCCCTGGCTCTGGATTCTCAACATCCCGGCATTCGCTATCGGATTGACGACGGTCCTCGGAAAACTCGAGAAAGTCCCCTTCGATATCGCCGAGGCGGAAACCGAGATTGTGGGCGGGGTTTTCACCGAATACTCCGGACGTCATCTCGCCCTCTTCCATCTCGCGGTCGACATGGAAGAGGTAGTCGCCGCCTCGCTCCTCGCCGCAGTTTTTCTACCCTTCGCCCTCGGCATAGCTCCACTGCCCGGGTTCCTGCTGTATAGTATCAAAGTAGTATTTATTGTCGGCATTCTCGCTCTGCTCAGAACAATTATGGCGAGACTGCGCATCGATCAGATGATGCGCTTTTGTTGGAAAGTGCTTGCCCCCGCAGCCCTGCTTCAGATGATCATTTCGCTCGTCGTCAAGGGAGCTCTTGTATGACCAGACCGGGCTTTATGATTATAGAAGCTTTACGCCAACTTTTTTCAAGGCCTGCCACCCGGAAATACCCGTATGTCAAATCGAGCCCTCCGCCGAGATTCCGTGGGAAAATCCTGTATCACGCAGATCTCTGTGTCGGGTGCAGGCTCTGTGTCAAGGACTGTCCCGCTGAGGCCGTGCAGATCAACAAGCTCGAGGATGGGAGTTTCGAAGCCGTATTCGATCTCGACAGATGTATTTTCTGCGCCCAGTGTGTCGAGTCCTGTAACAAGAACGCTCTCGAAGCCTCATCCGAGTTCGAGCTTGCTACAACGAGGAAAAGCGAGCTCAAGGTCCGGTTCGATCCAGATGGTCGAAGGATTTGATTCTTTTTTCCCCGGAGTCACTCGACTCGCGGTGCTCGGTGTAGGTTCAGAGCTTCGCTCGGACGACGCTTCGGGCCTCGTCACAGCCCGTTTTTTACAACGGCGATGTCGGGACAATCCGAATCTTTATATTGCAGAAGGCGGTTCAGCCCCCGAAAACTTGAGCGGTCCGATCGCGGTTTTCAATCCTTCGCACCTTGTCGTGGTGGATAGCGCCGATATGGGGCTCGATCCCGGTTCCATACGACTGGTCAATGTCGACAACATCGGAGGATTCTCGGCGAGCACGCACTGCCTTCCGCTGGCTGTTCTCATTCAGTATCTTTTGCTTCGCATTTCATGCCGCGTAGCGCTTGTAGGTATTCAACCCGAAAACCTCGACTTCGACGGAAGAATATCGCATACCGTTTGTCGCGCTGCTTATCGTCTCGCTCGTGAGATAGAATATGTATCAAACACAATGATGAAAAGCATCGGTGAAGATCGACGACGATGACGGTAAGGTTTAAAGTCACTGTGCGGGGTCTCGTTCAAGGAATAGGCTTCAGACCTCGTATTGCATGTATCGCCCGCGAGCGCGATCTTTCGGGCTTGGTGAGGAACGAGCGGGGAGCCGCAGTAATAGAGATTCAAGGTGCACAACATAAAATCGAGGCCTTCATCGATGATCTTCCCCGCATCGTCCCCATCGGTGCCTCGCTCGATTCGATCGAAACTGTAGAAATACCCGTGAATATGGGCGATGCAGATTTTGTCATCGCGCCGAGTTTGGAGCACGGGAAGAAGCGCTTCAGCATCCCGCCCGATTTAGCTATATGCCCTAAGTGCGTCGAGGAGTTCTTCGATCCTGATAACCGCAGGTATCGGTATCCTTTCATCACCTGCGGTTCCTGCGGCCCCCGCTATTCTTATCTCTACGACATGCCGCACGACCGTGGTAACAGCACAATGGCTGACTTCCCGCTCTGTGAGGCCTGCCGCGCGGAATACGAGGACCCGAGCGACCGCAGGTACCACATCGAAGGCATTTCATGTCCCGACTGCGGCCCCCGCGTTTCCGGCCTCGAAGAGGGGCTTGCGGCGATTCTCTCGGGCGCCGTCGCCGCGATCAAGGGGATTGGCGGTTTTCATCTTGCCTGTCTGGCAGACGATGAAAACGCAGTCGGTCTTCTACGCTCGCGCAAAAAGCGTCCCTCGAAACCTTTTGCGGTCATGTATCCGAATCTCGCCGCCCTCGAAGAGGCCGCGAAGCTTCTCGACTCCGAGCGGGATGCGCTGACTTCTTCCGAATCGCCTATCGTGCTCGTCGAAAAAACGAGGTTTTCTCGACCGCCCGCCGAATCGGTTGCGCCGCACAACGCGTCAATCGGTGTCATGATACCCTACTCCCCCCTTCATCTGCTTATTCTTTCTTCGATCGGTCGACCCCTTGTGATGACGAGCGCGAATCTGCCGGGCGACCCCCTCATAATCGATGATGAATCCGCCAAAATCGGGCTTGAGGGAGTCGCCGACGCAGTAATCGGACACAACAGGCGCATACTCAAACGCGCGGACGACGGGATCGTCATGGTATGCGCAGGAGGAGTGCAGAGCTTGCGGAAGGGCAGGGGCTCCGCGCCGAGACCGATCAAGCTCGCAAAGCCCTGCCGAACACCCATACTCGCCGTAGGCGCGGAACTCAAATCGACCGTCTCCGTCGTATCCGGCGACGATCTCGCGACAAGCCCCCATATCGGCGATATCGAGAGCCCCGCCGCATTCGATCACTTCCGCCGCACAATCCTCGATATGCTCGACTACTACGACGTCGAACCGGCCATGATCGTCTGCGACCTCCATCCGGACTACGAATCGACACGCTTCGCCGAGGAGTTCTCATGCGAGCGCAACATCCCACTCCGCAGGGTCCAGCATCACCATGCCCACCTCTTGGCCTCGGTCCTCGGAGAGGGACTCTTGTACGAATCGGGAAAGCATCTCGGCCTTGTTCTCGACGGCACGGGCTACGGAGAGGACGGTACAATCTGGGGCGGGGAGCTTGTTCTTTCGCAATCGGGACACTGCGAACGCCTCGATCATCTCTCGCACTTCCCGCTTCCGGGCGCAGAGGCGGCGATACGGGAGCCTTGGCGGATCGCCGCGGGTCTTGGGTTATTACAATATAATACCGATGTAATATCGAAGTCCGATATCGAAACGGTATGCCGTATAGCCCGGGATAGGGAGCTTTCGCCGCTCACGTCGAGCTGCGGAAGGCTTTTCGACGCTGCGGCCGCTCTCTGCGGCTTCGACGGGCGCGTAAGCTATGAGGGTGAAGCGGCCATTTGGCTGGAAGCTCTGGCGAGCGAGGCTCTGAGGGATGGTGCGGTCGCCGAACGAGGCTCGAAGCATGCATATACGAGCGGTTTCGATGGAAGGGCCTTGCTCGAGATCCTGGCGGAAAAAGTCGGAAATCCGCATCGTGTTCTACGGAGTGTTTTATGCCGGTTCGCCCTCGATTTTCATATCGATCTAGCCGAGAGCCTCGCCTCTATCGCCTCGCAGTATGCGAGGGGAATGGGCCTTCAGAGGCTGTACCTCTCGGGCGGGGTGTTTCAGAATAGGATATTCACCGATGCGATACTCGCGGCGCTGGGAAGACGGGAAATACAAGGTGTGTTAAGCCGGCGCGTGAGCGTGAACGACGCCTGTATCTCGATCGGTCAGGCGGCGGCAGGTATTCTTGCAGACCTGGAGGCCGAGCAATGTGCATCGCCAGTCCCATGAGAATTGTGTCCATAGATCAGGGGAAAGCCAAGGCCGAGTGCGGCGGCGTCCGCCGCGAGATATCGCTCGCTCTTTTGCCCGACGCCGCTGTCGGCGAATATGTACTGGTACATGCGGGATTCGCGATCGGAAGGCTCGGCGAGGACGAGGCCCTCATGAGCCTCGATGAATTGAATAAAGCGGGTATCGATCCCAATGAGTGAAAATCCTGGGACTCGGGAACAGCTCGGGCGAGTGCAGACACTCCTAGACGCGATCACCCGTGAAAGCTCCGAGCTCGGAAATCTGAGGTTGATGCATGTCTGCGGAACCCATGAGCGCGCGATAGAAGAGACCGGTCTACGATCCCTCCTTCCGAAAAACATACGCCTCGTCGCCGGACCCGGCTGCCCCGTCTGTGTCTGCCCGGCCTCTGATATCATCGCCGCGCGCGAACTCGCCTTGAAAGAGGGTTTCATCATAGCCGCCTTCGGCGACATGCTCACCGTGCCCGCGCCCGGAGGTTCCCTCCTCGATGCGCGATCGCGGGGGGGCGATATACGTCTCGTGTACTCGGTTATGGACGCACTCAGGCTCGCCCGTGACATGCCCGATAGGGAAGTCGTCTTCTTTTCCGTAGGTTTTGAGACGACCGCCGCTACCACGGCTTCTATTCTGCGATCGATCCACAGTGGCGGCGACGAAGAAGTGCCGGCCAATTTCAGCATACTGCCCTCGAATAGACTCATACCTCCCGCCCTGGAGTATTTGTTCTCTCCCCAATCGGAAAGGGATGAGGCCGCCCCTCGCGCGGCTTTGGTGGACGGTCTCATCCTTCCCGGCCATGTCTCGGTTATCATCGGTCAGGACCCCTACCGCCCCCTCGCCGAAAAGCTCGGCCTGGCCTGCGCGATTTCGGGATTCGAGGCTCTCGATATACTGACTGCTATATATGACATAATAAGTCAGATTAAAACGCACAGCTTCAGTATAAGTAACAGATACACGAGGGCGGTTCTTCCACAAGGTAATGAACATGCAAGGCGTTTCATGGCCGAGGTTTTCGATATAGTCGATGCGCCCTGGCGCGGCGTCGGCCTCATCCCGCGCTCGGGCCTCGTGCCCTCCTCGGCCTATCGCGGCTTGAATGTGTTCGAGAGATTCGGTCTTGAACAAAAAAAAACGCACGAGGAGGAACCGTCGGGCTGTCTCTGCGCTTCGGTCATACTCGGCTCGGCCGAGAGCGAAGACTGCCCCTTATTTGCAGGCGCATGCAGACCCGAAGATCCGATCGGCCCCTGCATGGTTTCGGACGAAGGCACGTGTAGAATACGTTTCGAGTACGGGGGGCATGAATGAGATCGGTCTCCATCGGCCACGGGGCGGGGGGCAAGCTGACCTCGCAGATAATCGGTTTGGCACAGAAAGCATTTTCATCGAAACGCCTCGACATATCCCTCGATTCGGCGATTCGTCCCACGGAAGGCGGACGGATCGCATTCACGACCGACTCCTATGTCGTCAGTCCGCTTTTCTTCCCCGGCGGCGACATCGGACGGATCGCGGTCTGCGGCACCGTCAACGATCTCGCGGTCGTGGGCGCGCGGCCGCGATATCTGTCCTGCAGCCTCATCATCGAAGAGGGGCTTCCCTTCGAGACGCTCGAGCGCGTCCTTGCGTCGATGGCCGCGGCGGCGCGCGAGGCCGGGGTCGAAATCGTGACCGGAGACAGCAAAGTCGTCGAGAAGGGGCACGGGGACGGGCTCTATGTGAACACAGCCGGCCTCGGCTTCATTCCGGAGGGTCTCGATCTTTCCGGTTCGGCAATAGAAGAGGGCGACGCCCTTCTCGTTTCCGGGACCTTGGGCGATCATGCCATGACCATAATGAACGCGCGTTCCGAACTCGGTTTCGAGAGCGACTTGAAAAGCGATGCGGCCCCCTTGAACGGCCTTGTCGCAGCTCTCCTCGAATCCGGCTCTCGTGTCAGGTTCATGCGCGATATTACGCGGGGAGGTCTCGCGGAGCTGCTCCACGAACTTTCCGAACTGAGCGAGGTCTCGCTCGAAATCGACGAGGATTCTCTGCCCCTGCGCTCCGAGGTCCGTACGCTTTCGAGTATGCTCGGTATAGATGTTCTCTCGATGGCGAATGAAGGCAAACTCCTCGCCGTCGTGGCCTCAGAGGATGCGGAGCGTGCCCTGTCCGTCATGCGATCTCATCCTTACGGCCTCGATGCCGCGGTCGTCGGTCGCGTCGTATCGGATCGAAAGAATGCTGCGTTCGCAAACGAGTCGAAGCCTCGGACCGTTTTCGCCGGCGGCGAGCCGCGCGTCAGGCTGAGAAGTTCGACGGGCGGTTTCCGTATCATCGGGCGTCCATCGGGGCTCAAACTTCCGCGTATCTGTTGAGATTTTTTCTGTTACCTATTCTCCTCCGGACCGTAATACTTGACAGGAAGGCTAAGGAAGGAGGATCGATGGATATCGACAGCTTGGCGTTACAGAGTCGGGACGGCGATCGCGAGGCCTTCGGACGGCTCTACGATCACTTCTCGAAACGTATTTATTCGTACATCTATTACAGAACATTGAACAGAGAGACGGCCGAAGATCTCATGGGGACAGTCTTCCTCAAGGCCCTCGAAGGACTCAAGTTCTACGATCCCGGCCCGGGCGGTTTCACGGCATGGATATACGGAATCGCTCGAAACACGGTGCTCGATCATTATCGCCGAGAACTACGGCGCGGTTCGATCGAAATGTCGGGCGCCGGGGTCTGGGACCTGGAAGAGAGTGATGACTTTGTCCTCGATGCGGAGAATCGCGATCTGTGGGAACGCGTCCGTCCCTTGCTGTCCGAAATCGGGCGGGAACAACGCGAGATACTGGTCATGAGAATCTGGGACGGTATGTCCCACGCAGAAATAGCCCGCATACTCGGCAAGACCGAGGATGCATGCAAGATGGCCTTCTCGAGGGCTCTAACCTCGCTTCGTGCGGCCGCGGCCCTCTGTCTCCTCTTCGCCTTCCTGGGCTTTCCGTCATCCCTCAAGTGAAGGAGGAAATCATGAAGAACGATGCCGAACGGATACTTGAAGAACTGTATGAAATAGATTCTTCACTTCGCGAGCAGGGCGAAGAACTTAACGTCACGGTGAAAAAACTTTTAAAATCGAAGCCGAAAGCCGTATTGGACAGGAGCTTCGAAAAAAACTTGAAGATGCGGCTTGTCAAGACGTTTCCCGCGCCGTCCTCGGCGGAGAAAATCGAGAAGAAATCGAATGATGATTTCGCAACAAAGCGGAAGGGACTACGCACAGTCGTCATGAGCCCCGCTTTCCGGATAGCCTCGACGGCGCTCGCGGCCTGTCTCGTCGTGGTTCTTTTCTTTCGTTTCGGGCCGACGCAGAAGAGTACGAACGAAGGTCTCGTCGGCGATCTGCAATTGCAGTCGACAGCTCAGGCTGCATCGAAGCCGGATGCAAACACACGAGAAAAGTCGGCTGCCGCCGCTGATACAAAGAAACAAGGCAGCCCTTCAAACGCAGTTTCTGACCGCTTGACTCAAACTGACAGCAGGAAGATGGTTTCCCCCGCTATGCCCGCCCAGACACCGCTCCCGACGACCGCCCAGAATTTGGAAGAAAAGGATTCGACAAACAAGACTTTCTTCCTGGGATTCTCCGATAGCAACGGATACGACACCGATTTCAACATCGAGGACTACGATGCAATCGTCGAGAATTCGTTCATAAAGACAATTGAGGAGCCGCTCTCGACATTCTCGATCGATGTCGATACGGCTTCGTACGCGAATGTACGCCGGTATCTGGAAAGAGGAGGTCTGCCTCCTCCCGGAGCTGTCCGTATAGAAGAGTTGGTCAACTACTTCGAGTATGACTACCCGGAACCAGATCCGGGCGAGAGCTTCGCCTTCCATCCCGAACTCGCCCTCTGCCCCTGGAATCCAGATCATCTTCTCTTGCGCGTCGCACTTCAGGCGAGGCGCATACCCTCCGAGAATCTGCCTCCTTCGAACTTGGTCTTTCTCGTCGATGTGTCGGGTTCCATGGACGAACAGAACAAACTGCCCCTTGTCAAGGAATCGCTAAAGTTGCTTGTTCGCAACATGAGGAAGCAGGACCGAATTTCCGTCGTAGTCTATGCCGGTTCAGCCGGCCTCGTGCTCCCCTCGACCCCGGGAAGCGATACAAAGACGATATTCGACGCCATCGACAGGCTCGAAGCCGGAGGATCGACTGCTGGCGGGGAGGGTATAGAGTTGGCATATTCGATTGCAAAAAAGTATTACATGAGGCAGGGCAACAATCGGGTCATCATCGCGACCGACGGAGACTTCAATGTCGGCCCTTCGTCGGACGACGCCCTTGTACGGCTCATCGAGAAAAAAAGGAAAGAAGGGATTTTCCTTTCCGTGCTCGGGTTCGGTATGGGGAATTACAAGGACTCGAAGATGCAAAAGCTCGCCGACTCGGGTAACGGCAACTACGCCTATATCGACTCTTTGTTCGAGGCCGAGAAAGTCCTGTCGCGCCAGATGGCGGGGACGTTGTACGCAGTCGCGAAAGACGTGAAAATACAGATCGAGTTCAATCCTGCCGTGGTCGGCGAGTACAGGCTCATCGGGTATGAAAAACGCGTTCTCGCGACGCAGGACTTCGCCGATGACGGAAAGGACGCCGGAGAACTCGGCTCCGGTTCGAGCGTCACGGCTTTTTACGAAATCATACCGTCGAAAGGAGCTGCCCCGCGCACCGATTTGAAATACCAATCCACATCGCCCTCGAACGCGGCGGCTTCCGGAGAGCTCATGACCATCAAGTTCCGTTATAAGAAACCCGATGCTGATGAAAGTGTGCAAAAGGAGATGCCCGTCAAACTCGAGCCCAAGACCATAGCATCGGCCTCCGAAGATTTCCGTTTCGCAGCCTCGGTCGCAGAGTTCGGACTATTGCTTCGTGATTCGAAGTACAAGGGCAAAGCGGACTGGAACAATCTTATCACCAGGGCTTCGCAGGCACGCGGACCTGATACCGAGGGCTACCGCGCCGAATTCGTGCGCCTTGCGAAGATCGCTCAGAAAATCGCTTCGACCTCAGAATAACTGGCAAGGGACTTTGCGTCTTTGTCGGTTATCTTCAAGAAATAGCCGCCGCAGGCATGGATCAGCTATGCCCGCGACGGCTTGTTATTTTATTTTACCCGCCGTAATACGATTTCAGGTACATCTCCTTGATCTCGGATACGAGAGGATAGCGCGGATTCGCCCCCGTGCACTGATCATCGAATGCCTCCAAGGCCAGATCGTCGAGGGCTGCAAGGAACGCCGTCTCGTCGACCCCGGCTGCCTTGATGGAAGAAGGAATGTTCAACTTGCGTTTCAGCGCCGCCACCTCCTCGATGAGAGCTTCGACAAGAACGCTGTCTTCATCGGCCGGACGATGAGAAGCGTTGCCCGATGGTTTTAGACCGAGATAGCGGGCGAGATCGGCATAGCCCTTCTTCGCCGACGGATAACGATATTGCGGAAAAGCAGCCATTTTCGCGGGCGCCGAAGCGGCGTTGAAGCGGACGACCTGTTCGATCAGTAATGCATTCGCGATACCGTGAGGAAGATGGAATCGCGCGCCGAGCTTGTGCGCCATCGAGTGGCAGACACCGAGGAAGGCGTTCGCGAATGCCATGCCCGCCATGGTAGCGGCGTCGTGCGTCTTCTGCCGCGCCTCCGGATCGGCGGCGCCTTTCTCGTAGGCGCGAGGCAGGTAGGTGAACAGCATCCTCGCGGCCTCCATAGCGAGCGGCCTCGTATAATCACTCGACATCACCGAAACAAGGGCTTCGAGAGCGTGCGTCACGGCATCGATGCCGCCCGCCGCGGTCAGGCCCTTGGGCATACCCATAGCGAGTTCCGCGTCGACGACGGCCATACTCGGCGTCAAGGCGTAGTCGGCGAGGGGGTATTTCCTGCCTGTCGCGTCGTCGGTGATGACGGCGAAGGGAGTCACCTCCGATCCCGTGCCCGAGGTCGTTGGAATCGCGACGAGGATCGCTTTCCCGCCGAGCTGGGGATACTCCACGATGCGCTTGCGTATGTCCATGAAACGCAGAGCCAGATCCTCGAATCTCGCGTCGGGTTTCTCATACATCAAATGCATGAGTTTCGCCGCGTCCATGGGGGAGCCGCCTCCGAGCCCCACGACCACGTCGGGCTCGAACAGTGACATACGCCGTACACCCTCGCGGACAACCGAGAGGGTGGGGTCGGGCAGAACTTCGGAGAAGACCTCGGTCTTAATCCCCAGTTCTTCGAGGCGGCCCGTAACCTTCGCGGCGATGCCCAGATCGACAAGACTCTTGTCAGTCACGACAAAGGCCCTTTTCTTTCCTGCAAGATCGCCTAACGCGAGCCCAAGGCAGCCGTATTTGTGGTAGACCTTGGGAGGCAGACGCATCCACAAGGGATTCTCGCGACGCTCTGCGATTATCTTATAATTCATCAGGTGCAGAGGTCCGACATTCTCGCTCACGCTGTTACCCCCCCAGCTTCCGCATCCCAGCGTCAGACTCGGCTCGAGTCTGAAGTTGAAGACATCGCCGATGGCACCCTGCGAACTCGGCATGTTCACGAGGACCCGACCGACCCGTACACGCCCGGTGAAGTGTTCAATCCGACCTCGATCGGCAGGATTCGTATAGAGTACGGCCGTATGCCCGAGGCCTGCGAAGTCGACGAGCCGCGAGGCGATATCCACGGCGAGCTCGAAATCGGGCGCCCGGTACAGCGCGAGGACGGGTGAGAGCTTTTCCCAACTCAGCGGCTCATCGGGACCGACCGCGTCGATCTCGGCGATCAGGATTTTGACACCCGCAGGAGCCTCGATGCCGGCCATGGCGGCGATCTTCGCCGCGCTCTGACCAACAATATCTGCGTTTATCCTTCCGTCCTTTACGATGATCTTTTTGAGCTTCGTCTTCGCCTGCTCATCGAGAATAAGACAAGCTTGAGACTCGAAGCGTTTTTTGACCGCCTCGTACACCGCGTCGACGACGATAGCGCTCTGCTCCGAGGCGCAAATAACTCCGTTATCGAAAGTTTTCGATAGAATGATCGAGTTTACAGCCATGTCCAGATCGGCGCTCTCGTCGATGACGGCCGGCGTATTGCCGGCTCCGACACCGATCGCTGGCGTACCGGAAGAATACGCAGCCTTGACCATGCCGGGGCCGCCCGTCGCAAGAATGAGGCTAATATCGGGGTGCTGCATGAGCCGATTCGAATCCTCGACACTGGGATTCGATAAACATCCTATGAGACCCTCGGGAGCCCCGGACGCCACCGCCGCGTCATGGACAATTTTCGCAGCGCGAGCGGTACTTTTTTTGGCCCGCGGATGCGGGGAAAAGACGATCGCGTTGCGTGATTTGAGTGCGATAAGAGCCTTGAAGATTGCGGTCGAGGTCGGGTTCGTCGTCGGAACGATGCCTGCGATCACGCCGACCGGCTCGGCGATCTTCGCGTATCCGCCTGCCTCGTCTCGTTCGACAAGGCCGACCGTTTTGAGATTCTTGTATTTGTTGTAGATATATTCCGACGCGAACTGATTCTTGATGACCTTGTCTTCAAGAATCCCCATACCCGTCTCCTCGACCGCGTCGCGGGCGAGGGGAATACGCATGGCGCTTGCGGCGAGGGCAGCCGCGCGGAATATCTCATCGACCTTGTCCTGCGGGAAGGTGGCGAATTTCGCCTGCGCCGCTTTGGCCCTTCCGACCACAAATTCCAATTCATCAATCTCTGAGTTCGATACAGGAATCGATTGTGCGGTATCAGTCTTTTCCGGCCTGAGAGGACGGAACTTTTTACCTTCGACGACAACTGTGTTGCTCATAGATTCCTCCTTGTTTAATCGATCTAAAAATATCGATTAGCAATTATCGATAAGGAATGTAGTGAAATGCTGACAAAAGGTCAAGTGGATGATTAGTTCCTCGAACCTTGTTGCGAATCAATCAGGGAGGGGGGGAGAAGTGCGTAGCAGGGGTATGAGTTAATTAGTTCCTCGCCCGGTGGTGCGGGGCTATCAGGGAGGGGGACGACGCGCGGCGGAGGGGTT
>CAZXXZ010000011.1:0-65831 GCA_964644505.1 uncultured Treponemataceae bacterium | reverse complement strand
GAGCTGGTAGGGAGGTAGGGATGAGCGTTTCCGATCCCATCGCGGACATGTTGACGAAAATTCGCAATGCGAGCTCGGCGCGGCACGAGAAGGTCGATATTCCGACATCTAAGCTGAAGCTCGAGATCGTGAAGATACTCAAGACCGAGGGCTATATAAAGAACTTCAAGAAAATTCAGGCTGATGGTTCGAACATCATCCGTATTTTCTTGAAATACGATGACGCGAACGATCCTGTGATCCACGGAGTCGAGAAAGTTTCGAAACCCGGCAGGAGAGTGTACTCCGGGTATAAGGAGCTTCCTCGGGTGTTCAACGGTTACGGCACCTTGATCGTGTCAACATCGGGCGGCGTGACGACGGGAAAGAAAGCCGTCGAGAAGAAGGTGGGCGGCGAGCTCATCTGCACCGTCTGGTAAGCGGGGGATAGCGCTATGTCGAGAATCGGAATCAGGCCGATCCAGGTGCCCCAGGGCGTCAAAGTCACCGTAGGGCCCGATCTTGTAACGGTCGAAGGCCCGAAGGGCAAACTGACTCAGTCCTATCTCCCGGAAGTCGAGATCAAGGTCGAGGGCTCGAGCATCCGCGTTTCGCGGAAGTCCGAGACAAAACAGGCGAAGGCTTACCACGGTCTATATAGAAACCTCGTGAACAACATGGTGATCGGCGTTTCGGCCGGCTTCAGCCGCGCCCTCGTCATCACCGGCGTTGGTTATAAGGCCGAGGTGCAGGGGAAGCTGTTGGTGCTCAGCCTGGGCTATTCGACTGACTTCGTCGTCGCGATACCCGACGGGATCGCGGTGAGCGTCGAGGCGAACGGCCAGAAGGTTATTGTCTCCGGCTATGACCGCCAGGCGGTGGGCAAGTTCGCCAGCGAGATCAGAAGTCTACGCCTGCCCGAACCGTACAAGGGCAAGGGTATCAGGTACGAGGACGAGAAGATCAGGAAGAAAGTCGGCAAGACCGGCGTGAAGTGAGGCCGAGAACATGAGCGTCAAGGAACTGAACGATAAGATACGCAAGCGGGTCCAGCGGAAGAAGCATATCCGCAAGACTCTCTCCGGTACTCCGGAGAGGCCGAGGATGACCGTGTTCAAGTCGAATCGGTATATGTATGTGCAGGTGATCGACGATGTCGCCGGCGTGACACTCGCTTCGGCGTCCACGCGCGAGGAGTCGTGCAAGTTCAAGCGGAACGTCGAAGGCGCGGCCCAGCTCGGCGAGGAAATCGGCAAGAGGCTTAAGGAGAAGAACGTGGCCTCCGTGGTCTTCGACCGCAACGGTTACATGTACCACGGTATCGTTAAGGCGATAGCCGACGGCGCCCGTAAAGCCGGGATCACGTTCTAGGGGGACGGCGTGGAAAACAGGGAAAGAAACAGGCGCGACGATTCGCAACCGCGCGACAACTATATGGAAAAGCTGGTCAAGCTCAACAGGACGGCGAAGGTCGTCAAGGGCGGCCGGCGGTTTTCGTTCTCCGCTCTTACGGTCGTCGGCGACCGCCAGGGCATGGTGGGCTTCGGCTTCGGTAAAGCGAACGATGTCACCGAGGCGATCCGCAAGAGTATCGACCGGGCCCGGAGGTCGATGGTCAAGATACCGGTCAAGAACGGAACCATCCCCCACGAAGTAGTCGGCGATTACAAGGCGACGCGGGTCTTCCTGAAGCCCGCATGTCCCGGATCCGGAATCATCGCGGGCGGCCCCGTGCGGGCTATCATGGAAGCGGGCGGAGTGACCGACATTCTTTCGAAATGCGTCGGTTCGCGAAGCTCGGTCAACGTCGTTCGCGCCGTTTTCAAGGGCGTCGCCGAAATGCTCGACGCGAAGTCTGTCGCCAAGAACCGCGGCAAGGCGATCAAGGATCTGTGGGGTTAAGCCATGGCCAAAAAAATCGAGATAACCTTGGTCAAAAGCACAATCCACCAGAAACCGGTGATGAGGGCGACAGTGCGCTCGCTCGGGCTTCGCAAGATCGGTTCCAAAACCGTACAGGAATCGACGCCCGCCATACTCGGAATGGTGAGAACCGTCGAACACCTCGTCGAAGTCAAGGAGATCGACTGACATGGCCGACTTCAATTTGCACGCGCCTGCGGGCGCGAATCATAAACCGCGCCGCGTCGGGCGCGGACAGAGCTCGGGCCTCGGCACGACAGCCGGTCGCGGTAACAAGGGCCAGCAGTCGCGTTCCGGCGGAAAGACATACCCCGGATTCGAAGGCGGTCAGATGCCGCTTTACCGCCGCCTGCCCTCGCGCGGTTTTTCAAACGCCCGATTCCGCAAGGAATGGCAGGTTGTGAATCTGCAGGACATAGACGAGAAGTTCTCGGCCGGAGAGGTCGTAGACGCTTCGAGTCTCAAGGCGAAGCGCCTCGTCAAAAAGACGGACGGGCTTATAAAGGTTTTAGGTGACGGCGCGATTTCCAAAGCGCTCACGTTTCATGTAGACAAGGTCTCGGCCTCCGCAAAAGCGAAGATCGAGAAAGCAGGCGGCACCGTCAAATCGTCGTCCGCCGACGCCGAAAAGGGCGCCTAAGTCACGGCGCGAGGAGCCTAACCACCATGGCGAGCAACCCGCTTGTAGACATCTTCCGTATCAAGGAACTCAGACAGCGGATCCTCTATACTCTGATGTGGCTTGCAGTATTCCGAATCGGGTGCTTTGTGCCCATCCCGGGAATCAATGCCAGCGCGCTGCAGTCGTATTTCGCAGACCAGGCGGGCTCGGGGACGGGTTCGGGTATAACCGATTACCTCAACTTCTTCGCGGGCGGAGCATTCAAAAACTTCTCGCTTTTCATGCTTTCGGTCATGCCCTACATCAGTATGCAGATCATCATGCAGCTGGTGCTCGTGGTTTCTCCTAAAATGAAGAAAATCTCCGAGGAGGAAGGCGGTAAGAAAAAGATCGCCCGTTGGACGAGGATCGGAACCGTCTTTGTTTCGATCGTCGAATCCTTTTCGATCACGATATGGGCGGACCGCATTCCGAACGCCCTCATCATGGCTCGTGTGCCCTACACCCTGATCGCCATATTGACGGTCACGACCGGCTCGATGTTCCTGATATGGATGGGAGAGCAGATCACCAAGAAGGGCATAGGCAACGGCGTCTCGCTCATCATCTTCGCGGGTATCGTGGCGCGCCTTCCCAACGCGCTCTACGAGCTTGGAGTGAAAATCGCGAACGACGAGATCAACATGGTGTTCGCCCTCGTCGTCCTCGTCATGTTCGTTCTCGTCGTCGTCCTGGTTATCTACGAGCAGCAGGGACAGCGGAAGATACCGGTCAATTACGCCAAGCGGGTCGTCGGCAGAAGGATGTACGGAGCCCAGAACACCTACATACCCTTCAAGATCAATCCCTCGGGCGTCATCCCGGTCATCTTCGCGAGTTCGATCCTGACATTCCCTCTCCAGATATCCGAGACCCTCGGTGTGAACGCGAAGTGGCTCCGCGATTTTTCGTATTTCCTCAGCCCCCGGGGCTTCTGGTACAATTTCATCTACGTCGCGTTGATCGTTTTTTTCGCGTATTTTTATACTCAGGTCACCCTGAACCCTCAGCAGATATCGAAGAATATCCGCGAAAACGGCGGTTCTATACCCGGTATCCGCAGCGAAAAAATGGAGGAGTATCTTACGCGGATACTCAATAGGATCATTCTCCCCGGCTCTCTCTATCTGGGATTGATCGCCTTGATTCCGAGTCTGGTGCAGCTTCTGTTCAATTTCCCCAGCGAGCTGGCGTATCTTCTTGGCGGTACATCGCTTCTGATCCTGGTGGGCGTCGACTTGGATACGATGTCCCAGATCAACGCGCTGCTCAAGATGCACCATCACGAAGGGCTTACGAAAAAGGGACATATACGGTCGAGGAACCTGTAGTTTTTTTCCGGGGAAAGGCTTACAATCGTTCGGCGCGGTCCGTCGACCACCCCCGTCGGAGCGCGGACGAACAGCAGGAGATGGGTATGAAAGTAAGGACGAGCGTCAAGAAGATATGCGACAAGTGCAAGGTGATACGGCGGCAGGGTGTAGTCCGCATCATCTGCGAAAATCCGAAGCATAAGCAGAAGCAAGGCTGAGGGCAGGAGGAAGCTCATGGCACGTATAGCGGGAGTCGACCTCCCGAACAAGCACGTCGAGATTGCGCTGACGTACATCTACGGTCTTGGACGTACGAGCGCGCGGAAGATCTGCGAAGCCACCAAGATCGATCCGGCCAAGAAAATGAATGATCTTTCGAGCGAAGAGGTGTCCGAGCTCAGGAAAATCATCGAGAACGATTACAAAGTCGAGGGCCGCCTCCGATCCGAAACGGCGCTCAATATAAAGCGCCTTATGGATATCGGCTGCTATAGAGGCCTGCGGCACCGCAAGGGACTGCCCGTCAACGGGCAGCGCACAAGAACGAACGCCCGTACCCGCAAGGGCAAGCGGAAGACCGTCGCGAACAAGAAAAAGGCCGTCTAAGGCCTAGGCAAGGAGAGCGAACGTGGCAGTCGCCAAGAAGAAGAAGGAAAAGAAAAGCGTATACGAAGGCAACGTGTACATTCAAGCGACCTTCAATAATACGATTATCACGATCACCGATCTCAAGGGGAACGCGATTTCGTGGTCTTCGTCCGGGGTCCACCAGTTCCGCGGGGCCAAGAAATCAACGCCCTTCGCCGCGCAGACCGTGGCGGAAACAGCGGTTCAAAAGGCGCTCAATGTCGGACTCCGCGAGGTCAACGTCTATGTCAAGGGTCCCGGCGTGGGCCGCGAATCGGCTATACGCCAGCTCGGCGCGCTCGGCCTCAAGGTCAAAAGCATCAACGACGTGACACCGATCCCCCACAACGGATGCCGGCCCCGTAAGGCGCGGCGTATTTGACGAGGGAGTAGACATGGCTCGATATACCGGACCAGTGTGCCGGCTCTGCCGGACGGAGCAACACAAGCTGTTTTTGAAGGGAGATCGTTGCAAAAGCGACAAGTGCCCCATCAACCGGAAAGCCCTTCCGCCCGGGAAGGCCCCGAAATCGCGTCAGGGCAAGCAGTCCGATTACGCGGTTCAGCTTCGCGAGAAGCAGAAACTCAAGCGCAGTTACGGTCTCATGGAAAAGCAGTTCCGCAATACCTTCGAAAAGGCGCTGCGCATGAGCGGAAAAACCGGCGAAAATCTCTTCGGTCTTCTCGAGCGCCGACTCGACACGGTCGTCTACCGCCTCCGCTTCGCAAGCTCGCGGGCTCAGGCGAGACAGCTCGTCCTGCACGGCCACATCGCGGTGAACGGAAAGCGGGTCAACATACCCTCGTTTTCCGTAAAACCGGGCGACCAGGTCGCGGTGCATCCGACTTCCAAAAAGCTCGCGCTCGTCAAGGACGCCTTGCAGGAATTCGGCCGTTCGGGCGTCATGCCCTGGCTCGAGGTCGATCCCGATAACTTGGTCGGAAAGTTCAATGCTGTTCCGCATCGCCAGGACATCACCGACATGGCCGATATCCGCGAACAGCTCGTCGTCGAGCTTTATTCGAAGTAAGGCCAGTATGGCCTTGACTGTTAGGAAATATTTGCATGGGTCGCCGTCGGCGGCCTGCATATAAGGAGCGGAAATGGCGCGGAAGAACCTACTCAAAGGTTTCAAGAGGCCGAAGGGCATTACCTACGAGCAGAGCGAGTCCGGTCCGGATTATGGGAAGTTCCTCGCCTATCCCTTCGAGCCGGGCTACGGGACGACCGTCGGCAACACCCTGCGCCGGATTCTTTTGTCCTCGATCCAGGGTTACGCGATCACCGCGGTGCGCATCGTCCGTTACGATTCAGAGGGATCTCAGCATATCGTCACGAGCGAGTTCGAGACCATCCCCGGCGTCGTCGAGGATACGGTCGAGGTGCTCAATGCGCTCAAGCAGCTTCGCGTACGACTTCCGGAAGACGAAGAGCAGGCGACATTCCTGTACGAGTTGAAGGGGCCGGGCGAGGTGACCGGGGCTTTCTTCGGCAAGGATAAGCCGGTCGAAATACTGAATACCGATCTTAAGATTTGCACGCTCATGGACGATGCCCGACTGGATATCGAGGTGCAGATCGACCTGGGCCGCGGATATGTCCCCTCGGAAGTCAACGAAAAATACGTCGAGGTCGTCGGGACCATACCGATGGACGCGATTTTCTCCCCCGTAAAGAAGGTGAAGTACGCCGTCGAGCCGACGCGGGTCGGGCAGCGTTCCGATTACGACAAGCTCGTGCTCGAGATTTGGACCGACGGAACCGTCAAGCCGGAGGACGCACTCGCCGAGGCTGCGAAGATCGCGAAGGATCATTTCGCTATTTTCGTGAACTTCGACGAGGGGGAACCGGGCGCGGACGAGGAGAACGACGAGATCGAGGAGAGGGTGAAGCAGATTCTCAACACTCCCGTCGAGGAACTCGAGCTTTCTGTGCGCTCGTCGAACTGCCTCAAGAACGCGAACATCAAGACGATCGGAGACCTGACGCGCAAGACCGAAGACGATATCGCGAAGACGCGAAACTTCGGAAAGAAATCGCTTCAGGAGATAAAAGACAAGCTCAAGGAATGGAATCTCGGCCTCGGGATGAACGATTATTCGTCCCTGCGCTCCTACCTGAAGCTTTCGATCAAGAAGGAAGAGACCGATGAAGCATAGAATTTCATTCAATAAGCTGAACCGGGTGCCGGCTCACCGCAAGGCCCTCATCCGAAACATGATGACAGTGCTGTTCAAGCACGAGCGGATCGTCACGACCCATGCGAAGGCAGTAGAAGTGCGCCGTTTCGCGGAGAAGGAAATAACCCGCGCCAAGGTGGATTCCGTTCATACGAGGCGCATGGCCGCGCGAAAGCTGTACGACGAGGCCGTACTCGCGAAGCTTTTCACCGATATAGCTCCGCGTTTCAAGGAGCGGGCGGGCGGATATACGAGGATTCTTCGTATCGGCGAGCGGAAGCACGACGCCGCCGATATGGTCATTCTGGAACTTGTCGACCGCAAGGACGATGGCAAGAAGGCCGAGCGCGAGAAGCGGAAGGCCGAGCGGAAGGCGAAAGAAAAAGCCGCAGGTCAGGCTTAATAAGCAAGGAAGGAATCATGTCGAAAGCCCATCGCGGAAAAGGACTCAAGGAAACGCCGGCCCACGGTCGCGGTACCTGCCCGGTATGCAAGCGTGATGCAGTCAAAGTGTTGTACGAGCAGGAAATCGACGGTCAGAAGACCAAGATCTGCAAAACCTGCAAAGCCACACTGGCTAACAAGAAAAAGGCGGCCGCGAGTTAATCGGCAGCATCCCCCTTATGTACAGACGGGCGCCGACCCGAGCTGTACAAATACATAGACCGCCCCGAAATTCCGTGGTGAACTTCGGGGCGTTTTTTATGTCATGCTCCTCATGGCGGGATATACTTAATGTAGGTATCGCTTCCAATCGGTGGAGGAAAAATGAAAAAAATTCTTGTAATAGCAACTCTTGCCGTGTTTTGCAGTGCAATAACGTTTGGGCTTCCCATGCGGGTCTCGTGGGCCGATGGAAAAGTGGAACGCCAGAAGGGATCGACGTGGGTCGTGGTTGGAATCGGTGATCAGGTCGATTCTACCGACACGATCAGACTATCCACAGGTTCTTCCATCGAGATAACCGACGGTAAGCGGAAGGTGGCTATGACGGCCGCCGGTGTATACAAGATCGATGTTCTCCTGGCTCAAGGCGCAGAACTCGCTCGCAAGAAGAATACGACGCTCGATAAACTCGGTAAGCTTGTCGATCCTAAAGCGAGCACCGCTGCATCGACAGTGGCAGCAGTTCGCGGTTCCGCAGCTTCGGACGACGCAGTGACGTGGATGGAAGATGAGGTGAACGTCGACGAGGTTATGGCCGAGGGCCGCGCCCTCGTGCGTTTGGGCGAATTCGCCGCTGCAGCCGTTAAATTCGATGAAGCCGTACTGGCCGCCGAAGGCGAACAGAAGGCTGAAGCCGCCTATGCGGAGGCCTGGGCCCTCGCCGCTGATGACAGGCCCGGACAGGCCGTAAAACTCCTCAGAAGTATAACCGGAGCCGGGAAATGGGAGGGACCGAGGATTCTTCTCCTCGCCCAGCTCGATATCCAGACGGGGGCGAAAGCCGAGGCGGAAAGTATTCTCAGCTCGGGGATGAACGCGAAACTTTTCTCCGGTGACGATCTTGAGTTGGCGAAAGCTTTGCTTGCGGAGGCGAAGCAGAAATAGGCCCGATATAGGGGCATCGGTTCTTATAAACCGAGAATACTGAGCACCGCTTTCCCGAAAACCTCGTCGTCGATCCGTCCTTCGAGAAAGGCTTTGATGAGGGCTTTGATCTCCGAAGGGAAGGCGGCCCAGTACTCCTCCTGCCATCGCGGGGCAGATTCCCAGAGTTCCCTCTGCCTGCTCGGCGGCATCGAGCCTCGCGAGTACTCAACGAAGGAACGGATCATGCTCAAGAACGCTTCGGGCGGTATGGGCGATACCGATTGAGAACGTTGCTTTTGTTCCTCCGGAGCGTATTCCTCGAGAAGGGCTTTCAGTTCGGCCTCTCCGATGTCCGGCGCTTCTTTTCTGATTATGTCGGCGACTAGATTTCGGACCGTCGCGCGCACGTTTTCCATAGTGGCTCCGACGCCGCGCTCGAGCTCGGCCGCCATGCGTTTGGCCATGGCGTTCGGGCCCTCGCCTCCGAGGCTTTCAAACACCTTGATATCGCGGGCTCGCCGCTCACAGGCCTTGGCTATGACCTCGAACTCGGCTTCGCTCGCTTTATTGAGGATATAGTCGAGGATGTATTCGAGTTCCTTACGCGACACGGCGACTCCTGAAGTTCGAGTATGGATGCTGAGGCTGCATAGGTAAAGGGGTTGAACCTGTCTCAATCCTTATGTGTCGCGCTCGAGTTTATGTTTGATACTGCGAGACGCTTGATCATCGAGTTCAGTACCATGGAACTGTAACCGCGATACATGATGGTTCGGGGCAGGGCGAGGGGGTCGAGTTCGGGATCGTTCGGCGAAATAGGATGGATTGCCTCATCGGCGGTGAAAATCCGAGAATACCCGTAGTCGGGAAGAAGTTCGGCGGCACGATCGGATCTTACCCCGAAGGGATAGGCGTATAAATCGGGCCTGATACCTGTGAGTTTTTCGAGGGCGGGACCGGGTAACTTGATCTCGCGATCAAATTGAACGTAATCCTTTTTCCACGAGTTCTCTGAAAGAGATGAGTGATTGTACCCATGTGCTCCAACGCCGCAGCCGGCCTTGACGAGGGCCTTGAGCTGCTCGGGGCTCAGGGCATAACGGACTCTGTTTTCAACTATTGCGGGATAGATAAAAAGAAAGGGTGTTATTCCGCGGGGTTTGAGTACTTTGAAAAAAGCGTCATAGACCGTGCGATGGCCGTCGTCGATGGTGATGACCACATTGTTTTTGCCTTCGATATGCCCCGAAAGAGCGTCTTCCAGACGTACGAAACGAAAACCGGACGCCGCCAGAAGATCGAGTTGGTCGGCGAATTCCTTGAGCGAAAAATCGATACTCGAGGCGCCGTTGCCCAGGAACGTATGATAGTCGAGGATGATGAACTCGGTGTTCGCATCGGGCTCGATCTGGCTTACGGAGGCAGTGCATACAAAAAGTCCGACAACAAGTAAAGAAGCAATACGTTTCATCGACCGACCTGAATACCTATCCATTTCGAAAAATCCGACTGATCCGCCGCGATCATCCCGAGCCCGACACTGGCGGTTGTTTCGCCGACCAAATACTTCTTGCTGGCGAAACTGAAGCGTTGACCGCCTCCGGGCACGTCGACGCCGAGAAGGGCGTGCGAATACTCGCGTGAGACCATAATGACCGCGTCGATGCCGAGCCGTTCGAGGATGATTGCCGCGGTAAGGGCGCGTGAATCGCAATCGCCGCGGCCTTCGTAGGCCGCAGTCAACGGCGGCACAAAGTCCATGCCTTCTGGATCCCTCTCATAGTTCCATTTTTGTACCCACGCGAGAATACGTCGGGCTTGTTCGGTCGGATCGTCGGGAGGCATAGCTTTCGTAACCTCGAGTGCAAGCCGATCGATACGGGCGGCCGATTCACGATATACCATCCTGTAGAATCGAATCCAGGCATCCTGCCACAATTCGGGCTCGTCGGCGTATGCGGAAAGCACCTTGTACTCACGCATGCATGTCTCGTGTTCCTGCCGCCCCTCGGCGTCGCTCCAGGGGAGGTCTACGGTAAGACCATCAGGCAATAGAACTCTACGTTGTTCCCCTCGCTCGGGCGGCCACGCCAATGTAAATTGACTTATCGGTCCGGGCATCCTGAGAGCTGCCGCATCGATCGAAAACGAATCCAGGCAGCTGAGGATAAAATCTGCGTAATCGTCGAAAAGTTCCGAGGCGACATAGGCGAGGAGCGCATAGTCCCGTTCCGAATTCCGGCCTTCGATGAAAACCGCAAATCCGAGCATCGGCACGGAATCCAGCTGAAAGTCGAGCGTCGCAAGAGCCGCGCGACGGTCCTGGTAGGAGTAGACGGAACTCTCTCCGGACGACTTCAGAAGTTCAATTGATTTGTTGGCGAGATCTTCGACACTCGTAAAACGTCCCTTGTCGTAGGCGATGAGATCGAACTCCATTACTCCGTTCGGATCGGTGAACGCGAAGCGCGTCGCATTATCGCCGGTTTTCATATCCAAGAAACCGGCCGGCATCTCGATATAGAATCCGAGCTTCGACTTGAGTGTCTCGGCGCAGAGAGCCCAGCTTGAGACCAGCAGTGCGCAGACTAGGGCGGTACAGATGCCTCGTTTCATACAATCATTGTCGGCGATCGAGGGCGGTGTGCTGACGACAAAGACATGGTACTTCTGCAGCCTCTCGCCGGCTTTACTTTTGGCGCCGCTTTTTTGCCCGTCCGCGTATCGCCGGAGGGAGGGGCGAAAGGGGCAGGACGGCTTCGGCTTCGGCCAGCGCGCGTTCCCTGAATTCGCCCAGACTCGGGGGGCTGTCGTAACGTGCAAGAACTCGATGTTCCCTGCCGATCTGGATGGAGAGGCAGAAATCGCCCAGAATATCGCATTCTAAGTCCACCGACACGACAGGCTTCCCAAGCCAGGGATCGAAGGCGAGGAGCCTGTATCGAAAGCGTTCATCATGGCGCAGCGGGTTGTGGGGTATCGAAATGAGGGCGACATCGAAACCCCTGATCGAGAGGCGCTCGACCGAGGAAAGTGAAAGCTGGCGAATCCAGGTCAGATCGCTGATCGGTTCCACGGCAGCCTTCCCGGTGGAAGTTTTGTTGCCACTATTGTAAACGTGTAATCCCCATACCGCAAGGAACAATCTTGAACTGCCAAGCTGCTAACAAGCGTTGAGCTTGTTAGCAGCTTGGTACGCCCCCTTGCAGCCTTTCGCTCAGCTTGATACAACGAGTGTAGATAGATCGCCGTAATCCTGTGGTGCCAAAAGTATGGCGCAGGTTTTTCGGTGAGAAAGGAGGCAGCGCATGCCGGATTCAGACAGTAGTCGAAGCGCGGAACCGCCATCCCCATTCATACGCAGCCCCCGCTCGCCGGGAAGCGGCGTCCATTCGGTATAATCGCGATACGGACGCTCCCTTCCCGCCTGCGGGGTTCGATCCGGACCTTTGCGTCCGGACAAGGAGAGCGTCATGATCAAGGTCAGAGTCAATGGAGAAAACGGGCCGGTCCCCGCCGACCGCGCCCAGAAGAATTCCTGGATTGACGTCATCGATCCCACGCCGCAGGAACTGGATCTCCTGGAGCGCTGGTACCATGTCAAGACCGAGCACCTCACGGATATCCTCGATATCGATGAGCAGGCCCGTATCGAGAAAGAGAGCGATTATACCCTCCTCATTGTGCGCCTTCCCGTGCTCGACGCCCGGTATGAATTGCCCTATTTCACCGTACCCTGCGGCATCCTCCTTTTCGAGGACCGTATTGTCACCATCTGCCAGACCAATTGCGAGCCGCTCGAGGAACTGCGGTCGGGCAGGGTGAAGGGCCTCGATCTGCGGAATAAGGGCGCCTTCGCCCTTCAGCTCATCGGACGGGCCGCGGCGGTATTCCTGCGATATCTCAAGGAGATCAACCGCAGAACCTCCGCAATCGAGCGCGACCTGCAGAGGTCGGTGAAGAATTACGAGCTTACGCAGCTTCTTTCGAGCGAGAAGTCCCTTGTGTTCTTTACGACGAGTCTCAAATCCAACGAGATACTGCTCGAGAAACTGCAGTCGACCAAAGTGATCCGCGCGAGGGACGAGGAGGCGGAACTTTTCGAGGATGTCGTCACCGACAACCGTCAGGCTATCGAGATGGCGAGCATCTACTCGGACATCCTGTCGGGGATGATGGACGCCTTTGCGTCGGTCATTTCGAACAACCAAAACCTGCAGATCAAGCGATTGACGACGATTTCCGTGGTCTTCATGCCGCTCAACCTCGTGGCGAGCATAGGAGGCATGTCGGAGTTCACCACGTTCACGAGCGCCGTCCCCTGGTGGATTTCGTACGCGGTGTTCGGCGCGGGGCTCTTGGGCATGGCCCTGATGACCGCGGCCTTGCTGCGCGTAACCGGGAAGCTGAGCGACCGGCGCATGTGGGCGGGCGGCCGCAAAATGCCGCGCTTCTCGAAGACACAAGCCGCATCGCTCGTCGCGCCGGGCGCGGTCGCCGCCGGGAGACGCCTATGAGACCGTCGCGCTGGTTTCGCCGGGCGCGTTTCCGAAACGCTCCCCTTCTTCGCGGATTCCGGTCGGATCGATATGAACAATGACATCGTAGACCTCGGGCAATCGTGTTTTGATCGATCGCTCGATCGCCACGGCGATATCATGAGCTTTGGCTACCGTCATGGTTGGTTCGACTTCGACGTCGAGATCGACGACCAGAAGCGGCCCCAATTTGCGGATCCGCGTTCGATGCGGGTTCCCCGCTCCGGGTACGGATTCGACGGCTGTGTAGACTTCGCTGTAGTGCCCGGCGCTCTCGGAGCCTTCCATGAGCTCGGTGCTGGTTTCGCGGAACATGCCCAGGGCGACTTTGACGATCCACAGGGAAACCAAAAGACCGAGAAGGGGATCGAGCAGCGGAAGATTGAAAACATAGCCGAGTCCCAGGCCGACGAGGACGGACGCGGATATCACGACATCGCCGCGCATGTTCTTGCCGTTGGCGATCAGCATCGAACTTCCGGCCTTTCTTCCGTAATAAAATTGGGTCCAGGCCAGAACGAGTTTTCCGACGATCGAAACCGCCGTGACTACGAGGGAAAGCCGCCCCGGCATCTGACCGGTAGTTCCTGCGATAAGACTCCGCAGGGAGCCGAGGAAAAGCTGCGCGCCCGCGAAGAAGACGATGAACGAGATCGCGGTCGTTGCGAGCGTTTCGGCGCGGGCGTGGCCGTAGGGATGTTCCGCGTCTCCGGGTTTGTCGATGATGCGGACAATCACAAGAGCGACAATGGCGATGATCACATCGGTCGAGGAATCGATGCCGTCGCCGATGACGGCGAGAGATCCGGTGAGAATTCCTATAATGAGTTTTGCGGCAGCGAGGAATGCATTCCCGCCCAAGGCTATAAACGAGGCGTGTTTGAGAAGCTTGGTTCGCTCATCCATTGCGAAAGGTTAATATGGAGATTCGTTTTTTTCAATCTGCAGTCAGCCGGGAGTTAGCGCTATATAACATATAGCGGTCCCGCAATGCCGCGGAAGGTTTTAATCCGAGGAGACAGTTATGAATACAGAGACAACGGTTTATTTCAGCCTCATCCTCGGCAAGAAGATCGTAGAAGAATCGGGTTCTTCGATCGGACGCCTACGCGATCTCGTCGTCGATGTCGCGGGGCAGAGGCCCAAGGTCGTCGCAGCCCTTGTCGCCGCCGGTGGTTCGGAGAGGCTCATCGATTTCAGTGTGTGCAGGCCGGTCCGACGAGGCGGATCGTATCGTATCGTTGCGAAAACTGAGCGCGAGGCCTCGTTGCCGGCCGAGAATCTGCTGTATCTCAAGCGGCATCTGATGGGCAAACAAATCGTCGACGTCGACGGCAGAAAGCTCGTCCGCGTGAACGATCTCGTGCTCGATTGCTCGTCGCGGATCTGCTATCTTGTGGCGGTCGACGTCGGAGCCGAGGGAAGACTCAGGATTTTGGGCCTGGACAGACTTGCAAGGGTTGTTTCAAAACTGTTTAAACGCAAAATTTCGAGCAAGCTCATACTCTGGAACGAGGTCGAGGCTGTCGACTTCTCGACGACGCAGATAAAGCTATCGAAGACATACTCGAAGCTCGACGGCATCCATCCCTCGGACCTGGCCGATATTCTCGAAGAACTCGACCACGCTTCGCGTGTCGCGCTGTTCACCTCGCTCGATGAAGAACGGGCTGCGGACGTCCTGGAGGAACTCGAACCGGAGGCCCAGGCGGCGATCATCGAGAACATACCCGAGGAGAAGGCGGCGGACGTCCTCGAGAAGATGCCCGCCGACGAGGCCGCCGACGTCCTCGACGAGGTCGAGCCTCAGAAGGCCGAGCGGCTGCTCGCCGAGATGGAGGATGCGAGCTCGAACGAGGTTCGGAGCCTCATGTCCTATCCTGAGCATACGGTCGGAGCCCTCATGTCGACCGACTATGTGTTCTTCAACCAGTCGATGAAGGCGGGCGACGCGATCGCCGAACTTCGTTCCGTGAAACCCGAGGCCGATGTCGTCTACAGCCTGTTCATCCTCGATATGCGCGGACGCTACGTCGCGACCGTATCGCTCCGAGATGTCGTGGTCGCCGACCCCGAGACAAGGCTCGGCGAAATCATGAACTCGGTCACCGAACCCTTGCGCGATACCGACGATGCCTCGGCCCTGCCCGAGCTCATGATAAAGTATAAACTTCACGCCGTACCGGTCGTCGATTCCGAGAACCGACTCGTCGGAACGATCGTCATCGAGGATGTTCTCGAACGTGTCCTTCGAAAACGGTGATACTGCCTTTTTTAAAAAAAGCGGACGTGCGCGACGGAAGACTTGCAAATCGACTTCCAGTCACCTATAGTCTGCGCCGATGATCGCGGCGCTCTACCAGGATGATGATATTCTCATTGTCGACAAGCCCGCCGGACTGGCGACTCAGCCTGGCGAGGGCGTAAGACTGTCCGTGGTCGATGTCGTCGAGCGGGATTACGGCTTCAAGCCCTATCTCGTTCACAGGCTCGACAAAGAGACGGCGGGCTGCCTGATAGTGGCGCGAAATCCGCAGGCGGCGGCCCGATGGTCCTTGTTGATACAGTCGCGTCAACTTCATAAGATTTACCGGGCCGTGGTCGCGGGGATGCCGGCGGAAGTTACAGGGGTGTTCCGCGATACGGTGAATAGCCGGGGCGCCGTACGATCGGCAGTCACCTATTGGACGCTGATAGGTTCATTTTCAGAATTTTCGTATTTAGAGCTCGAAATCGAAACCGGACGCACACACCAAATTCGTCAGCATCTCGCAGTCCACAGCCTGCCCATACTCGGAGACGACAAATACGGCGATTTCGCGCTTAACAAGCGCCTGCATAGGGAGACGGGGCTTAAGCGGCTTCTCCTCGTCGCCTGGGCATTGACGCTGCCTGATGGTGTTGTCGTGCGCTCCTCCATCCCCGCTCATGTAAAGGATTTTTTACTGCGTTACCCCGACGCCCCCATGGCGGAGGCCCCCGCGCCGACCGGCTTTGCGATCAAAGTCCGGGATGGCCGTTTCCGATCAGGATCAGAGGCATGAGATCACAGCATTCCATCACCCCCATCCCCGATCGGCTGGATAGGTTCTCGCTCGCTCATGGGGCGAGCTGGTTGACCCTGGACGGCGAGGTCTATCCCATTCCCGGCTTCCATGAAGAATGGCTCCGCGAGCACGATGACATCGCACAGGGAGCGCGGAATGTCTGCGAATTCATTCTTCGCACGCGATGGATCTCGGTGGCGCTCTTCGACGGTGGTTACCTCGAACTCATGGTGCCCGATCGAAGGTCCGCCGATGTAAAACGCGTCTTATTCGAATTCCTTTCACGCAACGCGTCGGCCTGGTCCAAGGCGCTTGTCATGTCGATGGACGAGGAAGGCTACGCGATGCTCGCACTCTCCGACGTCGCCGACGCAGCTGCCTTCGAGACAGCGCTGGGTAAGTCCGTGTAACGGTCTGAAACAAAGAAAAGGGCGGTATTCGTTTCAATAGTACACAATGAAAAAAAAACGAAATATGCTCTACGTTTCATAGCGAAACAAAAACGCTTCTCGAGGGATGCGGCGCCGCCATCTGCAGTAGATTCCGATCGCGGTGGAATAGCTTTATTTCTCGATCCAATCAGCTTTTTTCATTCAGTCCAGTGTGAGCTTTTTTGGCATATTTTTTGTTACTAGTTCGATGAACCGCATGGTTCGAAACCTCAGCACAAGGGGGACGTTATGGATCTTATGAAGTGGGAACGCCCCGCGGCGATGGACCTCTGGGAGGCCCTCGACGGTCTGCGGGGGGAGATGGATCGGGCCCTCGATCTGTTCAGGGTCCCGAATGTCGCCGGTCTTCTCGACCGAATGAGCGCTCCGGCTGTCGATGTGGTCGAGACGGAAGACGAGTACATTGTGAGTGCCGACCTCCCCGGAGTGAACAAGAGCGATCTCGAGGTCAGCGTCGCTGGATCGATTTTGTCGATCAAGGGTGAGAAGAAGGGCGAGCACGAGAGCGAGAAGAAAAAGATCTTCAGGAAAGAAACGTGGAAGGGTTCGTTCAGCCGGACCATCGACCTGCCCGCGCAGATCGATCCAGCAAAGGTGACGGCCGAGCTCAAGGACGGCGTTCTTGTCGTTCATGTGGCGAAGCGCGAGGAAGAGCGCGCCAAGCTCATCCCCGTCAAGACGGACTGAGCCGGGAGGTTCCGTATGGAAAAGAAGAAAGAACTTCCTGCAAAGCGGACAATTATACCGGCCTGCTCTATAACCGAAGATTCGGGGATCGTCACTTTGTGCCTCGAAATGCCCGGCGTGCCGAAAGAGGGCTTCGAAGTCAAGATCGAGGGGAATGAACTTTCGATCACCGGCGAGCGGCGCGATGACGAGAGCCGCGGCAGTTATCTTCTGCACGAGCGCCGCGCAGGAACGTACCGCAAGCGGTTCACCTTGGACGAGACCATCTCGCGGGATAAGGTTGAGGCGAATCTCGCGGACGGAATTCTGACGATCAAGCTCGAGGTAAAGGAAGCTGCAAAACCAAGAAAAATCGAAATCCGCTGAGCAAGACTCTGTGCAAGGGACCGGCTTTTGTGCCGGCCCTTTGCGTATTGAGGGAAACCGCGTTACTATGACTGTCCATGAGCATACGATTGCATTCCGAGGGGGCGGCCGGGGAGGTCACGGGCTCCAAGCATGTGCTGACGGTGGACGGCGCCCGCTGCCTTGTCGACTGCGGCGCCTTCCAGGGCAGGCGCGACAGCGCCGACAAAAAAAACCGCGAACTTATCGCCGACCCCGAGTCCCTGTCCTCGGTTGTCCTGACGCACGCGCATTACGACCATTGCGGGCTTCTGCCCCTCCTGGCTAAGCGCGGCTATCGCGGCAACATTTATGCGACTCCGGCCACCCGCGACCTCGCCGGCGTCGTGATGATGGATTCGGCCGCCATCCAGGCCCGCGACGCCGAATATCTTTCCGCGCAGGCCGTCAAAAAGGGCGAACGCTTCAATTGGGAGCCGCTGTACGACGAGGAAGACGTAATCGCGGCCACGGGGCAGTTCGTGACTGTATCGTACGAACGGCCCATGCCCATCGGGGACGGCATGAAGATCGAGCTTTTCGACGCGGGGCACATACTCGGCTCGGCTATAGCCTATGTGCACGCGCGCGACCGCTCGGGCCGCGAGGTGTCGATCGCCTTCACCGGAGACTTGGGACGCAGAGGAAAGCCGATTATCCGCGATCCTTCCCCGATACCGCCGGCCGATTATGTCGTCCTTGAAGCGACCTACGGCGACAGGTTGCACGAATCGACGGACGACGCGCTGGATAAGCTCGCTGATGTCGTAAACACAACAGTCGCGCGCGGCGGCAGGATTATCATCCCGGCATTCGCGATCGAGCGGACGCAGGAACTCATTTTTTATTTTCATTTACTTACAGACAGCGGACGCATCCCCGAGGTTCCAATATGGGTCGATTCGCCGATGGCGATCAACGCGACCTCGATCTTCCAGGTCCACCCCGAGTGCTACGACCGCGAAATTCACGAGTCGTTCATCAAGCATCATGAGAATCCCTTCGGCTTCAATTCGCTTCATTTCGCCTCGAGCGTCGAGGATTCGAAGCGGCTCAACGATTACCGCGGCCCCGTCGTCATCATTTCGGCGGATGGGATGTGCGAGGCGGGCAGGATCCAGCATCACCTCATCCACGGGATCTCCGATCCGGCGAACACCGTCCTCATCGTGGGCTATATGGCCGAGAACACGCTGGGACGGCGCATCCGCGACCGCGAGCCTGAGGTTCGCATCCACGGCGAGGTATATAAAGTCAAAGCCGCGATCGAGGAGATCAACGCGTTTTCGGCCCATGCCGATTACCAGGAGGCCTGGGACTGGCTTTCCCGACAGGACTTGAGCCGGCTCAAAACTGTGTTTCTGGTTCACGGAGAGGGCGCGGCTCTCACGCATTTCCAGTCTTTCTTGATGCGTAAGGGCCTGTCCGACGTCAGAATCGTCAAATATGGCGAGCGCTACGACTTGTAGGCGAAGAAGGTTCTTTCGGCTAGACTTCAGGGTATGGACGACAAGATGACGCATCGCGGCGCGGATCGCGGCACCGAAGTTTCCAAGTGGGTGTATTCGCTGCCCTACGAGGTGCGCGATTACGAGCTGGACCTTCAGGGCATCGTCAACAACTCGGTCTATCTGAATTACTTCGAGCACGCGCGGCATTCATATCTTCGATCTCTCGGCATCGATTTTGCGGAACTCCACGCTCGAGGGCTCGACGCCGTCGTCCACAGAATCGAAATCGATTATCTTAACAGTCTTTTGCCAGGCGAAAAATTCGTCGTCCATCTGTATGTCGAGATGAAGGGCCGGCTCCGAATAGTATTCGTGCAGGAGGCCGTAAAAGAGAGCGGCATCGCGGCTGCGCGCGCCCGCGTCGAGACGGTTATTACCAAAAACGGCAGACCCCTTCCGCCGGAGAGCTGGATGCAAAAGCGGCTCTTCCCGGAGGAATGAGCAGAGAACAAGGCGGCGAGACCGCCTTGTTCTCCGCTCTTCAGCATCTTTTTTACTCCAGCGTGAATGAGGCGAGGCTGGCGTTGCCTTCGCCCGTGAAGACGAAATACAGGGCGTGGACGCCGTCGGGGATTGTTATGTCGGCGGCGTGTTCTTTCCAGACATTGGCGAAATCGGGAACCGTGATCCTCCCCAGGGCCGGCCCGTCCCAGGATGTCCTGATCTCGAAGTCGCCCCTGCAGTAGCCCCGCACCTTGATTTTGACTCTGCGAACGCCCCTGCAATCGAAGTATTTGAACCCGGCCGTCGCCCCGTTCATCATGTTTCCTATGTATCCCGCTTCCTCGTCGCCGTCCCTGCCGTCCTGCGTAATCTTGGGGAAGCGGTTGTCCATGTACGCGCCGGGTGCGGTGTACATGGATTCCTCTTTGCAGAAGAGGTTGCAGGCTATATGAGTCGGGTACTCGCCCCGCCCGACAAGGGGGCCGCCGTTGAGCCCGCAGGACGTCATTTCGACCTGGGCGATCGATCCGTCCTGCGCGAACTGAACAGGCTCGGCGCAGCCCTGTCTGCTGAAATTAGTCCCGTTGGTATGCCGGTGATAAAATATATACCATTGACCGTTCACATCGACCAGTCCGCCGTGATTGTTGCCGCCGTAGTACATGGGCTTGCCCGCCGGCTTATAAGAACCGATGCCGACATCGGCGTTGCTGACGATGACGCCTCGGTATTTGAATCCCTGCGTCGGGTGCTTGCTGGTCGCGTAGCACAGCTCATGGAACACGACCGATGAATAAACGAAGTAGTACGTGTCGCCGCGCTTTCGTATCGAGGAAGCCTCGAAAAACTCGTGACCCTCGAATCCGGTGCCGGCGCTGTAGGAACCGCTCGGGGCGATGAAGGCCGGCTTCTCGACGATGGTGAGCATGTCGGGGCCCAACACTGTGGCCATCGCTCCGTGGCGGGTCTTGTCATAGCTCCAGGAGAAGCCGGTGTACATGTACGTCCTATCACCTTCGGTGAGCACCCCCGGATCGAATTGAGGCTCGTCGCCGGGCTTCTCGCCGAGCCTCGTGCCGTCGGCGTAGTGGACATAGCCGTAAAACTTGTACTTGCCCGCCGGCTTGTCGCAGACCGCCACCGATACGACCGGAACCTTGTCGAGAACGTAATACAGATAGTAACGGCCGTCGGGGCCGCGCGTCACGTCCGGAGCGTAGAGGCACATGCTCCCGTCCGGATTCAAGGGGTCGTCGGTCTTCGCGTAAATAAGGCCTTCGTAGCGCCACTCTGCAAGGTTATCGACCGGCGCAGACCAGCATACATAGTCGTTGAGGCAGTACGCGTGGCCGTTGAAGCGGTCGTGCGATCCATAGACATAGAGCCTGCCGTCGAAGACGTGGGGCTCGCCGTCAGGGATGTACTCCCAGGATGGAAGGTATGGATTGAAAGCCTGTTTGCTCATATACACCTCGCTTTGATGAAGATGCAGCATACTCTCCAAAAGCGTCTCATTCCAGACCCTTTGTAACAAGGACAAGGACTGTAGCCAGGCGGAGCTCTCTTCGCTATCCTATCCGCATGACTGTTCGTGAATGTGCCGCCCTCGGTAAGAAAGCGGCCGAGGCCATGCTCGGACTCGACACGCTGACGCGCGATCGTGCCCTTGATGCGATCGCCGAGGCGCTCAAAGCCGCGTCCGATGAGATCGCTCGGGCAAATGAGGAAGACCTCGAGGCTGCGAAGCTCGATGGCTTGCCGGGCCCCTTGCTCAAACGCCTTGCGTTCGACGAGCGCAAGCGCAGCCTTGTGCTCGAGGGCATCGCCTCGCTCCGCCGTATGCGCGACCCCTTGGGGCGGGTGCTCTCGGCCCGAAAACTTGACGAGGGCCTTGTACTCAGGCAGATCAGCTGCCCCATCGGCCTCATTGCGATGATTTTCGAATCGAGGCCGGACGCCCTCGTGCAAATGGCCACCCTCTGCGCGAAGAGCGGCAATGCGGTTCTGCTGAAAGGCGGACGCGAGGCCGCGCGAACGAACAGAGTCCTGTCTTCGGTTATTGCCAAAGCCGGCGAGGCGGCAGGACTGCCGTCCGCTTGGCTGTCGATCCTCGAGACCAGGGAAGAAATCGCCGAGCTCATCACGCTCGATGATCTCGTGGACCTCGTCGTTCCCCGCGGCTCGAAGGAATTCGTCGCCTCGATTCAGCGCGCGAGCCGAATTCCGGTGCTCGGCCACTCGGACGGCGTATGCCACGTCTATCTGCATGAGGACGCCGATCCCGCGATGGCCGCCGCGATCACGGTCGACAGCAAGACGCAGTCGCCCGCGACCTGCAACGCGGCCGAGGTCCTTCTGGTTCATTCTTCTTTCGCCGCCCGGGGCCTTGTCGAGATCGCCCGCGCGCTCAGGAATGCCAAGGTGCGTCTTCATCCCTGCGCGCGGAGCGCCGCGGTCTTCGAAGGCGCCGGATTCGCCCCCGGCGACGGCGAGGGCGAAGCATCGAATCCATCGCGTTGGGCGATACAGGAAAACTGGTCGGTCGAGTACCTCGATTATGAAATGGCGGTCAAGATCGTCGATTCGCTCGACGAAGCGATAGAGCATATCAATACCTTCGGATCGGGGCACACGGATTCGATCGTGTCAGCCTCGGCCGATGCGGCGGCGCGCTTCATGGACCGCGTCGATTCGGCCTCGGTATACCATAACGCGAGCACGCGTTTCGCCGACGGCTATGTCTACGGCCTCGGCGCCGAAATCGGCATTTCGACGGGCAAGCTGCACGCGCGCGGGCCGGTCGGCCTCGAGGGACTGTGCACCTATAAATGGAAATTGTTCGGCTCGGGACAGATCCTCGCCGACTATGCCTCCGGGAAAAAACGCTATCTTCATGAGGACCTGGTCGAGGACGGTAAATGAGCGACGGTGATGTGACCTTCGACAAACGCGAATTGCGTGCACGTTCCGAGCTCGCCCGATGCGGACGCATTGTCGTCAAAATCGGAACAAACACTATAATGCGCACCGGAGCTTCACAAGCCTCCGACAACGGCGGAACGGCCGGTACACCGGGCGGCGTCGACACCGAATACCTTCACGATACGGCCGCCCAGATAGCTGATCTGGTGAAGTCGGGCCGCCAGATAATCGTGGTAACCTCGGGCGCCATCGGAATGGGGGCGCTCGAACTCGGCATACCGCGGCGGGTTACCGAAGTCAGGATGCGCCAGGCCTGCGCCGCCGTGGGTCAGATAGCCCTCATGGGCGAGTGGCGCCGCGCCTTCGCAGCCTTCGGTCTGGTTTCCGCGCAGATTCTCGTTACCCGCGAGACCTGGGACGACAGGACCGCATACCTCAATCTGCGTTCTTCGGTCGAGGCGCTGCTCGAAGCGAAAGTCGTCCCCGTCTTCAACGAGAACGACGTTGTCTCCACCGCCGAGATCGGCAACGCCTTCGGCGACAACGATCAATTGTCTGCCCTCATCGCGAGCAAGGCCGATGCGGAGCTGTTAATACTTCTTTCGGACGTCGACGCCTTGTACGACGCGAATCCGCGGGAAAACCCCGCGGCGAGGCCGATCCCCTATGTCGCCGAGCTTACGGATGAAATAGCGGCCGCTGCCGGCGGCAGGGGCAGCGAGTTCTCGACCGGCGGCATGACGACGAAGCTGAAGGCGGTCGCAATCGCGCGCGACGCGGGCTGCAAGGTCGTCATTGCGCAGGGCCGGGAAAGCCGCGTCATCTCGCGCATTCTCGCAGGCGAGACGATCGGTACGCTCTTCGACGCCGAGGCCGGCCTCAAAAACCGCCAGAGGTGGATAAAGAACTCGAGCCCGCGCGGCTCGATCAGAATCGACGCAGGGGCTTTGGACGCGATTCGCGCCAAAAAGTCGCTTCTCCCGCGCGGGGCCCTGTCCGTCGAGGGCCGCTTCGACCGCGGCGATGTCGTACTTGTGAATGATGTGGCTAAGGTGATCACGAGCCTGTCGTCGGAGGAAATCCAAAAGGTGCTCGGGAAAAAGTCCGAAGAGGTGGAATCCCTGCTCGGCCCAGGCTCGCCCAAACTGATCGCGCGGCCCGAGGAGACGGTGTTCCTGGACGAATAAGCTCGATGAGACGCGCCGCCTCGGACAGCCTCCGCCTGCGCAGGTACTCGCCCGGACCGATTCCGGTGATGACCTCGAACATCCTGTAAAAATGGAAGACCGAGCAATTGACCGCCGCAGCCGCCTTCTCCAGGTCGACCTCGTTGTAAAGATTACGCTCGATGTAGTCTATGGCCGCCGTCATCCGCTCCTGCCAGTCCATTACGCCTCTCTTCCTTGGTGCGCTCGAGAAGAACTGTATTCTCATACCTCCAGGTCTGTCCCGACAAGTACTGCTCTCCTCTGTCGGAACAGACCCGGGCTTTCTTTTATCACGGCCTCGGCTCGCAACCCTTCGGAAGAAAGAATGCTGACGGGGCTCTGTCAAGGACATGCAGAGTGGTATACTCTGAGATCCGGGATACGACGCGTATACCGGAGGCATCGGAGGTGGGCATGATCGTGGGCATCGATATCGGCAGCACGACGACGAAGGCGGTGGCCATCGAGTCGCGGAATGTCGTCCGGAAAATGAAGACCAAGGCCGCGGACGCCGTGACTTCGGCGACGGGGGTTCTGGGCAAACTCACCATGGAAGGCGGCCTCGGAATAAAGGACATCGAGCGGATCGCGATAACCGGAGTCGGAGCGACGAAAATACGGGACAAGATATTCGGTATTCCTACGGAGGCCGTGGGCGAAATCACCGCCATAGGACGCGGCGGCATGTTCTTGTCGGGCAGAGACGAGGTTTTGATTGCGAATATCGGAACGGGTACGGCCATCATCGAGGCGCGCGGCGGTAGAATCTCCCATATCGGCGGTACCGGAGTAGGCGGCGGCACGATCGCCGGTCTCGCCAAAGAGCTGCTCAACACCACGAGTTTTTCTTCGATCATGGCACTTGCCGAAAAAGGGAACTTGAGCCGAGTCGATCTGCTCATCGGCGATATAGCCGAGTCGGGATTGGGCTTCCTGGGTGGCGACGTTACCGCCGCGAATTTCGGTAAAATGGCCGACGGCGTCGGCCGCGAGGATATCGCGCTCGGCCTGATCAACCTGGCTTACCAGGTCATCGGCATGCTGTCGGTCTTTGCGGCGAGAAGCGCGGGCCTCGATTCGGTCGTCGTTACCGGCAAGGGTTCGGGGAACGCCTTGGGGCAGAAAGTGCTCGCCGGCATCACAACCCTGTATAAGACAAAATTCTCATTCCCCGAGGACGCCGAGTTCGCCACCGCGATCGGCGCGGCAATAGGGACTTAAGCCGCGCCGCCGGTGCGGCAATAGGGACGTAGGCGGCGCCGCCGGTGCCGCCGAGTAAAGTTTTTTTGGAGGGAGGCGGCCATGAAGAAAGCGACTCTTCTCAAAATCGTCAATGCGCTTCTTTTTCTTGATTTCATCGCTTTGGCTGGAAGCGGGCTCTTTCATCTATCAATACCCAATGATGTATACAGCAAAGCTCATCCCGCTCTCGGAATTGCGCTCTCTGTTCTACTGTTGCTTCATCTTGTTTTGAATTGGACCTGGATTAAAAACGTATTCATAAAAAAAGTTTAAGGAACGGTATGCTTCGCGAACACGAATCGGCGTTTTACTCTGTAATAGATTCGATTATGCCGATGGATAAACAGTAACCACCTCGGAGCCATTCACGATGAACGTTCGTCGTGAATGGCTCCGCGCTCGATACGTCGATTACTTGGCCCGCTCGACAAAGGTGCCGTCACGCGTGTCGATCTTGATCCTCGTCCCGATTTCGCAGAAGAGGGGCACGTTGACCTCGATGCCGGTGTCCAATGTCGCGGGCTTGAAGGTTTTGCCCGAGGTGTCTCCCTTGACGCCGGGCTCGCAGTAGGCGATGGTGCGCTCGACGATGATGGGGAGGGTGACGCCGACGGGCCTGCCCTCGTAGAAGGTGATCTCGACCTCGAAATCGTCGTCGGGGCTCAGGTAGCCCGCGTTGTCGCCGAGGTCATCCTTGGAAAGCTCGTACTGCTCGTAGGTGTTCTGATCCATGAAGACGTAGGTGTCGCCGTCGATGTACGACAGCTTCATCTGGTGGATGTCGAGATCGACCTCTTCGAATTTCTCGCCCGCGTCGAGGGCGACGTCCGAGGTCTGGCCGGTGACGATGTTCCTGACGCGGAATCGGGTGACCATGCCCGAGCGCCCGGTTTTCTGGCCGAGGATACGCTGTACGAAAAGCGCGTCGTTGCCGTACTTGAATACAGAACCTGTTCGGAGATCTGCGGTGACTACCATTGGAAAAACCTCTCTGGGAAGTGGGAATCCTTTATGCATCCCGCCTGGGCTTTCTGTCGGCCGGGCCAGGAAAAGCAAGAAATCTTACCGATTTTTGCAAAAAAAATCCAGAAGGTCCGAGGCCAGTCCGGTCAGGGGCTTGAGCGAGGCGGCGAAAGATGAAAAACCGAGTTCGAGCTCGGAATAGTGTCGGAAAAGGGGGGCGATACGGTCGTCCCCGCATACGGTCGCTGCGTCGAAGTCCCTGTCGTTGATTCGGCGGTAGGCTTCTCCCAGCACTTCAAATGCGGTCGGCTCGAAATGCCGCTCGAGCCGGGAAAGGAAAGCCTCGACCTTGACCATCTGATAGCGCTCGGCCTGAGGGTAGGCCTGCCAGATAAAAGGTCTGCCGATCAGGCTGGCCCTGGCCCAGGAATCCTCGCCCCGTACTACAAGGAAATCCGAAGCCGTCATGACCCGATCCCATAGGGGTTGAGACAGGAAGGGAAGGCTAAGGAGGGGGAAGGGGCGGTTAGCTTTTTCCCATGCCGAGCACACGCAGGCCTGGCTCGGCCCGGCGGCTGCTAAAACGAGGATGCCCGATTTTTTGTGGCCTGTGCCCGTTTCTACAAAGAAAGTATCTCGGTGTACGGCCGCGAGCTCGGCGATGATACGACTGTAATCGTGTTCATAACTGAATATGGTAAGCCAAAACCGGTCGAGGTAGTCGCATGGCGAAGCCGCTCCGATGTGTGCAAGGACCTCTCGACGAAGGGACGAACTGTCCGTTGTCGCGACGTGCAAGGTCGTCTCGAAGTCCCGGTCCATGACAAGGCCGCCGGTTCCTTCCTCGAAGCCGGGGAGGAACATGGCCTTCCGTACGAGGGGCGAGCGTGTGAGAGAGTCCATACGGTGGAACTCGATCGCGTAGGGCTCCGCGGTCAGATGCTCGAGGTCGACGATGAAACTCGGCGCGGCTCCCTGCGCGAAGAGCATGTCCTCGAGCCAGTCCGGGCGGCCGCAGGCGAAGCACTCGACTATCGAACGCGGAGGATTGTCGCGGTACGATTGGCGGGCTTTTTCCGCGAGCGGACTTTCCCAGGCGATGACTTCGATGTTCTGCAGTTTTTGGTACGCCGTATTCGCTTCGATGTCGGGGTTTAGAAGCGCGAAGCTTGCAAGCTCGCTGACGACGAGGCGGATATGAGGATCTTGAGGCGATTCGGAGAGTGCGCGGGCCAGTCTCCACGCGACGCCGATGTCGCCGTAGTTGTCCACGACCTTGCACAGGATATCGATGGTCACAGGACAATGATACCGAGCCTGATACGCCGAGGCTACGATCCTCTCTGGGTTCTATCGAATGAAAACTACTATGCCGGGTCTAGGGTTTTTCACCTAGGACCGTTCAGTGATGCGTCCTCGATTGAAACTCCGCTCGGGCGCATACTAGAGTGAAGGTGGAGGTTGTACAGCGTGCGTGTAGCGAATCCAGTCTTGCCAGGCTTTCATCCCGATCCCTCGATTCTCAGAGTCGGGGACGAGTACTATATAGCCAATTCGACCTTCGAATGGTATCCCGGCGTCGAGATACACAGGTCGAAGGACCTCGCTTCATGGGATAGAGTCCCCTCGCCGCTTTCCGAACGGCGTCTTCTCGACATGGACGGGGCCCCGCCCTCCTGCGGGATCTGGGCTCCCTGTCTTTCATACGCCGACGGACTGTTCTGGCTCATCTACACGAATGTCCGCGCGTGGAGGGGGCCGTGGAAGGACGCGCCCAACTTTTTGACGACGGCGCCTTCGATCGAGGGTCCCTGGTCCGATCCTGTCTTCTTAAACTGCTCGGGCTTCGACCCCTCGCTTTTCCACGATGACGATGGAAGAAAATGGCTCGTCAATATGGAGTGGGATTATCGCTGGACCGGCCCGAAGCAGTTCAGCGGTATCCTTTTGCAGGAGTACTCTCCGACGGAAAAGCGTCTGGTCGGACCGATCCGGAAGATTTTCAAAGGCTCCGCGGTCGGGATGACCGAGGGGCCCCACCTGTACAAGCGCGATGGCTGGTACTACCTCCTCGTCGCCGAAGGCGGGACCGAGTACGCGCACGCCGCGACGCTGGCCCGTTCGCGTTCGTTGTTCGGACCCTACGAAATTCATCCCTTCAACCCGCTCATTACGTCGTATGGTCATCCCGATATCAAGCTGCAGAAGGCAGGACACGCGAGCTGGTGCGACTCTCCCGACGGCAGAACCTACCTCGCCTTTCTCTGCGGAAGACCTCTGCCCGGCACGCGCTCCTGCCCGCTCGGACGGGAGACGTCGATCGTCGAACTCGTCTGGCGGGACGGGTGGCCCTATGTAAAGCCCGAAAAGGGCGAATTGTTCGAAGACGGACTGTATCACAATTACCCTCTCGACTCTTTTGAACCGCCGGTCCTCCGTCCCGAACTGCGCGGTTCAGGTGTCGTGCGCTCTTCTCCTGGAAGCATCACGTATCGCTTCACCGGTCCCGAGATCCCCGTCGATTTCAAAAGTCTCAGGACCGAACGCTCTCCCGACACCTATTCGTTGACAGCCCGTCCCGGCTGGCTCCGCATGAGGGGAGGCCAGTCCCCCATATCCTGTTTCGGCCAATCGCTTCTCGCGCGCAGGCAGACGGATTTCGATTTCGACGCCGCGACGTTATTGGATTTTAACCCACAGAATTTTCAGCAGCTCGCCGGCCTGTGCTGGCGCTACGACGAGGAAAACCAGTACCTCGCGGCGGTTTCCCGCGACGAGGAGCAGGGGAGGGTGCTTTTCGTCATCACCATGATCAATCACGGGTTCGCGCGCTCCCTCGAAACGAAACTTCCGGATGAGGGTCCTGTCTGGCTCGGTCTTTCGGTCCGGGGCCCGAGCGGGAACTTCCGCTGGTCCTTGGACGGCAAGCGCTGGAACACGCTGAGACCGGTGCTCGACACGACGGTTCTGTCCGACGAGTTCGGCGGTCTCGGCTTTACCGGAGCCTTTGTCGGCATGTTCTGCGTCGATACCGAATCGAACCGGGCTACGGCCGATTTCGAGCAGTTTTCCTACATCGCACGGTAGACAGGATTAGATATGCATACAGCCGCAACAAGATTTCTGGATGGCGACCTCGCCGAACTCGAACACGGACTCGACGCGGAGATCGCGAAGAATAGAAAAATAACGGTTGACCTTGTCGTGACCTCGGGCGGGAGAGCTCTGCCGGATCTCGAGGTGGAGGTCGAACAGAAGCGCCACAGGCTTCTCTTCGGTACAAACTGGAGCGCGCTGCCGCCCGGCTTTTTCACTGATAGTATCCGCGGGGAGGAAAGAGACAAGGCCCTCGGGCGCGCCGAATTATTCCTCGATGTTTTCAATCATGCGACCATGCCGTTTTACTGGGAGCGCTTTGAGCAGGAAAGAGGCAAGCCGATAACCGAAATCATCAAAACGGCCGTGCGCTGGTACAAGGAACGCGGGATTGTCCTCAAAGGCCATACATTGTGCTGGCACACGCTCGCGCCCTCGTGGCTTCTTGAGATGACCGAGGACGAGATACTCGAGGAGCAGCGATCCCGTATCCGGCGAGAGGTCTCCGATTTCGCAGGTCTCGTCGATATGTGGGACGTCGTCAACGAGGCGGTGATCATGCCCGTCTACGATCGCTATGACAACGGTCTGACGCGGCTGTGCAGGAAAATCGGTCGCGAGAATCTCGTCAGGATTATGTTCGACGAGGCGCGCGAGGCGAATCCGGGCGCGACACTTCTTCTGAACGACTTCAACACCTCGCAGGCTTATGCGGACCTCATCGGCAACTGTCTCGAATCGGGATCCTGCATCGACGTCATCGGCATCCAAAGCCACATGCATCAAGGCTGGTGGGGCGTGGAGAAGACCAAGTCCGTTCTCAAGCGATTCGAGGGTTTCGGTCTCCCGCTTCACTTCACCGAGACGACGCTCGTCTCGGGCGAACTCATGCCGCCCGAGATCGTGGATCTCAACGACTACAGGCCCTCCCTCTGGCCCAGCACCCCCGAAGGCGAGGAGAGACAGGCGAGAGAAGCCGTACTGCATTATAAGACCCTGGTCGCCCATCCTTCCGTCGAAGCGGTCGTCTGGTGGGACCTCGTCGACGGAGCCTGGCTCGGGGCGCCCTGCGGTCTTTTGCGCAAGGACGGCTCGCCCAAGCCCGCGTATTCAAATCTCAAGTCTCTTATAAAGAAGGAGTGGTGGTTCGGGCCGACCAAGCTAAGAACCGATGCACGGGGCCGCATTACAATCCGGGGCTTCGAAGGCAGCTATCGCATCTCTGCCCGCGGCATGGAGAAAATTTTTACACTCGAAAAAAACAAGTCCGAGATTCCGGTTTCTCTTTAAGAGCTGATATGAGAGATTGTATAGTGTTTTGCATGGTATTTTCTTCTGAAGCGCGATCGAAATATCTTGGATTGAATGAGGGAACCTCTAAAAAACCGGTTGATTTTTAGTGTTTCCTTGCAATTCCTGTAAGGGAATTGTTTCCATTACGGAAATTGCTTTTTTCTAAGGATGGCCTCGAAAAACTGAAATTCTTCGATATCCCCATACCATAAGATAAACAGCTTCGAAGTCTGAAAAATCGGCAATTCCCCACAAGGCCGATTATTACAATGTATATGTTTACACCAGCCTTGCAATCGAATTTTTTCTCCAAATAATTAATAAATAGATGGGAGTAGAGTATGCGAATACGAATAGGCGGAAAGATTCTTGTTTTGGGTATTTTGATATTCATTATCCCCGCTGACACAGTAGGTATTTTTTCATCGCTCAAGGCGAGCGAGGGTTTGACGGAGCTTGCAACCGAGAATATCGACAATCTCGCACGCAGCATGGCGAGTAATATCGAGTTACGTCTTCAAAGCGATAAACGTTTTGTAATCGGCCTGGCGGCAAATGCCGAGCTGTCCGAATTCCTGCAACGATACGAACGGGGCCTAGAAGATCAAAAAGAAGTTGCACGAATCAATGCCAAACTCGCAGCTCTTAGAGCGAAGCCCGATTTGAACCCATTGTATGATGCAATCTCGATAGTGAATAAACGAGGAAGAGTCGTTGCGTGTTCGCTGCCTGATATCGTGGGAGAGAATGTGTCGGAGATGGCGTTTTTCAAGTCCGCCGTAGCGGGCGAGGCGGTGATCGGACAAGTCGTGCTTGACGAAAAACAGCCGCCCAATGCAGGCATAAGCTCTCCTATATCGGATTCCTCGGGGAATGTTATCGGCGTTTGTGCCGTTTTTATCAACCCTTTAAAGAATCTTAATGAACTAGCGCAATATGAGCTCGGGAAATACGGTTATTTCATGATTGTCGATAAAAGCGGGTTGCTCGTCTTCCATCCCGACGAGAAAATCATGTTGAAGAAGAATATAACACAAATGGAAGGATGGAATTCTTTGGTTCAAGGGATTTCTTCGGGTAAAAGCGGCAATGCAGTGTACAGACAGGGTGGCTATAATTACTCGGCTTCTTTTTCCCCTGTGGCCGCAAACGGATGGACGATTGTCGCCGTAATGAGGGAAGACGAGATACTTTCTGCCGCAAACAAGCTGCGCGATTATATATATATTATAATGATCGCCGCTATCGCTTTCGCGGTTACGGCGCTTACACTGTTGTCCCGATCGATCAGCAAGCCGCTTAACGCCGTCACTTCGTATACCAAGATTCTTTCGGACGGGAATCTCGGTTTGAAAATCGATGAAAAGCATCTTGTGCGTGGAGACGAGATAGGCGACCTGTCGCGATCGATAGAGAAAATGATTAAACGTCTGAGGGATGTGACGGCAGACGCGCAGCTTGTGATGAAAAAAGTGGCAGCCGGCAGTCATGCGATCAGTGCGACAGCACAGCAACTAAGTCAAGGATCGACGGAGCAGGCGGCAAGTGCCGAAGAAGTATCGGCATCGGTCGAGCAGATGAGTTCGACGATAAAGCAAAACGCAGAGACTGCAGGAGCGACTGAAATAATTGCGCTCAAGGCCGCCAAAGACGCAGAACAGGGCGGTTCCGCAGTCGCGAAATCAGTCGAGGCAATGCGTCAGATCGTCGAGAAAATATCTATCATCGAAAATATCGCCAGTCAAACTAATCTTCTGGCTCTGAATGCGGCGATAGAGGCGGCCCGGGCGGGCGAGTACGGAAAGGGCTTCGCCGTGGTGGCCTCGGAGGTTCGAAAGCTCGCAGAAAGATCCGCAAAAGCGGCAGAAGAAATCACTCGGCTTTCAACCTCGACAATGAATGCGGCAGGGGACGCGAATGCGGTGATAAGCACCATAGTACCGGATATACGAAAGACCGCCGAACTCGTACAGGAAATAGCCTCGGCCTCGCATGAGCAAAGCCTGGGTATAGAGCAAATACAGAAAGCGATGGCTCAACTCGATACTGTCATTCAACAGAATGCTACAGCGAGCGAGGAAATGGCCGGAATGTCCGAAGAACTCACGGGCGAGGCGGAAAATCTCAAGCAGACCATGTCATATTTCAATGTAACAGACAAAGGAGGCGACTCTTCCTTGAAGCCCGAATCTGAAACGAAGAAACCCGTCACGAGTGATACACGGGCGGTGTATAAGAGGATGACGACAGCGCGTGGAGAAACCAGGACAGCGCCGAAACAGTTGAAGAAACCCACTGTGGCGAGGTACGGTATCGTCCCCGTCGACCAGAGCCGCTCGGGCGAGAAGGTTGATCCTGACTTTGAAGAGTTTTGAATAACTTGATGACTCGTTGTTTTTGGGACCTCTATAAGCACGTTTGGTTTTTCGAGGTCCCCTTTTATAATTGGGCTATAAACTCAGCCCCCGGTACCTCATGTAGAGAAAAAGCGTGGCGGTCATGAGCGCGTGTGCGTAATCCTCGGCGCCCACGAGATCGACCGCTTCGCGCTCGGGAACGAGGATGACGTCGATCTCTTCATTGGCATCGAGCGATTGATCTCGGGCAAGTCGGCAGCCTTCGGCGACGAAGGCGTGAAAAGTGTTCGTCATGAAGGCCGGGTTGGGCGAGAGCATGCCGAGAGGGACGATGAACTCCGCCTTGTAACCGGTCTCTTCAGTCAACTCGCGTCCGACGGCGAGGGCGGGATCCTCGCCTTTTTCGACAACACCGCCCGGGAATTCCAGCGAAAGGCGTCCCGTACCGTGGCGGTACTGGCGGATCATGACGATCATCCGGCCCTCTTCCGTGTCGACGACGGGGATGACCCCCGCCCAATCGAGGGAGTTGAGGAGGTAGAAACTGCCTTGTTTCCCGTCTTCCGATACGCGGTCGGATGAACTGACGCTGAAAATGCGGTAATCCGCCAAAAGCCGGCCTGAAATTTCTTTCCAGAACCCTGCTTTGCTCATGGATCGAACTCTTTGCGGCACGCCGTCATCTTCATGTCCCGCCGTCCTGCTAGTTCCCCGTATGTAGGGCGCGGAGGGCTGCGTCCAGATCTGTCATGCAGCTGCCCGAGCTGTCGCCCAGGGACTTTACGGTCTGAGCACGCTGTTGCAGTTCCTCGAATCCGGCCGCGATCGCGGCGAGGTCCTGGAGCGCCGACTCCGCCTTGCGCCGTATTTCGTCGATGGCGTGATTGTTGCCCTCGACCATTCGGTCGACATTACGAACCGCATCCGCCATGTCGGAGGAACTCTCGACCACGGCCGTGACGACCTTGTCGATTTCAGAAGTGCCCGCCGAGAGATCGCTGGTCCCCGATATTATCGATTCGAAGGCCGCCTTCGTCTCGCCCACGCGTGCTCCGATGTCGCTGAAGGCCGAGCCTATGCCGTCGCCCGCCTTGGCCGCCTCGTTGAGGTCGGCGAGGAAGGTTTTGAGCCCCTCGGTGACTGCCTTTATGTTGTCGCCGGTCTCTTCGGCGAGACGTCTGATCTCCTCTGCGACCACCGCGAAGCCCTTGCCCGAATCGCCCGCGTGCGCGGCTTCGATAGCCGCGTTCATGGCGAGGAGGTCGGTTTGCTGCGAAATTGCCGTGATGATGTCGACGAGTTGAAGGAGGGAGTCCGCACCGGAGGAGAGGCGCGACATAGCCTCGGACGCGAGCCCTGCGGCTTCCTCGCCTCGCTCGACGCTGGCGGAGAGGGATTCGACGCTCGTCTTGCTCCTCGCCGCCAGCGAGGAGATATTCTGAATCGAGGCGGTCATTTCATTGACCGCCGCCGAAGCGTTCACCGATATCGTCCTGTTCGACTCGCTCGACCTGCCCAATTGCGTCGTCGCGGTTACAATTTCATCATTTGCATTCTTCGCCTCGCCGATGTCCTTCGAAAGCGCCTCGATGCCGGTACGCGAGGTGGACAATTTCACGCCGATCTCCCCTAAACCGTTCTGCATCGATTCGGCTTCGTCGACCAGTCGGCCTCCGACGTCGAGGCCGTCGCGGACGGCGGCCATGACCCGCTCGAGTTCGGCGACTTTCTCGGCTGATTCCTTGGCTTCGACCCGTAATTTCTTCGTGTATGAATCCGTCAAGGTTATGAGTTGATAGGAAAGAACACATCCGGCGAGCATGCTCGTCGTGCCGTTGATGACTCCGGTGTTGGAGATTGAAAGGACGATCTCGGAGGCTGTATGGGTTTGGAGCCATACCGCGAAATTTGATGCTATCGAAAAGGCGGTTGTTGCGACCACCTGCCAGCGGCGGCCGAAGACGGCGACGAAGAGGATCATGAAAATTTGGTAGAAAATATACGCTGAAAACGCCGTTTCGGGCGAAACTCTGGCGTTGAGATAGCGGATAAGGGCGAATGCAAGTATGGCTGGCACGGCGAAAGTGCCGATCGCAAGACCGTATCTTCCTGTCCTGAGAACAAAGAGGCTTCCTATGATAAAAACCGTTATTCCCAGGGCCCCGGTAAGTCCGCGGCCTACCAGGTCGGGCGGGCAACCGAGTACCGCATAGCCGGTCGGTATGAACGCGGCTATGACCAACATGAGGAAGCAGAAGTACATAAAAGCGCGGGCCTTGCCGCGGTCTATCGGATCCCGGTCTTTGTATTTCGAGAGGAAAAATGAAACGAGCATTTCCGCCTCCAAACGTTGTGCGAAACACGATGAAGTATAGTTTATCGAATCACCTATTTCAAATTAAAATCCGATCAATTCGAAGGGCTCTGCATCGAAGTTTATGGGCAAAATTCGACAACGTGCACGGGGATTGTTTCCGCCGCTTGTCGCTCGGACCGGTAAAACCGTATACTCGTCCAGCATCCTGAAGGAGCCGTCTGATGGCAGAGAAAGCGATAAACATTGGACTTGTCGGTGCCGGGGTTGTCGGCGGCGGCGTGGTCAAGGTCTTCCGCGAGCAGGAGTCGTTCTTTCGAAAATCCTTCGGCCTCCCCTTGCGCCTCGCGCGAATAGCCGACAAGGACACAAGCCGCTTCTCCTCCCTGCCGACGGGCGACGCCCTCCTGTCGGCCTCGGCCGCCGATGTTCTCGGCGATCCGACGATCGACATAGCCGTCGAACTCATCGGCGGGACAGGCTATGCCCGCGAGTTCGTTCTCGATGCTCTACGGCGCGGCAAGCATGTCGTGACGGCGAACAAGGCGCTATTGGCCACCCACGGCCCCGAAATTTTCCGGGAGGCCGAGCGGAACAATGTTTCGGTGTATTTCGAGGCCTCGGTCGGCGGAGGCATGCCGGTCATCAAGACGATCCGCGAGGCGATGGTTGGCAACGACATATCCTCGGCCCGGGCCATCATCAACGGCACCTGCAACTACATACTGACTCGAATGACCCGCGACCGCCTTCCCTTCGCCGAGGTCCTGAAGGACGCGCAGGCGAAGGGTTACGCCGAGGCCGACCCCGAACTCGATGTCGGCGGCGGCGATTCGGGTCATAAAATCGCCATAATGGCCAGTCTCTTGTACGGCGGCCATGTCCCCTTCGAGGCGGTGAGCGTTGAGGGGATCAAGGACATGACGCCCGAGGACATCGAGTACGCGCGGGAACTGGGCTATGTGGTCAAGCTGCTCGGAGTCATCAGGCGCGAGAAGCCCGACGCGGCCATCGAGGCCCGCGTCCACCCCGCGATGCTCCGAAAGGATCACATTCTCGCGTCGGTATCCGACGCCTTCAACGCGGTACTTATACGCGGCAACGCAGTCGGGGACATCCTGTTGTACGGCAAGGGGGCCGGCGAGCTGCCGACCGCCTCCGCCGTCGTAAGCGATATCGTCGACGTCGCGCGCAACATCGCGGGCGGCACGCCGCGCCGCATTTCGATGAGCTATTACGACGGTTCGGTGAAACTTCCGATGAAGAGCATCGACGATCTCGTGTCGCGATACTACCTGCGCTTCACGGTTGTGGACAAACCCGGCGTTCTCGCCGCCATAGCCTCGGTCTTCGCGCGTCATTCGATTTCGATCGCCTCGGTCGTTCAGCGGGAAGCGGTCGAGGGCGAGAGTGTTTCGGTCATTTTCGTCACGCACGAGGCCGTCGAGAAAAACCTCAGGGCGGCCCTCGCAGAAGTGGAGACCATGGACTTCGTCCGCGCCCGGACTATGGTGATCAGGATCGAAGACTAGTACCTTTTCTGTAAGATATGCTCCGGCTGTTTTGACGGCCCGTAACTCAAGCCGAGTTTTTATTGCCTCGCTCACAAGGCTTCAGGCTAGAGCGTGGGTAGTCAATTCGCTCGAAAGGGCCGTCGCTCATTATTGTGTTATCACGGCAAAGCCCAGGACCGTAATCCATCGGGCGCTATTGACACAAGGCGCATGTCTTTAGTGTCGCGCGCATAGAGATACCCGAACATGTAATAGCGTCCGCCCGTCTCTCCGATCGCCGCGTACATCCCCGTATCGAGTCGTATCGATGTGAGCTGTGTCGGTTGTTTGACTAAGGGGTCGAACGAAGCTGCTGTCACGGTCAATGTCGATCCTTGCCCGGAAGCGAGGGGGAGCCAGAACTTGCCATTTAAGGCGAAGCCCGATCCATAGAGGCAGCAGTCCGGCGAGACGCCTCTCAATTCCAATCGCTCGGGCTCTGATGCGACGGTTTGTACTTTTTCGGTATTTATTGTGCGCAGGAAGAAGGCGAGAACGACCGGCTTAACTGGACGGACATCCGAGCAGCTTGCGTACAGCCACAGCCTGTCGCCGTATACAACGATACGTCCAAAATCGCGGTTTTTCGGAAGCGATCCGACCTTTGCGACCGAGCCGGAGACGGGGTTTATTTCGTATAACGCGGTTTTCGTATCCGACTTGTCTGAGCCTGCAAGAAACCAGCGGGCCGATGCATAAACGCAATCGGAGGGGAAGCAATCGAGATGAAAAGAAGCGCCTCGCTTGACACTCGATCCGAGCTTGTAGAGTGTAAAGACAAATCCTTTCTCGGGTTCAAAAACTTTTCCCCGGGCCAGGGCGTAATCCCGGGACAAGAAAACCTCGGCGGCTTCGATTTTGCCGATTTTTTGAAGCTTTTCCTCCGATGCTCGGTAAATCGAACCCGAGCCGCGTTCGAAGGCGACAAAGCCGCCGGGATACGAAAAGGCGTCGCGCGGCCGCGCCGAACCGGGCCACTCGCCGAATTTTCGAGGTCCAGATTCCGTCGCTTCGAAAATCGAGTCGCCGTAGGGGAAGAGCAGCCCGAGCTTTGGTTTCGGCTGGGAGAAAATGTCAAGACAGAAAGCCACGGCGAGGCAGATCATAGCGCTCAGCCTCGCCGTGAAAAAAGAGCCGGGCATTATTTCCTTATTTTCTCATATACCTTGCTAAGATATGGAGAACAGAGTATCTCTTCCGCAAGGACGATCTTGGCGCGGGCGTCGGCGATATAGTCCTTTATCGCCTTGTCCCGTTTCGAGGAGCTATAGAAATATAATACCGAGTAGTACGCCTTGACCAGGCTGTACAGGCCCGATTTTGTGAAATCGATACGTAGATCGTTCGAATCGACGTCGATGCCGTAATCCTTCCACATGCGCCAGACGACCTTGGTGCAGTACCAGGTGTAGTTGTCATCTTTGGTTACGATGTCGAAGATGTTGACCGCGCCCTTGAAGAATCCGTAATCCTGCTTGCTGTCCGGAAGATCGCAGTAGTAATTTATATTGACTTGTGCTGTGTCGAGTCTGGCTTTATCGACCGAGAAAGAGGGCTTGAGAACGCAGGCGTTGACCTGATTCTGCCAATCGGCGGCGCTTTCCCAACCGGCTCCCTTTTCGACGGCGGTTTGAAGAGAGGCCGCCGAAAGGTTGTTCGGATCGAATTTGTCCATATCGAGCACGGCCCCGTGGTAATAGGCTCCGGGGAATGTATCGGGCGCAACCCAATCGATGACGGCGGAAACGAGGGATTCTCCGCCTCCCGAGAGGTAGACCGCTCCGTCTACGTTGAACGGCATGTCGGTCAGCGGCGTATAGTTTGAACCGCCGGACGAGAAATACGAACGGATTGAGTTCATCCGCGGTGCCATTTCCAGGGCTAAAGACGTATCGTATTTTTCGTCGTAGGCCTCCATCGCCTCCAAAGCCGCCGCTTCATCCCCGCTCTCCATCGCCGAGATGATCGCCGCGAAATCCGCGTTAAGCGCGGTTTCATCCACCGCGACGGCGGGTTTGTCGGCACATCCTGCCAGGATGAGCGCAGAAGCCGCGAGACAGAAAAAGATGATTTTTCGCATTCGCCACCTCTCTACCCGAGTATGCCTGCAATCATAATCCATACATGCAAGAATGGAAGAGGATGTTTACAAAAAAGCGCGTCGTGACCTTGGAGCGAAAACCGGAATGTATCGATTGTCATCCGGCTTAGGAGAGCCCGACAATTCTTCCTTTCGAGTCGATGTCGATGGCTTCCGCGCTGGGGACCTTCGGCAGCCCCGGCATCGTCATGATGTCTCCGGTCAATACGACGACAAAGCCCGCGCCTGCGGATACCTTTACGCTTCGGACATTGATTCGGAACTGATGAGGACGGCCGAGTTTTTTAGGATCGTCCGAAAACGAATACTGCGTCTTGGCCATGCAGACCGGAAGTTTCCCGTAGCCGAGTTCTTCGAGGCGCTCGATCTCCTTGTTCGCGGCGGCCGTATAGTCGGCCCCGTCGCCGCCGTATATCTCGCGCACGATCGTCTCGATTTTCTCCTTGATGGGGAGTTTCTCGTCGTACAAGGGCCGGAAACGCCGATCGGAGCCTTCGCTCAGTCGTACAACTTCCTTCGCAAGTTCGCGCCCGCCATCCCCGCCCCTTGCCCAGACCTCGGAGAGGATGACGCGAGCGCCGCGCTCGGCGCATCTGTCGACGATGAGCCCGAGTTCGGCCTCGCTGTCCGAGGGGAAGCGGTTCAGGGCCACGACCGCGGGCAGCTCGAATTTCGTCGTGATGTTCTCGATGTGCTTAAGGAGGTTGGGCAGGCCCTTTTCGAGGGCGGAGAGGTCCTCTTTCGCCAGCTCGTCCTTACGCGCGCCGCCGTGCATTTTTAGTGCCCGGGCGGTCGCGACGATGACGACGGCCGAAGGTTCGAGACCGGCGCAGCGGCACTTGATATCGATGAACTTCTCGGCTCCGAGGTCGGCTCCGAAACCGGCCTCGGTAACGACGTAATCCGCCAAGCGTAGGGCCGCCGAGGTCGCCATGATGCTGTTGCAGCCGTGCGCGATGTTGGCGAAGGGGCCTCCGTGCACGAAGGCCGGCGTATGCTCCAATGTCTGCACAAGGTTGGGCTTGAGCGCGTCCTTTAAGAGCGAGGCCATCGCGCCCTGGGCCTTGAGCTGGGCCGCGGTCACGGGGGAGCCGCTTTTTGTGTAGCCGATGATGATGTCGCCCAACTTCTTTTTCAATTCGTCGATACTGCGCGAGAGGCAGAGCACGGCCATGACCTCGGAGGCCGCCGTAATTTCGAAGCCGTCCTCGCGCGGTACTCCGTTGGCCTTCCCGCCGAGGCCGTCGGTGATAAAACGGAGCTGCCGGTCGTTCATGTCGAGACAGCGCTTCCATGTTATCAGCCTCGGATCGATGTCCAGTTCATTGCCCTGGTAAATATGGTTGTCGATCATGGCGGCCAGGAGATTGTTGGCCGCGGAGATCGCGTGAAAATCGCCGGTGAAATGGAGGTTGATGTCCTCCATCGGAAGGACCTGGGCGTACCCGCCTCCGGCCGCGCCGCCCTTTACGCCGAAGACAGGACCGAGGGAGGGTTCGCGGATCGCGATCATGGATTTCTTGCCGAGTTTTCGCAGGGCGTCGCCCAGGCCGATGGTCGTCGTCGTCTTCCCCTCGCCGGCCGCCGTCGGGGTGATGGCGGTGACGAGGACGAGCTTCCCGGCCTTCCTCGATTCGAGCGACTCGAGGAACTCGTACGCGATCTTGGCCTTGTACCTGCCGAAAAGCTCAAGGTGCTCGGCCCCGACGCCGATCGACGAGGCGATCTCTTCGATGGGCTTGAGCGATGCTGCCTGGGCTATCTCGATGTCGCTCTTGAAACTCATCCCGTCCTCCATGGTAAAAGCCCGACCATCATACCCTATGCGTTTCGGGACGTGAAGCGGCAATTCGAATAAGGCATTTCTATCGAGTTCCATCCGACTACATGTGTATGATTTACGGGACTTGCGACCGTATGCGGATCGGCTATTATGACGATGTTATGCAAGCTTTGGCGAACGGCCAATGTGAAAACTACGGACTATTCATTCATAACACCAGTGGATCACTATAGAACCAAAATAGAGGATACTGCGTCCTTGAGTATCAACGTCACCGGTATGGGGAATGTACTCGTTTTCAATAAACCTCATCCCCGTTCGTATCGTTTGTTACGAAGATCTCGTCTCATATATTTACTGGATCGGATTTCAAAAAAACTCGCAGATTCATATGCCGAATTCCGCGGACATCGACCTCTCCGATTGTCTCGTCCATGCTTACGACATACTTGGGATAGTTGTCGTCGATCATCTCAAGGTTTCCGAATTCGCGCGCAGCGCTCGTCTCGTCCGCCACGAGGTAGGTCGCTTGAATATAGACTTTGTGTCCTGCCTTTTTGGCGACGAAGTCTATCTCAGCTCCCTCGAGCCAGCCGACGTTGACCTCGTAGCCGCGTTCGACGAGATGCAGGAACACTGCATTCTCGACCAGTTTGCCTTGGTCGAGCGGACTGCCTGCGCCTCGGACTGCGTTACGCACGCCGAGGTCCTCGAAGTAATACTTCTCGCCGACTTCGAAGAGCTTCATGCCGCGCAGATCGGCTCTGCGGACCTTGCGGACGATGAAGGACTTCTGCAGAGCGGCCAGATAGCTCAAGATGGTCGGGACGGGCATGGCGATGTGTTGTGATTTAAGATACTTGCTGATGTTGTTGGCCGAGAAAAGACTGCCGACATTGTCCGACAGGTACTCGAGGAGGGTTTCCAGGAAATCTACGTTGCGGATCTTCTCTCGGGCTATGACATCCCTCAGAAGGATGGAAGCGTGGACGCTACTTAAATATTCGAAGGCGACCGTTTCTTCGAGCCCGATCGCCGAGAGGTAGGGGAGGCCGCCGAAGCGCAGATAGCGCTGTAAGCTATCGACCGAGTCATCGAGATTGTGGAAGCGAAGGAACTCGACATAGCTCAAGGGGTGAATCTGTATTTCCACATGACGACCAGCGAGGAGGGTGGCAAGTTCGCCCGATAGAAGCTCGGCGTTGCTCCCCGTACAGTAGATATCACAGCGCCCCTCGGCCAGGAGGCTGCGAAGCGCATGCTCGAAGTCTTTGATTTCCTGGATTTCGTCGATGAAGAGGGCGTTGGGACGTTCGGCTATGCATCGTGACAGGACGTATCGATAGAGATCCTCGCCATTGCGAATCTCGCGGAACTCGTGCAGTTCCTTATTGATGTAGATTATCTCGGTCTGTGGCTCGGTTTTCGCGATTTCGTCCATGAGTTGATACAGGACATAGCTTTTCCCTACGCGCCGTTGCCCTGTAAGGACCTTGATAATTCCTTTTCTGATAAAGGGTTTGATTCGTTCGATGTAGTCCGGGCGAGGTATGTACTTCGGTACTACAATTTTGTTAATCATAATTGAAATAATATCAAGATATTGTCTAATTATCAATCATGTTTAATAAAATACTATTACTTTCTTCACAATGGCTACTCTGTATAGCCTCTTCCGGTGAATCTCTCGACCGCTGCGTTGTTCGAGTGTCCGGAAAAAAAGTGTGCCGATACAACTGCGCAGAATTGTGTGTGGTGGCGTTTGCCACGCTCCCCGCCGCCTACCTTATAAAGTGCGTGTATACCTTCGGTGTCGAGGGCGGCTCGGGCACGAGGTCGCGCGACGCCTCGCGCATCTTGAGAATCCAGATCAGGTTGTCGGCGAGGGTCTCGACGATCTGCACGCCCTCCGCGTCCTGGTCCATCTCGCCCTTGGTCCTTCCGTGGACGATGTTCCAGTACCGCGATGTCGCGACGATCATCTCGGAATAGGTCAGGTAGTGGTTGAGGCTGTCGAGGGTCGAGGAGCCGCCCGATCTGCGGACGGCGACAAGGGCCGCGCCGACCTTGTGGCGGAACAAGCCCCCCGAGGCGCCCGCGACGTAAAAGGCCCGGTCGCAGAAACACTTCATGGTGCCCGCGACGCCGGAGTAGTAGACCGGGGACGCGAGGATGATGGCGTCGGAGGCGGCCATCTTCTCCACGCAGGCATTGACAAGATCCTCGTCGAATGCGCAGCGCCGTGTCTTCGCGCAGCTTCCGCAGGCGATGCACCCTCGGATAGCCTTGTCGCCGACGTGGACGACCTCGAGAGCGATCCCTCCCTGTGCAAGTCGCTCGGAGATGATCGAGAGGGCCCTGGCGCAGTTCCCGTCCTGGCGAGGGCTTCCGTTGATCGCGATGGCATTCATGGCGTGATTGTATACCGTATGTGCGCGGCTCTTCAATTCCGCCGCATCAGCGTCGCGCGGCTTCTATGGCCGCGGCAGATTTGTCGAACGCGGGGCCGAGGCGGCGGGCGCCGTCCGAGGTGACGAGCCAGTCTTCCTCGTCGCGGATGCCGCCTATGTCCAGCCAGCTCTTCGATGCCTCGTACTTGATGAACTGGGGGAACTTCCCTTCCGCCTCCCAGGCCGCGTGCAACTGGGGAATGAAATACAGTCCGGGCTCGACGGTGAAGGTCATGCCTTCGCGCAGGATCTTGGCGAGTCGCAGCGATCGCAGGCCGAATAGAGGGCTTCGCTTCGCCCCGCCGTAGCCGACAATGTCTTCCCCGTAGGATTCCATGTCGTGGACGTCGAGGCCGATGTAGTGCCCGAGCCCGTGGGGGAAGAAGAGCGCGTAGGCCCCCGAGGCGACGGCCTCGTCGGGGTCGCCGCGCATGAGGCCGAGTTCCTTGAGTGCGAGAACCAGTTCGCGCGCTGCGGCGAAATGCGCGTCGCGGAAATTGACTCCGGGGCCGAGCATCGAGACCGCCGCCGTCTTCATGCGCTGCACGATATCGTATAACGCGCGCTGCCGCGAGTCGAAGCGGCTCGAGACGGGGAAGGTCGTGCTGAGATCGCCGGCGTAGCCTTTAATCGTTTCCGCCCCGGCGTCGAGGAGGAAAAGCTCTCCGCTGTCGAGCCTGCGGCGATACGAGTGGTCGTGGAGTATCTCGCCCCGCGTGGTCGCGATGATCGGAAAGGATGTCCCCGCCGAATCGGCGGTCGCTGCGTGGAGGGCAATGGCCATGACCTCGCGCTCGGTCATGCCTACTCGCGCCGATACAAGGGCGGCGCGGTGCATGCGCACCGATCCTGAGACCGCTTCCTCGATCTCGGCGATCTCGGCCTGGGACTTCAGCTCGCGAAGCTCGACAGCCGCCTCGATAAGCTCGCGCGAGGCGCCGGCGGCGATAGTCCTTGCAGGCTTGCCCGTCAGTTCGGCCAGTTCGGACCGCGCGTCCTCCCGGTACGGCGGAAAATACAGAACACGACGCCCCGCCGCGTCGGAGGCGAGGTCGCGCCTTGGTTTCGACGAGGGAATCCCCGAGAGGGCGGCGAGTTCCGAAATCGATGTCTGGTGTCCGCTCCAGATCACCTCATCGGAAGTCGCGTCGTCCCCGTAGAGCGTTGCGGTTCCGCTCGCGATATCGATCGAAGCGGCGAGGCCGGGTCGGCGCGGGCCGATGAAATAGAGGAAACTCGAATCCTGGCGGAAGGGATATGGGTTGTCGGCATAATTGATGGGGCTTTCTCTCGATCCGAGGATGACGACAAGGCCCTCGTCGATCCCGCGCGCGGCGAGACCTCTCAGGAGCGAGATTCGGCGTTCCTGATAGGTCGAGGAGGGGAACATGGGGCAATGGTACCCCTTGCTTCATTCGTCGGTCAATCTCAGGCGCTGTCAATGACGCGACATGCCTCGGGCTTGATACTTTTCGCCGGGGATTTGTACTGTCGCGTAGTATGAAGGACAGCGAGAAAAAACGCGGCTCCGAGAAGCCCGCGTACCTGAACCCCTCTCTTCCGGCTGCCGCGCGGGTCGATGATCTCATGTCGCGGATGACGACGGGCGAGAAGATAGGCCAGCTCATGCAGCTCGACGGTTCGAGGGGCTACCTGGGGGAGATCGAGGCCTATAATCCCGGCTCGATTTTCCACATCAACGGATCTGAAGCCGATGCGGCGATCGACGCCTCGCTCAAAACGCGTCTGGGCATACCGGTTCTTCTCGCCGACGACGGCATTCACGGCCATTCCTTCTGGGCCGGCGCGACGATCTTCCCGACCCAGCTGGCGCTTGCCTGCAGTTGGGACCCCGAGTTGCTCGCCGAGGTTGCGCGTGTCACCGCGCGGGAGATGCGGGTGACCGGCGTCGCCTGGACCTTTTCGCCGGTGCTCTGTCTCGCCCGGGACCTCCGCTGGGGCCGCGTCGGCGAGACCTTCGGCGAGGATCCCTATCTCGACGGCGTTCTCGCAGCGGCGATGATCAAGGGGTATCAGGGCCGAGGACTCGACGATCCCGAGGCTGTTCTTGCGACCGCGAAGCACTTCGCGGGCTACTCCGAGACCCTGGGCGGCCGCGACGCATCCGAGGCGGACATCTCGCGGCGCAAGCTGCGTTCGTATTTCCTGCCTCCCTTCGAGCGGGCCGCCGCCGCGGGCTGCATGGCCTTCATGACAGGGTATCAGTCGATGGACGGAGTGCCTTCGACCATGAACACGTGGCTTTTGCGCGAAGTGCTGAGGGATGAGTGGGGCTTCGAGGGCGTATTGGTGACCGACTACGACAATGTCGGACGGCTTGTCTACGACCAGCGCGTCTGCGCCGACTACGCCGAAGCCGCGGCCGCCGCCTTGAAGTGCGGCAACGACATGCTCATGGAGACGAGACAGGCCTACGAGGGCTGTTTGGAGGCCCTGCGCCGCGGCATTCTTTCAGAGTCGATCGTCGACGAGGCTGTGCGCCGTATCCTGACGCTTAAGGTGCGCATGGGACTTTTCGAGAATCCCCGCCGCGGCGATCCTGAACGCGTAGCAGAGCTCATCGGCTGCGACGAGCATCGAGCCGTCAACCTCCGCGCCGCGCGCGAGTCTTTGGTTCTCTTGAGAAACGAGTCGGTGGGTGGAAGAAAGCTTCTGCCGCTCGATCCCTCGGCGCCCCGGAAGATAGCCGTCGTCGGCCGCAACGCGGACGATCCGATCGCCCAGCTCGGCGATTGGAGTCTCGGCTCGGGACAGAGAACGACGGGATCGAGCGGGGCGAATCATCCCCGCTCATCGATAATCACGATCAAGGACGGCATGCGCGCCATGCTTCCCGCCGGCTGGAGCGTCACGGAACCCGAGGATGCCGATGTCATCCTCCTCGCTCTCGGCGACACGATCGACTATATCGGCGAGACGAAGAGCACCGCGACGCTCGAACTTCAGGACGGTCAGATCGAACTCGCCGAGCGTATCATGAGCCTGGGCAAACCTACGATCGTCGTGCTTGTCTGTTCGAAGCCCCTGGTCCTGCCCTCCTGTGTTCTCAAGGCCGAGGCGATCGTCGAGGCATTCAATCCGGGCATGGAGGGCGGGCGCGCGTTAGCCGAACTTGTTTTCGGCATGATCAATCCGAGCGGGAAACTTTCGATATCGATACCTCTCCATGTCGGTCAGCAGCCCGTCTATTACAATCAGGTGCGCGGTCAGCATGGAACGCGGTACGCTGATCTTACGCAGGAGCCGGCCTTCCCCTTCGGCTTCGGGCTCAGCTACACGCGATTCGAATACGGAGAAGCGAGGCTGGCGTCATCGAAGCTCGGCTTCGACGACAGCCTGCGCGTGTCGGTACAGGTGCGGAACTCGGGCCATCGCGCGGGCGCCGAGATCGTCCAGCTTTATATCGAGGACGAGGTGACCTCGCTCACCTGGGCGCGCCGCGAGCTTGTCGCATTCGAGCGCGTCGAACTCGATCCGGGCGAGACGAAGACCGTCGAACTCTCGGTCCCGGTCTCGGAGCTGTGGATCGTGGACGGCGAGGGCAGAAGGATTGTGGAGCCGGGCTGGTTCAAGGCGATGATCGGATCATCCTCGCGGGACTCCGACCTGCGCGCTCTTCGTTTCCAGGTTGTCCAGCCCGAGTTCTGACAGGGGATGAAGACTCCCAGGCTCGTCGAGCTGGTTTAAAAGCGAAGGTCCCGACGGCGCTTGAGCGCGCTTTCATTTGAACCTCCGCGATCCGTACGAGGAGCGCGCCAGCTTTTTGCCGTCCGCGTTCCTGTACGGATTGCGCGAGTTCTTGAGCCAGGCCTTGTACGCCGAGCAGGCTTCGTAATACCCCTCGGGGCCGCGGAAGGTCGAGAGCTCGTCGCACTTGTACAGCTCGAGGAGTTCGGGGAATAGGGGATTGTCGATGATCCCCTCGAGCCTGTTCGAAGGCAGCCGAGGGAGGGCCGCGGGTATCATGTGGTATCGGACGAGGAAGGATACCTCGGCGATGAGGCCGGTTGGAAAGCCGAGTCGTGAAAGGAAGCGTTCCGCGATCGATCGTCCGATCTCCGCGTGGCCGTCGAACTGCCTGCCTTCGTAACTCTCGGCCCCGGGCTTGCCCGTATCGTGCAGGAGCAGGGCGAGCGAGAGGACGAGCGATGGAGCCTTTCGATGCCGGAAGGTTTCGAGCGTATGGACCCAGGCATCGCCTTCGGGATGAAACTCTTTCGAATGGTTCGTCCCCGAAAGCCGCTCGAGCTCGGGCCAGTATCGTTCTACAAAGCCCCAGCGCCGCAGGTAGTCGAGGCCGCGCCAGGGGCTCGGCCCTGTCAGTATGAGCGAGAGAAGAGCGCGCTGATATTCGACGGTACAATCGCGCGGCGATTCCGGTTCGGGGCTGCCTTGCGGAAGCTCGTACGCATATCGTGAAAGCAGGACGGCTGTCTCGAAGAGCAGCCGCTCGTCCGTGTTGTTCGCCCTGTTTTCAGCGATGTCGAGTATCGGCGCGCGCAAGGACCGGTACACGCCGCGCGGGTCTACAAAGACGTCGCGCCTCGTGTCGCGATAGAGATCGAGCTGTGAATACAGCGGAGATTCCGCACGGACAAGGGATTCCGCGCAGCGGAAGTAGTAGGTGGAAACCGAACTATGATCATCGCCTAAGGATCCTTCCGCGCCTCTGTCGAGGGCGGCATCGGCGAAGTACAGACCCGGATAGCGAATCGCGTCCAGTGACGATGCCAGGTCCTGGAGGTCGCAGAGCGCGAGAATAAAGCGTACGGGTGCGGCTTCGATGGCCGAATACGAATCGAGGGCCGAAAAAGAAGCTTCATAGGCTTCGATACCCGCTTTTTTTAGCACGTCAAAGACCGCTTCCATACCAAAGAAAGATATCGCCGATGGACTACAGGGTAAATGGAGAAAACCGAGGCTCAAGTGCGATTCTCTATCCCGTGTCATTCGTGTATTATGAGATCATGCTGAAATCATCACGGCAACGAGCGTGTGTCCTCGGCCTTGTCGTCTGTGTCGCTGCAAGCGCCCTCGTCTGGCTCGACCAATGGACCAAGGCCCTCGCGGCCGAGCATCTTGCGGGACGCGGGACCGTGCCTCTACTCGGCGATTTCGCGGTCCTTGTCTACGCCGACAACCGCGGCGCTTTTTTGTCGCTCGGTTCGGCCCTCCCCGAGCCTCTGCGTAAAGTGTTCCTCATACTCCTTCCCCTTGTCGCGATTCCGATTGTGATCTGGGCCCTACTCGGGCGAGGGATCGGCGCTTCGAACTCGAATGATTCCACTAGAATAGTCGGTGCGGCCGAATACGGTGCGGCGGTGCTCATCATCGCCGGAGGAGTCGGCAATCTGATCGACCGCATTTTCAGAGGCGAGGTGCGCGATTTTCTGAACTTCGGCGTCGGAAGACTCAGGACCGGCGTCATGAACCTCGCCGACCTTTATATTTTTTTCGCCCTCGTGGTCATTGTCGGAGCCCTCCTGTTTCGAAGAGCCCGGGCGAACCAGGCCTCGGATACCGGCGTATAAGCTTGGCCGATGATTCCCCCCGCGGTCGTCCCGGGATCCGTGAAGCGAGCGAGTATGAGGATCGAAGGAACTGGCTGTTGTCTTTTAGACCGCATCTTCCCGCAGGTCGATTTTTCTTCGGAGACATTCCGCCTCTTGGGTTCACAGTCCGGCGAGATCGGCGCTCTCGAGCCGGGAGGCCTTGTCTTCGCCGACGACGCAGAACAATGGGCTCGCAGGTCGGGTCGGGCCTCTCTCGCCGAGATCCTCGCCGAACTCGGCTGCTCATCGCCCGCGGTCGAAAACATCGGGGGGCCCTCGATCGTATCGCTCATCCACGCCTCCCAGATGCTCGAGTGCGATGATGTTATGGTCTCCTTCCGCGGCGCCCTCGGCGACGACGAAGAGGGGCGCAGACTCAGAACGCTGCTCTCGCGTACGAATCTCGAGCTGTCGAATCTGAAGACCTGTCGCGGGCGCACACCGTCGACTTATGTACTCTCCGATCCCTCGTGGGACGGTTGTCGCGGCGAGCGCTGTTTCATCAACGATACCGGGACCGCCTCGTCCTTCAGTCCCTCGGATCTAGGGAGCGGTTTTACCCAAGCCGATATTGTTGCCTTCGGAGGCACCGCCCTGGTCCCGGCAATACACAGAGCTCTGCCCGAACTTCTGATCGAGGCGAAGGGCTACGGCGCTTTGACCATTGTCAACACGGTGTTCGATTTCTTCGCCGAACGCCGTTTCCCCGGTCGGGCCTGGCCGCTCGGCGGCAGCGCTCCGGGTCCCGGCCCCGTTGAATCCTACAGCTCCTGTGATCTTCTTATTATGGACCGCGACGAGGCATTGCATCTTTCGGGCGGCCGCGATCTGGACGCAGCGATCGCCTTTTTCGCCGCAAGCGGGGTCGGCTCCTTCGTCATCACGCGCGGCGGCGAAGATATTATCGTGTGGGCGGGCAGGGGGCCTTTCGCCGCCTTCGGGCCCGAGCTCATGCCGGTCATCGAGGTTGAGAAGAACGTGCGCGAGGCAGGCGACACCACCGGCTGCGGCGACGCCTTCGCGGGCGGCATGATCGCCGCGATCGCCGAGCAGATGCAGGCCGGGAAGCGCACAGCCCTCGATCTCCGCGACGCCGCGATCTGGGGGATCGCTGCGGGGGCTTTTACGCTCGGTATAGTGGGCGGGGTCTATTATGAATCGCATCCCGGAGAGAAACGAAGTCTCGTAGCGGCGCTTCGCTCGAGGTATCGATGAATCCTTCTTGGCGCTGCCGCGCGTATTCGTGCATACTGGCTTCATGATAAAGGATGGAGGCGGCTCTCCGGCTCGGAAACAGAAGATGATGGCGGACTATGCTGCCGAAACACGAGGCATCAATCTTTATGCCGAACGCAGCCTCCATGCGCAGATAAAGAAATTTTATTGGGAATCGGGCGATCGATTTGAAGCGAAAGTCGACGGGAAAATCGTTGATATTCTGAAAGGGAATGGAGAGGTCATCGAGGTTCAAACCCGGGGTATCGGTAAAATTCAAGCGAAGGCGCTCGCGCTTTCGCGATCAGGCCACAGTGTGCGTATTGTGTATCCCCTCGCCGTGGAACGCGAGATTCGAAGACTCGATCCCGCCACCGACGAACTCGTCTCGATCCGTCGGAGTCCCAAACGCGGCACGATGTACGAGCTCTTCGCGGAACTCGTTCATGCCCCCGGCCTCATCGCGGCGAAGAACATCACGATCGACGTGTTGCTGGTCAAGACGGCCGAGACCCGGAAGAACGACGGCACGGGCTCGTGGCGGCGCAGGGGGGACCGCACCATCGACAGCGAACTGGTCGAGGTACGGGGTTCGCGCTCATTCAGAACAGCCTCGCAGTGGCTTTCCTTTATCCCGCGACAACTCAGTCCGCCGTGGTCCTCGATGGCCTTGGCCTCGGCGCTCGGGATACCGACGGAACGAGCGCGACAGCTTCTATATTGTTTCGCCAAGGCGGGATTGGTAAGCGAAGTCGGGCGCAGGGGTCGGACCAAGCTCTACGAACGTACGAAAAGCACATGGAGACCTCGAAAAACTTCAGTTTTTCGAGGTCAACCTTAATTAAAATGCAATTCCCGCAAGGTTATTAATTCTCTTACGGGAATTGCGGGGGAACCTTAAAAACCAACCGGGTTTTTAAGGTTCCCATATTACGAAAACGTAATTAAAGATTACGAGAAAAGTCGTATTTTAGTTTGTTTTTTGTCCACCTGTTACCGATAAATATAAAAAGTATAGTTACATAAGGAAATATTAGACGCTTGTCCTTGCATGAGATGGCACTGTTTTTGCATAAAGCTTTGGGAGGACCAGATATGGAAAACCTCGAAGTTTTTGATATCGATCGGACTCTCGCAAAACCGGTTGGAATCGACCTCAGTGTCAATGAACTGAGGATTATCGTCGGCTGCCTGAATGCGCTCGAATATATCGCACGGATGGATGACGAACCCTATCTCGACGAGGATGGCCTGAAGCTCAAAGAACGGCTTGAAGGTCTGTATCGGGATGAGCTTCAGGGAACACTGGTGCAAGCCGCCACAATTCCGCGTATCGATTTTGGTTCCTGATCCCCCTATCCCCCCAACGACAGCCCGGGGTTCTGTCAAGAACTCCGGGCTGTCGTGTATTTCTTGACCGAGTTCCCCTGCCCGGGCCATCATCGCGCATACGTATGGACAAAACCTTCTCCCGCGAGGTGCTGCTCATCGGTGCCGAAGGATTTGAGTTTTTACGCTCATGTCGAGCGGCGGTCATCGGCCTCGGCGGAGTCGGCTCCTACGCCGCAGAGGCGCTCGCCCGCGCCGGCTTGGGCGGCCTCGTTCTCGTGGACGACGATCGTGTCGAGGAATCGAACCTCAACCGACAACTCTGCGCCCTCAGAAGCACCATAGGCAGGCCCAAGGTTGAAGTCATGCGCGAGCGCATCCTCGACATCGATCCCTCGATCGATATCGAGATCCATAGTGAACGTTTCAGCGCCGAGACCGCCGAACGGCTTCTCGATCCTGGTCTCTCGTATCTTGTCGACGCCATCGATTCCGTTTCTGATAAGGTGGAACTCATTGTCCGCGCTAAAGAGCTCGGCATCCCCGTCGTAAGCGTCATGGGTACGGGCGGGAAGCTCGATCCCACCAGGCTCCGCGTCGGCGATCTCTATGAAACAGAAGTGTGCCCGCTTGCGCGCGTTATGCGATCCCGACTTCGGCGGCGCGGCCTGCGGTCGCTGGAAGTGGTCTACTCCACCGAGGTGCCGATCCGGCCCTTGCGCGGCGAAGCTGAAAAACCCGCAGAGGCGGGAGCCGGGCTGCGGATGCCTGTAGGATCGATTTCCTTCGTGCCCGCCTCGGCCGGACTTGCAGCCGCTTCGGTCGTTGTGCGAGGCCTTCTGTCCCGCCTTCGCGCCGGCTCTGAGGGGGCCAGCCTGGGTTGATTCTCGTATAAGGGACTCGCGTGAGGCGAAAGACTTCCATTCAACCGGGTATTTCGAAAACGCCTTCGAGAACATGACGGGGGGCGTATGCGAAAGCGCTCAGTTCTTCGCGCGAGGTGACCCCGGACAGGACGAGAATAGTCTCGATGTCCGACTCGATGCCCGCGATGATGTCGGTGTCCATGCGGTCGCCGATAATCGCGGTCTCTTCGCGGGTCGAGCCGAGCTTGCGGAGGGCGTGCCGCATCATGAGAGGATTCGGCTTGCCGACGAAGTAGGCTTTGCGCCCCGTCGCGAGCTCGATCGGGGCGAGGAGCGCGCCGCAGGCGGGCACAAGACCTCTTTCTCCGGGACCCGAGACGTCGGGGTTCGTGCCGATGAGCCGCGCTCCGCCCATGACAAGGCGCACCGCCTTCTCGATCGCCTCGTAGTTGTAGCCTCGGCTCTCGCCGATGACGACGAAGTCCGGATTGACGTCGTTCATCGTGTAACCGGCGCCGTAGAGCGCCGAGATCAGACCGGGTTCTCCGATCACAAAGGCGCTTCCGCCCGGCTTTTGGCTCGCAAGAAAACCTGCGGTCGCCAGTGCGCTCGTATAAAAGTGCTCGGCTTCGACCTCGATACCCATTCTGGCGAGCTTCTGGGAGAGTTCGGCAGGGGATCGCTCGCTCGAATTGGTGAGGAAGAGATAGCGTTTGCCCTTTGCCCGCAACCACGCGACGAACTCGGCGGCACCGCGTAACAGCCTGTTGCCGTGATAGAGGACGCCGTCCATATCGACGATGAAGGCCTTGATCGATTCGTCGAGGCGGCCGCGAAGTTCTGAGGTCATACGGAATTATGGCGAAGGGGAGCCTTCCGCGTCCACGGGGCTGCCTGGGAGAGATGTATTCACATCCGTACTCAGTCGCGGATCGACCCCGGTTTCAGCGTCGTCGCATTCAGAGCCCCGAGCCTGATCCCCTCGGCGACGGCATCGGTCATGGAACCGCCCTCGGCGAGAACCATCGCGAGTCCGGCCGCGAAAGCGTCCCCCGATCCTATCGGGTTGACCGCGGCGACCCTTGCCGAGGCAGCCTCCGCGAGACCTCGGCCGTCCCAGTACCAGAGAGGTGCCGAGCCGCGGGTGACTACAAGCGATGTCCCCGAATTCGCGAGCGCGGAGGCGATCAGCGCAACATGCGATTTGACCGCGCCTTCATCACGAGGGTTTTTCCCTGCCGGGAGCGGCCAGGTCGCCAACAGCTCGGAAAGATTGGGCTTCACGACGGCGGGTTTCGAGACGAGGCAGTCGAGGAGGTCCCTACCGCGGATATCGAGGACGAGGAGGGCGCCCGAAGCCGCGGCCTTCGAAACAATCTTCGGCATAATCGAGTCGGGGAATCCGGCCGCCTTCGTGCCCGAAAGGACAACGACACCGCAATCGGGAAGAACTCGATCGAGTTCGGCCAGAATGAGTGCGTCCGTGCCCGGCGCAACCGGCACGGCCTCCTCGACAAGCTCGGTCACGGTGCCGTCCTCGAGATCGATCACCGTCGTGCAACCCCGTATCTCCGAACCGGACTCCACCCATCTCACCTCGATCCCGTCGTCGGCGCACATCGAAAGAAACCAGTCGCGAGTCGGCCCCCCGGCCTGCGTCAAGTGCATGGATTTCCTGTTGGATTGTACGAGCACCCTCGCGACATTGACGCCCTTGCCGGAGGCGTCGACGCGGCATCTCAAGGCGCGGTTCACCTCGCCTTTGACCACCGAATCGAAGACGAGCGTCCTTTGAATGACGGGGTTCAGGCAAATTGTGAGGAAATATTCACGACGTGATCCATTGCCGGACATGTGCGGATTCCTTTTTTAGTTCATTTCAAGATTGTGTTTTTGAGCTTCTCGACGAGACCGGTGGAGGGGTCGATCGAGAAGTCTTCGCTGCGGCGTTCGGCCTCCGAAGGGCCCCATGTGATAGAAACACGCGGGAATGGAGAACCGAAGAACCGCGAAAACCAGCCTCGTTCTTGTTCCTTGATCGAGCGTATCTGTTCGAGCGGCATGACGATGTCGATTTCTTCGCGGGCCGGGCTGTTCCCATTCGGGGCCCTGAAAAGACCAAGTATCAGGCTCTGGCTCGGCATATATTTGTACCTGAAACTGCGGTCCGTCAGAATGACGAGCCCCCATACACCCTTTGCCATCCCGGATTCGTGCCAAATACCGATGGTTCGCCCAACGACGTGCTCGCCGGTCTCGGTTTCGAATGCAGCCCAGAAACGCTCCGCCTCGTACATGCTCAGCCCCCCGACCCGGGGATAGTATAGCTGACAAACGATAGGGAAGTAAGAAACGAGCGAAGAAGGGCGAACGTTTTAATTCTAACAAACGTAGGAAAAAAGCGAAACGTTTGAAGAAATTCAAACAATTGGATGTTTTCAGTCGAATAATCAGTTTATATTGAAATAAAAGATATTAGATGGTAAAATGAAAAAGTAACGAAAGTAATTCGAAAGTTAAATGAAGTTCCTCGAACCTTGTTGTTGAGAGGGTACATCGGTGGAACGATTGGAGCCTTTGTAAAGCTATGAGTAATAAAGGGTATTCCTGTGTCGCCAGTGCGAAGTGATCGACAAAGAATCATCCTCAAACTTCTCTCGGAGCAGGGGCCCTTGACTGTGAACAAGCTCAGCCGCGAACTCGGCGTTTCCGAGGTGACGGTCCGGGCCGATCTCAACGAACTCGAGACTCAGGGATTGCTGAGTCGTTCGAGGGGCGGCGCGCAGCTCGCCGTGCACCAGAGCATCATCGAGCGTCAGGAACTCAGGGTCGAGGAAAAGAACCGGATCGCGCGAAAGGCCGCCGAACTCGTCCGCGACGGAGACCGCATCATGATCGAGGCGGGGACTACCACTGCCCTTGTCGTGCGTTACCTTCTCGGAAAGCGTGATGTTCAGATCGTAACGAACTCGACCTTGGTCTTCGCGTATGCGCGTCTCAATCCGGCTCTGCAGATCACTATGACCGGCGGAGAGTTCCGCCGTGAGACCGAGTCGATGGTCGGCCCGGTCGCCCTCAGGACGATCGCCGGCTTGAATGTCCGCCTCGCCTTTGTCGGTACGGACGGGTTTTCGATCGAGCGTGGCATGACCACCCACCTCGTCGAGGGCGGCGAAATCGTCAAGGCCATGCGGGAGCGGGCCGACGAGACCTGGCTTCTCGCCGACTCCTCGAAGTACGGAAAATCGGGTTTTGTTACAGTTTTATCACTATCAGAGATCGACGGTATCATTTCGGATTCCGATCTCGCCGAGGACGCGGTCCGCGATATCGAGGACGCTTCGTTGAAGCTGCTCCGCGTCTGACAAGACCGCAGAGGGTGGAATAGGAGGGGCGAACATGGCACATGTGCTTGTAATGCCGCGTCAGGGCAATACGGTCGAATCCTGTATCATCACTCGCTGGTACGCTGCCGAGGGCGACAGGGTTTCGTCCGACGATCCGGTATGCGAGGTCGAGACCGATAAGGCGAGTTTCGATGTTCCGGCGGGCGCCGACGGAATCGTATTGAAGATTCTCAAGGCCGAGGGTGAGGATGTCCCGGTCCTCGAGCCGATTGCGGTGATCGGCAAGCCGGGTGAAAACTGGAAAGACGCTTTCACAACCTCTCACGAGAATCCCGCTCGATCGGCCGAAGAGGCGATCCAGGCTGCGCAGGCCGCGGTAAAAGCCGCTCGGGCTGCTGTGCGCGATAACGATTCCGAATCCGACGAGGAAATCGGCGTAAGTCCACGGGCGCGCCGCCGCGCAGAGACCGAGGGGATCGATGTTTCGTCGCTCGAAGGCTCGGGGCCGAGGGGGCGCGTCCTGGAACGCGATGTGGCGGCGCAGATTCGGCCGCCTATGACCGCAGCTGCCCGCGAGGCCGCGAATTCTGCAGCTGTTAAGCCTGCGGAGAAGGGAACGGCTCTCGGCGGCCGTGTCGGACTGGGGGATATCAAGGCCGCAACAAAATCTGACAAGAATGAAGGAGCCTCCGCTGTCGGACATCCTGTTTCGCCGGGCGATTCCTTCGTCGAAACGTCGCTTAAGGGCGTCCGCAAAATAATCTCCGAGCGCATGCTTTCTTCGCTCGCGAGCACGGCTCAGCTCACTTTCAACTCCTCGGCGGACGCATCGCGTATCCTGGATCTGCGCGCCCGTTTCAAGTCGAGCGAAGCAGCGCTCGGCTTCGCGGATATTACGATCGGAGATCTCGTACTGTTCGCCGTCTCGCGAGTTCTGCCCCGTTTCCCGAACGCGAACGCGACGCTCGAGGACGGGGTCCTGCGCTCGTACGAACATGTCCATCTTGCGATGGCCGTCGATACGCCTCGCGGGCTCATGGTGCCGGTCATACGAAATGCGGATCTTCTTTCGCTTCGGGAACTATCCTCCGAGGCCAAGCGTCTCGCCGCCGCCTGTCAGTCGGGCTCGATCGATCCCGCCGAACTCTCCGGTGGGACCTTCACGGTTTCGAATCTCGGCGCCTTCGGTGTCGAGTCCTTCACTCCGGTCCTCAATGCCCCGCAGGTCGCGATCCTCGGCGTGGATGCGATTCTGCCCCGAGCCGCCGCCGGTCCTAATGGTTCCATCATCATCGAACGGCGCATGGGTCTGTCGCTGACGGTCGATCATCAGGTTATCGACGGTGTCCCCGCCGCCCGTCTTCTCAAGGCTTTCGCCGACGCGATAGCCGACATCGATCTTTTACTTATGGTGTGAGGCCGATATGGCTGACTATGACGTTATTATCGTGGGCGGCGGCCCGGGCGGATACGCGGCCGCCGAGCGTTTGGGCGCTGCCAAGAAGCGGGTGCTTCTCGTCGAGAAGAGCGCGTTGGGCGGCACCTGTCTTAATGTCGGATGCATTCCCACGAAGACCCTGATCAACTCCGCCAAGATCTACGCGCATGCGCGTGACGGGATGCGTTTCGGTGTTAAAGCCTCTGATATCTCGTTCGACTGGTCCGCGATGCAGGCCTGGAAGCGTGAGGTCGTCGAAAAACTCCGCGCTGCAATCGCGGTGACCGAAAAAAAATACGGTGTCGAAGTCGTCCAGGCCGAGGCGAGGCTTCTGGGTCCGGGGCGAGTCGAGCTCCACAGTTCAGACGGTTCCACGCTTGTTCACGGCGCGCAGGCGATTGTCGCGGCCTGCGGTTCGGAGCCGATCATGCCGCCCATCCCCGGAGTGCGCGACAATCCACGGGTTCTCGATTCGACGGCATTGCTCGAGATCGACGAAGTTCCGGCCCGTCTATGCGTGATCGGCGGAGGCGTCATCGGCGTGGAGTTCGCAGGCCTCTTCTCTGCCCTCGGCTCCAAGGTCGAGGTGATCGAGATGATGGACGAGATTGTCCCCTTCATGGACAGGGAGCAGGCGCCGATTCTCAGACGCGCGATGAAGGACGTCACATTCCGGCTGGGATGCAGGGTCGAGTCGATCGAGGCCGCTTCGGTTCGGTATACAACACAGAACGGCCTTTCTGCCGTGACCGAGGCCGATGTGATTCTCTTGGCCGTCGGTCGTCGGCCCCTGGTTTCAGGGTGGGGCGCGAAGGAGGCGGGGCTCGATGTTTCGCCTCGCGGCGTCGTCGTCGACGAACGGATGAGGACGAATCTCCCCATGGTCTGGGCCGTCGGTGATGTTACGGGAAGGAGCCTGCTTGCGCATTCGGCTTACCGAATGGCCGATGTTGCCTCCTCCGATATCCTGGGCGGAGGCGGTGCCTCCCGCGGTCCTGAAGTCATGCGCTACGGAGCGGTCCCCTGGGTCTTGTACGGATTGACCGAAGCCGCCGGCGTCGGAATGACCGAAGCTGCCGCGCGTGAAGCAGGGTATGACGTGAAAAAAGCGAGCCTTCCGCTTCGCGTGTCCGGACGCTTCTGCGCCGAGGCGGGCTTCGCCGCGCCGGGCTCCGTCAAGGTGGTCGCGGATCGTTCCAGCGACAGGATACTCGGTGTCCATCTGGTCGGTTCCTATGCCTCCGAGATGATCTGGGGGGCCGCCGCCCTGATCGAACAGGAGATGAGGGTTCGCGACGTCAAGGAGATTGTTTTCCCGCATCCGACGGTCTGCGAAGCGATCAGCGATGCTGTGAAGGAATTATAGCGCATGCCTTGGTAGGCGCTTTTTCAGGAGTGTGTGATGCCGAAATGCCTGGTGGTCGACCCCGCGGTTGTCCGTAGAAGCGGGATGCTTGAAATCGATAGTATCCCGATCAATAAGTACAAGTCGGATTTCAAGCTCGAGCTCGAGCGCTTCGGACGCGATGGCCTTGCGCGGATGTGGCTCGATATGGTCTATATCCGCGAGTTCGAGTCGATGCTCAATTCCTTCAAGACGCAAGGCTCGTGGAAGGGCATAGAGTATAACCACAAGGGCCCCGCCCATCTTTCGATAGGCCAGGAATCGGCAGCCGTAGGACAGTGCGCAGTCCTCGATCCGGAGGATCAGATTTTCGGCTCCCACCGGAGCCACGGCGAGATTCTCGCCAAATGTTTTTCCGCTTCGCGAAAGCTCTCCGAAAGAGAGCTCACGGCTATTATGGAGGCGTACAACGAGGGAGAGACACTGTCCTACGCCGAAGGTCTGCCGCACAAAGACGCGTTGGAACTCGCCGAAAATTTCATCTTGTTCGGGACCTTGGCGGAGATAATCGCCAGAAAGGCCGGCTTCAACCGTGGGCTCGGCGGATCGATGCATGCGTTCTTCGCGCCCTTCGGGTCGATGCCGAACAACGCGATTGTCGGCGGTTCGGCCGATATCGCGACGGGGGCGGCTCTTTTCAAGCGTATCAATCGGAAAAGGGGCATTGTCGTTGCGAACATCGGCGACGCCTCGATGGGCTGCGGCCCGGTCTGGGAGGCTGTCTGCTTCGCCTCGATGGATCAGTACCGGGGGCTTTGGGGTGAAGACTCGGGAGGCGCGCCGCCGGTTCTATTCAACTTTTTCAATAACTTCTACGGCATGGGCGGACAGACGGACGGCGAAACCATGGGGTATAAGATACTGGCCCGTGTGGGCGCCGGGGTGAATCCGGAAAACATGCACGCCGAGCGCGTCGACGGATATAATCCCCTCGCCGTCGCCGATGCGGTCGAGCGTAAAAAAAAGATTCTCCTCGAGGGGAGAGGTCCCGTTCTTCTCGACACGATAACGTATCGAATTTCCGGTCACTCGCCTTCCGATGCTTCGAGCTACCGCTCGAAGGAGGAGATCGAGCTCTGGCAGAAGATGGATCCGATAGAATCCTTCGCCTCGTACCTTGTAGAAAACGGGGTAATTGCGCGGGCGGACATGGACGCAGCCCGGGCGAAGGCTCTTGAACGTCTTGCCGCCGTTGTCAACCTGGCGGTAAGCGACCGTGATTGTCCGCGGGCCGGCGGATTGTTTATCGAATCGGTCATGTTTTCTAACGGTAAAGTCGAGCGCTTCGGCGATTCGAAGCCCGAGCTTCTTGGCGATCTTTCGGAGAATCCGCGCGTGAAGTCGATCGCAGGCAGGGCGCGGTACGCTTTCGACGCCGAAGGCAGGCCGATTCCCAAGAACAAGGTGTACCAATTCCGCGATGCTCTGTTCGAGGCTATGCTTCACCGGTTTTCAATCGATCCGACCATGGCGGCCTGGGGCGAGGAGAACCGAGACTGGGGCGGTGCCTTCGCGGTGTATCGCGGACTCACCGAGGCTCTTCCGTACAAGCGCCTCTTCAACAGCCCGATATCCGAGGGAGCGATCGTCGGAGCCGGCGTCGGCTACGCGCTCGCGGGCGGTCGCGCTGTCGTGGAGCTTATGTACTGCGACTTCATGGGAAGATCGGGCGACGAGCTTTTCAACCAAGCCGCGAAATGGCAGGCGATGTCGGCGGGCCTGTTAAAGATGCCGCTTGTCATCCGTGTCTCTGTCGGCAACAAGTACGGCGCTCAGCATAGCCAGGACTGGTCGGCCATGGTGGCGCACGTTCCCGGCCTCAAGGCCTACTATCCCGCGACGCCCTACGACGCGAAGGGTATGCTCAATCTCGCACTGCGCGGCACCGATCCTGTCGTCTTCTTCGAAAGCCAGTTGCTGTATGATATCGGCGAGCGTTTCGAAAGCGGAGGAGTGCCGGTCGGCTATTACGAGATCCCCGAGGGGGAGCCCGCAGTCCGGCGAGGGGGCAAGGATTTGACGATAGCAACGATCGGCGCGGCGCTATACAGAGCCCTCGATGCGGCCGAGGAACTTTCCGCGCGCTACAGCCTCGAAACCGAGGTGATCGATCTGCGGTTCATCTGTCCTCTCAACTATGAAAAGTTAGTCGAATCAGTACGCAAGACGGGCCGGCTGCTTCTTGTAAGCGACGCCGTCGAGCGGGGGAGCTTTCTGCATACAGTCGCGTCGAATGTCCAATCACTGGCCTTCGACAGCCTTGACGCCCCGGTCGTGGTGCTGGGCAGTCGCAATTGGATCACGCCGGCGGCCGAGATGGAGGAGCTGTATTTCCCGCAGAAAAACTGGATTGTCGACGCCGTGCACGAGCGCATTGTTCCGCTTCCCGGACATGTCCCTTCGACAATTCAAACCGAACTCGACATGGCGCGCCGCGCGAGGGCCGGGGTCTAGCCGTGATGCGTGTTTCTGGGTCCTTCGACGACGCATCGCTTCGATCGATCGTCAATGATCCCGACCTTTCGTCCGAGGAGCGCTTGGCCGCCCTGAGCCTTGTCGCATCGAGGATGGGGGAGAGGGGTTCTTCGCGCGGGGTCACCAACAATCACATCCATACGTTCTACAGTTTCAGCCCCTACTCCCCGTCCATGGCGGCCCTCCGCTCTCGGGAGGCCGGCCTCGAGGTCGCAGGATCGGTTGATCACGATTCGATCGCCGCGGCGCGCGAGATGACCGCGGCCTGTGCCGCTCTCGGCCTCGGGTCGGTAACCGGTTGTGAACTTCGTGTCACTATGCGGGAGCTTCCGGACGGCTCCCGTTTTTCATTCGCAGATCGATATATAAACAACCCCGATTCGCCCGGTATCGCATACATGACGATACAGGGCGTGAGCGCATCGCGAATCGAGGAGCTCGACTCGTTCCTTGCGCCTGTCCGGAACGCGCGGCTCGAGCGTACCAGGCGGATGGCTGAAGCCGCGTCTCTCGTGCTGAGCGTCGCTGGTGTCGAGACACTCGACTTCGATAAGGATATCCTCGCGAGGTCGAAGGCCGCAGAGGGCGGCAGTGTCACCGAGCGGCACCTTCTCGCAGCCGTCGCACGGAAATTGATCTCCCGTTTCGGGACGGGCCCGCGTCTGCTCGACGGACTTGAGCGCTCTCTCGGTATCAAGGCATCGCCCAAGGCGGCCTCGCTTATATCCGGATCGGATGCCGAGGACCTTGTCTACGATTTAATCGGCCTTTTGAAAACAGATTTTCTCGATCGGGTGTTCGAACAGCCTGACGATACAGAATGCCCCGACGCGGCCTCGGTCGTAGCCTTCGCGCTCTCCATAGGCGCGATTCCCGCCTACGCCTATCTCGGAGATGTCGTCGATTCGCCCACCGGCGACAAGCGCTCGCAGAAGTTCGAGGACGATTACCTCGAAGAATTGTTCACGGCGCTCTCGAAGCTGGGTTTTGCGGCAATCGCGTATATGCCTCCCCGTAATACCGCGGCGCAGATCGAACGTGTTCGAAAACTCTGCCTTGAATACGGGTTTATGCAGATCTCTGGTGTCGATATAAACAGTCCTCGACAAGTTTTCGACTGTCCCGAACTCGTACTCCCCGAGTTTGCGAATCTGCGCGACTCGGCTTGGGCCCTGGTCGCCCACGAAAAGCTTTCGAGTATCGATCCGCGAGCAGGTTTATTATCGAAAGATAACCCACTCGCTCTGCTCTCGATCGACCGCCGTATCGAAGTCTACGCACGGGCGGGCAGGAGCATCGATCCGCGGCGCCGGGACGATGCCGCGTCGGTCCTGGATGCCTTGTTTCAAGGAAGGTTCACGAAATGAGTGAATTGAACCGGGTGTCGGCTGCGCCCTTTGTACGCGCATTATATCTTGACGAGTTCGACAAGCCTTTCTTCATTGCTTCGCGAACTCAGGAAAAAACCTCAGTGCCCGAGAGTGCGCTCTTCGTCGATCTATCGTACTCTCAGGAGCTGCTCGATGACGGCGGTTTCAAGCTCGCTGCGCGTCTCAAGAACGGACTCGCGGAGTGGAGAAAAGCCCGCCCGTCCTCGGAGGAAGGGGTTTCGATGCCCGGATGCGTCGTGCTCGCCCTCCAGGGCGGATACGCCTTGTATTGGGCGGATCAGAGTTTCGACTCTGCCGCTCGCCGCGCTGAAATGTCCCTTTCTTCACCGATCGGGCGAGCTCCCGCCGGAGCGTTCTCCGCGCTCTCGTCGTGTAAGCGCGGCGAGGTGGTACGCGGCAAAATAGCGCTGGTCACGGGCGGGGCCCAGGGGTTCGGGGCCGAAATAGCGCGGGGGCTCGCGGAATCGGGGGCGTTTGTCTTTGTCGCCGACGTGAACCTCGCGGGGGCCGAAAACCTCGCTGCGTCGCTCAACGCGGACCTGGGATGCACGGCGGCCGTCGCGCTGTCTGTCGATGTCACCGACGAGGATTCGGTCGCCTCGGCTTTCGCTCGCGCCGTCGAGTTTGCAGGCGGCCTGGACCTTGTCGTCAGCAACGCGGGTATACTCGAAGCTTCTTCGCTTTTCGAGCAGGATCTCGATTCGTTCAGGCGAGTCACCGAGGTCGATTACACCGGGTATCTCATCGTGGCGAAGCATGCCGCGATCGTCATGCGCTCGCAGGCTTTGGGAGCTCCGCGCTGGAAGACGGACATAATTCAGATCAATTCCAAGTCCGGACTTCAGGGTTCGAACAAGAATGCTTCCTACGCAGGAGCCAAATTCGGCGGCATAGGACTTACGCAGAGTTTCGCCCTCGAACTGATCGAGTGGGGCATTAAAGTCAATGCGATCTGTCCCGGAAATTTTTTCGACGGTCCGCTCTGGTCGGATCCCGAAAAGGGGCTCTTCGTCCAGTATCTGAGATCGGGCAAGGTGCCCGGCGCAAAAACAATCGCAGATGTGAAGGCAGCCTACGAGGCGAAAGTCCCCATGGGCCGCGGTTGTACCGCGGCGGATGTGATGAGGGCTATTTATTACATCGTCGAGCAGGAATACGAAACCGGACAGGCTGTGCCGGTCACCGGCGGCCAGGTCATGCTGGGCTAGGCGGTGCGTATGGTGAAAGCTGTCGCCGTTATCGACATTGGAATGACCAATAAAAAAATAGCGGTCTACGACGGAAACTTCCGGATGCTCGATTCGGCCTCGTGTACCTTCGGGCCGATCAGTGTCGACGGGGTCGAGGCGCACGACCTTGCGGCGATCGAGACGTGGATGCTCGACAGACTCTCGGAGTTCGCCCGCTCTTTCGCGATCGGAGCGGTCGCGGTCACGACGCACGGTGCGACCATGGTGCCGATCGGGGAGGACGGTAATCCCTGCGCGCCGTGTTTTTTCTACACGCACGATCCGGGGCCGGAGTTCCAGGAACGTTTTTACCGTCTTGCCGGCGATCCCCGTATATTGCAGGAGACAACGGGTACTCCGCCGCTTTCGGCGATGATCAATCCTGCGAAAATCTTGTTCTTCATTCGGGAGCGCTTCCCCGAGGCTTACAACAAGGCAAAATATATTCTTAACTACCCGCAGTATTGGGTCTACAGGCTCACGGGTAAGGCTTGCGCCGAAGGCACTTTCGTCGGATGCCATAGTTACCTCTGGGACTGGAAGAACGATCGATACTCCGATGTCGCGAAGAAGCTCGGAGCGGCGGATAAAATGCCGTATCCTTTGCGCAACTCCTTTGAGACGGCGGGTCGGATTACTTCCATTATCGCGGCACGAACGGGGCTCGACGAGAATACCATCGCGACCACGGGGATACATGACTCCAACGCCTCGCTTCTGCCACATCTCGCGAAACTGGAGGATCGCGACTTCGTCCTCAACTCGACCGGAACATGGTGTGTGCTCATGCACCCGCAGGAGGAGTATAGATTCTCTCCCGAGGAACTCGGGAAGGTGGTTTTCTTCAACCGATCCGCATATAACAAGCCGGTCAAGACTGCGATCTTCCTCGGCGGCATGGAATATGAAGCCTGGGCTTCTGTCGTCCGCGGACGGATGGGAGCGCCCGAATCGACGGAGCTCCCCGAGCCGTCGCCCGAAGATTACCGCGCCGTGATCGAAAACCGCTCTCTTTTCATCCTGCCCGAGCTTGTACCGGGTTCGGGGCAGTTCCCCGGATCGACCGCGCGGATATGCTTTTCCGGGAACGAGTACGCGTTGGCCGACATCGAAAACGGCCACGTTTCGCCGGAGTGTTTGCGGAACACGGGCGCGATTGTCGCCGCACTCAAGATCTCTCTCGCACTTCAGACCCTGGTAGCCTTCGAGAGGACGGGCGCCCGAGACCGTACCGAGTTGATCACCGAGGGCGGGTTCAGGAGAAACGCAGGGTACAACGCGATCCTCGCGTCGCTTTTGGGTGAAAGGACGCGGCTGACGGATATCCCCGAGGCGACATCGCTCGGGGCGGCCATGACCGCTATAGCGGCTCTCGAAGGCGTTTCGCCGCATCTACTTGCCGACAGACTATCCGTGGATTATATCAGGCCCGAGCCTATACCGGGTCTGCACGGTCTCGAGCAGTACAAAACCGAATGGCTCAAACGTGTATCTCATGATGATCATACCGAGGAGAGGGCATGAAAACGAAGGCCGTACGCATACACGGGGCCGGCGATTTGAGACTCGACGAGTTCGATCTCCCGCCGATCGCCGACGACGAGATACTTGCGAAAGTCGTCTCCGACTCTGTCTGTATGTCGAGCCACAAACTGGCCGTCCAGGGAGATCGGCACAAGCGTGTCCGCGCGCCCCTCGCCGAATTCCCGGTCATCATAGGACATGAATTCTGCGGAGAACTGGTCGAAGTGGGACCGAAATGGAGCAGTCGTTTTTACCCCGGGCAGAAGTTCGCGATACAACCGGCGCTCAACTATCAGGGGACGCTCTGGTCGCCCGGATACTCGTATCAATATATCGGCGGCGACGCGACCTATATCATCATTCCGAGGGAGGTGATGGAACTCGGCTGCCTTCTCGAGTACAAGGTCGAGGCGTTCTTCATGGGCAGTCTCGCGGAACCCATGTCCTGCATCGTCGGAGCTTTCCACGCCCAATACCATACGAGGGCAGGATCATACTCACACGAGATGGGCATCGTCCCCGGAGGCTCTATGGCTCTGCTCGCCGGAGCCGGCCCCATGGGCATGGGAGCGATCGATTACGCTATCCACGCCCCGCGGCGGCCCGCTCGTCTCGTCGTGACGGACATCGACAAGGAGCGGATCTCGCGGGCGGCCTCGATTTTCACGACCGAAGAAGCAGCTCGGAACGGGGTCGAGCTTCATTACGTTGATATGAAAGGCGTCGAGGACCCGATCGCCTATATCAAATCCTTGAACGGGGGAAGACCCTTCGACGATGTCTTCGTCTTCGCCCCTGTCAGATCCGTAGTGGAACAGGGAGACGCTCTCCTCGGTCCGGACGGCTGTCTGAATTTCTTCGCGGGTCCTACCGATCCTGCCTTTTCGGCCTCGCTCAATTTCTACGATGTGCACTACGCTTCGCATCACATCGTCGGAACATCCGGGGGGAACACGGACGATATCAAAGAATCGCTCGCCATGATGGCTGATGGACGCCTGAATCCGGTCGCGATGATCACCCACGTCGGCGGCCTCGACGCCGTCCCCGATACGACAATGCGCCTCGATGCCATCCCCGGCGGCAAGAAGCTCATCTACACCCACAAGTCCATGCCTCTCACGGCCATCGCCGATTTCGAGAAACTGGGATCGACCGATCCCTTTTTCGCCGAACTCGATCGGATCGTGAAGGCGAACAACATGCTCTGGTGCAAGGAGGCCGAGGAGTACCTTCTCGCCGCCGCACCCGAGATATGATCGGGTATCGTACGGACCCGGCCAAGCGCTCTCCTGACGGCGGAACGAAAAAGCAGTACAGTATACCCGATGCTCGCCGACGCTCACATCCATCTCGCCGACCTTGTTGAACGCGACGCCGGATTCCCCGAGAGCCTCGCGGCCTGGATTCAAAAAGAGAGTTCTTGGGCGCGAAGCGAGGACGTATGCGATTCTCGAAGAGAATCGCCAGCTTGGGC